>JAUSAG010000035.1 GCA_030652995.1 Methylotenera sp.
GAAGCACAACGCATGATAACGGCTGGAATAGTCGTTACTGCTAATGGAGGCACTGTCAGTCGTGGTGCTGGACGTAAGTCTAGTATTGCGCGCGTGCCGTTGAAGTTAGAAGCTCCGTCGTTTACGGCGGGGTAGTTCACAGCATTGTTTTTAAGTAGCTGGCTGTATAGCTTTCTGAACTTTGCGCGACATGTTCAGGTGACCCTTCTGCAATAATAGTTCCGCCGCCATCACCACCTTCAGGGCCCATGTCGACAATCCAATCAGCCGTTTTAATTACATCCAGGTTATGTTCAATAATCACAATAGTGTTGCCTGCATCGCGTAAGCGATGAATCACATCGAGCAGTAATTGAATGTCAGCAAAGTGTAAGCCGGTGGTGGGCTCATCCAGAATGTACAAGGTGCGGCCGGTATCACGTTTGCTGAGCTCTAACGCCAACTTAACGCGCTGTGCTTCGCCGCCTGAGAGCGTGGTCGCGCTTTGCCCGAGGGTGATGTAACCCAAGCCTACATCTAACAAAGTTTGCAGTTTGCGGGCAATCACCGGTTGTGCGCTAAAAAATGCACGCGCTTGTTCAACTGTCATGCCTAAAATTTCGTGAATATTTTTACCTTTGAACTGGATCTCTAGCGTTTCACGGTTATAACGATGCCCTTTGCATACATCGCAAGGTACATAAACGTCAGGTAAAAAATGCATTTCAACGCGGATGACGCCATCACCTTGGCAGGCTTCGCAACGACCACCTTTAACGTTAAATGAATAGCGGCCTGGTCCGTAGCCACGTGCACGGCTTTCAGGCACGCCTGCAAATAAATCACGAATCGGCGTGAATAATCCAGTGTAAGTAGCAGGATTAGAGCGCGGTGTGCGTCCGATAGGGCTTTGATCAACATCGACGACTTTATCAAAAAACGCCAAACCGTCAATTTCAGTATAGGCGGCGGGTTCGGTGCTACTGCCATATAAGTGTTGCGCTACGATGCGATAAAGCGTGTCATTAATCAGGGTGGATTTTCCGCTACCGGATACGCCGGTGATACAGCTAAGTAAGCCGACCGGCAGATTTAACGTCACATTTTTTAAGTTATTACCAGTGGCGCCACTCATTTTGATCCAGCGTGCAGGATCTGGTGCGGTACGTTTTTTGTTGTAAGTGATCTGGCGCTTGCCGCTCAAGTATTCACCAGTGAGTGAATTTACATTGTCTTTAATTTGATTAGGCGTACCTTCTGCCACAATGTGCCCGCCATGTTCTCCTGCGCCTGGACCAATATCTACCACGTAGTCCGCGGCCATAATCGCATCATGGTCGTGTTCCACCACAATCACGCTGTTGCCAATATCACGCAGGCGTTTGAGTGTGTCCAGCAAGCGGTCATTATCGCGCTGGTGTAAGCCAATAGAGGGTTCATCCAGCACGTACATCACGCCAGTTAAACCGCTACCGATTTGTGAAGCTAGGCGAATGCGCTGTGCTTCGCCACCTGATAGCGTTTCGGCCGAGCGTGACAGTGATAAGTAATCCAGCCCTACGTTGGTTAGAAATCTCAGGCGGTTGCTGATTTCTTTAACAATCTTATCTGCAATAGCTAGTTTTGCACCTGTTAATTCTAAGGTTTCAAAGAAAGTAAGCGCTAACTTTAACTGCACTTGACAGACTTCGTGGATATTTCTGCCACCCACTTTTACATGGCGCGCTTCTTTGCGCAAGCGCGTACCCGCGCAATCTGGGCAAGTTTGCGAGTTCAGATATTTGGCCAGCTCTTCACGCACGGTTTGCGAGTCAGTTTCGTGATAACGGCGTTGCAGGTTATTTAAAATGCCTTCAAACGTATGTGTTTTTTGATAAAACACCCCACGTTCATTCAGGTATTTAAACCCAATTTCTTCTTTACCGCTACCGTTAAGCAGTAATTTTTGGATGTGTTCAGGCAGTTTTTCAAACGTGGTATCAAGATCAAAATTATAGTGTGTAGCCAAGCTTGATAACATTTGAAAGTAAAACTGGTTGCGCTTGTCCCAGCCTTTAATTGCGCCTGCCGCTAACGACAAGTGAGGAAAAGCCACCACGCGTTTGGGGTCAAAAAAGTTAATGTTGCCTAAGCCATCGCATTTGGGGCAAGCGCCCATCGGGTTGTTAAATGAGAATAAGCGCGGCTCTAGCTCTGCAAGTGAGTAGTCACACACTGGGCATGAAAATTTGGCAGAAAACAAGTGTTCTTTATCGGTATCCATCTCAACCGCAATGGCTTTTCCTTCTGCTAAACGCAAGGCAGTTTCAAACGACTCAGCAATGCGTTGCTTCATATCCGCTTTGACTTTGATGCGATCAACCACTACATCTACGCTATGTTTGGTGGTTTTTGCTAGCTGGGGCAGGGCATCGACTTCATAAATTTTGCCATCGACACGTAATCTTACAAAGCCTTGCGCTTTGAGCTCTTCAAATAAATCAATTTGTTCACCCTTGCGGTTAGATACGACTGGCGCCAATATCATGAGTTTGGTGTCTTCTGGCAGTGCCAGCACGCTATCGACCATTTGACTCACGGTTTGCGCTTCAAGCTTGATGCCGTGTTCCGGGCATTCTGGGTCGCCAGCGCGGGCATACAGCAGGCGCAGGTAATCGTGAATTTCAGTTACCGTACCCACAGTTGAGCGCGGGTTGTGCGAGGTGGATTTTTGTTCAATAGAAATAGCAGGTGATAAGCCTTCAATTAAATCAACATCGGGCTTATCCATGCGCGCCAAAAATTGTCTGGCGTAAGCAGAAAGCGATTCGACATAACGCCGTTGACCTTCTGCATACAGCGTATCAAAAGCCAGAGACGACTTGCCGGAGCCTGATAACCCAGTAATCACCACGAGCTTATTACGCGGAATATCCAGTGAAATATTTTTTAAATTGTGGGTGCGTGCACCGCGAATACGGATTGAATCAATCATGCTTTTACTAAAGTTTGGTCAACCTGCTAATATACCTACTTTTCTGCGTTTAGCTAATTATTTTTCATGTCAACATCGAGTCATCAATCTAACCATGTCACCTCTGAGGCAATGGCCTCATTAGAAATTTCATCAGAAAAAATGACGCCTGTAGAAACGCGCGCCACCATGAGCTTGGCCGCTATTTATGGTTTGCGCATGTTCGGCATGTTTTCCATTTTACCGATTTTTGCTATTTACGCATCAAGCCTCCCAGAAAACCCAAGCCCTTTAATGATAGGTTTGGCTTTGGGGGCTTATGGCTTGACGCAAGCGCTGTTTCAATTACCTTTTGGCATGGCTTCAGATAAGTTTGGCCGTAAGCCAATGATTTATTTAGGCTTGGCTATTTTTGCGATAGGTAGCATGGTGGCTGCATTAGCCCCCAACATTGAGGTGATTATACTCGGACGTGTTATTCAAGGTGCAGGTGCGGTTTCTGCCGTGGTGACTGCTTTGTTAGCGGATTTAACCCGCGATGAGCATCGCACCAAAGCGATGGCTGGCATAGGTGCAACCATAGGCGTGGCTTTTGCGCTTTCGTTGGTTGGCGGGCCAATACTCAATCAATGGATAGGCGTGCCAGGCATATTTGCCCTGACCGCACTATTGACCTTGGCTGCCATTGCCATGGTGAAGTTTGTGGTGCCAGACCCGGTGAATAGCCATTACCATTCTGATGCCAGCGCCGCACCAGCTAAGTTAAAGGATGTGTTAAAGGATGTGCAATTATTACGATTGAATTATGGTATCTTTGCCTTGCATGCTGCGCAAATGGCCATGTTTGTGGTGGTGCCGTTCGCCATTACGCAATCCAGCGATTTAGGCGTTAACCAGCACTGGCATATCTATTTACCGGTATTATTAGCTTCGTTTGTTTTAATGGTGCCGGCAATTATTTATGCAGAAAAACAATCTAAAATAAAACGCGTTTTTGTTGTCGCCGTTGCCATGATGCTAGTTGCGCAGTTGATGTTTGCGGTATCGATTGATTATTTTTGGGGCATTGTGGCATCGCTGACGATTTACTTTATTGCATTTAATGTACTTGAAGCCTCGTTACCGTCAATTATTAGTAAAATTGCACCGGCAGCAGCCAAAGGCACGGCAATCGGCGTTTATAATACCTCGCAGTCGTTAGGCGTTTTTGTTGGCGGTGCTTTAGGCGGTTATTTATCGCATGTGTATGGGTTTTCCAGTGTGTTTATATTTTGTGGCGTGATGATGTTTTTATGGCTATTATTGGCGTTTTCAATGCAATCGCCACCTGCGGTTAGAACCAAAATGTACAGCATGGATGAGGCCGCTGAGCTAATGACGAGTGAGCAAGCCCTTGTGCTGAAAGCTGAGCTAGCAAAGCTGGCTGGCGTGATTGAAGCGGTGGTATTGCCACAAGAGCGCACCGTGATATTGAAGTTAGATAAATCGCATGATTGGGATGGCTCCAATTTGCAAACGCAAGTGTATCAATTGTTGAGGGGATAAAAATGGCATCAGTAAATAAAGTGATTTTGGTAGGTAACCTCGGTCGTGATCCAGAAGTACGTTTTATGCCTAACGGTGAGGCGGTGTGTAATTTTAGTATCGCCACCACCGATAGCTGGAAAGATAAAGCTGGTGCAAAGCAAGAGCGCACCGAATGGCACAACATTGTGATGTATCGCAAACTGGCTGAAATTGCAGGCGAATACCTTAAAAAAGGCCGTCCTGTATATGTAGAAGGTCGCTTGCAAACACGCAAGTGGGAAAAAGACGGCGTTACACGCTACACCACTGAAATTATTGCAGACCAAATGCAAATGTTAGGCGGGCGTGATGGCGCGAGCTCAAATGCAAGTTACGATGGCGGTATGGATCAAAGCAGTGGTGGCAATGACTACAATCAAGCACCGCCTAGCCAAGGTCAGGCTAAACAAGCCCCTGCACAATCTGCGGCAAAACCAGCGGCCAGCGGCTCAGGCTTTGATGATTTTGAAGACGATATACCGTTTTGATTGCTATCGCAGTATAATGAAGCCATTATTACAACAAAGCCCGCTATATACGGGCTTTGTTTTTTGCGTTCAATAAGTTACGAATATGAGCCCCAGCCAAAAAATCATTACCGATGATGTACGCATCACCGAAATTAAAGAATTAACCCCACCATCAGTGCTGTTGGATCGGCTTGAGCCTAGCCAAGCGACTACAGATCGCATCGTAAAAACGCGCTCAGAGATCCATCGTATTTTGCATAGCGCGAATGATCGCCTGCTAGTGGTGATTGGTCCGTGTTCTATTCATGATTACGTGGCGGGTATTGAGTATGCAAAACGTTTGCAGGTGCAATATCAAAAATACAGTAACGAGCTGTTGATAGTGATGCGTGTTTACTTTGAAAAGCCACGTACCACTGTGGGTTGGAAAGGCTTAATCAACGACCCGCATTTAGATGGCAGTTTTGATATCAATGCCGGTTTGGATTTGGCGCGACGCTTTTTGCTTGAAGTCAATGAATTAGGCTTGCCTGCGGCAACGGAGTTTTTAGATACCATCACGCCGCAATACACCGCTGACTTAGTGAGCTGGGGTGCCATTGGCGCGCGCACTACGGAGTCGCAAATACATCGCGAGCTGGCCTCAGGCTTGTCTTGCCCGGTAGGCTTTAAAAATGGCACTGATGGCAATATTCGAATTGCGGTGGATGCAATAAAGGCGGCTGCGAGCCCGCACCACTTTTTATCGGTAACTAAAGAAGGTCATTCCGCCATCATCTCAACCTCGGGTAATGAAGATTGCCACGTAATTTTACGTGGCGGTAAAACACCTAATTATGATGCTGCAAGTATCGATTCGGCCGCTAATGAGCTGGCGCAATCTGGCCTTAATGCCAAAGTGATGGTGGATTGCTCGCATGCAAATTGTCAGCGCCAGTACCAATTACAACTGCAAGTAGCGGCAGATGTGGCTAATCAGTTGCGTACCGGTGATGACCGCATTATGGGATTGATGATTGAGTCTCATCTTACCGAGGGGCGTCAGGATCACACGCCAGGTTGCGAGTTAACCTATGGGCAATCCATTACCGACGCCTGTTTGGGCTGGGAAGATACTTTGTCGATATTAGATACGCTGGCAGAAAGCGTGAAGGCTAGGCGTTTTAAAAATCAGCAAGATGACGATGATGCCGAGTGATATAGCCACGCATATTTGTGGCTGTTAGCACGCAACAGCCTCGAATGATTTTGGTTTGGATTCAGGTATAATCTCGCCTTATTTAACCTCAAGTGTAGCGGTGATTTTGTATGCCAATTTACGATTATCAATGTAGCAGTTGCGGCCATAAAGCCGAAGTGATGCGCAAAATGAGCGCGGCCAGCGTGGAGGCTTGCCCAGTGTGCGGTAAAGAAGCTTTTGCTAAACAAGTTTCAGCACCCAGTTTTCAGCTCACTGGTAGCGGTTGGTATGCCACTGATTTTAAAGGTGGTCAAAAGCCTGAGTCCAAAGTGGCAGAACCCGCAAGCGAGTCAACGAGTTCTGCGCCGGCTGCCTGTGCTACCGGTTGCGCTTGCCATTAAATCTATTTCAAGCTTAACTCAATGAAAAAATATTTTATTACCGGCTTGCTTGTGTTGGTGCCATTGGTGATTACCATTTGGGTACTTAAATCTCTTATTGGCGCCATGGATCAAAGCTTGTTGTTGTTGCCGGAGGCTTGGCACCCGCACACTTTGTTTGGGCGCGACATTCCTGGTGTTGGCGCAATTCTCACAGTTGCCATCGTGCTCACTACCGGCATTATTGCTACCAACTTCTTTGGCAGACATCTTATTATCCTATGGGAAAAGCTGCTCAGCCGCGTGCCGGTAGTCAAGTCGGTTTACTCTAGTGTTAAGCAAGTTTCAGATACCTTGTTTTCTGATTCTGGCAATGCGTTTCGTAAAGCGGTAATGGTACAGTTTCCACGTCAGGGCGCTTGGACGATTGCTTTTGTGACAGGCGTGCCAGGCGGTGATGTGCGCAACCATTTGCATGGCGACTACGTCAGCATTTATGTGCCAACCACCCCCAATCCAACAGGCGGTTATTTTTTAATGATTCCAAAGGCAGACGTCATTGAACTGGAAATGAGCGTTGATGAAGCACTTAAATATATTATCTCTATGGGCGTAGTGGCGCCGGCGAATAGACCCCCTAAACTTTTAACTGAATATCCGAATAAATAATTATGATGCGTACACATTACTGCGGACACTTAAACCGCGAACATATTGGTCAAACTGTTACCCTGTGTGGTTGGGCGCATCGTCGCCGTGACCACGGCGGTGTTATTTTTATTGATTTACGCGACCGTGAAGGCATGGCACAAGTGGTGGTAAACCCTGATGCGCAAGCTGCATTTGCCATTGCTGAAAGTGTGCGTAGTGAATACGTGCTGAAAGTAGTGTGTGAAGTGCGTGCAAGACCAGATGGCGCAGTGAACACTAACTTATCAACCGGTGAAGTTGAAATGATTGCCACTGAGATTGAAGTTCTCAACGCCTCACTCACGCCGCCATTCCAGTTAGATGACGAAACCCTCACTGAAACGGTGCGTCTGCAACATCGCTATATTGATTTACGTCGCCCTGCGATGCAAAAAAACATGATGTTGCGTTACCGCGTCTCTAAAACCTTGCGTGATTATTTAGATACCAACGGCTTTATTGAAGTTGAAACACCAATGCTCACGCGCTCAACCCCTGAAGGCGCACGTGATTACCTAGTGCCTAGCCGCGTTCACGCAGGTCAGTTCTTTGCGTTGCCACAATCACCGCAACTATTCAAACAGTTGTTGATGGTGTCAGGTTTTGATCGTTACTTCCAAATTACCAAATGCTTCCGCGATGAAGATTTGCGTGCTGACCGTCAGCCAGAATTCACACAAGTGGATATTGAAACCTCGTTTATGGAAGAGAACGATATTATGGATTTGGTCGAAGAAATGATTCGCCAAATGCTTAAAAAAGTACAAAACGTAGATTTACCAGCAGCATTTCCACGCATGAGCTTTGCTGAAGCCATGACGCGTTACGGTTCAGATAAACCTGATATGCGCGTGACATTAGAAATCACCGAACTTTCAGACGTCATGAAAGATGTGGATTTTAAAGTGTTTGCAGGTGCCGCCAATATGGCTGGTGGACGCGTTGCCGCCTTACGCGTACCAAACGGTGCAGCCATTGCTCGTAGCGAAATTGACGCTTACACTGAATTTGTAAAAATTTACGGCGCCAAAGGCTTGGCGTACATTAAGATTAACGATGTAACTAAATTGAATGAAGAAGGCCTACAAAGCCCAATCGTTAAAAACATTCATGTGACTGCATTACAGGCTATTATTGACCGCACCGGTGCGCAAAATGGTGATATCGTATTCTTTGGCGCAGATAAAACCAAAGTCGTGAACGAAGCGTTAGGTGCATTACGCCTTAAAGTCGGCCATGATAAAGGCCATGTCGATGGTCGCGCTTGGGCGCCATTGTGGGTGGTTGATTTCCCCATGTTTGAACATGATGAAGAAAATGATCGCTGGGCAGCCTTGCACCATCCGTTTACAGCGCCCAAAGATGGTCACGAAGATTTGCTCACCACCAACCCAGGCGCTGCACTTTCAAAAGCCTACGACATGGTGCTAAACGGCTGGGAAGTGGGCGGCGGTTCAGTGCGTATCCACAAACAAGATATTCAGTCTAAAGTGTTTGATGCACTGAAAATTGCACCTGAAGAAGCGCAAGAAAAATTCGGCTTCTTGCTAGATGCCTTGCAATACGGCGCACCCCCACATGGCGGCCTGGCGTTTGGTTTAGATCGCTTGGTTACATTGATGACAGGTGCTGAATCGATTCGTGATGTGATTGCCTTCCCTAAAACACAACGAGCGCAGTGCTTGATGACGAATGCGCCAAACGAAGTGGATGAGAAGCAGTTGCGTGAGTTACATATACGCGTTCGTACACCAACCCCAGTGGCTTAAAATCAACTCGCTTCACGGCAATGTCGTTACATCCGCTTGCCGTACTATTCGTACGGTTTACGCGGATGTGACTAATTCTCGTATCGTGAATTGCATTTTAGGGAAATGAAATGACAAACAAACTTCTACTTGTTGATTTTGAAAAGGTACAACAAGTAGCAAGCGTAGCCTCGATGAAGTGTAACGGGATCGAGGATCTCCATCTGTCAATAACCCTCGATTTTACTGCGTTTCATCGAGGCTACAGTGCTGTTGGGGCGTTGAATTAGACGTTTTTTTATGCCCATTAAATCTCTCATCCGCACTATCCCGCACTACCCAAAACAAGGCATCCAGTTTCGCGACATTACTACTTTACTTAAAGACCCCATTGGCTTTGGCATGGTGATTGATGCGCTTGCGCAGCATTATGTAGATCAAAAAATTGATAAAATCGCAGGGATTGAGGCGCGTGGATTTATCATCGGTGCGGCACTGGCATATAAGCTGGGTTTAGGCTTTGTACCGATTCGTAAATCTGGCAAGTTGCCTGCTAAAACCGTAGGCCATGATTATGCGCTGGAATATGGCGCTGACCGTGTGGAGATTCATCTTGATGCCATTGCCGAGGGCGAGCAGGTATTGCTGGTGGATGATTTGATTGCAACCGGTGGCACGGCTGAGGCGGCTGTAACTTTGATACAAAAACTGGGAGGCGTGGTAATGGGTTGTGCTTTTGTGATTGATTTACCCGATTTAGGTGGGTCAAAGCGATTAGCTGAAGGTCAATTGAAGCCTTTTTCACTATGTGAATTTGAAGGCAATTGATCTGCCATTTCATCTGTTTACGCTAGTTACTCATGGCTACAAAGATGTTAAAGTGCATGGGTTGATGTTGCTAAAACCTTGTAGGATTACCAAGAAATAATATTATGCCAGTCACCCAACTTAACCACGTTAATCTACGCACGCCTTATGAGACGATGCTCAAACTCAAAGACTTCTACTGTGATGTGGTCGGCTTAAAGGTTGGGCCGCGCGAGGGATTTGCCAGTCGTGGTTTTTGGCTATACATTGGTGATACCCACGTGATGCACCTTGCTGAGTACCGCGGTGAAAGTGAACCACTTACGAACGTACTCACGACAATTGATCATATATCATTTACCTGCACCGATATGCCAGCAACTGAAGCTCATTTAACAGCGCACAATGTGAGTTATACCATCCGTGACTTGCCTGTATTGAATGTAAAGCAAATTAACTTTAAAGACCCTGTGGGTAATGGTATTGAGCTGTTTTTTTACATGGCGAATGAATCTGTGTGATGCGAGTCACATACAAGCGTTGGCATAAAACTAAAATGGCATCTCGTAGTCATAATTCCAATCAATGTATATTTGCACGATGAATAGTGCAAATTTTTTAAACGTGGAGATTTAAGATGAAACTGAGCCGACTGTTATTGAGTGCTTTGATGGCAACTAGTTTTTTGCCTGTAATGGTTGCGACTGCGCATGCAGAGGCTGACCCTAAATTATGGCCAGTGATGAAAGAAGCATTTTTTGCAAAGCGTGACATGCAAGAGGTGGATTTTATTAAAATTGATGCGCCGCGCCGCGCCGAAAGCGGTGCGCAAGTTCCTGTGACTTACAGTATTGATAATGTTGCCGCCAATGGTGTGGTGATTAAAAAGCTTTATGCTTTTGTGGATGCTAACCCGATTCCGGTGACTGCAATTTACCATTTAAGTGAATCCTTGGGTAATTTTCAGTTAGCAACACGTATTCGTTTTGAAACCGATGCCTTTGTGCGTTTAGTAGGCGAGACTGCTGACGGTAAGCTGTATTTAGCTTCGCGTGAAATTCGTGCGGCGGGTGGCTGTGGCGGCATGGTAGAAAATGATGAAGCTGCGGTTCGTAATGTTGCGGGGAAAATCAAGCTAAAAGTAGATGAGCCGGTTAAGTTTGGTAGTGCAATCTCTACTACATTTAACATTAAACACATTATGCGTACAGGCTTGCAGCGTGATTTGGTTTCACAAGGCTATGTGCCGGCTTTCTATATCAACAAAACAGAATTCGTGTATAACGGAAAACCGGTCATGACCGTTGATGTGGGTGTAGGCACAGCAGAAGACCCGTATTTTAAATTTGATTTTGTGCCCGATGCGCCAGGTAAGCTAGAAGTGACCGCTACCGACAATGAAGGTAAAGTATTTACGCATGCGATTGATGTAAAAGGTTAATTAAATCACCTGTCGCAGATAAAGGCCTCCGTTTGGAGGTCTTTTTGTTCCAGCGGTGCTAAAATTGCCTTATTGAGCATTCAGGAGTGTGATATGAAAAGTTATCGTAAAGAACTTTGGTTTAACCCACCAACCCGTGTGGCGTTTATCCGCATTACTGAGCAGGTGCGTGAATGTTTGCGCGAAAGCGGGGTGAAAGAAGGTTTTGTATTGGTAAATGCGATGCACATCACCGCCAGTGTGTTTATTAACGATGATGAGCGTGGCTTGCATCATGATTACACGCAGTGGCTAGAACGCCTTGCACCGCATGAGCCAGTGAACAGTTATCGCCATAACGATACCGGTGAAGATAATGCCGATGCGCACATGAAACGCCAGGTGATGGGGCGTGAAGTGGTCGTTGCGATTACTGAGGGCCAATTGGATTTTGGTCCGTGGGAGCAGATTTTTTATGGTGAGTTTGATGGCCGCCGTAAAAAGCGTGTGTTAGTGAAAATTATTGGTGAGTAATGCTTAAAACCAAAACGCCGTTGTAATACGGCGTTTTAACTAGAACGATAATATCGTATATATTTGTACATATGCGCCGGAGTCATTGTTTTAGTTACGCCTTGTCTAGCTTAGCCGTTGTGATTTTGTATAGAGATATAAAGTAGAGATGATGAAAATACCAGAACTTTTAGCCCCAGCGGGCGACTTGGACCGTATGCGTACCGCTTTTGATTACGGTGCAGACGCCATCTATGCGGGGCAACCGCGATATAGCCTGCGTGCGCGTAATAATGATTTCACGATGGCTAATCTTGAGATTGGCATTCATGAGGCACATGCACGCGGTAAAAAGTTTTTTGTAGCCAGCAACATCTCACCACATAACGCCAAAGTTAAAACTTACATGGCAGATATGGCGCCAGTGATCGCTATGCAGCCTGATGCCTTGATTATGTCTGACCCTGGCTTGATTATGATGGTGCGTGAAAAATGGCCAGAGGTACCAGTGCATTTGTCTGTGCAGGCGAATACAGTGAATTTTGCCACGGTGAAGTTTTGGCAAAGCTTAGGTTTGTCGCGCGTTATTTTATCGCGTGAATTATCGCTGGATGAAATTGAAGAAATCCGTCAACAATGCCCTGACATGGAGCTGGAAGTATTTGTGCATGGCGCGTTGTGTATTGCCTACTCAGGTCGCTGTCTGCTCTCAGGCTATTTTAACCAGCGTGACCCTAATCAAGGCACTTGTACTAATAGCTGCCGTTGGGATTACAAAGTGCATGATGCGGCAGAAGATGCGGCTGGGGTGATACGCTTAGATGAGTTTGACTTTAAAGCCGAGATGGAGAAATCGAGCTTGTCGGGCTGTGGTAGTTTGCCACGCCACCCATTGGCTGACAAAGTTTATTTGATCGAGGAAAAAGGTCGTCCAGGTGAGTTGCTACCGATAGAGGAGGACGAGCACGGTACTTACATTATGAACAGTAAGGATTTGCGCGCGATTGAGCACGTTGAGCGACTGATTAAAATGGGTGTTGATTCATTAAAGATAGAAGGTCGCACAAAATCGCGCTATTACGTTGCGCGTACCTGCCAAAACTATCGCAAAGCTATTGATGATGCAGTGGCTGGTCGTCCTTTTGATTGGAGTTTGCTGGGTGATTTAGAAAACCTCGCAAATCGTGGTTATACCGATGGTTTCTATCAGCGACATCACACCGCAGAACACCAAAATTACAAGCAAGGTTACTCAAGCTCAAGCCGTAGCTTGTATGTGGGCGATGTGGTGGCTTATGATGCCAAGACTGGTTTGGCTGATATTGAAGCACGTAACAAGTTTGCAGTGGGTGATCGTTTGCAGGTGATTCATCCTAGCGGCAACCAAGAGTTGGTTGTTGAAACCATGTTTAACAAAAAAGGTGAGCCGATACAAGAGGCATCTGGTAGTGGTTATTATGTGAGATTACCAATTGCCGCGGGTGATTTGAATAATGCAATGTTAGTTAAATATCTGTAGGTAAAGTTAGATCGTCTGGTAATAAAAAAGGGTGCTTGTAGCACCCTTTTTGCATCGCGCGTATGAATTACTTGTTCATTACGTACATTGTTACCTCAAATCCCAAACGCATTTCTTTAGCTGCTGGTGTTGTCCACATGATCGTTCTCCATAAAAGTTAGTTTTGATTTAGAACCAGCGTTTGATTGGTATATCAATGTGGCTAGTTCGTGAAAATGATTTTGCGCTTACACGCATTTTTCACGCTTTATGTATGCATGATTGCCACTTAAGGTAAATCATGAGAAAGGCGTCTGTATCTTAGCGTAATTGATCTCATGGAATTCCCCTGCTTTGTATGTGGTGTTGATTCGTTGAAATAAATAATAGTTTACTAATTTAGTTGGTAATTATTGGGTTGACATTTTAAATGAGAATGATTATCATTTGATTAAATTAATGGATCGGAGGACGGCATGAGTAAGCAGTTAATTATTAGCCAAGCAAAACTGACAGGAGATGAAGATTGCAAGGTGCTTTATAACAAAGCAAAAGACATTGTTGAGCTTGAAATTGGAGGCACTTCATTGCGGCTAGAAGTGCGTAACTTTTTTATGATGAATGAAATGATGCGTAAAGCAGTGGCAAGGTTGGTGATGCAAACTGAATTACATCAAGTGTAGTAATACTGTGAATAAATCAAATGAGTACAGACATGCAAAAACAAGTATCAGCATCAAAAGCACCAAGCGAACAATTTGACCCTGAGTTACCAACCTCAAGAGAGTTAATGGTAGCAATCTGTTGCGTTGCGACGCAGTATGCGCTTAAGCCATCTCATGAGTTGGCTGTGTTGGCGAGTGAGCTGGCGCATAAGTTAAGAGCGCCTGAGTACGCAGAAACAAAGCTGATTGAAGATATTGCAGAGCGCTTGGTCAAGCAATGGGAAGCAATCGTCAGTGAGTATGGCGCAGAGGACAATTGGTTGTTGGCAACACATAACACATTGCAATAAGTGATAAATATTAAATAGATAAGGAAACAAGATGTCTCGATTTATTGGCCCACGATTAAAAGTAATGCGTGCATTAGGAGTAGATTTACCTGGGTTGTCACGTAAAACAATTGAAGCGCGCCCAACGCCGCCAGGTCAGCATGGTAATAAAGCATCGCGTAAGCGTCGCTCTGATTTTGGTGTGAAATTGCAGGAAAAACAAAAAATTCGTTTCAACTACGGGCTAACAGAGACACAGATGCGTAGATTGATACTGGATGCGCGTAAGGGTAAAGAGCCAACAGGTGAAAGATTGTTGCAGTTACTCGAACGTAGAATGGATAACGTGGTTTTCCGTGCTGGGTTTGCACCTACGGTAATTGCTGCAAGGCAGTTAGTGAGCCATGGGCACCTTATGCTAAACGGCAAGCCAGCGAACATCCCGTCGATTAGATTGAATGTTGGTGATGAAATCACTGTTAAGGCCAAAAGTAAGCATATTCCAATGGTGGTGGAAACTGTTAAGCAGCCGTCTTTAGAGCGACCAGAGTGGCTAAGATGGGATACGAGCACACAAGTAGTCAAGGTATCACACTTGCCAGCGGTGAGCGATGTGCCCTTCCCTGTGGATGTGCAATTGGTGGTTGAATATTATGCTAACCGTGTATAGAGGCTGGCAAACGAATTTGAGTTGCCCCTAACAGCGGCTCAAATGTAGTACTGCATGACAACATGCGTCTCCTTGATCTTAACCGATCATTTTATGGTTGCATTAAGTTTAATTGCTTATGTAAGTCGGCCATCTTTTTAATGTTAGTGACTTAATTGGGCTGCCATCATGAAAATTATTACTAATTTAACCTCTAAAGAACATATGAGTTTTGATATAGCAATTGTGACAGATAGTACGCAAACGCAAGATAAAATTAAGATTTCTAGAATTAAAAGATTAAATAGTGACAAACTATTTACGAATGTAAAAGAGGTGATGATTGATCACGAGGATGAAACGTATTTTTTACGGATTACTAAACAAAACAAGTTGATACTGACTAAATAGGTGTGAAATGAAAAATAATAAAGCACAGGATAACGTCACAAATAATCAAGCTTCATGCCTCCGCATTTTATTATCTAAGAATGAGAGTGGCCAGATTATATTTTGTGAAAATTGTAAAGTGGCAGAGTTGGAGCTAGGAGCAATTAGCTTGCGAATAGATGCTGGTACGTTAAATACCTTAAGGGAGTTGTTGGCAGATGCTAGCACTAGATTGACCCTATATCAGCAAGAAAAAGCAATTCATGCGCAGCAGTCTGTCATGAATTGTAGCGTACATTAGCTGGAGTAATTAATTAAAATCAATCACATAGACAGAAATTAAGGCATAAAAGCATTGACAAAACTAAATGATAACTATTATCATTATCATTATAATTTCCTATTGATCATTGTAGTAAGTGGAAATTACCAACTTAAACATTAGTCTGAAGAATGAAGTTTGAAGAAAAAACCATAGAAACAAAAACTGCTGATACCTCTGTTGTAAGCGTGACAACAAGTGAGTTTTTGTTTTCTGGTGCTCGAGAGTTGGTCATTAAGCATGTGGATGAAGATTACCGTTTAAGACTTACCAATCAGGGTAAGTTAATTCTTACAAAGTAGTGATGCAAAAGTTATGCTGCAGCATTTAGTAATAGGTCAGGAGGAGGTATTGTGTCAAATTCAGCACTTGTAGTGAATGCTCACTTCTTGATGGAGCCTGTTGCGAAAATGACAGCAGCTGCTAGTGAGTCTAATGTCAAATATCTGCCGATTAGCGCACGTATCGATGCGATGCGGGTAAATAAAAAAACAATCTCTTACAAAATGTTGGTTGTCGTGATGCTAATACATATGCTTGCTTTGGTAGGTGTGTTGAGTGTACAGCCAGAAACCGTTGAGCTTAATCACCCGGAAACCCCCATGATGGTTAGCTTGGTGAGCCAGGTTGCCGATGTGCCACAAGAGTTGCCTAAGCCACCTGTAGAGCAAGTGCAGCCAGTTAACAAGCCGCCTGTTTTAAAACCAGTAGTGCAAAAACAAAAGGTCATAGAGAAGAAGCTGGTTGTCAATGAAGAGGCGGTAAGAAAAGTTGAGCAAGTAGAACCTGCAGTAGTCGAAGAACGTAAAGAAGCTGTGGTTGCAGAAAGCACCCCTGCTGAGCCACAGCAGTCAGCAAAAGTTGCGGAAGTCTCGGATAAAGTAGCCAATAAGCAGGTGGCGACTGAACCAGTCATCGAACCACCAAGTTTTGGGGCTGCTTATTTAAATAATCCAGCACCAGCTTACCCGATGCTTGCAAGAAAAATGGGTGAACAAGGTAAGGTGCTACTTAAAGTTTTAGTGTCGCAAGATGGTAAAGCTGAAGTTGTCAAAGTAGATACAAGCAGTGGCCATCAAAAATTAGACCAAGCAGCCATAGAGGCAGTTAAAAGATGGAGTTTTGTACCAGCAAAACGTAGTAATCAGCCAATTAGCGCTTATGTGCTGGTGCCAGTAAATTTCACACTAAATGGATAAGTGGCAAGATTAATAAATACAGGTCTATGCGCAGTAAATAAATGGGCATGAATCAATCATCAGATAAAAAATGAAGCGAGGAAAATGATGCAAAACGGATACGAGTTCAATAGTTGGGAGTTTATCACGGCAGGCGGACCAGTCTCTATGTTGGTTGCCTTGATATTGTTAACAATGTCTGTGGCAAGTTGGTATTTGATTGTGACCAAAAGTGTAACTGCATGGCGTACGCGCAATGCTTACCAATCTTTCTTGCAAGTGTTTTGGCAAGCACCGAGTTTGGCTATAGCAGTAAAGCAAAGTCAGCAATATGCTAATACAGGTTTATCAAGATTAGCAGAAAAAGCGATTTTAGCTGCAGAGCATCATAAGATGTGTGCAGTAAAAGGCGCTGATATCGTTGCGCAAGATGAGTTTGTGGCGCGTGCCATGAACCGTAGCATTGCAGAAGAAAATGCAACTATGGAAGGCGGACTTACTTTGCTGGCTTCTGTAGGAAGCGTGTCGCCGTTTGTTGGCTTATTTGGCACGGTGTGGGGTATTTATCATGCGCTTGCTAGTATTAGCTTAAGTGGTCAGGCTACTTTAGATAAAGTGGCAGGGCCAGTAGGTGAAGCCTTGATTATGACCGCGTTAGGTTTAGCAGTGGCTATTCCAGCCGTGCTGGCATATAACGCAATTGTGCGCAGTAATCGCGCTTTAACGGTTGAGCTTGAAAGATTTGGCTACGAACTGCATACCTTAATCACCACAGGCGCTGTCATGGGTGCTAAACGCACAAGCAAGCAGGATGTTGCTGAACCAGCGATACATGTTGCAGGTGTCGTAGCATGATAGGGTCCGGAAGTAATGTCGGCGGTGCACCACATTCGGCACCAATGTCTGAGATTAACACTACACCGTTAGTGGATGTGATGTTGGTGTTATTGGTGATTTTTATCATTACCGCACCATTGCTGACGCATGCTGTAAAAATTGATTTACCACAAACAAATAGCCAGCCTATCCATGAAAAGCCAGAAGTGATTTCTGTATCTATTGATGCGTCAGGCAAAATGTACTGGAATGACATGCCGTTAGTACAAGGTGAGCTGAAGCTAAAGTTAAAAGAAATTGCACAGAAGAAGCCACAGCCAGAGTTGAATATACGTGCTGATAAAGAAACCCGCTATCAAGTATTAGCTGAAGTGATGGCTGATGCACAAAATTCAGGTATCAGTAAAATGGGTTTTGTGAGTGAAAGTAAGTAATAAACGATGAAGGTTCAATCGCTTAAAACTTGGGCTTGGGTGCACAAGTGGTCCAGCTTGATATGCACAGTGTTTATGCTATTGCTGTGTTTGACTGGCTTGCCCTTAATCTTTCATCATGAAATTAGCCATTTAATTGGCAATGAAGTCGAAGCGCCAGAGTTGCCAGAAAATACCAAATTGGCAAGTATGGACGATGTCTTGGAGAGTGCAAAATCACGTTATCCAGAGCGTGTAGTACAGTTTTTCTTTCGAGAGGTAGATGAGGATAAATCTTGGACGGTTAGCTTGGGTGATACGGCTACATCACAAGAAGGGAATAAGTTTGTTAAGGTAGACGCACGTACCGCTGAAGTATTACAAGAACCTAAATTCAACGAAGGTTTTATGCATATCATGTTGAAGATGCACGAGGATTTATTCGCTGGATTGCCGGGGATGCTGTTTTTGGGCTTCATGGGTGTACTTCTGGTTGTTGCGATAATTACTGGTGCAGTGTTGTATGCACCATTTATGCGAAAGCTTGTGAATAATCTATTTGATAAATACGCTTTATTACAAAGCTTTGCATCAACAAATACGGCTTATGTAAATGCGCCACGCACAGTAGGTTTCAATGTCAGATTAGATTTTTAATCATTTATTTAGCAAGCCAACGAGTAAGACTCCTGTAGCCAGCGCAAACAATATATATAAGGAGAATTTATGCACTATTCATTAAAAAATAAATCATTAGCAATGGCTATTTTGCTTGCTTTACCAGCTATTAGTTCGTATGCGGAAGAGGTCGAGTCCACGTTGCCAGAAGTGGCAGTGAGCGCGAAAAAAGATGAAAAGGAAGATAAATTTATCACGCAAGACAGGGCTACCAACGTTGGTAAAAGCCCCGTCAGCATTCAAGATTCTCCACAGTCAATCACTGTGGTGGATGTTGAGCAAGCACGTGAAATGGGTGCGTTGAACATTCAGGATGCGCTCACTTATAGCTCTGGCGTTTATTCTGGCAACTTTGGCTTTGACACCCGCATAGACTCTACAAGAATCCGTGGATTGTCCCCTTCATTGTTTTTGAACGGTCTGCGAACTCTCTATGGGTTTTATAACAATACGCGTGATGATATTTATACGCTAGAGAGCATTGAAGTACTTAAAGGGCCATCCTCCTCACTTTTTGGGCAATCTGATTTAGGTGGTATTGTGAATCTGGTTTCTAAGATGCCTAAAGAGAAAGCGTCAAAAGAAATTAATGTGCAATATGGTATGTATGATCGTAAGCAAATCGGATTTGATTTCACGGGCCCAATCACTGACGATGGAACCTTGCTATATCGAGTGGTAGCGATGAA
This sequence comes from Methylotenera sp., assembly GCA_030652995.1. GTDB lineage: Bacteria > Pseudomonadota > Gammaproteobacteria > Burkholderiales > Methylophilaceae > Methylotenera. The sequence continues at coordinate 19,355 of JAUSAG010000035.1, forward strand.
GCGTGATAGTGGCACTCAGGTGGATTATGTCAAAGATGATGCGTTGATATTCATGCCTTCAATCACATGGCGCCCTAGTGATAAAACTAGCATCACTTTGCAATATTTACATCAAGACGTCGATAGTACTGTATCCGCACAGTTTCTGCCTTCTAGAGGTACGATACAATCGGCGCCGTTAGGCAAAATCTCAAGTAGCACCTTTGTGGGTGAGCCTGGCTGGGATAGATATGATATGAAACGAGATGAACTTTCTTTGTTTGTGGATCAAAAATTTACTGACAATCTAAAGTTGGTAGCAAGCCTCAGAAAAACCAACTCAAGTTCTGAGACAAGAGAGCATTGGACACGCGTTGGCGCTATTCCTGATAACGCAGGCAATATGCAAAGAACGATTCATACCGCTGATAGAAATACCCACGTTTTTTCTGCGGATACGCGCTTGCAAGCAGATTTAAACTTAGGTCCAACAAAACATATCGCATCATTTGGTGTGGATTACCAAGATGCGCTTTGGACCGAAAGTAACTTCGCCTCTACAACCTCTGCATTTGGGATTAATGTCTATAACCAAGTTTACGGAAATGTCGATTACAGTAAGTTAGTGGGTGCAGAAAGAAATAACAACAAAATTGTTCAGGCAGGCTTTTATTTGTCAGATCACATGGAGTGGGGGCCAGTGGTGATCTCAGCGGCACTTCGCCGTGATCATGCAACTAATACTTTATTGCAATTTAATAAGTCAATTCCAGATACTGATGCGAGAAACTCGGCAACGACTGGCCGTGTTGGTTTAATGTATAGATTCAACAATGGCCTCTCTCCCTTCATCAACTATTCTGAAGCATTTGTACCTAACTTGGGCGGCGATGGCGCTGGTGGTATTCTAAAACCTACAGAAGGCGAACAACGCGAGGCTGGTTTAAAGTTTCTATCTAATGATGGCAATTCATCGGCAAATTTTGCTACCTTTGAGATTGAGCAAATCAATCGGATTCAGCAAGGTGCTATTCCAGGTGGCGTAGAGCAAGTGGGTGCTGTGACCAAAGGCTGGGAGCTTGAAGCCAAACATAGAATTGGCAAACTTGAATTGATGGGTAATTACACCCGTATGAATGCTTTCAACGATACGACAAAAATAAGATTGCCTTATGTGGCAGAAAAACTAGGCTCGGCTTGGGCGCAATACCGCATCAATGAACATTGGCGTGCAGGCGTTGGTACCCGTTATATTGGCGATACGGTAGGTGGGGGCGGTTTGCCAACCGTAGATTCTGTCACCTTGTTTGATGCTATGGTTGGCATCAACTACGGTGCATGGGATGTCCGTGCCACGATAAGAAATATTGCCGATAAAGAGTTTATTTCTTGGTGCCGTGGAAATAATCAAGACTGTGGCTTTGGCGAACGCCAAAACGCGGTACTTTCCGCCAACTATAACTTTTAATGCGTACTTTTTTCACCATCGCCCATCGTTGGCTGGGCCTTATTACCGCGATCTTTCTGTTTATCACTGGGCTGACAGGCGCGGTCATCTCTTGGGATCACGAGTTAGATGATTGGCTGAATGATCATTTGATGGTGGTCGCGCCTACATCAAATGACGCATTGCCAATATTTCAATTGGTGCAACAGGTTGAAATGCGTTATCCTCAACTTAAGGTGGTGTCCGTGCCCTTAAATATGGGGGCGGGTAAAAGTGTAATGTTGGGAGTTGCGCCCATCCTTAATCCTGCTACTCAGCAGTCTTATGATTTGGGGTTTAACGAGATATTTCTTAATCCGTATACCGGGCATGAGCTGGGCAAGCGTGATAGAGGTGCGGTATGGCCGCTCAGCAAAGAAAATTTTGTATCGTTTTTATATCGGCTGCATTTTAGTTTGCACATTCCAGAATTTGCTGGGATTGACCGCTGGGGCATTTGGCTGTTAGGCGTCATCGCCATTGTTTGGTTAGTGGATACTTTTATTGGATTTTACCTGACCTTGCCGAACAAGCGAGCCCCTATAGCCTTTCGCCAACATCATGTAAAATACCATGAAAAAAGTTTTAAGCAACGCTGGGCGCAGGCATGGAAAATCCGTTTGCCAAGCACCACTTATAAGTTGAACTTTGATATTCACCGCGCTTTTGGCTTATGGACGTGGCTGTTGTTGTTTATTGTCGCCTTTACGGCGTTTTCGTTAAATTTGCGGCGCGAGGTGTTTTTGCCTCTGCTTAGTCAAATCACCACGACAACACCCACCCCATTTGATTTAAGAAAGCCACTTCCAAAACATGCCGTGGATTTAAGCCATATTGAATTTGAACGTGTGCTTGCATTGGCCAAGCAACAAGCCGTAAAAAAACAATGGAAAGAGCCTGCTGGTTCGATTTTTTTAAGTCCACGATTTCAACTCTACGCCGTCAGTTTTTTCACGCCAGAATCCGACCATGGCGTGGCAGGCGCAGGCAATAAACGGCTTTACTATGACCAGAAAACGCTGGCGTATCTTGGCGAGCGTTTGCCTTGGTCTGGCACGGTTGGGGATATTTTTGTGCAAGCACAGTTTCCTCTGCATTCTGGCCGAATTTTAGGCTTGCCAGGTAGGGTGCTGATTTCGCTGATGGGCTTGGTCGTTGCCGTATTGTCTGTGACAGGCGTTTATATTTGGTATCGCAAGCGGTATGCTAGAGTGGTTGGTAAGCGGAGATTAGGCAGACTGAACGCATAAATTGAACATAAAATCGTCGACCTTACTTTGGATTGCCCCATGCCTAACCGCCAACCCCAATATTAGGTAATCATCCTTATACGATTGTTGGGTCAAGTTTAGACTCGTTTGATTTGCCTCATAAGCCTATCAAATGATTGTTTTGAATTGCTCATGGCAAATTTTGCGTTCTGCGCATCGTTGAGAAAATTGAACATCCCCGTAAAAGACACTTCCTCTAGAAGTAGGCTGAGTGAGCTAATCACCAACTCGTATGCGTTATGTGTTTCAAAATAGATAACGCGACTGATATAGTTACCTGCTAATGTGACGTGACGGCATTGTTGATGATGCATACATTAACCTTCTTAGATTGCTTGTTTGTGCTCGTATTCGTTAATTAAAAGTGTCCAATGTATGCACATTCTGCGAGAAACTGAGCATATTAGCGCAGTTTCTGCATACTCTGGTGCCATGAGTGTTTCACTCAAGGGCTAGCTTGGCTAAGTCTTGTGATGGCCTATTCATGTAAATCGTAGTTACATATAACAATGAAACCATCACGGATGCGGCATCAGGGTATTCAGTGTCATACATACCATTATCTGAACTTGCATGGGCAGCATCTGACGCACACCCTAAATCTAAATGGGTGCCAGAAAATACGCTAAAACAAACTTTAGTAGAAGAAGGGTACACCATTAAAAAATTCAAAGTGGATGGTAATTGCTACGAAATCTACGGACGGAATAAAGAGGGTAAAAAGGTAGAGATTTATTTTGATACAAAGACCCTTGCGATTGTTAAGGCGGAAGTAGAGCGTTAACGGCGTTCGAAGTGGCTAAGTTAAAATCAAGATAGTCACCTAAATTATCATCATGAAGTGGACACTCACTGTTCGTATCACCCATTGGTTATTAGCTATAGGTGTTATTACAAATCTGATTAATGAAAGTGGGTCGATACATCGTTTTATTGGCTATGCTTGTGTTTTATTGGTGTTATTGCGTCTAATGGATGGGCTTTGACTTACGAGCGTAGAAGCTTCTAAATTACATTTGCCTAGACTTAATGCGGTTAAGGTACACATCCAATCTGTTTTCTTTAATCGGCACAACCTCCATGATAAACCTCTGTATATTGGTTATAACCCGTTAGGGCAATATGCTGTTTATATCATGTGGACACTTATTCTGTTACTGGGCTTTACTGGGTGGCTTAGCCGTACAGATCAATTTTGGGGCGAAGACTGGCCTGTTGATTTACACCAAACGTTATCGAACGTATTGCAATGCATGGTAGTGCTGCACTTGATGGCAGTCATGTTGTTATCAAAAAAATAAGGTAAAAACTTAGTCAGGGCGATGATTCGCTGTCAATAAGTGCGTTTATGAAGCTAACCGTAAAATGGTTAACTGTTTATGTAAACCTGCAATTGCTTTATCAGTTCCTGTTGATAGGTAATGGTTTCTTTCACCAAGTCGCCAATTGAAAGCACGCCGATCACTTTGCCATTTTCAATGACAGGTAAATGGCGAATACGTTTTTCTGACATGAGCGACATAGCCTCTTCTACAGTGTCGGTTGGCTTGGCCAAAAGCACTTTATCAGTCATTACCTCTTGAATAGAGGTTGTTTTAGAAGACCGTCCTTTTAGAATCACTTCACGTGCGTAATCACGTTCTGAGAAAATGCCTACGAGCTTCTCGCCTTCCAGCACCACCAAAGCGCCGATTTTATATTCGGCCAAAACAACTAATGCATCAAATACAGGACGATGTGGGGCAATTGAAATAACTTCTTTATATTTTTTGCTGTCTAGTAATTGTTGAAGTGTTTTCATGGGAGTCTCCTAAATAAAGGCTAAAGTAACGGAAGAAAGGTTTAAATATACACTAATTAATATTTTAACCAATCACCTAACCCTAATTTAGGCATCCCTTGACATAGTTAGTCAACTAACTATAATGTGCCTAACCATGTTGCAATTAAGAGACCTCCCCACTACAGAAGTTTTAACCAAGTTCGCTGAACGTTATCCAGATGCGGATATTACGGCGGTATCCAGTTTTTTGCATTTATTGCGCGTAGCTACTGATTTATCAACAGCACTGGATACTTGTTTAAGCAAGTACGGCTTATTGCAAGGACGTTGGTGGGTATTGATTTTACTTATGCGTGAAGAATCAAGAACCTCTACACCTTCCGCGTTAGCGGATAAAGCCGGCGTTACACGTGCCACCATGACTGGGCTTATTGACGGATTAGAACAAAGCGGTCTGGTAGTACGTGTGTATGCAAAAGATGATAGGCGGAGTGTATTAATAAGCCTTACCGATGCGGGCCAAGCCAAGCTCGATGTTGTGATGCCCGACTATTACCGTAGATTAAGGCAGTGTATGCAAGCTTTGGATGAAGAAAAACGTAGCCAACTGCAACAAATGTTAGGGTTGATCAATTCAGGTATTTCAGCATTTATTGAGTAAGCACTTTTCAGTCAGTAATTATTATAAAGGATTTAACTATGTCAACGATTCAAACACAAATTACCGCTATCAATGCAGCATTTGATCAGGCTTTTAATACAAAAAATGCAGTAGCCATAGGCCAGCTTTACGCCGACAATGCGGTGGTGATGCCAGCGCCCGCAGGTGAACCTGTATTAGGTTCTGCCGCGATTCAAACATTCTTTGCAGGATTGATTGCCGCTGGTGTGATTGACCACCAGTTAACATTGGTAGAAGCAGTTGAAGACGGCAACTTGGCTTATCAACGCGGCAACTGGGCAGGTGCGATGATGAACGAAAAAGGTGAAAAGCAAACATTTGGCGGCAATGTGCATCTGGTGTATCGTAAGCAAGCTGATGGCAATTGGAAAGCTGTGACGCATATTTGGAATTAATGCCAATTTTGAGTAAGGCTAGAATATTTAAGGTGAGTATGGCGATAATATTTAGCAATAACAAAAGTTTTTAAAATATATGCAAAACAGCAGAAAAATCGCCATTCGAGCATTCGCCGCACTCATGTTGCTCACAATTATCTGGGGCTATAACTGGGTGGTGATGAAAAGCGCATTGGCTTACGCCGGTGCGTTTCAATTTGCGGCATTGCGTACGGTAATCGGTGCACTTTGCCTGTTTGCAGTATTGCTATTGATGCGTAAACCAATGCGCGTGAAAGAAATACCCACGCTGATTTTGCTAGGAGTTTTACAAACAAGCGGTTTTACTGGATTGTTAATCTGGGCGTTGGTGGAAGGTGGTGCAGGAAAAACCGCTGTTTTAACTTATACCATGCCGTTTTGGGTGATGGTGCTGGCCTGGCCAATGCTGGGCGAGAAGTTGCGCGGTTTGCAATGGCCTGCAGCTATATTATCAACCATGGGTATGTTGTTTATATTAGATCCGCTACATTTAGGCACAGACACTTTTAGCATGTTTCTCGCGGTGTTGTCAGGTGTATTTTGGGCATTGTCGGTCATTGTTGCAAAGAAATTGCACCAACGTTCACCGAGTCTGGATTTATTGTCACTCACCGCTTGGCAGATGTTGTTTGGCTCTATTCCGTTAGTATTTGCTGCGTTAATCATCCCAGCACCATCCATTCAATGGACGCCCTATTTTATTGGCGCGGTTATTTTTAATGCGGTGTTTTGTAATGCGCTGGCGTGGGTATTATGGTTGTACGCCTTGCAACGTTTAAGTGCCGGCGTTGCCAGCATGTCTTCTATGCTTGCGCCGGTTATTGGCGTCATGGCGGCTTGGGTGCAACTCAATGAAGTCCCAGTGTTAATGGAATCTATTGGGATGACCTTGATTGCTGCATCGCTTGTGATTATTTCCATCATCAGTATCCGCAAACATACCCCTATTGACCCTGCCATGGCTCAAGACTAAAAAGCTGAGCCATGTTATCTGAATTGCATAATTTGGCGTTTACTTAAGCACATGTTAAGCCCTGTGATAAAATCAAACCTATTTGATTGTATTAAAGGTTAGAGACATGGCGGGTCATAGTAAGTGGGCAAATATTCAACACCGTAAGGGTCGTCAAGACGCAAAACGCGGTAAAATTTTTACCAAAATCATTAAAGAAATTACGGTATCAGCCCGCTTAGGCGGTGGTGATGCCGACATGAATCCGCGCTTGCGTGCAGCAGTTGCATTGGCAAAAGAAGAAAACATGCCATCCGACAACATCACGCGCGCCATTAAAAAAGGGACGGGCGAATTAGAAGGTGTGAACTACGAAGAAATTCGCTATGAAGGTTACGGCATTAACGGCGCGGCCATTATTATTGACTGCTTAACCGATAATAAACAACGCGCAGTGGCTGATGTGCGCCATGCGCTGACAAAGTTTGGTGGCAATTTAGGGACTGATGGTTCGGTTGCTTTTATGTTTAAACACTGCGGTAGCCTAGTGTATGAGCCAGGCACTAATGAGGATAAAGTGATGGAAGCGGCACTTGAGGCTGGCGCCGAGGATGTGGTGACAAACGACGATGGCAGTATTGAAGTGATTACACCACCTAGTGACTTTATTGCAGTTAAAGAAACATTGGAAGCGGCTGGTTTAAAAGCCGTGCTGGCGGAAGTGACCATGAAAGCACTCAACGAAGTAGAGTTTACTGGTGATGATGCTGTGAAAATGCAAAAAATCTTGGATGCACTGGAAGATTTAGATGACGTGCAGGATGTATATACGACAGCTGTGATGGAAGATTAACGAAACAAATGCTGATGCCTAAAATATTTTTGGAAATGATTTGAGCGTCATCAGAATCCTCGGCATTGACCCAGGCTTGCGCCTTACCGGCTTTGGTGTGATTGAAAAAATCGGTGAAAAAATCACCTACGTTGCCAGTGGCACTATTAAAACGGCGAGTGGCAAAAAAAGTAAAATTGAAGGCGAGGCAGAGCGTGAAGAGCTTCCGGCACGACTAAAAATTATTTTAGACGGTTTGTTTGAGGTGATTGATACATACCAGCCCAATCAAGTGGCGGTTGAGAAGGTGTTTGTGAATGTGAATCCGCAATCAACACTATTGCTGGGGCAGGCACGTGGCGCGGCGATTAGTGCGGCGGTAATCCGACATTTATCCGTGGCTGAATACACAGCGTTACAAGTCAAGCAGGCAGTGGTGGGTAACGGGCATGCACAAAAAGAACAAGTGCAGGAAATGGTAAAGCGCTTACTTAATTTGCCCGCAACGCCTAAGCCAGACTCGGCGGATGCGTTAGCCTGTGCAATTTGCCATGCGCACGGCGGGCAGGGGCTGGGTCGAATGGCCACCGCAGGTTATCGCGTTAAAGGCGGGCGCCTTGTCGGATGAATCGTTCAGTATTCGAGCCAACACTGGCGAATTTCTCTAATCCATTTTTACGTTATTTTGCCGCTACCCGACCGGCATTTTTAGTGGCAACCTTAGCCGCATGTTTATTAGGGCAAGCCGGCGCAATTTACTCTGGCATCCAAATTCAACCGTTAACAGCAGTCTTGACTGTGTTGCTTGCATTGATAGTACATGCAGGGGTGAATGTAATTAACGATTATTTTGATGCACTCAATGGCACAGATGCTAGCAATACTGAGCGTTTATATCCATTTACTGGCGGTAGTCGCTTTATTCAAAACGGAATACTCACGCCAAAGCAAATAGCGCATTTTGGTTATTTGTTACTGGGCATGACGACTGTTGGTGGACTATGGTTATCTTGGCAAGTTGGCTCTGGTTTATTGTTAGTCGGTGCTGCTGGAACGTTCCTTGGCTGGGCGTATTCCGCAGTTCCGTTGCGACTAAATAGTCGAGGGTTAGGTGAGTTGTGTGTATTGCTCGGATTTTTGGCGATTGCCGTCGGTTCTGATTACGTGCAGCGGCAGACATTCTCGTTTCAGCCGTATATTGTTGGGATGCCCTACGCTTTATTGGTGACTAGTTTGCTTTATATCAATCAGTTTCCCGATCGCGAAGCAGATGCGATGGCAGGAAAGCGCAATCTCGTTGTTAGATTACCTTCGGCATCAGCTGTTTGGGGGTATTTATTATTAGTGGGTATAGCTGTGATTTGGTTATTAGCAATGGCTCAGCTTGATAAGTTGCCTGTGTTGGCGCTACTTTCTGTATTGCCGCTGGTATTTTCTTTGTGTGCATTCTGGATTTTGCGGCAATTTTTTGCGCAGCCATCGCAATTATTACCCGCAATCAAGTGGACGCTTGCCAGTATGTTAAGTCATGCGCTATTGTTAGTCATTATCTTATTATGGAAGTCGCAATGATTGGTCGCCTAAACGGAACACTACTTGAAAAAACCCCGCCTTTAGTTTTAATAGATTGCAACGGTGTGGGTTATGAATGTGAAGTGCCGATGAGCACTTTTTATAATTTGCCCGCTGTAGGCGAAAAAGTAGTGATGTTGACGCATTTTGTGGTGCGTGAAGACGCCCAGCTACTATATGGCTTTGGCAGTCACCAAGAGCGTGCCACGTTTAGGCAATTACTTAAAGTGAACGGCATTGGTGCTAAATCCGCACTTTCTATACTAAGCGGCTTATCTATTGATGAGCTAGTGCAGGCGGTTGCCTTGCAAGAAACTACTATGCTCACGCGTGTGCCTGGCGTAGGTAAAAAAACTGCTGAACGTTTATTGCTAGAATTAAAAGATAAGTTCACGATTGATGGTGTGGCTGCGATGAATGCAAACCAGCCAAAATCTGCCAGTAGCGATGTGCTTAATGCGTTATTGGCATTAGGTTACAATGAGCGCGAAGCGCTGGCCGCAGTGAAACAGTTGCCATCAGATGTCATGGTGGCTGATGGTATTCGTCAGGCATTAAAATTATTGTCAAAGGCGTAAAAAATCATGATTAATACCAACCAAATATCGCGTATTGCCTTAATTGCGTTACTGATTATTGGTTGTATTTTTGTGCTATATCCATTCATGGCTGCAGTGCTTTTTGCGGCTGTTATTTGCGTATTTACCTGGCCACTTTATCAGCGCGTATGGCGGCAACTTGGCAGGCGAGATACTTTGGCAGCCATCACTATGACGCTCCTGCTGTTAGTTGCTTTGATATTGCCTATGGCGTACCTCGTGATGAATCTTGCAGATTCAGCCACAATTTTGCTTGATGAAGCACAAACCACCTTGCAGAATTTGCAACCCTTTGCACCGGAATGGATAAAGAATTTACCCTTGGTTGGTTCTCAGTTGGCTGAGTTTTGGCAGCGTGCCGCTGTTAGCCATGAAGAATTGATGCGCTTGCTCAGCCAGTATTCAGAGCCTATGCGCAAGTTTATGCTGCAAGGTGTACAGCTAGTAATGGGCGGATTTTTGCAATTACTACTGGTAGTATTTGTTGCCTTCTTTTTCTATCGTGACGGAGCCTATCTGGCTAAAATTGTTGTAGCAATTTTGCGTAGGTTAGGCGGCGAGCTAGGCGAAGAGATGCTACAACTCTCTTGTAACACTGTTAAAGGTGTGATGCTGGGTATTTTTGGCACAGCCTTGGCGCAGGCTACAGTTGCCTTATTTGGTTTTTGGCTTGCAGGCGCGCCGCTGCCGCTGTTGTTGACATTGGCTACTTTTTTCCTATCGGTGGTTCCAGTTGGCCCGCCACTGATTTGGGGGGGGGCCGCGCTTTGGCTTTATAATCATGGCGACCATGGCTGGGCGATTTTCTTAGCACTTTATGGCTTGCTGGCGATTAGCAGTGTCGATAACTTAGTAAAGCCGATTTTAATTAGCCACTCTTCTCACTTGCCATTATTGTTAGTAGTGCTGGGTGTGCTAGGTGGCGCGCTGGCTTTTGGCTTTATCGGGATTTTTTTAGGACCAACATTGTTAGCGGTTGGTTTAACGCTCATTACCCATTGGGTCGCGTTACAAAATAAGAGGTTGGATGAAGGTTTATGATAGAAACTGATCGTTTAATTGCGCCTGATAGTGTCAGTCCGCAAGAAGAGGCATTAGAGCGCGCACTTCGTCCTAAAGTGCTGGATGAATATATCGGGCAAGAAAAAGCACGCGCACAGCTGGAAATTTTCATCAACGCCGCACGTGGCCGTAGCGAGGCGCTGGATCATGTGTTGTTATTTGGTCCGCCTGGTTTAGGTAAAACGACATTAGCGCATATTATTGCCAAAGAAATGGGCGTGAACATGCGCCAGACTTCAGGCCCGGTGTTAGAGCGGGCGGGTGATTTAGCCGCGTTACTCACTAACCTTGAGCCGAATGATGTCCTGTTTATTGATGAGATTCATCGCTTATCCCCCGTGGTTGAAGAAATTTTATATCCCGCGATGGAAGATTACCGTCTGGATATTATGATCGGCGAAGGACCAGCCGCACGTAGTGTGCGACTTGATTTACCACCCTTCACTTTAGTAGGTGCCACCACGCGGGCAGGCATGCTGACTAATCCACTGCGTGACCGTTTTGGCATTGTGTCGCGTCTGGAGTTTTATACCTCAGAAGAACTCGGCCGCATCGTACAGCGCTCTGCAGGCTTGCTGGAAGTAGAGATGGTGGATACAGGCGCACTCGAAATAGCAAGGCGCTCACGCGGCACTCCGAGAATTGCCAACCGTTTATTACGTCGCGTGCGCGACTACGCCCAAGTGAAAGCCGATGGAAGAGTCAGCGCGGAGATTGCTGATGCTGCGCTTAAAATGCTGGATGTTGATAGCTTGGGCTTTGATGTGATGGATAGAAAACTACTACTTGCCGTGCTGGAGAAATTTGGCGGCGGCCCAGTTGGGTTGGATAACCTAGCTGCAGCCATTGGCGAAGAACGCGACACCATTGAAGATGTGCTGGAGCCGTATTTAATTCAGCAGGGTTACTTGATGCGCACCCCACGCGGACGTGTGGCAACCAGTCAATCGTATCAGCATTTTGGCTTGCCTATTCCTAAGGCTTTGGCGAGCGGTGAGTTGTGGCAGGGTTGAATATATGTCTTTAGATCAGTTTCACTGGCCAGTCCGCGTCTATTACGAAGATACCGATGCAGGTGGCGTGGTTTATCACTCAAATTACTTGAACTTTATGGAGCGCGCACGCACTGAATGGTTGCGTGCTTTGGGGTTTGAGCAAACGAAAGTTAAAGAGTCGCTAGGTGTCATTATTGTGGTGCACAGCTTATCTATCGCGTTTAAAAGCCCCGCGTATTTTAATGATTTACTTGATATACATTGCAATGTCGCTAAAATCGGGCGTGGTAGCATTGAGTTAGCGCAAACCATTACGCGTAATGGTGTACTGCTAATTAACGCGCATGTGAAGGCTGCTTTTGTAAATGCGGCGACTTTTAAGCCGGTGGGGATTCCGCCTAATATTAAAGAGGCGATGTTGCAAGAATTTGAGCACGATTAAATTTAGTACGCTGGAAATACAAATAGAGAAGTCTATAAGCGTAGTATGAAATTGTCGTGCAGTGGATTAAAAGTGGAGAAGTTATGAACGCAAGCAGTGATATGTCATTTTTTACGTTAATTATGGGCGCAAGCCTGCCGGTGCAACTGGTGATGCTGATTTTAATCAGCACCTCCTTGTTTTCATGGTGGTACATTTTTATTAAAGTGGCCACGATCAAGCGCGCTGAACGCGATGCTGAAGATTTTGAAAACACCTTTTGGACTGGCGGCGATTTAAATAAATTGTACGATGGCATTGCTGCCAGTCGGCGTAAACCACAAGGGATGGCCAGCATATTTGAAGCGGGCTTTAAAGAGTGCGCACGCCACAAACAACAGGGTCGTATGGAAGTTTCAGACGTCATGGAGGGCGCGCGTCGCGCGATGCGTGCAGCTTACAATCGTGAGATGGATGAGCTGGACGCACATCTACCATTTTTAGCATCAGTGGGCTCGGTAAGCCCATACATCGGCTTGTTTGGTACGGTCTGGGGTATCATGAACGCATTTAGAGGCTTGTCTAACGTAGCACAAGCCACACTTAGCCAAGTGGCGCCTGGTATTGCCGAGGCTTTAGTCGCCACCGCCATCGGCTTGTTTGCGGCAATTCCAGCAGTCATTGCTTATAATCGTTTTGCGAGTTCGGTCGATAGACTTTCTGTGCGCTATGAAAGCTTTATGGAAGAGTTCACCAACATTTTGCAACGTAAATCATAAGGGCAGAACGCGATGTCACGTACTCGTAAACGCCGCCTGATGAACCAGATCAACGTTGTGCCTTATATTGACGTTACCTTGGTGCTGCTCGTTATTTTTATGGTGACGGCGCCGATGACTAACCCAGGCGTGGTGGACTTGCCTGGTGCTGGGCACAGTTTGAATCAACCAAAGTTGCCGCCAGTGGTGGTTACAGTGAAAAAAAATGGCAGTATCGAGTTTGAGAGTAAATCCATGCAGCGTGATGAGCTACTGCTGACTGTGCGCGCAACATTAGCAAAATCGCCTGAGCGTACAGTGGTGATTGCCGCTGATAAAAACGTGAAATATGAAGATGTTATCGGCGTGATGGACTTATTGAAGAGTAACAAAGTAGATAAAGTGGGGCTTTTGTTAAAGCCCGCGCCATAAGGTTTTAATTCAAAAATTCATTGTTAATTTAATGTTACGACAACGCGAAAATCCAGACTCTTTCAAAGCGGGTGCACTCTCTATCAGCGTGCATGTGGTGTTGTTGGGCGCATTGCTAATTTCATTCAATTGGAAAACTACACATCCAGTCAGTATTGCGAACGTTGAGTTGTGGGATAGTCTGCCAGCTGTGACCGTGCAAAAACCTTTAATAATACCTGAGCCAATAGAACAGCCGTTGGTGCAACCAAAACCAGTGGTGAAGGAGGTTGTAAAACCTGAGCCGGTCATTGAGCCTGAGCCAAAAGCTCTGGTGGACATTGTGATTAAGAAAAAGTCGGTTGAGAAACCAGTTGAAAAAGAAAAACCAAAAGAAGTTAAAAAGCCAGATGCGCTGGCTGAACTGCAAAAAAAATTGGTGCAGGACGAGTTACAAAAACCTCAAAAACAACCTAGCAATGATGCATTAAAAAAACTGCAACAAGAGAGCCTCAGTGAAGATAAAGCGGAAGGTGACCAAAAAAACTTAGCGGCAAAAGCTGCCGCTAATACAGGTGTAACCGGAGAATTTACCAATAAAATTAAAGCTAAAATTCGTGGCAATGTGAATAAAACCCTATGCGGTGATGGTAATCCAGAGCTGAAATTTGAAATCGGCTTACTCCCTACAGGTCAATTATCTGGCAATCCTAAACTGGTTAAATCAAGTGGTAATGCCGCCTGTGATGATGCGGTAGAGCGTGCCATTATGGCTTCGGAGCCATTGCCAGTGCCGACCGATACATCGTTATTCTCGCAGTTTAGGAACTTAAAGCTAACATTTCGCCCTAACGATTAAACTCACGTTGATGAGGTGGGTGAGCTTCTATTTGCTGATTGATTTGTAATTAATTGTAACTACTATGGCATATACGTGAGTTTTTAGTAGAATTCACGCAATGTTTTGTAAAATTAAATCTCTTGTTTAAAGACATCAAGTCACTTATGAATAAACTGCTAAATAAATTACGGCCAGTCTTACTTTTTATTATTTCGTTATTTGCATCGCTGGCAATTTCCCCTGCAAATGCAGCGTTGGAAATTGAAATTAGCGGCGGTAGTGCACAGCAAATCCCTATTGCGGTTGTTCCTTTTGGAAGCTCGGTAGCCGGTCAATCTAGCAATGCCACGCAAGTAGGCAATATTATTGGTGCAGATTTACGCCGTAGCGGGTTATTTCGCGTGTTAGAAACCGGTGGTGTTGTTAACCGCCCTACGGATATTAACCAAGTTAAATATGCAGAATGGGCAGCATTGCAAGCACAGGCTTTGGTAGTGGGCAGCGTTGAAGCGTTACCGGGCAATCGTTTAAAAGTAAGTTTTAAGTTGGCGGATGTGTTGAAGCAAACGCAACTCGCGGGCATGGAATACAACATTGCGCCAAATCAATTAAGAATGACCGCACATAAAATTGCCGATGTCATTTATCAAAAGCTCACAGGTGAGGCGGGTATTTTTGCTAGCCGTATCGCTTATATCAATAAATCTAAAGGGCGTTATACTTTACAGGTAGCAGATGCTGATGGCGAAAATCCACAAACGGTAGTGTCATCCAACGAGCCGATTATTTCACCCGCTTGGTCGCCTGATGGTAGCAAAATTGCCTATGTTTCTTTTGAAAAGAAAAAGCCGATTATTTTTGTGCAGTCACTCATGACTGGTCAACGGTTGACACTGGCTAATTTTAAGGGCAACAACAGTGCACCAGCATGGTCACCCGATGGTAGCAAATTGGCGATTGTACTTACACACGCTGCCAATTCTCAGGTTTACACTATCAACGCCGACGGCACCGGGCTTAAACAGCTGACTAAAAGTAGCGCAATTGATACCGAGCCGACTTGGTCACCCGATGCAAAATGGATTTATTTTAGTTCAGACCGTGGCGGTCGCCCGCAAATTTATAAAGTATCCTCTATCGGTGGTGAGGCACAACGTGTCACCTTTGAAGGAACTGGCAATTTAAGCCCGCGTTTTTCACCTGATGGGAAGTTCTTAGTGATGATCCGTAATGATGGTGGCAAATACCGTGTGGCATTGCAGGATTTAACGAATGGCCAAGTGCAATTGCTGAGCGAAGGTGGGCTAGATGAGTCACCAAGTTTTGCACCTAATGGCCGTGTGTTACTATATGCAACTCGCGTAGGTGGGCGTGGCGCCTTGGCGGCGGTGTCGTCAGATGGCCGTGTGAAACAGCGTTTGAGTGAGTCTGGTGGCGATGTGCGCGAGCCAGCATGGGGACCATTATTGAATTAGATGTATGATTGACCGTAGTAAACTAAATTTTTTAAAAGGAGAACGACGATGAACAAGGGAATGTTTAATAAAAAACTAGTAGGTAGCTTGGTGCTTGCTGTATTGCTATCTGCGTGTAAAAGTACGCCGATGGTAGATAAGCCAGCTGGTGTGGAGGATAAGAGTCCGAGTTCATCAAGCGTTACGCAACCTGCTGATGGCAGTGCAGATACATCAGGCGTGAAAGAAGTAGTCATTGATAGTAATGCAAATAATGGTAACAACCCACTCAATGACCCAAACAATATTTTATCAAAACGTAACATTTACTTTGATTTTGATAGCGATGCTGTTAAAGCTGAGTTCCGTCCATTAATTGAAGCGCATGCAAAATATTTGGTTGCTAATGACAATGCTAAATTGATTTTGCAAGGTAATGCCGATGAGCGTGGTACACGTGAGTACAACTTGTCGTTAGGTCAACGCCGCTCCGTTTCGGTTAAAAAATCATTTAACCTGCTTGGCGTGCAAGATAAGCAAATTGAAACCGTAAGTTTTGGTGAAGAAAAAGCGACGCCTAATTGTGCTGATGAAAATTGCCATCAAGCAAATCGCCGTGTAGATGTCGTTTACGCGAACGAGTAATTTAGGGTAGTAAAAACAAAATGATGAAAAAACTGATTCTGGCTGGTTTAATTTTAACGGCACAATTATTTTCTATAAGTAGCCATGCGGCGTTATTTGATGACACTGAGGCGCGTAAGAAAATACTGGAGCTGGAAAAGTCCATGCAAAGCCAGAGTCAGGCATCACAAGCAATGCAAGCCGAGTTGAGCCGACGTTTGAGTGCTCTCGAGGCTATTGTAAAAAATGGCTTGGCAGATACGCAAGCCCAAATTGAGGTTTTGAAGCAAGAGAATGCGAGATTAAAAGGTGAGCTAGAGCTGGCAAACCACAATGTGGATGCTACGCAACAGCGTCAAAAAGATTTATATACCGATATCGATGCGCGTTTGCGTCAATTAGAAGCGGCACCCGTAGCGGTGGCGGCACAACCTGACTTAGTGGCGGCGACGCTTGTGACGGTGGATAAAAATTCGCAAGAATATCAATTGTTAGAACTTGCCAATGGTTTGTCAAAAGAATCTAAACATAAAGAGGCTTTTAATGCTTATGATAAATTTGTGAAGGATTACCCCAATAGCGCGTTTGCGGCTGATGCTATTTATGGATTGGGTTATTCGCAATTTGCATTAAAGAATTATAAATCTGCTATTGCTACACAACAAAAATTATTGGATACGCATGTTGAAAGTCCATTAGTGCCTGATGCTATGTTGAGTATGGCCAATAGCCAAATTCAATTGGGTTTGGTGCCGGGGGCTAAAAAAACGTTGCGTGATTTAATTGCTAAATTCCCTAATAGTGACGTCACGCCAACCGCGCAGAAACGTTTAAAAGCATTAGAAGCAATTAGGTAATCTATCAGAGAACATTAACTTAAGCTTGGCGCAGGCTTAAACTAGCGCATGTTTTTAAGTTAAAATAGCGCCAATACAAGTTGGCGCTATTTTTTTATACTGCGCAAAATATCAAATGAAACTTAAAATCCACGAAATCTTTTACTCGCTACAAGGTGAATCTACGCGCGTAGGTTTGCCTACGGTGTTTGTTCGCCTCACGGGATGCCCCATGCGTTGTGTGTATTGCGATACAGCTTACGCATTCAGCGGTGGAAGCAATATCGAAATTGACGATATTCTAGCCAAAGTGGCTGAGTTTGGTACGCAGTATGTCACCGTCACGGGCGGCGAACCGCTTGCACAAAAAGATTGCCATGTGTTGCTAAAAGCCTTGTGTGATGCAGGCTATAGTGTGTCGCTTGAGACCGGAGGCGCCATTGATATTAGCCCTGTAGATAGACGTGTTTCGGTGATTTTGGATATAAAAACACCCGGTTCTGGCGAGTTGAAAAATAACTTGTGGGGCAATTTAGCGCATCTCAAACCGATTGATGAAGTCAAGTTTGTGTTGTGTAGTCGGGCTGATTATGATTGGGCAAAAACTATATTAGCGAGCTATAAAATTACCGAGAAATGCCCGGTGTTATTTTCACCTGTTTATAGCCAAGTAAATCCAACTGAGTTAGCCGAATGGGTGTTGGCAGATAGATTGCCGGTACGTATGCAATTGCAACTACATAAAATATTATGGGGCGAGGTAGCTGGCAGATGAAGAAGCGCGCTGTTGTGTTGCTGTCTGGTGGGTTAGACTCTGCCACGGTATTAGCTTTTGCACGTAGCCAGGGGTTTGACTGCTATTGTTTGAGTTTAGATTATCATCAGCGTCATATCGCTGAGTTAGAAGCGGCCAAGAATGTGGCCAAAGTCATGGGGGCCGTTGCGCACAAAACCGCTCAACTGGATTTGACTCTATTCGGAGGCTCTGCGCTGACTGATGATGCGATTGCTGTACCAGAAAGCGCTACGACAGGCATTCCAATTACTTATGTGCCTGCGCGTAATACCATTATGTTGTCGTTGGCATTAGCCTGGGCAGAAGTGCTAGAGTCGCAAGATATTTTCATTGGTGTGAATGCGTTGGACTATTCAGGGTATCCTGACTGCCGTGGTGAATATGTAAAAGCGTTTCAAACGATGGCAAATTTAGCTACCAAAAGTGCGGTGGAAGGTAAAACGATTACGGTTCATGCACCTTTAATTGATATGACCAAGGCACAGATTGTGCAGCTTGGTACCAAATTAGGTGTGGATTATGCCATGACGGTTTCATGCTATCAGGCGGATAGTCACGGTGAGGCATGCGGTTTGTGTGATTCATGCCGCTTGCGTCGCGAAGGCTTTGCGGCCGCGGGTTTGGTGGATCCAACGCGCTACAAAGTGCATTGATAGATTCAATCGGCAATTTATTTTATCAATAAATCAGCACTTATCAGATAAATATAGATAAATAGCTTGCCAAATTAGTTAGAAATGACGTAAAATCCGCGCCTTTCTGCTTTAAATTATTTACAAAGAGAACAAAGATTATGGTTATTATTCGTTTAGCTCGTGGTGGCGCGAAAAAAACTCCTTTCTACAACGTAGTTGTAGCTGATTCACGCAACCGTCGCGATGGTCGTTTTATTGAGCGCGTTGGTTTTTACAACCCATCTGCTAGCGCCGGTGCTGAAGGCTTACGTATTGACTTGGCTCGTGTTACACACTGGCAAGGTAATGGCGCGCAATTGTCAGATACCGTTGCACGCTTGGTTAAGTTTCACGCTAAAGGCCCTGAGGCTGCAATTGCTGCTAAAGTTAAAGATGCTGCCAAAGCTGATGCCGCTAAAGCTAAAGTTGCCGCAGTTGAAGCAGCTAAAGTTAAAGCAGCTGCTGATGCTGCCAAGGCGGAAGCTGACGCTAAAGCCGCTGCAGAAGCAGCGCAAGCCGCAGAGGCTGCAGCCGCAGCTAAAGCTGCTGAAGCAGAAGTTGCTGTTGAAGCGCCGGCTGAAGCTACAGAAACTCCAGCAGCTGACGCTTAATTTTTACACTTGGGTGATGATATCACCTAACGAAAAATTAAAGTCTGTGAGTTGTTTTGGCGACCAATAATTTAGTAGTCAATGATATGGTAGTCATGGGGCGCATTGTTGCGCCTTATGGCGTTTTTGGCTGGCTAAAAATTGTGCCAGATACCGAGGCGTTTGACGGCTTGTTTGACTACGATACCTGGTGGCTTGGCAAAGGCGATGATTGGCGTGAGTTAATCGTTGAAACCGCTAAAGTGCACAATGATGTATTGGTGGTCAAGCTCAAAGGCATTGATGATCGTGATGCGGCGCTTGCCTGCAAAGGCAAACAAATAGCCGTACCTAGGGATCAATTGCCGGAAGCTGAAGATAATGAGTATTATTGGTCTGATTTAATTGGCGTACGCGTTAAAAACAAGCAAGATATTGATTTTGGCTTAATTGTAGACGTGTTTGAAACTGGTGCCAATGATGTGATTGCCGTGAGAGCAGACCCGGTTAAGCTGGTAGCTACAATAGAAACTTCAGCTAAAGCAGCGGTTAAAGAAAAGCCTCAAGAAAGATTGCTACCATTTACGGCAGAGGTTGTGCTTGAAGTCGATATAAAAGCAAAAATGATGCTGGTTGATTGGGATGCGGATTTTTAGTGATGGCTTTTAGATTTAACCATGACTTTTAAGGTTGAGGTTGTTACGCTGTTTCCTGAAATGTTTGATGCTATTACAAAATATGGCATTACCAGCAGAGCGTTGCAGCAACGTATTTATGATGTGCAGTTTTGGAATCCACGCGATTTCACCACTGATAACCATAAAACAGTCGATGATAGGCCTTATGGCGGCGGTCCTGGCATGGTGATGCTGGCTGAGCCATTAGAGAAAGCCATCAATGCCGCGAAAGATAAGCAGGCAGCACAGAAGATTGAAAGTTGGGTCATCCATCTCTCTCCAGCGGGTAAGCCGCTGACGCATGAAAAAGTCATGCAGTTAAGTAAAAAACAAGGTTTGGTATTGCTTACCAGCCGTTACGAAGGTGTTGACCAGCGCCTGATAGACGCGCAGGTAGATGAAGAGCTATCCATTGGGGATTACGTATTAAGTGGCGGTGAGTTACCCGCGATGGCATTAATAGATGCGATTGTTAGGCAATTGCCCGGTAGTTTGGGTGATAGTGATTCTGCAATTGAAGATTCATTTGTAGATGGCTTATTAGATTGCCCACACTACACTAGGCCAGAACAATATAATAGCGTGAGCGTTCCTGATGTTTTGACTTCAGGGAATCATGCAAAAATTAAACAGTGGCGTTTGAAAATGTCACTGCAAAGAACTCGGGATCAACGTCCCGATTTATTGGCCGCAAGGCCGTTGACGAAAGAAGAAGCACGGCTGCTTAAAGAAATTGAGCAGGAACAAGCTCTTCATAATTAAAAGGAACCCGCAAGGGATACAAAAATGGCAGATATTATTAAAATGTTGGAAGAGGAAGAAATTGCCCGTTTAGGCAAAACGATTCCTGTTTTTGCACCAGGCGACACTGTAGTAATCGGCGTAAACGTCGTTGAAGGTACGCGTAAACGTGTGCAGTCATACGAAGGCGTTGTGATTGCTAAACGTAACCGTGGCTTAAACTCATCATTCATTGTACGTAAAATTTCATCAGGTGAAGGTGTTGAACGTACATTCCAAACTTACTCACCGCTAATCGCTAGCATTGAAGTAAAACGCCGCGGTGATGTTCGCCGTGCAAAACTTTACTACTTACGTGAGCGTTCAGGTAAATCTGCGCGTATTAAAGAAAAATTGGTATCACGTGAAAGAGAAGTTTTAGCGCCAGTAGAAAAAGCGTAAAACTTGAAAGCCAGTGCGTAAAGCACTCAAAGCCTCAATAGATGAAAATCGTTGGGGCTTTTTTATTGCGATAAATATTTGCGTAATACTGGCTTTGGTTTAACATCAGAGCATGCCAATCAATATTGCCTCAAATCATGACGATGCTTTAATCAACACGCCTTTCGGTAAGGTAGTCATTGCTGTGCATGAAAATCAGTTGGCTATTGCATTGCTGGCTTCAGCATCAAACGCGCATTCGGCGCATCTGCCAGCTCAAGTTGAAAGTCAGTCCGAGCACCCTTTAGTCAAGCTTGCTTGCCAACAAGTCATGCAATATTTTCAGCAGCCAATATCCACGTTTGATTTACCTGTTTCTCAGAACGGGTCAGCTTTTCAGCAATGTGTTTGGCAAGCCATTGCTCAAATTCCCTGTGGTCAAACACGCACCTATGGCGAGCTTGCCAAGCAGATTGGTTCAGGTCCGCGCGCGGTAGCTAATGCCTGTGGCGCCAACCCGTTGCCATTGGTGATTCCATGTCACCGTGTGGTGGCGAAAAATGGCATCGGAGGTTTTATGCAAGGCAAACAACATGGCTTACAGGTCAAGCAATGGTTATTGCAGCACGAAGGCGTGGATGGCTTTGGCAGTGAGTAAGCAAATGCTCATGGCAAGTAATGCCGCAGAGCTGGATACGTTTATTGACCACTTGTGGCTAGAAGATGGCTTGGCAAAAAATACACTTGAAAGCTATCGTCTGGATTTAATGACCTTTGCCTTATGGTTGTCGAGTCAGAGCATACATTTACTTGCTGTAGTGCAGTCAGATATTCAGCAATATCTTGCAGTGAAATTTCCACAGAGCAAGCCGCGTAGCATTAGTCGTTTAATTGCCAGCTTGCGACGATTTTATCGCTACCAGTTGCGCGAGAATAAAATAAGTATAGATCCAACGCTACAAATAGAGTCACCCAAGCTACCCCGTAGCTTACCTAAAAGCCTCAATGAGGATGAAGTGGTGTCATTGCTCAATGCGCCAAATTTAAGCGAGCCTGCGGGCTTGCGTGATAGAGCCATGCTGGAGCTACTGTATGCTTGTGGGTTGCGTGTGTCAGAGCTGGTTTCAATCAAGACTACTGAAGTGAGTGTGAGTGATAGCGTGGTGCGCGTCACAGGTAAAGGCAGTAAAACGCGCTTGGTGCCAATGGGGGAAGAGGCTAATGATTGGATTTCACGCTATTTGAAAGAAGCCAGAGCTGTCATTTTACAAAAGCGCTTAAGTGACGCACTTTTTGTCACAAACCGAGGGGAGGCGATGACGCGCCAGGCTTTTTGGTATGTCATTAAGCGCTATGCTTTGTTGGCAGGCATAACCAAGCACATGTCGCCGCATGTATTGCGGCATGCGTTTGCAACACATCTGTTAAATCATGGCGCAGATTTGCGCGTGGTGCAGATGTTATTGGGGCATTCTGATATTTCTACTACGCAGATATATACGCATGTGGCGCGGGAGAGGTTGAAACAATTGCATTCGGTGCATCATCCACGGGGTTAGAGATTTTCCCCTTTCCATTTAAGGGATTAGCAGAGCTTGGCTGACGTAGTTTGTCAGCCTAGTCGGTTGCTTAGTTGATTTATCAGAGGCGGGGTGAGGGTAAGTTAGTTGGACTTGCACCGTTCCTTTTCGCCTCTAAGCGAGATACTTTATTTTGCTTGTCAAAAATAAAGTATCCAAACAAAAAGACACCCCACTCCACGGGCTACGCCTTCCCCGTGCTACTCAACATAAAGGGCAGTAAGCGGAAACTCGCCCTTGCGGGCTCAAACAGCCGCTTGCTGAAATCTCCCTATATGTCTGCGTTACTCGGCGTGGTGCTAAAGGGAGTGTTGCGTTGTCCCATTAATGAATATCAAAAAGGATAGGCATGTGGTCGCTTGTCGAGTTTTTTACGAAAAGCGCTATTACAGTTCCAAATGACGATTTCATATTACATGTTTACTGAGTTATTGCTGCGCTCAATCACAACCCCAAGCGCTTTTAAACTTGGCAATATCCCCGGTTTAGCCACTTTAATTTTCACACTCAACGCACTAAATTCTTTCAAAATCAATTGGCAAATATGCTCAGCCAAGGCTTCTACCAGTTGAAAGCTGTTTTCTTGTAGCGTTTCACGCACGCGGTTAACCACGGCGCCGTAGTCGATGGTGTCGTTTACATCGTCGCTTTGGCAGGCTTTGCTTAAATCGTAGCCAATTTCTATGTCGAGAATGATGGTTTGCGGTGTCATGCGCTCCCACTCAGGTACGCCGAGTTTGGTTTGTACTTTGACTTCGCTTAGAAATATGATGTCCATAAATATGATGCCTACAGTTTTGCGATGGTTTAGAATGTGCTTATTGGATTTTAGAGCATATTATTATGAATGAGTTAGGTTTTATACCTGTTACGTTGGTCCCCGTGGTTTGGATAGTTGCAGCTTATCTTTTAGGCTCAATTGCTTTTGGAATTTTAGTCAGCAAATTATTCGGCTTGCCTGATCCGAGGACAGTGGGTAGCGGCAATATCGGCGCCACTAACGTTGCGCGTAGCGGTAAAAAGTCAGCAGCGTTACTTACTTTACTGGGTGATGTGTTTAAAGGTTGGTTTCCGGTTTGGTTGGCATTGCAGTCAGGCATGCTTATGTGGGTAGTGAGTGCAGTGGGCTTGGCGGTATTTTTTGGGCATTTGTACCCTATTTATTACCGATTTAAAGGCGGTAAGGGCGTGGCAACGGCCTTGGGTGTGATGTTGGCAATATCGCCTTTGTTGGCTTTGGCTGCAATGGTTACATGGCTATTGGTGTTTGCGGTTTCGCGTTATTCATCATTAGCGGCAATTGCTGCTGCGACATTGGCGCCCGTATTTGCATGGTTCTTGCTACCTTATAAAAACTATGTCATCACGGTTTTAGTAATGTCTGTATTCTTAATTTGGCGCCATAGAAGTAATATTCAGAAGCTGCTGGCGGGTACAGAGACTGGGTTTGGTAAGAAATAGATAGCCGCTGATGAAATTTATCTGTGTTTGGATAAATTAAGGTTTTAGCAATTCAGCTAAATTCCACCTCGGCTTTACGCTAAAGCCATAATTTTTATTGCCGCCACCGTGCGTTGCCTTGAGTCTCATCGCCCCCGCAAAGGCAATCATGGCGCCATTATCTGTACAAAATTCCAAACGCGGGTAGCTAACAGCGCATAGTTTGCGTTTAGTCGCAATATTGAGTTTTTCACGTAATTTGGTATTGGCGCCCACCCCACCAGAAACAATTAAGTTATCTAAGCCCGTTTCACGCAACGCCTTCATGCATTTTGTGGTTAGCACTTCGGTGACAGCCTCTTGAAATTCATAAGCAATGTCGGCCTTGGTTTCGTCATCTAAAGGCTTGTGTTGATTAACTAGCGTCAATACCGAGGTCTTTAGACCGCTGAAGCTAAAGTTTAAATCGCCACTGTTGAGCAAAGGGCGCGGCAGTTTAAAGCGAGGCTTACCATTTTGAGCAAGCTTAGATAACGCGGGGCCGCCTGGATAACCCAAGCCTAATAATTTTGCAGTTTTGTCAAAAGCCTCACCGGCAGCATCATCTAAGGTGTCGCCCAGCAATTCATATTCACCTACGCCATCTACGCGCATCAATTGACTATGGCCGCCTGAAACCAGCAGAGCCACAAACGGAAAGTTAGGCGGATTTACTTCTAGTAGTGGCGCCAGTAAATGCCCTTCAAGGTGATGCACCTGGATAGTGGGGATTTGCAAGCTAAAGGCGAGCGATTCAGCAAAGCTTGTGCCTACAAGTAGTGCGCCAGATAAGCCAGGTCCTTGCGTGTAGGCGATGGCGTCAATATCTTGTAAAGTTTTGTTGGCCTCTTTGAGCGTGGTTTCAGTCAGTGGCAGCACGCGGCGAATATGATCGCGTGAGGCAAGCTCTGGCACTACGCCGCCGTACTCTGCATGCATTTTAACCTGTGAATATAACGCGTGCGCAAGCAAACCGTGTTCGGTATCGTATAATGCAATGCCAGTTTCGTCGCAGGATGATTCAACGCCCAAGACTAACATAAATGAAATTCACGCATTTGCTGAAGCTCGCTTGATGTAAAAGTTGAATTATTACGCATTAAACCTAAAAATGCATAAAAGTAATTGAATAAAAACGATTATACGATTAAAATAGTCGGCTTTTCTCGGTTTCTAAATCTTGCACACTAACTTTTAAGTTAGTCGCTTGGATAGTTATTAGAAGCTTGAGCATAAATTAAACCCTATAATTTGAACCATATTGTTCCGATAAGAGAGAATGAATGTCTAGTGTACGCGTAAAAGAAAATGAGCCGTTTGACGTTGCCCTTCGCCGTTTTAAACGCTTAATTGAAAAAACAGGTTTATTGAATGATCTTCGCGCTCGCGAATTTTATGAAAAGCCAACTTGGGAACGTAAACGTAAAGCTGCTGCGGCTGTTAAGCGTCAGTATCGTCGTTTGCTGAAACAAACGCTTCCAGCAAAGCTATACTAGTTAGCAAGTAACATGGTCGATAACAAGCTTATAGAGCCAGGTAGTCCAGAAGCTAAGCCGGACGAAGCATTCTGGGGTGTGGCAGATGCGTTTATTGCTAGCGCCAACGAGCAGGCGACTGCGGTTGATCGTGGTGTGGTAAGCGCAGGTTTCGCCTATGCTTCAGCGCGGTTTAATGCATTTGTGATTGCCTCGCAGTGCGGTAGTAAAGAATCGTTTGAGGCTGAAAAATCGGCCGCGATTGATTACTTTGTGAATCAATACAAATTAGCACTGACTGAAAATGTGGCTGATTATCAAGCTAATTTCGACACCTATATTAACAATAACGCCTAATACTAGTACGCATAAAGTTAAATGAGCCTTAAGTTACAAATTACAGAAGACATGAAAACAGCAATGCGTGCTAAAGATAGTGCGCGTTTAGGTGCGATTCGTTTGTTGCAGGCGGCTATTAAACAGCGTGAAGTAGATGAGCGTATTGAATTAACGGATGCTGACGTCATTACCGCTATTGAGAAAATGCTGAAGCAACGTCGCGACTCAATTACGGCGTACGAGTCTGCAAAACGAGATGACTTGGCTGATATTGAAAAATATGAAGTCAGTGTGCTACAAGCTTATTTACCACAGCAGTTGACAGAAGCCGAAGTGCTTAGCATTTTAGAGCAGGTAGTCGTTGATACTGGTGCTACAGGCATTAAAGATATGGGTAAAGTGATGGCGGCAATCAAGCCACTAGTTGCAGGTAAGGCTGATATGGGGACTATTTCAGGTTTGATTAAAACGCGTTTAGCTTAAAGTTTTCTATAAGCCAAGTGTTGTAGATACATGCAGTTAATATTAAAGGAGCGATAAGCTCCTTTTTTGTTTACAAAAGTAAGCTAAAATTATCAACAAACCTATAAATGCAGACAAATTTTGATACCTGAAAGTTTTATTCAAGAGCTCCTCAACCGTGTTGATATTGTTGATGTGGTTGATAAAAGTGTGCCACTTAAAAAAGCTGGTGCCAATTACTCTGCCTGTTGCCCGTTCCATAATGAAAAATCCCCCAGCTTTACTGTAAGCCCTACCAAGCAGTTTTATCATTGTTTTGGCTGCGGCGCACATGGTACGGCAGTAGGGTTTTTAATGGAGTACCAAGGTTTAAGCTTTGTTGAATCGATCAATGAGCTTGCGCGCATGGTGGGGATGAGCGTTCCCCAAGAAGCACGTGATCCAGATAAACCTGCGCCTAAAGTGGTGGTTGGTTTGCAAGATGCTTTGCAACAAGCGGCGCAATATTACAAAGCCGAGTTAAAAAAATCTGATCGTGCTATTGAGTATTTGAAAAGTCGCGGTCTGAGTGGGCAGGTGGCGGCTAAGTTTCAAGTGGGTTATGCGCCAGCGGGCTGGCAGAACCTGCAAAGTGTTTTCCCTAATTATGACAATGAGGTGTTAAACATCGCGGGCTTGGTGGTTGAGAATGAGCAAGGCAAGCGCTATGATCGTTTTCGTGACCGTATAATGTTTCCAATTCATGACCAAAAAGGACAGGTGATTGGGTTTGGTGGTCGCGTGATTAACGCAGATGATACGCCAAAATATTACAACTCACCTGAAACGCCGTTGTTTCAAAAAGGGCATGAGCTGTATGGTTTATTTTTGGCGCGACGTGCTATTCGTGAAGCAGGGCGGGCGCTGGTGGTTGAAGGCTACATGGATGTTGTAGCGTTAGCGCAATATGGCATTGAATATGCGGTGGCGGCGTTGGGCACAGCCACAACTCCCTTTCATATCACCAAACTTATGCGCCAAACAGATGAGGTTGTATTTTGTTTTGATGGTGATAGCGCAGGGCTCACCGCCGCTTGGCGCGCAGCAATGAATGCATTGCCAGCACTTACGGATGGCTTAAAGCTGTCATTCTTGTTCCTACCCAAAGCACATGATCCAGATTCTTATGTACGTGAGTTTGGGCGTGAAAAATTTGAGGCGGAAATTAAAGCGGCTATGCCACTTTCGCAGTATATTTTGCAACATCTCAGTGAAAATAACACATTGCAAAGTCAAGAAGACCGTGTGCGCTTTTTGAATGAAGCTGAACCGATTATGCAACAAATTAATGCGCCGCGTAGCGCCATGTATTTGCGAAAAAAAGTGGCGGAATTAGCGCAGTTATCCACCGATGAAATGCAAAGCCTGCTTAAGCTGCCAAATTTAAATAAAGTTCCAGCAAAGGCTAGGCCAAAGCTTACACGTACCGCGGTATCATTACAAAAACGCTTTTGTTTAATGTTGCTTATGCATCCGGCGCTCGCAAACCAAGAAGATTTGTTGTGGATTGATGATCATGCTGAAGAAGGTGTTTTGCTGCGGCAGGCTATTGAAATTTGCTTGCAACACCCTCATTCTAAACTGGTGGTTCTATTGCGCGAGCTTGAAAGCCGGGTGCAGGCAACGGTGTTGCGAGAGTTGGAGCGTGAGTTGAGTGCTTTAGATGAAACCTTGGATCTCACGCAGGAGTTAATGGGTGCTAGGCAGCAGCTGCAAGACGCCTACTCACATCGGCAACAAGCATTGTTGTTAGCCCGTATTAGTGAAAAGCCATTAAACAGCCTAACTGCGGAAGAAATCAGCCTGCTGAGATCAGTAGGCAGTAAACCCAGTCAAAATAGGGCTTAAATCTGTTATAATGTTTGGTTACGGTAATATTATTCACCATGCGTGCTACACGGCATGGTAGAAGCATCAATTTTAGAGGTAAGTCATGGCTAGACCAAAGAAAAGCGATCAGGTAGCTGAAAAAAAATCAGGTGAACTTGAGTTGGCAAACTCGCAAGAGGTAAGCGCGGAAGAGCGTCGCACTAGACTTAAGACCCTAATTATATTGGGTAAAGAGCGCGGCTACCTCACTTATGCTGAAATTAACGATCATTTGCCTGATGATGTGCAAGGGTCAGAGCAGATAGATGGCATTATCGGCATGATTAACGATATGGGTATTCAGGTGTATGAAGAAGCGCCTGATGCCGAGGCGTTGTTAATGTCTGACACGCCAGCAGCTGTGACTGATGAAGATGCTGTAGCGGAGGCTGAGCAAGCGCTCGCGACTGTTGACTCAGACTTTGGTCGTACTACCGACCCCGTGCGTATGTATATGCGCGAGATGGGTACTGTGGATTTGCTGACGCGTGAAAGTGAAATTGAAATAGCGCGTCGTATTGAGGATGGCCTAAAACACATGGTGCAAGCCATTGCTGCTTGCCCAACATCGATTAGCGCCTTGCTGGCGTTGGTTGAAAAAGTAGAAAAAGATGAATTAAGTGTAGATGATTTAGTAGATGGCCTAATTGACGCTGACATCGGTTTAGATGATGCGATGACCGAAGAGCAAGAGGAAGATGAAGAAGGTGACGAGTCTGAAGAAGGCGAAGATGGCGATGAAGATGGTGCTAAAGCAGCAGCTATTTCGGCAGAGGCGTTAGCTAAGCTTAAAGAAGAGTTGCTTAAACGATTCGAAGTTGTGCGCGCCGCGCATCAAAAAATGACGGTAATTCTACCTGCTAAAGGCTCACAAGACTTTGAGTATCAAGCGTTATTGGCTGAAATCTTAGTTGAGCTTGCCGCATTTCGTTTTTCTCCAAAGCAAATTGAAAGCCTGTGCGATCAAGTACGTAAGTTGGTAGAAGACGTGCGCGGTCATGAGCGTAAAGTGTTGGATTTCTGTGTGGAGAAATCAGGCATGCCGCGCTTGCATTTCATTAAGTCGTTCCCGGGTAACGAAAGTAATTTAAATTGGCTGGCTGAAGAACTCAATGTAGATAAACCTTATGTTGAAAAACTAGCTCGTTATAATCACTCAGTTTTAGATCAGCAGCAACGATTGATTGATTTAGAAACTAAAGTTGGCATTTCAACCAAAGAGCTAAAAGAAATCAACAAGCAGATGACTACAGGCGAAGCACGTGCACGTCGGGCCAAACGCGAGATGATTGAAGCTAACTTGCGATTGGTGATTTCAATTGCTAAAAAATACACTAATCGTGGCCTGCAATTTTTGGATCTAATCCAAGAAGGCAATATTGGTTTGATGAAGGCGGTTGATAAGTTTGAATATCGTCGTGGCTTCAAGTTTTCAACCTATGCTACATGGTGGATTCGTCAGGCCATTACACGTAGCATTGCTGACCAGGCGCGTACTATCCGTATTCCCGTGCACATGATTGAAACGATTAACAAAATGAATCGTATCAGCCGCCAAATTCTGCAAGAAACAGGCGTGGAGCCAGATCCAGCTTTGCTAGCAGAAAAAATGGAAATGCCTGAAGATAAGATTCGTAAAATCTTAAAAATTAGTAAAGAGCCAATTTCAATGGAAACCCCGATTGGGGATGACGAAGATTCACATTTAGGTGACTTTATTGAAGATAGTGCAACGCTTGCGCCAGTAGATGCAGCCGTTTATGCAAGCTTGCGCGATGCAACCAGCGAGGTATTAGAATCACTGACGCCACGTGAGGCAAAAGTGCTACGTATGCGCTTTGGTATTGAAATGAATACTGACCACACGCTAGAAGAAGTGGGTAAACAATTTGACGTAACACGCGAGCGTATTCGTCAAATCGAAGCGAAAGCATTGCGAAAGTTACGTCATCCTACACGTTCAGAAAGATTAAGAAGCTTCTTGGAAACTGGTCAAGACTAATCTAGAATAAATAGTTGTTAAAGTTTTGGCCCCTTAGCTCATGCTTGGTTAGAGCAGCGGACTCATAATCCGTTGGTACTGTGTTCGACTCACAGAGGGGCCACCAAAATAAAAAGACTCGGAGAAATCTGAGTCTTTTTTTCTTTTGTAGGTATGAATGATGATTGAAGGTCTGCTTTTTGGTAAGCTAATTAGTCGAACCTGAACAACTCAGTTCAAGCAGTTTTTAACTGATTGAACTGAGCACCATTTAAATGTTGTTGTATTACGACGATGATCAATTGCAGTTGACTTGCAAAGCAATGGCCGTAAAAAAGCCGGATGGCTCTCAGGATCATCCGTAAGTTGTGACCTGCACCACACAGCATGGCATGTAGTGCGTCTCCCAAAGCTCCTTTAAGCCAGTTGCGCCGTAATCTTCCATCATTCTTCATATGTCCAATCGCTGGCTCTATTGCACTTCGCCGGTGTATGGCCTTTTTGATACTCGGCGTCACGCCACGTCTCTGCCCACTGCGCCAGATATTCACACCAGGAACCTCGATACCACGGTAGCCTCTATCCACGAATACTGCCTTGGGTGTGCGATTGGTCAACATAGTGACCTGCTCGACTGCCGAGGGTAATGTGTGGCCATCATACGGGTTGCCTGGCATACTTTTGATGCCCACTACCAAGCCTTCTTTGTGCGTCGTTGCGATACTGACTTTCACGCCAAATTCATAGGGTTGACGGACCTTGCCTTTGGCGATGCATTCAACTTCAGGCGCATGTAGGCTGTAGAGTTTGTTCTTATCTGTACGCTGTTGTGCAAGCAAACGCTTCACTTTGGCCAACGTCGTTTTAACAGCCTCTGTGTCAGCCTGATCTGTACTTAACTTGCGTTGAATATCACGCCACACACGACCGAGAATCGTACGCTGTGTTTTAATCACGCCGCGCATTCTGCGATATTGCTTGGCATGGGCGTAGCGTGCCACTTGTGCTGCAAGTCTCGGCGCTTCTCGGTTGTAGTTCTGCCGTAATGCAATGCCCAGAGATGAAGCAAGCCTGACCAGGTGCTGGCGACCTTTCTCCAGTAACTGACTGTCAGTTGGGAAGGCAATGGCTTTTTCCATCACGGTCGTATCCACGATCACTTTGTCGAAGCTCTTTTCTTTGACCACCTTGCCTCGCCGTGCTGCGTCGATACTTTGGCTAAGTAAACGTTCAACCCCAGCTTCACCAATGCGTTTGCGCCAACGGGTAAGTGAGGATGGATCGATTGGCGGTTCATGCTGGAAATGGATCTCTCCGCAGAAATGCTGCCAGTAAGGATTCTCTACCCAGCTCCAGATCAGCACTTCATCAGACAAGGCAAAGGTATGCTGCAGATACAGCAATCCGGCAATCAATCGTGGTGGTGTGGCAGGACGCCCCGTCTTCGAGGGAAAGAACCCAGACCATTGCGTTTGAAAGACTTCCCAGTCAATCAGTGCTGCAAGTTTGACTAAAGGATGTTCAAGATTGATCAGCTCGGTAAGCACTTGCTGAAACAACTCACCGGAGGCAGGAAAAGGATGTTTAGGGCCCATAAAACACTCTGAAATTTGCAAGAAATCAAAGTGTTATTATCGCATTTCTGGCAAATTTATACCATAAAAATATTGATATTAACCAATTAAATCAATTGGTTAATAGTTATTCAGGGTGGACTATTTATCGGAAATCACAATCCTCGTCATACCAGACTCCCCTTCGACAAGCTCAGGGAACATCTGGCATGACGGATTGGAAAGTTTTAGCACTAAATAACATTCATTAAAAAAGCAACTTAATCTAAAGTTACCGTTTGCAGGTACTCTGGCATGACCACTTTCCAATGCATTTTTTCCTCAATGTGATGTCGCATGGCATCCGCTGCGACCGGTTCGCCATGTACAATAAACGTTTTTTTAGGTGGCGTTTCAAAGCCACTTAACCAGTCTAATATTTCCGAGTAATCAGCGTGTGCTGAAAGATTAGAAATCAGCTCAACATTGGCGCGTATTGGCACGTATTCACCATGAATTTTAACGCTCTCTGCACCATCCAGCATAGCAGCACCACGTGTACCCGCTGCCTGAAAACCTACAAATAAAATAGTGTTGTTAGATTTTGGCGCAAACGCCTTAAGATGATGCACAACACGTCCTCCGGACGCCATGCCACTGGCTGAAAGAATAATCATCGGGCCGTGCGCTTGATTCAAACGCCGCGACTCATCAACACTATTCACCATACGTGCCGTTTGATTTAACGCATGGCACTGTTCAGGCGTTAAACGATGCTCATGATGGTGATGCGTAAATATTTCCGTGGCATCTACTGCCATTGGGCTATTGAGATACACCGGAATATCGTGCGCAATAGCGCCTGATGATTTAAGTAAATATATGTAATACAGTAACTCTTGCGCCCTACCTACAGCAAATACAGGAATCACCACCACACCTTTGCGCTTCACCGTTTTATTGATAACGGCCGCCAACTTCACTTGTGGATCGTCTTTTTCGTGTAAGCGATTACCGTAAGTTGACTCAAGCAGCAAATAATCAGCCTGCTTAATAGCCTTGGGTGCCCGCATCAAAATATCATTAGGGCGACCAATGTCACCTGAGAACAACACCGATGTATGTTGGTTATGAATGCGCACAAACGCTGAGCCGAGAATGTGACCGTTAGGCGTGAGCCTCAACGTAAGACCATCGCCTAAATCCACATCTTGCTCATAATTCACTGGCGTAATCAATTTTAACGCACTCATTGCATCTTCTTGCGTGTATAGCGGGAGTGCCGGTTGATGTTTAGAGAAGCCGCGCCGATTGGCATATTCAGCTTCCTCTTCTTGCAAATATGCAGAATCCGGCAACAAAACCGCACATAAATCACGCGTCGCTTCAGAGCAATATACCTTGCCTGAAAAGCCATTTTTAACCAGCAATGGCAAATAACCACTGTGATCAATATGCGCATGTGTTAACACCACCACATCGATTTCTTTTGGATTGATTGGCAACTCTGCCCAGTTTTTAAGCCGCAACTGCTTAAGCCCCTGAAATAACCCGCAATCGACAAGAATGCGTTTATCACCACTTTTTAGCAGATATTTTGAACCAGTAACCGTGCCTGTAGCCCCTAAAAATGTAAGTTGCATCATCGCGTATCCCTTCAGCAAATTTCAGTTATTAAGTCTTACTTATTATTGCATCGCCAACTTGGTTTTTGCGAGCGCAGGATTGCTAGCAAAATACTTTTTGATACCAGCCAAAATAGAAAGCACTAACTTATCTTGGTATGCATTATCATTCAATCTGCGCTCTTCCTCTGGATTACTAATAAAAGCCGTTTCGACCAGAATTGATGGAATATCTGGTGATTTCAATACGGCAAACCCCGCCTGCTCAACATGGTTTTTGTGTAACTTATTGATTTCACCAATATACCCCAATACCGCTTTACCTAATTTCAAGCTATCGTTAATAGTCGCTGTTTGCGATAAATCCAGGAGTGTTCTTGCTAACACCGGATCTTTTACATTTAAACTCACGCCGCCAATCAAATCAGATTCATTTTCTTTTTTAGCTAAATAGCGCGCACTGGCACTGGTTGCGCCTTTTTCAGAGAGTGCGAATACTGACGAGCCGCGTGCGGCAGGATTTGTAAAAGCATCAGCATGAATAGACACAAACAAATCAGCCTGTAACATGCGTGCTTTAAGCACACGCCCATGCAACGGTATAAAATAATCGCCATCACGCGTCAACACTGCGCGCATGCCTGGTTCTTCATCAATTTTAGCTTTGAGTTTTTTAGCAATGCTCAAGGTGATGTCTTTTTCACGGCTACCAGTAGCACCAATTGCACCGGGGTCTTCTCCACCATGGCCAGGGTCAATGGCGATCGTAATTTGTCTAATAAACTTACTTACATTTTTATTTTCAGGTGCTTCTTTTACCACTATAGCCTGAGCGCTAGCATTGCTTTCGGTCGGCATAATCTGCGGGCTGGTTTCAAGCGGCTTGCTATCTTCGGTCACTATTATCGCCGCTGCTTCAGGCACAGGATCAAGTGTTGGATTAGTTGATTGCTGCGCGGGTGGTAATTGATTAAAAGCCTGCACCTCAGCGGTAGGCGAAAATGTGTTATCGCGTTGCGCCAACAGCGTCATTAACGGATCATTCACTGGATAAATATCTAACACCAATCGATGCTTATAATCGCCGGCAGGTAACAAGGCAAATATCGTTGGCTTAATTTCAGTTTTTAAATCGACCACCAAGCGCACAACGCCGGGTTTAAATTGAGCCACACGCAATTGCATAATATACGGGTCGCTGGCTAAAATTTTGTCGTTCAGTGATTTTAATACTTGGTTGAGATCAACACTTTCAATATCCACCACCACCCGTTCTGGGTTTTGTAGTAGCGTCATTTTATAAGTAATGGGCTTACTTGCCTCTAAGGTAATGCGCGTGTAGTCTTGCGCAGGCCAAATGCGTCCAGCAATAATGGTGTTGTCGGCAGCGTATACTGCACCTGCCAACAGCAAGCATGCACTTAAAAAAAGTGATTTAAAAAATTTAATCATCGGTTTAATCATTAGAACACTTCAGAACACTTTGCTGTAGTTTTTTTAAGCACTGCTCTCCATGTGGCGTATGTGCAAACACGTTAACTTCGCGGCCTACGCCTTTGAGGTTAAAACTAATATCAATATCTGCTACAGGCAAACTATGCAAGGCTTTTTCTGGCCACTCAATCAAACACACACTCGTAGGATTAAAGTAGTCTCTAAAACCTGCGGCTTCCCACTCTTCTTCATCATTAAATCGATACAAATCAAAATGATATAGAGTTAACATCTCAGCCTGATTCAACATTACTTCGTAAGGCTCAACTAACGTATAAGTGGGGCTTTTGACTTTACCCACAAACCCCAGTCCATGAATCAAACCACGGGCAAAAGTAGTTTTACCCGCACCTAAATCACCATGTAAATAAATCGTTAAATTAGGCGCAATGACCTTAGCGACTGCGGCACCAAAATCAAGCGTTGCCGCCTCATCTGCTAAATCAAGTGTAAAATTATTATCCATGCGCCATTATACTAATTTTAATTCTACTAAAAACATCAGCCAACTGACTAAGGACATTAAACGTTGGGGGCTGGAACTCGGCTTTAATCAGATTGGCATCACCGACACCAATTTGCAAACAGCTGAAACTAAACATCAGGCGTGGATTGAAAAAGGTTTTCATGGTGAGATGGATTATATGGCAAAACACGGCACAAAGCGCACTCGCCCTGCCGAATTAGTGCCCAATACCAACCGCATTATTTCAGCACGTTTAGACTACCTGCCGCCAAACGCTAAAGATAGCGAAGCTATTTTGCAAAGCAGTAACCAAGCATTTATCTCACGTTACGCGCTCGGGCGCGATTATCACAAGGTGATGCGCAACAAACTGCAAAAACTATGTGAAAAAATTAAAGCAGAACTAGCTGATAATCAACTAGGCGATAATAAAACCAGCCATTTTGAATACCGAGCCTTCACCGACAGTGCGCCAGTGCTAGAGGTAGCCTTGGCAGAGAAATCCGGACTGGGTTGGCGCGGCAAACACACACTACTTATCAATAAAAACCAAGGTTCATGGTTTTTTTTAGGTGAAATTTACACCAATTTACCACTGGAAATTGACGCGCCAGCCACGAATCATTGCGGCACTTGCACCAGCTGTATTGACGTGTGCCCAACCCAGGCCATTACCGCGCCGTATGAAGTAGATGCCAGGCGCTGTATTTCTTATTTAACGATTGAGCTTAAGGGTAACATACCCATAGCGTTGCGCGCCTTAATCGGCAACCGCGTGTATGGTTGCGATGACTGCCAGCTTTATTGCCCTTGGAACAAGTTTGCCGAAATCACCAAAGAAGCCGATTTTGCAGTGAAGCATGGACTAGATGATATTAGCTTGATTGATTGCTTTAGCTGGAGTGAAGATGCGTTCAAAACAAAAATGGCGGGCAGTGCGATTTATCGTATCGGCTATACACAATGGCTAAGAAATATCGCCGTTGGTTTGGGTAATGCAGAA
Source organism: Methylotenera sp. (assembly GCA_030652995.1). Lineage (GTDB taxonomy): Bacteria > Pseudomonadota > Gammaproteobacteria > Burkholderiales > Methylophilaceae > Methylotenera. The sequence continues at coordinate 55,595 of JAUSAG010000035.1, forward strand.
AGTACACCAGCAATTATTGATACCCTCAAACAACATATAAATCATAAAGATATCGTAGTAAGGGATCATGTACGATGGGCGCTCTCACGCCACTTACCTGATCATACTTTTTAACCGCACTATATTGATGACTTGGTTTAATCGTAAATCTAGCGGTGAAAATTTGCAGCTTGATAATGGCACCTTACAAGACAATCTGACCTGACCACTTATCTACATAAACTACCAGGTTCGCACACGACCAATATCAATATGTACAAAGTTAGAGTTCGGGTAATAACCGACACCGCCCCCATGCAATGCAATGGCTGCACGGCGCAACTCATTTAGTAGAACCCCTTCAACATTAAGGTCGATTGCCTTAGCTTGCGTATGCAGGCTGCCTTTGGCTACGCCATCAGAACTGGCTGCCAGAAGCGAATTGGTTGCGGGCGAACGATAACCCGAGATAATCTGAAATGGCTGCGTAGTGTTGATTACGCTACGTAGCCCGTGCAGTAGATCAAGCAGAGGCGTCTCAATCGGCAGCACCTGATCGTTGCGATGATCTCGTAGAATGTGGTTGATGTCAGCCAGCGCATCTGGCAGATAAGCGCCTTCAGACCAGTACTCAGCGTTGAGTTTTTCGCCGGTATGCAGATTGTGAAAAGAGAGCGATCGCCCTACCGTTGCCCTAGCCTCAAAGGCAGCAAAAGCCGAGCGAGTACTCAGCCCAGTAAATGCGAGCGCCATACCAACCTTGAGCAAGCCTCGGCGTACCTTACAAATTTCTTGGCTCATCGTAACTGTTTACCTTTCGTCTAGAGGCTCGGGGATAAAAAACGTCACATCGCGCGCTACACCATCTTTTAGCATCAAGACCTCTGCTGCGCGTAACCAGTCGATGCGATCACTTAGCATCGCATCTTGCGCCAATTGTTTAAGCGCGGCCAATGAGACATCAACTTGGCTATAAATATCCGGATGCACCTCAATAAAAATGCGTCCGCCTAATTCTGTCAGCAATAGCGGGCTATAAATAATGCTGCCAGCCATCCCCAGATCTATCTGCGCAAACAGATCCTCGACGTTATCGGGATGCAGGCGTATGCAGCCATGGCTCTGAAAATGATAAATACTGGCTGGCGCGATAGTGCCGTGAATACCAATTGATGTCAGGCTGAGTCCAAGCCAGTGTTTGCCGAGAGGGTTGTCGGGGCCAGGTGGCACCTCTGTCTTTACCAGTTGCCCCTCACGTCGCATTTCCTCCTGAATGGATTTTGGTACGCGCCAGGCCTTGTTGACTGCCTTATTGGTCACAATGAACTCACCTGTCGGGGTCGGCCAGCTAGATTTTCCCAATCCCACTGGATAGGCAGCCACTAATTCCCAGCCGCGAAAGTAATAGAGCATGCGTTGCGGCAAGTTGATGAGCAGGCCTTCTTCTAGCAATCCCGGCACGATGTGTCGGTTATCAATCACCAACTTCTGCCCCGGCATCAGCAAGCCTTCATACGCCAAATCATTATCGCGCGACAAAGTTACGGCAGGCACGCCAAAACGTGCGCCAATCTTAATTAGAAAGTCGCTAGGTTGAACTGTATATTCAAACACCCCGCCGGTGATGGCTAATGACGACGCTGCTGCAATCGCCTGCGGCAGGCAAGCGAGATAGAACATTAAACTAACTGCTTGAATGAAGCGCAATTTCTTCCTCTTTTGTCATCATAAACCGATATAAATCGCTAACATTATTATGATGGAATCGCGAAAAATAGCGACGACCAAGCTACAACAACCATACTCCATGCAAAAAATGGGGGTTTAACTGAAGAAAAACCTTTGCTCGAAGTTATTTTAATGCAATAAAACATTCAAGTTGCCATTCAGAATGAAGAGAGAAGCTTTGCCAGCAATTGAGTCATCTAGATTACTCTCCCTGTGGTGCAAAGGTCACCTAAATAAATCCGCGGTCAATAATTGCGCTAGCGGTTTAACTTTGTTTATCATAAGCCTTCTCTCAGGTGGCGTCATTAGCGCACTGCCTGCTTAGCCAGCAATTCGTCCATTTTTTCTACTGACATTGGCCTGCCATGCAAATAACCCTGAATCTGGTCACAGCCCATTTCCTTCAAAAACGCCTCCTGTTCAATCGTTTCTACACCTTCGGCAATACACTCAAGCTGCAAGCTATGCGCCAAACTGATAATGGCTGACACAATCACCTCATCCTCGGGGTCACCCGGCACATCACGCACAAAAGATTGATCAATTTTTAGCTTGCCTACCGCAAAGCGTTTCAGGTAGCTCAAACTTGAATAGCCGGTGCCAAAATCATCAATTGAAAAAAGAACGCCAATATCTTTTAAGGCCTGAACTATAGTCAGCACCATGGTTGAATTGGCCACTAAAATGGATTCAGTTAACTCAAGCTCTAAATAGCGCGGCGCCAAATCGGTATCACGTAAAGTATCTATCACCAATTGATGTAAATTATTACGCACAAACTGCGCATAAGACACATTCACGGCTATACGTAAATCATATCCGCTATCGACCCATTTTTTCGCCTGATAACAAGCCTGAAGCATCACATAATGCCCCAACTCAATAATCGATCCATTTTCTTCCGCTACTGGGATAAATTCTGAGGGTGGAATAATGCCCAGCTCAGGATGATGCCAACGCAGCAATGCTTCTGCACCAATGACAATGCCAGTTTTAATGTCGAATTGCGGCTGATATTCCACATAGATTTGCTTAAGACAAAGTGCTTTTCTTAACTCAGACTCTAGATTAAGTCGGCGTGCCACTGTGCGGTTCATTTCATCAGTAAAGAAATGGTAGCCGTTTCGGCCATTGCCTTTCGCCTGATATAAAGAAATATCCGCTTGCTGAAGCAGTTGATCAAAATCCTTGCCGTCATCCGGATATATGCACACCCCTATACTGCACGAAATATTGAGCACTTTATTGTCGATTGAAAAAGGTGTGGCAACTGATTCTAAAATCTTACTGGCGACATCCGCCACACTTTCGCCAGCTTGAATATCATTGAGCAACACCACAAACTCATCGCCACCCAAGCGGCTGACGGTATCTGTATCTCGCACGCAACTGCTAATTCTGGCTGCTGTTTCTATCAGCAACTTGTCACCGACTGGATGACCAAGACTATCATTAATATTTTTAAAATGATCCAAATCCAAATAAAGCACAGCCACCATGCTGCCCTCACGTTGTGCAAAGGCAATGGACCGCTCATATCGATCACGTAGTAATGTGCGATTTGGTAGCCCGGTTAGCGGGTCGTGGTGTGCAAGATAATCAACGCGGGCTTCGGTCTGCTTGTGCTCCGTAATATCCATGAACACCGCAATATATTCTGTTACCTGCCCCACCACTGAGCACACGGCGCTCACGCCTAACCATTGCGGGTAAATTTCACCATTCTTGCGACGATTCCATATTTCACCTTGCCAGTGGCCTGCGTTAATAATCTCTGCCCACATTTTTTGATAAAAAAACAGCTCATGTTTACCAGACTTTAATAATTTTGGCGTCTGACCAACAGCTTCATCTGCGCTATAGCCGGTAATCAAGGTAAAAGCAGGATTTACAGAAATAATATTCAAGTTTGAATCAGTCACCAACACAGCCTCACGACTGTAACGGAATACTTCGGCATCTAAGGTCAGTTTTCTCTGTATCCGGTTACGCCCCAGTAGTGACCAAGTGTTATTAGCGAGCATTTCCAATAGTGTCAAATCACCCTCGTCGTAAGCATCGGCTTTGTTGCCAACCCCTACAACCATCACCACTTTTTCACCATCAATCACTGGCACACTCATGTGCCGCAGCAATTGCACCTCTCCGCCTAACAGGGTTTGACTATGCGATATAGCGACGTCACCATCATGTACCACAGCTTTTTTTTGCCTTAAACAATCCGTCCAATATTCTGCTGTTACACTCGGGTAAGCGCTGTCTTGTGCATCTGCACTATTGAACAATCCGCCTACTGAGTAGAGCCCAGGCCAAATTATTGTTTGATCATCATTCACAAAATACACGTACGCAACATGACTACTGGTTAAATTTTCAGCCTGCTCAAGGGCACGCTGCAGTAAGTCTTTTTCATCCATTGCAAGGGCTTCTGTGGTCAAAGCAAGCAATGCTGAGTTTCGCTTAATAGTCAGCAATCGGTCGGCCTCATTACGGGTACGACTCAAAAATCTACCGACTAGGTCAGCTACGCCATTCACAAAAGCTTGCTCTTCTGTAAAAAATGGCCCGATATTAATAGTGTCGTGCGCTTTGCAGTAACCAACTACCACTTCGCCGCGCACCGCACCTTCAACCACAATCTCGCTACTTATCTGCGATAAGTATGTTTTTTCTGCCGGACTTTTGCTGGTTTTACCCATCATGGTTAAACTCACTACCACATCCACAGGGTAGCGCATTCCGGTCGGAATCAACCGATGTAACTCGCTGACAAATGTTTCTAAATCTGGCGACTGCTCAGATGCACGTGAAATGGCATAGATCGCCTGCAACTCTTTTACACGCTCCTTTAATTGCAATGCTTGTTTTTTCAAATCAATATCACGCGCTTCTATCGTACGTTGCGCCCGCTTTCTGGCTGAAATATCCTCTATAATCGCCACAAAATAATCAACGCTACCATCTAACTTTATTAAAGCACTTACCGCTAAATGCGCCTCTAAAATAGAGCCGTCTTTACGAACAAAGCGCTTGTCCATGTTATAGCTATCTATTTCACGGCTAACAAGTTGATTAAAAAAATCAATATCCGCAACAATATCATCAGGATGCGTAAGTTCTAACCAAGTTTTCCTGAGCAACTCGCCTTCTGCATAGCCCAGCATATGGCAAAGCTTTTGATTGACTTCAATCCAGCCCTTTTCAACGCTGGTGGCTGCCATGCCGACAGGCGCGGCATCAAAGTATGCCATAAAATGTTGGCGACTAAATTCAAGTGAGCTACGCTGGGCTATGCTTTCAGTCTGGTCGATAATAGTGATGACAAATCTAGGTTCAGTTTCAGCCTGTTCTGGCAATATTGCAATGTGCAAATCTGCAATAAAATTAGTAGCATCTGCCGACTCTAAAGCCACGCTACTAATCATGGCCTGACCTATATCCCTAGCGGCAATAATGAGCTTACGCAAACGACCGTGATCTTGCTTTTTGACCATACGAGGAAAATACTGAGACCTAAACTGCTTGCGGTCTAATTTAAATCTCTGAGTCGCCATTTCATTACATTCATGCACAACTCCCATCTCATCAATCATGAGCGCAGGAATCGGCAATGATGCAAATAGATTGCTGAATCTCCTAACCGCGTTCTCTGTAATTAACTGGCTTTGGCGCAATTCTTCGTTTTGCACCTCCAATTCGGCTTGATAAATCTTAAGATCCTCAACCATTTCAGGAATGCTGGCCTCGCCACGCTGAACGGCTTTGAGTGCAAAATCGAAATCTCCTGCGCGTAATGCTTTAAGCGCTACTTGCTTAATCAGTTCTTCATCCCGTTCTAATAACGCTTGATTGACCTCTACAGCCACCTCTAAATCCATGATTGAATCTAACGCTAAAGTCGCTTGAAGTTTGTTTTTATTGTCCATAATTTTTCATCCATGGCGTGACGTTTACGTGACTCACAACTACACCACCACCTACATAGCCAACAGGCGCAACATGCATTAAAAACCAGCGCTTTTCAGTAGGGGAGTGACATGGATAAGTCATTGAAAAGTCATTGATTTTTCCACTTAACACATCTGAGATGCCTTGCTGCACACTGCCGCAGAACTCCGCATCAGGGCCTTCAGTAATTTGACATACGTTGAGATAATTATTGCCAGGGCCGGTGTGGACTAAACCACGCTCGCCATTACGCTCTGAGAAATCTCGCCATGCCCTATTTACCAACAATATGACACCTTTAGGGTCAAGCACTGCAATGTGCTCAGGCAATGAGTCGAGAATAGCCTGCAATCGCTGCGCATCTTTAAGTAACGTGATTTCAAAGAAAGTCAGTACCGCGCCATTGATACTCATTGGATGATCGATATAAGGCAGTGCGCGTACCACAAACCAACGGTCATCCCAAGTTTTAACTTCCCGCTCCATGACTTGAGCCGTTTGTATCACACGCTTCAAATCTGAAATAAATTCTGGGTATTCCATTTCGTGCGCAAAATCAGAGATTATTCTGCCAATGTCGCTATCACGAATGCGGAAAATAGTACTAGCCTCAGGCGTGAACCGCGTTAACTTTAAAGTTGCATCAATAAAGACCGTAGGAATCAACGCCGCACGCGTCATGTTGTCCAGATCCGTATTGAGGCGGTTTAATATCTCGATTTTTTCCTGATTCTCGGAATTAACGGTGTAAAGCTCCTCATTCACTGATTGCAATTCTTCATTGGTACTCTGCAACTCTTCGTTAGAAGCCATTAACTCTTCATTGGTAGCTTGTAGCTCTTCGTTAGAAGTTTCCAGCTCTTCAATCGTCGCCTGTAAGCTATCGCGCGTAGAGGATAGGTCGCGCTCCAAAGATTGAATGCGCTCGCCATTCACTTCTGCTAAGTCTATTTCTGTTGAATGCGTAAGGGGCTGGGCAGTAGGTTGTTGCAACTCAAACGTCATTAAAAAGTAATGATCATTTTGAGATTCTGAGACAACAGGCCTTACTGCAACCCGTACATGTTCGCTCAGACCCTTGCTCGGTTCAATGAGCTGAATATCTGATCGTAGCTCAATCTTCTCTTTAGCCACTTTATGCAATAGAGCAATGCCAACCGGTGCAAGCTTACCGACCAACAATTTTGAGACATCCAAACTCGCGCTTCCTGTCGGAATTTGCATGTAGCGTTGCGCGTCGCCATACACATGAATAAGCTCACGCTCGTCGTTAATGAGCAATGCCGGTGGCGTGTAATTCTTCATCAGCATTGCATGGCCAGAGTCAATAATGCTACTCTCAGAATTAAAGATACGCGGACGTGCAATGCGGCTAACCCGCGCATGGGCATCCACCCTACTGCCCCCACTTTTAAAATCTAAAGGCAGGCTGACTGGTCGTAATACACGGTAAATTTTATGTTTAGCATTAGTCGCCGTGAAGTCTTTTTGCAAAATACCTAGCGACTCACTGGAGCCAAGTAGCAGATATCCACTATGCGAGAGCGCATATTGAAAGCGTAACAAGGCTTTTTCTTGGGCCGGCGTATCAAAATAAATCAGCACATTACGGCAACTCACCAAATTCATACGCGTAAAAGGTGGGTCTTCTAAAATATTATGCCGGGCAAAAATAATGCTTTGGCGGATTTCATTTTTAACCACGAATTGATTGCCACGCTTTGTGAAATAGCGCTCTAAACGTTCAGGCGACATCTCGTTGGCGATACTTTCTGAATACACGCCAGCACTGGCAAAATCAACATACTGTTGCTCAACATCGGTTGCAAAAATCTTGATTTGCGGCCAGCGTTTAATACGGTCAAACGCCTCCGCAAACAAAATAGCCATGGTGTAGGCTTCTTCTCCAGTCGCCGTACCTGCCACCCATACCCGAATGGGTTGCGCCTCATGATGCTCTTCTAAAATCGTCTGAATCGCAGTTTTATGCAGCGTTTCAAAAGTTTCAGCATCACGAAAAAAACTAGTGACTGGAATTAAAGAGTCGCGCTTCAGCGAAATAATTTCACTACGCTCACTTTCGAGTAAGCGCAGATAGTTACTAAGATCACGAACATGGCGAATTTGCATGCGCCGTTCAATACGGCGCAGCACTGTAGCCTGCTTATACTCTTTAAAATTAATCCCACCGACTTGATATAGCAGGTGCAAAATAGCCTCAAGCGGATTGCTTTCATCCTGAATCTCCCGCTCACTGACTTTAGGTGTATGTTCTACGGTATTTTTAACATGACCAACGATGCGCGAAGCCAGTATTTCTGGCGGCATGATTTCATCGACCAAACCAGTAGCAATGACACTGCGCGGCATGCCATCAAATTTAGCGGTTTCTGGGTCTTGCGCCAGTAAAAATCCACCAGCATCATTAATGGCAACTGCACCACGGGTGCCATCTGAGCCAGTGCCAGAGAGAATCACACCGACAACACGATTACCAAATTCTTTAGAAATAGAGTTGAAAAATAAATCAATCGGCAAACTTAGCACATGCGGCGGTTTTGGCATCAACCGTAACTGATTGCCCGCCACCGTCATAGTTTTGCCTGGCGGAATTAAAAAGACATGGTTTGCTTTCATCTCCATGCCGTTCTCAGCCATAATTACTGGCATAGCAGTATGTCGTGCAAGCAGATTATCCATCATGCTTTTGTGGTCTGGTGATAAATGCTGAACAACAACGAAAATCGCGCCTGAATTCACTGGCAGTTCGTCAAAAAATCGCTCTAACGCCTCAAGGCCGCCCGCAGACGCACCAATGGCAACGATATAGCTACCCGAACCTGTTTGGAGGGGTAATTTTGGCTTGAGACTCTTCTTAAGACTGGCTTCTTTGCCTGCATTAAAGTCTGTAGTAGAAGCTGCAAGAGAAATAGCCTGTTCATCGACCATAGCCGATGCTTGATTACTTTTGTTTCGCGCCATAATGCGAAGAAACCTTTATATAAAATTTAGCCCTTATCTAGCTTTAGCCTAGTGGGGGTCTGCATTATCCCACAGATGAAGAACTACTGCAAAAACATACGTTTACCCCAATCGATGACCCACCCGTTAGGGTAGGTGTATGATTTACGTTAGCTTTAAAATAGTTTTTATCGTGGTAACTGCACCATTTAACTGCACAATTTCAATGTGAAATCTAGCCTGGATTTTGAGCTAAATGCAGGATGCTGATAAATAACATCCCCTAACGTCATGCTTCGCTACGTTTCTCGTTTGAATAATCTGCTTCAATTTTCGGTCAAATTAATCACAAACCATTTAGATAGCCTAAATTTTTTAAAGGTGCCCTATAAACTATCCAGTGTCGATTGGCACACTGGGCAAATACCGTAAATAACATCTAGCGTGACTGATTTTTGACCCGTAACTAAACTTTCGGCTTCAACCCAATGGCTTTTATGCAAAATACCATTGCAAAAACTGCAACGCACTTTAGTATCAGCGCTTCTTTGTTGCGCACGCTTAAAGTGAATACTTACGGGTCTAGATTCAGTACGCAGCAATGCGCTCTCAAAATGTAAGCTCTCACCGTCACCACCATAGACTTTAATTCGCATAAAGCGCCGTAAATCTGGAGAATCACAACGATAATCGAGGTGTAATACTGTATTAGCTAGGCGCGCTTTGATTAGGAGCGCTTGCCAGAACTGTTTGGTAATGTTGCCACTAATGTACTGCATTAATGGCTTGCCGATTACTTGGTCTATACCTAACTCTGGTGCATTGTTTGCTAGAGCAAAAGATTGCCACAATCGGTTTACCGCAACAATATTATTGTCCACATCCAGCTTATAGACGATCGTTTCGCCAGAGATAGATTCAATGCCTGGCTTGGTTGAAGTGTGTAAAATGTCAGGATATTCCATTTGTTAATTTTAGATTTTTTAGGTTTTTATAACATTAAAAATAATAATTTTAGGTAAAATTTCTGATAATTTCAGGTAATCGTAAAAGTTAACCATTGCCACCACGCTGATTGCTTTATCCCTCTAACTTAAACACACTCACGGCATTACTTAACTCATCGGTTTGCTCCAGCATAGACTCAGCAGCTGCCGCAGCTTGTTCTACCAAGGCTGTATTTTGCTGCGTCACATCATCCATTTTTGAAATAGCATCATTGACTTGCGCTATGCCAATGCTTTGCTCTTGTGATGCAACTGTAATCTCCCCCATAATATCAGCCACTTGCTGTACGGATGATACGATTTCCTGCATTGTCATGCCAGCATGTTCAACCTGCTTGGTTCCTTCTGCCGTTTTGCTCACTGAGTCAGTAATGAGTTGCTTGATCTCTTTAGCTGCAGAGGCTGATCGTTGGGCTAAGTTACGCACCTCGCCCGCAACCACAGCAAAGCCTCTGCCTTGCTCACCAGCCCTCGCAGCTTCTACTGCCGCATTAAGTGCAAGTATATTGGTTTGAAACGCAATGCCATTGATAACGGAGATGATGTCTTCAATCTTTTTAGCGCTACTATTAATAGCACTCATAGTGGCAACAACGTCAGAGACCACCACACCGCCTTTTATTGCGACGCTGGATGCAGCAGACGCAAGCTGGTTGGCTTGTTTGGCATTATCCGCATTTTGTTTAACAGTAGCAGATAGCTCATCCATGCTGGCTGCTGTTCTCTCTAAGCTTGAAGATTGATCCTCAGTACGTCGCGACAGGTCAGCATTGCCCTCGGCAATTTGTCTAGCATCTGAGCTAATTGATTCGGTGGCTACTTTAATTTCATTAACCAATTTCCTAAGCGTATCAACTGTAGTGTTAACGCCATCACTGGTTTGTCCAAACGCGCCAGGGTAATCAGAGCTAATGCTTTGCGTTAAATCTCCATCACCAATCGCATTAGCTACTCGTGTAATGTCTATCAGGCTGGTAGAAGTAGTTTCCGATAGTGCGTTGATGCCGTCTTTGGTCTCTCCCATTGTGCCGTGATAGTCTCTAGTAATTTTTTGGCTGAAGTCGCCTAAAGCTAAAGCTGTAGCAACACGTGTAACGTCTTTTAAACCAGTTTCTATCGTATCCGTCAGCTGATTGAGTGATTCACCAATAACTCGACCAAAACCCTGCTTTCCGTTTAGATCCATGCGTTTACTAAAGTCGCCCTGATTGGCTGCAGCTTCAACGATGGTATGAATTTCATTGACGATACTATTGAGCGCAGTCACCGTACCATTCATCGCGTCAATGACCGCACCAAAAGTACCTGGGTAATTTTTGCGCGTAGTTTGCGTCAGATCACCTTTAGATAATGCGTTGGCAATAAGCGCTATGTCATTAAGGCTATTGAGGGCATCGAGCGAAAGATTTATATCGTTTTTTAACTGATTGAGGCTACCTCGACCATCTGCTTGAACACGCTGATTTACGCTACCCTGCGCAACACCGCCCATGACTTCTCCTATGTCTCCCAACATAGCTTGCATCGCACCCATCGCTTCCATAGCGCTATCTATAGTCAGCCTATAAGTGCCGGAGACATTAACACCAACCGTTTTACTAAAGTCGCCATCGTTAATGGCATTCATTAGGTCAGTAATAGCGGTTGTAGTGGTAGAAAGCGTTTGGGCAACAGCGTTAAATTGTTCCAACGCTACAGAAAATTCGCCATGCAAGCCTTGTGGATAGCCTTTTCTAGAAAAATTGCCGTAAGCTACACAGGTCGTTGAGTAGTACATGTCAACCTGGGTCGCTTCTACCTGATCCATCAAATTATTAAGGTGCCAAGCGAGCTGCTGCATTGGCCGTGTGTTTCCACCAATATGCGTAATACGCACGCCAACAGACCCCTGCGCCCATTCTTCGCCTACACTTAATAAGTTTTTCAGTAAATGTGTATCGACAACAGTTGAACGCCTCCACCAAATTACAGATAAAAGCGAGGCTACCGTCAATAAAACTGGGATAATTAAGTCGCTTCCAGCCGCATCGCTCAGCGCTGATTTCAATAAGTAGATTAGCGAGCACAGCCATATAAAAACAACGCTAGTGAGCGCTAAAGATTCATTATTTTTAAAGCGACTGTAAGACATTGATAAGCTCCTCATAACTAACGCCTTTCTGTTTCAATACGTCGCCAAGTATCGCTCCTGAAGCCGCTATCGCATCCATAGCGCCTGCGCTACGCTCTGCATCCAACATGGTTTTGTAAACACTCGTGACAATCGGAATGGCTTTTGGATTAGGCATGCGACGTACAGAGGTATAACCGATTTTGTTATTATTCTTATCTTTCATCGGTGCAACATGCGTAAATACCCAATAAAAACCGCCGTCTTTTGACATATTCTTAACAAAAGCAAATATTTCTTTGTCTTGCGCCAAGTAATCCCACAGCAAACTAAACACGGCTCTAGGCATATCTGGATGACGAACGATATTGTGCTGACTACCAAGAAGCTCTTCTTCGCTATAACCAGAAAATTCGATGAAAATCTCATTTCCGTAAGTTATCCGACCTTTTAGATCGGTTTTGGATACGATGAAGTCGTTTTCCCGCATCAGCCTCTCTTGACTTGTTGGTACTATGTCTTTCCGCTTCATAACAACCCTTTAACTATAACTACCGCCTAATAAAGTTCAGACTGAAAATATATACACGTATATATAACACCTTAACGACCATTATAAGCAATTGTTTAGCTTAAACTAAACCTGCACCTAACCGCTATTGTTAATGTTATTCAATATTTATGCGCTGAGTATGACGCAGTTATTTTGTAAGGAGCTAAAAAATTATGTTAATCGGAGTCCCCAAGGAAATAAAGGTGCGTGAATATCGAGTGGGCCTGGTACCAGCTAATGTTAGAGAGTTGGTGGCGCACGGTGACGAGGTTATTGTCGAGTCAGGCGCGGGTAATGGAATCGGTGCGCTAAACCAGCAGTATCAGGCCGCAAATGCAACAGTGGTCAAATCAGCACAGGAAATATTCGAGCGAGCGCAATTGATCATTAAGGTCAAGAAACCCCAAGCCATTGTGCGCAAGTGGCTAAAGCCTGGGCAGATTCTTTTTACTTATTTGCACCTCGCCCCGACTCTGAGCAGACTCAAGACCTGGTAGGCTCGGGAGCAACTTGCATCGCCTACGAAACCGTTACCTCCGATGGAGGCTGCTTGCCATTGCTGGCACCAATATCAGAAGTGGCTGGACGACTTGCGGTTCAGTCAGGCGACTATTTTTTAGAAAAAGCGCATGGCTGGGCTGGCATATTGCTGGGTGGCATTACTGGAGTTGATCCTGCCAGAGTAACGATTATCGGTGGCGGCATCGTCGGCACCAATGCCATTGATGTCGCCCTCGGCATGGGCGCCATGGTGACACTACTGGATCGCAATATAGATGTCTTACGCAACCTCAGTAAGCAATTCGGTCATCGCCTAAATACCGTTTACTCAACGGCAGATGCGATTGAGCATCACTGTAGCATTGCCGAGCTCGTGATTGGTGCAGTACTGGTTGCGGGCGCTACGGCACCCAAACTCATCACACGTAATATTGCCACCAAGATTAAACCTGGGAGCGTGATTGTAAATGTTGCCATTGACCAAGGCGGCTGTTGCGAGACTTCGCGTCCGACCACCCACGACACACCAACCTATGTAGTCGATGGTGTCATTCATTACTGCGTCGCTAATATGCCGGAGTCGGTCCTACGCACATCCGCCTATGCACTCAATAATGCCACGCCGCCTTGCGTGCTGGCACTTGCAGATAAGGGCTTGCAAGCACTACGCGATAATTGGCATTTTCTGAACGGGTTAAATGTGCATCAAGGAAAAGTGACCAATCAATCTGTTGCCAACGCTCTAGGACATACCTTCCATGAACCATCTGCCGCCATTGGGCTACTCAAAGAGAACACTACCCCTATTCAAATAACAGATGTTAGGCGCGAGCAATTGACTCCGCTGAATGACTTTACTAGTTTTTATAAGACAGGGCGTGAAAGTAGCGCCGCGCCAATAATCCCCGCATGATCACCCATATTAGAAATACTCACATTGACCTTGCCGCGTAAAGCCGGGATTAAATCCTGTTCTAATTGCTGATGAAAAGCTTGTTGCATCAACGGCCAGCCAGCACTCATGCCACCGCCAATGACTACATTTGCAACATCAATCACTTTTAATATGTGTGCCAATGCTTGCGCTAGTGCTGTGCCCGCGCGCTGATAAGCGGCAACGGCAGCTTCATCACCTGCGCTTGCACGTGTTGCAATTTCTAAAGCGGTGCAATGCTGGTTCGTGGCCTCAAAATAACTAATTGCAACCCCGCCCGCTGAGGCATATTGCTCCATGCAGCCTAAGTTACCACAACCGCACAACCTGCCATTGGGCTGAACCGTAATATGCCCAACTTCCATTGCCACACCATGCTGGCCTTGGAATGGCTTACCATTCAAAATCAAACCACCACCCACGCCGGTGCCTAAGCCTAAATAAATCAAACTACTTGCATGACCACTTGTTTGGCTAATGGCTTGAGATGGATGCATCATGTATTCGCCATAAGCTGCCGCCAATGCGTCATTCTCCGTGATTACCGGCAATGCAATGATCGCGCTTAAATCTGCACTTAAATCAACATTGCTTAACCCTGGCAAATTGGGGGATTGTGAAATAGTTTGGGTAACTGGGTCAATAAACCCAGGAAAACCAACACCAACCGCCAATATAGCCGGGTGCTTGGCACGAACGCTGTTAACGGCATCCGCAATGGTCATTAAAATGGTTTGCCAGGCCTGCTGTGGTGAATGCTGATGTGTTTTACTTAGGCTGGAAAAGTCAGCTTGAAAACGTACTTCTTCTAGTAGTTGCGGTGGCGTAAATGCATGACATTCCACTACGCCAACGCGTAGGTTAGTGCCGCCAACGTCTATGCCAATTAGGGTTGCCATACACTTAATGGCGCTTTGTACGTTTAATTAGCTCGGTAATGCTGGCTTTTTGCTCGACTGATAATTGCTGCCAATTAAAACGCCAGTGCCAATTGCCAGTAGAAGTGCCTGGTGTATTCATACGGTGATTGCTATCTAGCGCCAAAATATCCTGCATCGGGATAATCGCCAATTGCGCTTTCGATTCAAGCGCCATGAGAATTAAATCGTTAGGCATGCTCGGCTCATGTTGCTCATAGTGAGATACGCGCAAATAGGCATGCACATATTCACGTTGCTGCTCATCCATTGACTCATACCAACCCAGGGTAGTGTCGTTATCATGCGTACCGGTGTAAACCACACTATTTTCTTCAATATTATGCGGTAAATATGGATTATCATCGTTGCCGCTAAATGCAAATTGCAAAATCTTCATCCCTGGCAAATTGTATTTTTCTCTCAAAGCATCTACTTCTGCGGTAATAATACCCAAGTCTTCTGCCACCAATTTAATATCAGGCAAGGCGGCTTTTATCGCAGCTAATAACGCATCGCCAGGCGCTAATTCCCATACGCCATTGATTGCGGTTTCTTCAGTCGCGGGGATTTCCCATGCCGCTTCCAACCCTCTAAAATGATCAATACGTACGATATCAAACAGCTCATTTTGAGTCGTCATACGCGACACCCACCAGCTAAAGCCAGTTGCAGCCATTGCGTCCCAGTTATAGTGTGGGTTACCCCAACGTTGACCCGTTACAGAAAAATAATCTGGTGGCACACCCGCCACTACCGTCATATTTTTATCGGCATCAAGCTTAAAAAAATGTGGTTCAGCCCATACGTCTGCGCTGTCGTACGCGACAAAAATTGGAATATCTCCAAATAAAGCTACTTTTTTATGCGTTGCATATTTTTTTAACGCTAACCATTGTGTAAAGAAAATAAACTGTGAAAACTGAATCACTGCAATTTCTTGTTCTAACTCAGCTTGCGCCAGTTTTAACGTTTTTTTATCACGATTTTTATAAACTTCAGGCCACTGACTCCAACCAGCATTATTAAATTGATTACGTAACGCCAAAAAAAGGGCAAAATCATTTAACCAATGCTTATGTTTTTTGCAAAAACGGCTAAATGCTTGCTGCATTTTCTTATCAGTTTGCTGGCTAAATGTGGCATACGCCTTAGCCAGCAAACGGGATTTACTGGTCAGCAATCCACCTAAATCCTCTTTAGTAAGCAAGCCTTGCGTTTGCAATGCTTCTAAACTAATGAAATCTGGGTTTCCTGCATGCGCTGACAAACACTGATAAGGCGAGTTATCTGCATGCGGCATATTGATGGGCAAAGTTTGCCAGACTGTTGCGCCAATATTATGTAAAAAATCAACAAAGCGATAAGCTTCTACCCCCAAATCACCTGTGTAATAAGCGCTAGGTAGCGAGCTAACGTGCAACAGCACGCCTGCCTGGCGTTCAGTTAAAGGTAATGAGTTAGATTCAAAAGTCATAAATTTCTGCA
Organism: Methylotenera sp.; assembly: GCA_030652995.1. Lineage (GTDB taxonomy): Bacteria > Pseudomonadota > Gammaproteobacteria > Burkholderiales > Methylophilaceae > Methylotenera. The sequence goes on from JAUSAG010000035.1 coordinate 71,721, forward strand.
GAATAAAAAAGTTGTGCGAAACGTCCCAGCTATTAACGCTACAAATTATGCCTGCCCACGCCGCATAGTGCCCGCATTGTCCGCATCGCCACCACCTGCACTAATTTTTTTATGCAAAGCTTCTGGCACGGGTTGTCCAAGCAATGTGTATAAATTGATTAAATTACGGCGATAGAGCTGATCAAAACTGGCAACGCTATCGGATGAGTTATAATCACCGAACCACCAGAACCAGTCCGACCCTTCGCAAATAGCAAGTTGGCGTTCACATGCACTAAGCTGCTCTGCATCTAAACTATCGGATGCCAGCACACTGTCGTAAGTTTTTTTAGCCTCACAAAGTAAATCCCACGCCAAGTTTTTATCTTTACTGCCAATCCAAGTACTAAAAGTACCATAAACCCAGCTACCAGCAGCGACTTGCGGCAAACCGGGTGTGGATAATCGATTAGTTTTACTGGTTTTGGCTTGATATATATCAACGATGTCGCTGAAAGTAGTCATTTTAATATCAGGATGCTTTGCCAGCGCTTCGTATAATTCGCTCAAGAAATAAAAGCCGTTATACGGGAAGTATTCCCAAGCGTTTTCTCCATCTAAAATCACGCTGACCACTTTGGTTTGATCGCTCGTGTTCGCCTGCTGAATACGCTCAAGCGAGCGGATAAAATCCCCCACTGCTTCGTTAGAGTGCATTTTTGCGTATTCAAAGCCAATTTTGTCTGAAAGCTCATCATCTCTAAAGAAACATAAAACATCATGTTTACCATTGGTAACGCGATATGGCTGATATAAATAGTCATCTTTATTTTCAACACTTAAGTTTGACTTAATTAAACTATTAGCCAAAACGCCTTGGCCCGTTGCGGCCCACTCAACGCCATGCTCGGCCATCAGTGACAGTGCTGCATGTGAAACAGCGCCTTCAGCTGGCCACATACCACGCGGCACTACACCAAAATAATGCTGATGTGCTTTTTTTGCAGATAATATATGTGCAACCGCACGACTTTGCCCGCCCATATACCGGGTATTTTCTGGCAAAGGCGCATCAGGCATAGCATCTAGCGTAGATTTAAAGTCGAGCAATAACGGCAAGATCGGGTGGTAATATGGCGTGGTAGAAATTTCAATTTGCTTACGCACCATTAAGGCTTTATAACGCGGAATTAAATTTGAAATCGTGTCACCAATCACCACATACAACTGCTGTCTTTCTTCATAAGTAAATAATGAGCCTTTAGCCATCAGCGCTTGCACTACTTTATTTGTACGTCTCAAGCTCTCGCCACACCAGGCTAAGTGATACCACACTAGTAAGTCTGCCTTATATTGCGCAGATAAATAATGAAACTGATCATTCGTCATCATCGGCTCTACTAACTGATAAAGCTGTAACAAGCGTTGATAATGTGGAAACGGCGTAAGCATTTTTTCGTGATGACTCTTAAAACAGCTTTGCACAATCAAATGGCATTGATCAAGGTTGATGTTTTCCAAGTCTTTTTTAATCAATAACGCAAGCAAAGGGTCGCGTATGGTATTTTGCTTGAATTGTTGCGTGTAGTCTTCCAACTGCTCTAATAAAATCGGTACGAAATTAAAGCTCACACGTGCTGCAGGATTGATTTCAAGGTGATACGCCATATCACTGTAATCTTTGATCGCGTGTAAATAAGTCCACGGCAGCACGTATTCATTCGTCGCTAAATCGCGATAATCCGGTTGGTGCATGTGCCAATAGAGGTTGAGATATAACTTAGGTCTGGCAGTATTCACTTCAAGAAAACCTTAAACTATTAAATTAAAAAAATAGGTGAGCTCAGGTAACGGCAAGTCTTACGCACTTGCCATTAAACTAAACTGAACGCTTCATTTAAAGCATGCGATCAAACCACACGATATAAATTCTGCCCTAACATATCTGGCGTCACCAACACGATACCTTTTTCAGACACATAGAAACGTTTTGCATCCAGCGTTAAATCTACGCCAATTTGCATGCCTTCCGGGATGATGCAACCACGGTCTATCACCACATTTTTGAGCACAACGCTTCGATTGATTGTCACTTTAGGCAAAATAACCGACCCCTTAATATCGCAATAACTATGGACACGCACATCTGAAAATAAAACAGAGCTTGTAATGCATGAGCCACTGATCAAGCAACCGCCAGACACCAGAGAATCTATTGCCTTGCCAGTTCTACCATCATCATTAAATACAAACTTGGCAGGCGGCAATTGTTCTTGATAAGTCCAAATTGGCCAATCTCTGTCGTATAGATTAAGCTCAGGAATCACTTTTGTGAGCTCCATGTTAGCTTCCCAGTACGCGTCAATCGTACCTACATCACGCCAATAATAGTTGTCGTTCTTGGCACCGACACAACTATCAGTAAATCGATGTGCCTGTATTTTATATTTATTGATGATGTAAGGAATAATATCACCACCAAAATCATGGCTGGATTTTGAGTCTCCGGCATCGCGAATCAATTGCTCATACAAAAATTTAGCGTTAAATACGTAAATCCCCATGCTTGCGAAAGCTTTAGTGGTGTCGTCTGGCATGTGCTTTGGATTAGCGGGTTTTTCAGCAAACTCGATTACGCGGTCTGACTCATCAACAGCCAATACACCAAACCCTTTGGCATCTTCTAAAGGCACATTAATGCACGCGACCGTCATATCCGCATTATTTTTCACATGTGTCGCCAACATTTTGCCGTAATCCATTTTGTAAATATGGTCGCCCGCTAAAATCAACACATACTCAGCGCCACTCTCGCGCAATAAATCTATATTTTGATATACCGCATCTGCTGTGCCTTTGTACCAATCTTCAGATATTCGCTGTTGTGCCGGGATAATATTAACGTACTCATTAAACTCACCACGTAAAAAACCCCATCCGCGCTGAATATGCTGAATTAAGCTTTGTGCTTTATATTGCGTGGCGACGTTAATACGGCGAATGCCAGAGTTCATGCAATTTGAAAGCGGGAAATCAATAATACGAAACTTTCCACCAAACTGCACCGCAGGCTTGGCGCGCCAGTCTGTTAAATTCTTCAAACGGCTCCCGCGCCCACCTGCCAGAATAATCGCGGCAGTATTTTTGGTTAAGGTACTAATAAAACGGTCTGAATGCTGATCCACTTGTCGATTTTGCGACATGATGCCCTCCTGAGGTTTGGTTAGTTACTTACGTTAACCTTTGATAAATTCGCGTGTCGGGGAAATCGCACCACAGGGACACTAAAGTCAGTAAAATGCCAAGCCAGCATCTAGCTTCGTTTCCCATCACATAAATTTATAAAGGTTGCCTTACATTGCACTAGCTGGGCCAACTAGTTTAATTTAGTTAACATTGTAATTGATTACATTATAATCAGCTTAAAGCATTATAATCTAGCTAGATTAGATCTAATCTAACAAATAAAAACTAAAATACCTTAAAAATGATGAGGGGATATAACTTTGGCAAAATCTAAAGCAACTCAATCGGTATCAAAAGCGCATACACAGGCACTTCGCCTCATTTTAGAAGCACGCCATCATGACCCGTTTAGCTTTTTAGGTCATCACGCAGTGAATGATGTTGAGAACCAAGGCTTTGTTTTTAGAGCATTTTTACCTTATGCCTCCGAGGTGCAAATCAACACTGGCACGACTTGGGAAAAGCTTGAAAAAACGCATCGCGATGGTTTATTTGAGCGCATCAGTAAAACGCCAATTAAAACACCTTGCTTACTCAAAATAGCGTCAGCGACTCACAGTTACGAAACTTACGATCCCTATTCATTTAACTCCAGCCTCACCCAGGATGAGCTTTACCTATTTGGTGAAGGCCGTTTAAAACAAGCCTACAAAACATTAGGCGCGCAATTCACCACACAAGATAATGTTGCTGGCGTGCGCTTTGCTGTTTGGGCGCCTAATGCTGAGCGTGTCAGTGTGGTCGGTAGCTTTAATAACTGGGACGGTCGCATAAACCCAATGCGTGCGCATGGCTCAAGTGGGGTTTGGGATATTTTTATTCCTAGCTTAACCACAAGTGACACTTATAAATTTGAAATCCGCAATCGCCATACAGGCAACATTTTAGTTAAAACAGACCCTTACGGCTTTGAGTTTGAACAACGCCCAGGCACCAGTGCAAAAATCAGTGCCAGCCATCACCAGTGGGAAGATAAGCAATGGCTGGAAACACGTAAACAGCGTGATTGGCTACACGCGCCTTTAAACTGTTATGAAGTACATTTAGGCTCATGGCAACGCAATGATAAAGGCCATTTTTTAACGTACCGTGAACTAGCAAAAACACTGGTGCCACATGTAGCCAGTATGGGTTACACCCATATTGAGTTAATGCCAATTTCTGAGCATCCGCTAACAGAGTCATGGGGTTACCAAACCACGGGTTATTTTGGCGTCACTAATAGATTCGGCTCGCCTGATGATTTACGCTTTTTGATTGACGCTTTTCACCAAGCCAATATCGGAGTGATATTAGACTGGGTACCAGGGCACTTTCCTAAAGATGACTGGGCGTTAGCTCGCTTTGATGGCACAGCTTTATATGAACATGAAGACCCGCGTTTAGGTGAACATCAGGACTGGGGGACCTATATTTTCAATTATGGTCGAAATGAAGTACGTAACTTCCTAATTGCCAACGCTTACTTTTGGCTGCAGGAGTTTCATATTGATGGCTTACGTGTTGATGCTGTGGCCTCGATGCTCTACCTTGATTACTCACGTAAAGCTGGTGAGTGGCTACCGAATAAATTTGGCGGTCGGGAGAATCTAGATGTTATTGATTTCTTAAAACAACTTAACGTGATGGTGGGTGAAGATTTCGCAGGCGTACTCACTATTGCTGAAGAATCAACGGCATGGCCAATGGTATCTCGCCCTGTGTATTTAGGTGGGCTAGGCTTTAACATGAAATGGAACATGGGCTGGATGAATGACACTTTGTCATACATTGAAACCGATCCCGTACATAGACGTTACTACCATGACATGCTCACCTTTGGTCAGCTTTACGCTTATTCAGAAAATTTTGTGTTGCCGTTTTCTCACGATGAAGTGGTGCATGGTAAAAAGTCACTACTTGATAAAATGCCAGGCGATGCTTGGCAGAAATTTGCAAATTTACGCTTGTTATTCACCTATCAAATGACCTCCCCTGGTAAAAAACTTAACTTCATGGGTAACGAATTTGGCCAGGGACGTGAATGGAATGTGAACGCCAGCCTTGATTGGCATTTGCTGGATAATGATTACCCAGGTCACCAATGGCATCAAGGGGTTAAACAACTTAACACTGACTTAAATAAACTATATAAAGACCTCAACGCTCTGCATACCCTTGATTTTGAAGTGCAAGGTTTTGAATGGATAGACTGTCACGATACAGAGCAATCAATTGTTAGCTATGTAAGGCGTGGATTGGACAATAGTTTTGTTATAATAGTGTTGAACTTCACGCCTGTATTGCGTAATGAGTATCGCATTGGCGTGCCGCAGGCTGGCAGTTACCATGAGATTTTTAACAGTGATGCAAACTGTTATGGCGGTAGCAACCAAGGTAACTGTACTGACTTGCAAACTGAAAGTATTGCATGGATGCATCATCAACAGTCGCTTGTAATAACATTACCACCATTATCTGGCATCGTATTACAAATAAAATAACCTATTGAATATAAAGCACTATTACTAACATGGCTAGACTAAACAAACTTCCAGCGTGGCAAAAACTTTGTCATCACCAACAACAAGTAGCCTCTACTCATATGCGCGACTTATTTGCGCAAGATGCTAATCGCTTTAATAAATACAGCCTGAAATTTGCCGATATTTTATTTGATTACTCAAAACATCGGATTACCGATGAAACGTTGCCGCTATTATTTCAAATGGCGCGTGAGGCTAACATTGAGCAGTGGCGCGACAAAATGTTTGTGGGTGACAAAATAAACATGACAGAAGATCGCGCCGTATTGCATACCGCTTTACGCAACCGTGCCAACACACCCGTTTTAGTTGATGGTCACGATGTGATGCCGGATGTGAATGCTGTATTGGCGCAAATGCGTCAATTCTCGGATAAAGTTCGCGATGGCAGTTGGTTGGGCTACTCAGGTAAACGCATCACCGACATCGTAAATATCGGCATTGGCGGTTCTGATCTTGGTCCAGTGATGGTATGCGATGCATTAAAACCATATGCCAGCGCAGGTCTGAACGTTCACTTTGTTTCAAATATCGATGGCGCACATTTAATGCGCGCACTAGAAAAATGCAACCCTGAAACTACGCTATTTATCGTGGCATCAAAAACGTTTACGACACAAGAAACCTTAACCAACGCCACATCCGCCCGCACTTGGTTTTTAGCTACAGCAAAAGAAAGCGCGCATGTCGCCAAGCACTTTGTTGCGCTTTCTACCAATACCAAAGCCGTACAAGCGTTTGGCATTGATACTGCAAACATGTTTGCATTTTGGGACTGGGTTGGCGGGCGCTATTCACTTTGGTCTGCCATTGGCTTATCCATTGCCTTGTATGTGGGCATGGATAACTTTGAGGCGTTACTCACAGGTGCTTTTGAGATGGATGAGCATTTTAAAACCGCGCCTCTTGAACAAAATATGCCGGTGATTCTGGCGCTGATTGGCGTTTGGTATAACAACTTTTTTCATGTTGACTCACAGGCTATCCTGCCTTATGACCAAGGTATGGCGCGCTTCCCTGCGTATTTGCAGCAAGCGGATATGGAAAGTAACGGTAAATTTATTTGCCGTGATGGTAGCCGTGTTACCTACAAAACCGGCCCTGTTATTTGGGGTGAAGCGGGGACTAATGGTCAGCATGCGTTCTACCAACTGATTCATCAAGGTACGCAGATTGTTCCGGCGGACTTTTTAATGCCGGCACATAGTCACTATAAAGTTGGTAGTAACGGTAACGCGCATCACAAAATTCTGATTGCTAACTTTTTGGCACAAACGCAATCGCTGATGCTAGGTAAAACCAAAGAAGAGGCACGTGCAGAGCTTGAACTTCAAGGCTTATCTGGTGAAGCGCTTGAAGATTTGCTCCCGCATAAAGTGTTTGAAGGCAACCGCCCTACTACATCGATTCTGTTCGATAAACTTACGCCTAACACGCTGGGTAAACTTATCGCCTTATATGAACATAAAATATTCGTACAGGGGATTCTTTGGGATATCAACAGCTATGACCAATGGGGCGTGGAATACGGCAAACAAATTGCGCAACAAATTCTGCCGCAATTGATTAATGAAGAGGTGGTGAGCAATTACGACAGCTCGACTAATGGTCTAATTAACTATACAAAATCACTGAAGCTAGACTAGCAATTAAACTAAAGTTATTCAATGTTGACTAACATTTGTGCTTGCCAACTACCACTAAAAGCCCGATGATTTTAACCATCGGGCTTTTTTTATGAGACGGAGCTTATTGTTATCCAAGGTACTGCCCAATCATTGCAACAAGTGCTCTAATCCTATGAACAGCAACTAAACCTCCCCATGGCTAAAACGAGGGGATTCTCGCGGAGATTGGTTGATCCACTGAAATTACGAAATGCACGAAACCAATCAATTGGTTACCACGATACATCCGCCACCAAAATAGTGATAAACCAAAGTGATATATCACTTTGATTATGTTCGTGATTTTGGTGTATTTTGTGGATGTAATGTTTTTTCAAGGCCAAGGCAAACGCCTATTAGCCGACCACCACCCTTGAATCACGTAAAACATTCAAACTCCGATTGCGATGCAGTCGGATGACCTATGCAATAACTACTTAAGCCAGCGTATATTGCGGCATAATTGGCCTAAAAATAAGGCGTAAATGACGCCTACCCAAGCTTTCAATTTCGTTGAAAAATAATACACAAGCAAAGTGTATCCCACCTACCCCAATCACTTCAAAACTATAACCGATACGGGATAAAAATCGCAGGGTAGGATTGACGCTTTTGCCTAGCATTAACGGTGTTTCCTTCAGCCATGGCAGAAACTTGGATATAGGTTGCCAAGTCAGGTTGTTAGGTGCGCCATCCAACAATATGGCGGCCGCTTTATTGTATTCGCAAATTAGACCATCATCATCTAGCGTTATGAATGCTAAATCTTCTTCACTTTGGGAATAATCTGCATTGTTTGTTGCTTCAATCTCATTTGTCACAAGGGCATCTGAGTTAAGTTTAGTGTTCAAATTCGATATTTTCATCCATTCACCTCCGTTTCAGCGTCTAGCCAGCCATCAATCTCATGGCCAGGCTCAAAACCTCTAGCTTCCGCTTTATGATATGCACATATAGCAATGCGAGCGCATCTATCTGCTACGCTAGATTCTTGATTGGTTTCAGTCTCGGATTGAATACCGAAAATAGGGATAGGGTTTTTACTGCCTCCCTGCGTTGCTTTTAAAAGTTCCATCATGCCTCCTATTGAATATGGCGCAAAAGTCAATGCTCATAAATCCAGGGGTGAGATTTACTACAACAGAACATTACTTCGAACGCAATGCCGAAGATATCAATCTACTTCACTAATCAAAACATGTAAATTAGGGCAAACACGTACGGGCTAACCCTTATAGGATTGAAAAATGAAAAATTGCCTCAATCATATGGGCAATATTCTTATTGTTATCTGGTGGAGGTTCGCTATGCACACTACCCGTCAGCCTGCTGTGGCTGGTGCTTTTTATTCAGGCAATAAACAGATATTAACAGATGAAATTAAAACGTTACTAGCGTCGGCAGAGGCGGTTATCGGTCATGCATATCCCAAGGCAATCATTGTTCCGCATGCTGGCTATATCTATTCTGGACAAACTGCAGCTATCGCTTATGCACGCCTAACGCAGGGGCGTGAATCAATCAAACGTGTGGTTTTGCTGGGGCCTGTGCATCGCGTACCCCTGCGTGGTTTAGCTCTGCCAGATGCCGATGCTTTTGCAACACCGCTAGGTGAAATAACAATTGACCAAGAAGCCATTGCATCCCTCTCTGGTTTGAGTCAGGTTGTAGTGAGTCGTGCCGCCCATGGTCAAGAGCACTCACTTGAAGTGCAATTACCATTTTTACAAACGGTGCTGGATGATTTCAAATTAGTGCCACTGGCGGTGGGCGACTCTACACCTGCCGAGGTGGCAGAAGTGCTGGATGCACTGTGGGGTGGGCCGGAAACCTTGATTGTTGTCAGCTCTGATTTATCCCACTACTTACCGTACGACTTAGCACAATCAGTTGATCAGGCAACCGTACAGAACATACTAAGCATGAAGAGCTCATTAACACACCAGCAAGCCTGTGGCGGCACGCCCGTTAATGGATTGATTCTAGCCGCTAGCCGACACCATTTAAAACCCAAGCTATTGGATTTATGTAACTCTGGTGATACCGCAGGTGATAAGGATAAAGTGGTTGGCTATGCCTCGTTTATTTTCACAGAGGAAACAAACGATGGCTCAACTATCTGAGAGTACTACTGACAGCGCTGGGGAAGTACTCATTTCAATAGCACGTGCCGCTATTTTTGATGCATTTGGCAAACCGTATGACGAAACTACCAAAGATTTTCCATTGCTACATGAGAAAGGCGCAAGCTTTGTGACATTGACTCAAAACCAGCAACTTCGTGGTTGTATCGGCACGCTAGAAGCGCATCGCCCTTTGTTGATAGATGTTAAAGCCAATGCGGAAGCCGCCGCTTTCCGTGACCCGCGTTTCTCACCGCTCACTGAAGCAGAGCTAACGCATACCAAAATCGAAATTTCACTGCTATCAGCGATGCAGGCCATGGCGTTTTATGATGAACATGACGCGCTGGCTCAATTACAGCCAGGCATCGATGGTGTTGTGTTCGAATTTGGGCGCTACCGCAGCACTTTTTTGCCGCAAGTATGGGAGCAACTGCCTGATGCTGATGTTTTTATGGCGCACCTAAAGCATAAAGCTGGCTTACAGCCTGGATTTTGGGATGACGAGGTCAAGCTCTATCGTTACACAGTGAGCAAATGGAAAGAAAAAGACATCACAAAAGATGTAAAAGTCTTAAAGTAAAAGGGCGCAGACATGATTGAAAATTCAAATTACTTAGCGCGTTACTGGCACATGATTGAAGATGGACGCATGCAATGCGACCTTTGTCCGCGTGATTGTAAGTTGCATGAAGGTCAGCGCGGCGCCTGCTTTGTACGCATGCGTCAGGGTGACCAGATGATTCTCACAACGTACGGGCGTTCTTCCGGTTTCTGCATTGACCCTATCGAAAAAAAACCGCTGAATCATTTTTACCCAGGCAGTAGCGTACTGTCATTCGGCACGGCAGGTTGCAATCTGGCATGCAAATTTTGTCAGAACTGGGACATCAGTAAGTCCAAGGATATGGATAAAATGATGGATCAGGCCTCGCCTGAAGACATTGCGATTGCAGCAGAAAAACATGGCTGCAACAGCGTAGCATTTACCTATAACGACCCTGTTATTTTTGCTGAATACGCAATGGACGTGGCGGATGCCTGCCATGCACGTGACATTAAGACCGTGGCTGTTACCGCTGGTTATATGCATGATCAAGCCCGACGCGATTTTTACGCAAAAATAGATGCCGCAAACGTAGATCTGAAAGCTTTTACCGATGATTTTTATTTCAAGCTAACTGGCGCGCATCTGCAACCCATACTCGATACCTTGCGTTATCTTAAACACGAAACGAATGTATGGTTTGAAATCACAACTTTGCTGATTCCAGGTAAAAATGACTCAGATGAAGAAATCACCGCCATGTGCCAATGGATTAAAAAAGAATTGGGTGTTGACGTGCCGCTGCATTTCTCTGCGTTCCATCCTGATTACAAAATGCCGGATATTCCACCCACCCCGCCTGCCACCCTTGTACGCGCACGCAATATCGCCATCAAACAAGGTCTGCAATATGTTTATACCGGCAATGTGCACAATCAAGAAGGTGATACAACTTTCTGCCCAAGCTGCCACACACCGCTCATCGTGCGCGACTGGCATCAAATTAACCAGTATCGATTAACTCAAGATGGCACTTGCCCACATTGCGCTACTCACATCGCCGGATATTTTGCGGAACAGGCAGGTAATTTCGGCAGAAAGCGCATTCCAATCAGCATCATGGCGCATGCTTAAGCCAGAAAGTCATTATGTCAACTGCAGTTGAAAAGCTCGTTCATATTCCAGCTGATGATGTTTATCTCGAAGGTAAGCTGGATCTGCCAGAAAATGCCAGCAGCTTGGTTCTGTTTGCCCACGGCAATGGCAGCAGTCGCCATAGTCCGCGCAACAATTATGTTGCCCAGGTGTTGCGTGATAACGGCATCGGCACACTGCTGATGGATTTGCTCACAGCAGAAGAAGACATGCACTACCAAACTCGCTTTGATATTTCGCTACTTACAAGGCGCCTGCTTGCGGCTACGCGCTGGGTAACATCTGAAGCAGTTACGCACAAGTTACCACTTGGCTATTTTGGCGCTAGTACAGGCGCTGCGGCGGCACTTCAAGCTGCGGCTGTGCTTGGCTTTGAAATCGGCGCCGTTGTTTCTCGCGGTGGCCGCCCAGACTTAGCAGGTCAGGATTTTTTGGCTAGTGTAAAGTCACCCACATTGCTATTGGTAGGCGGACGAGATGATGTGGTGATTACATTAAATCGCGATGCCTATAACCTGATGCATAGCAAAAAAGAAATATCCATCATCCCTGGGGCTACGCATTTGTTTGAAGAAGCTGGCACGTTGGAAGAGGTCGCTTATCAGGCCTCTGCATGGTTTTTGCAGTATTTAAAATCACCACAAATAACCAGCTGATTTATCCCTGCAAAATCTCAATCACTTCTTCGTCTTCAACCTGTGGGAAATTTTCATAAAACTGCCCAACTGCCTGAAAATTTCCAGGCGTCTCAAGGCAAACTACTTCATCAGCAAGCTCAGCTATTTTTCTCAATGTATCTGGCGGTGAAACCGGCACTGCACAAATGAGTTTGGCTGGCTTTCCATTACGTAAGCCATGCAATGCAGAAATCATGGTAGCACCGGTGGCAAGACCATCATCAATGACGATAACGACACGCCCAGCCGGATCAATCGGAGGGCGAATTGGCGTGTACTGTTCGCGACGTTTTTTGATAGTACCTAGCTGCACAGACTTTTCAGTCGCAATATATTGAGCATCAGCCCCAACCGATGCGGCAAAGTCGGCAATGTAAGTCCAGCCACTTTCATCAACTGAGCCAATGGCTAATTCCGGTTGATATGGTGCTCGCAACTTGCGCACCAAAACCACATCATAAGTACCGCCAAGCGCATCCGCGATTACCCTCGCCATGGGCACAGCACCACGCGGAATAGCGAGGATCAAAGGATTTTTACCTTTGTAATTTGTAAGTTTTTCCGCAAGTGCTAATGCAGCTTCATTGCGATCATAAAACATAGAGGCGGCTCATGTTAATTGCTCACATTTATTGATAGTTAATCACATATTTTCTATTAGAACCGAACCATCCCTTTTCTAACCCTCCCCGCTTAAAGGGGGCGTATATTTGGCCTAATGATCCATCTGAGTTAATTGATAGTCGGTTTAAGTAAGTCTATTTTAAATTCTGTTTCATAAGGCGGCACATTGCACTCGATAATATCAGTCGGGGCAACATCCAGCCTGACGCCGGCAATATCAATGCGCACCGGCAGCTTGTTTGCCCCTCTATCCACAAGTACGGCGGTTCTAATCTCGGCCGCCTGCTTTCTGGCCAGATATTCCACCGCGCGCAACATGGAGTGGCCTCGATACATGACATCATCCACCACCAATACCGTCGTATTGCTCAAATCAAGTGATGCGTGTTGATTATTCTCAGTCAATTTTGTTTCAGGATAAAGTAGCGTCAAATCATCGGCATAGCGTTTAATTTGCAGGTTCATCAAATCTATTCTAGCCAATTTAAAATTACGCATCAGCCTTTCGTGCAACATTTCTGCAAGCGGCGCACCACGGCGTAAAATGCCTACAATCATGATGCGTTGTTTCGCCGTCAAAAATCCAGCCGCTTGCCAAGCCATGTGATCAAGTACAGCATCAAGCTGGGCGGTTTGATACAAACAGGTTCTATCTCCGAGCGGTGGGAATTCCAACTAAAGCCTCCTGTAAACAAATGTTTTAAGGTGAACCCAAATATTTTAAAGCGAATCTATAATCGGCCACCAGAACACGATTTTTTGATGTTTTTTAATACCAACACGCACCCATTGCTGTTTAACAGCACCTTCATATTCAGCAATCACTAAATATCTGCCTTGTGGTAAATTTGCCAACAGATATGGACCATCAGTGATGACATCAAGCACTACATTCTTTTGTGCGTCCTGAATCTGTACATTAACCTCAGCCAGAAACTCTTCTATCTGCGCTTGTTTTTGCACAAAAACGACTTCAAGCGCGAAGTCTTTGGCAACACTTCTCATCGCCTCAGCCTCTGATTTACCAACACCACCAGAGATGTAAGTAATATCGCCAACCACCTTTGCCTTATGCGCCAGCTCCGGAGTTGAACTTAACGCGCTTGTAGGCATTAACCCAAAAGCGGCTATCGCAACTGCAACTATAAATCCTGCGGCTTTCATGCTAAACCCCTTTGCAAGAACAGATTGGTAAGAAGTAATAATCCTTACTGAATGGAGATATTACGCCGCTTGGAAGATTCCACTTTAGGTAAAGTAACTTCAAGAATACCATCTTTCAAACTTGCTGCGGTTTTAGTTGCATCAACCTTACTAGGCAAAGACACCGAACGCGCAAATGAAGAGCTGGAGATCTCATGGCGATGATAATCACCTTTTTCTTCTTTTTTCTCACTACTGGATTGACCTTTGATAGTGAGCAGATTATCTGTCAAAGAAACGTTCAGATCTTTTTTATCAATGCCAGGGATTTCGGCGCGAACCAGAATATCGGCATCTCTATCAATCACATCCAGGCTAGGCAAGCGTAAACCTTCTTGCTCGAACATATTATCTAGTAATGAAAGATCATTACGGCGCCATAATGACGGCCAACTGCGACCAAAAAGGCGATCAAAAGCACGCTCCATGTCAGCAATCGGATGAATATCAGGCCATGAAGTCTTTGCGGCCTCCTTACCTGTAGTTACCGGAATGTTTGTCTTGTTTTCTGTACTCATCATGCTCTCCTCAGATTATCATTTAAAAAAACCTAAAAATCACTCAATACATCATCCAACATCATTACTTACTAATAAATTCAGCCTCGGCTTCTAGCCAATCTTGCAGCTCATGCCCAGGCTCATAACCTCGCGTCTCTGATTTATAATAAGCGGCTACAGCAATGTGAGTGAGGCTATCTTCGTTATTAGATTCCAGCGTGGGGCCTTCCTTAGTAATAGGTTTTTTCCTACTGACTTTGGTTGTTTTTAAAGATGTCATGGTGCCTCCAAAAGAATCACAAAACAAAAAATCAAAGACCTGAATCTCTGATATGGGTTCTACAACTATAGCGAATCTCTAAAATAATGGCAGTCACTTATCATTTTGCACCATAAGGATGCTTCGACTTTCTAAGAGATAAATCACTTGAGAAGCCCTATGTAGCAACACAATTTATTTATGAAAGCAGCTATAACCAATGCGTTAAGCATCCATCTGATTAGCGAAGGTTACTGGAGTATTTGAAATTAATATATTAGTGCGAACACGTAAGGGCTAACCCTTAATCTGGCTTGGGGATTAACAGATAGAAACTCATTTACATTTTAAGGCACCTCTAATGTCTTGCTGTTTTCACTCAGGGTAATGTGCGCTGGCGCATGTATACAAGCTAAACCAAATGCTGGCTTAGCTTTTATATTCAATGACAAAAACCCCTGCGGTCGACACATGCACTCTGTGAGGAAGTTAAATACGGGCTTAACGCTAAATAGCCATACAGCTTTACTATTTAGTCAAACGCAATATCTCACTGGCAATCTTGCTAAAGGCTTCATCACACTGCGCTATAGTTGCCGCAGAGACGTAGATGCCCGTGGGTTGTGCGGCATTGTAAGTAGTAGAATCTGTCGAATTAGCGAGGCGCTTCAAAATAGTGGACCCAACTTCACTATTGGTACTACACCCTCCACTAAAGCTAGTTTCTGGATTATTAACAGCACTACCCAAAGATGCGGAATGTACATATATACTCTGACCACGTGACGTATTAGCAATATTCTCAACCATATTTCTCGCAGCCTTGTTCACGTTACAGCGCGTATTGGTAATCGGGCTACCAGTAAGCGTACGTACGTTGTTGTAGCTGGCAAGCGGGACGCCTCCCACCCCCGTTATAACCAAACCAGTGTTCGGCAATGTGGCGATATTAAGAGGATAATAACTGGCGAGTTCTACATCTCGTCGATCTTCACGATAAAGTAGAGTGGCCGCCCCTGTTGCCGACCCGCCAGTTCCGGATTCCAGATCCCCAGTTACTGGGTTTGGGCTTCCCGAGGTACGGGTAAAGGTTGCCGGTACAGCATTTGGGGCACCATCACTAAAAAACACAATGGCACGCAAACTGGAGCGATACGAGGCTGGTATCGCGTTAATCTCATTCAGCGCTCTACGCATTCCCTCTGCTGACGCGGTCCAACCACTGGAGGTAAACGCATCAATGGCATTATTCATCTGCGTCTTATTAAACCCTCTAGTCGCGTCCTTGTTAATTGGCACATCGAGTACCGCACCTGAGGCAAAGCTGACCAATCCAAGCCTATCGCCGCCAGGACCCGAAATAAACTTACTCACAAAAGAGTTTTTAGCACAGTTTTTTAGTCCAGTCATTGCAGACCCAATGGACCCTGAAGTATCCATCACCAACATGATATCAACGTCACGCCGGATAGCCTCGCCTGCAGCACTGACATTAATCTCATTTTGACCCAGCACGCGCATGAAGGTGGTTGGCATGTTTGCTGTGGCTGATACATTCACCTGCCAATAGCCGTCCTCCTTGTGCACCGCTGTCGTATTGAGTGATGTTGGCGTAGATCCCAAGTAATTATTAGGGAAATTACCATTAAAGAACTTCTGCGCTGATGCCTGCGCATTGGCGAGGCGTTCAGCATCGTCATTACCTACCGTCAAACCGCGCGCTGCCGCGATGGCTGCTGCATCAACTGCGGCGCTCAACTTAGCCTTAACGCCATACCCCCGGCCTGAATCAATGGCTAGGCCAACCATGCCAATCAAAACAATGAGCGAAATCGCGACAATAATCGCAATCTGACCTTTGCAATATTTTAGGTATAAAGATTTCATGTTTCCTCCTTTGGCTAATCGCATGCTATAGCACCGTCAGTGAGTAAAGTTTGGGGCCTATTTGCATCACATAGTTCACAATCACGTTATAGTCATAGAGCGTTTCCACCGCAAAAACAACTTCCCCGTCATTAAGGGTCATCGGTAAAGTGGCTGTAGCATTTGCAGGAACAGAACTGCAACCTCCGTTACTATTCCAACCAGCCGAACAATTCCACACCTTGCTCGGTAGCGTTGCAGCACCAGTGATAGATCTCGTCTGCGCTTGTACTTGCGGATATATAGCACAAAGTGAGCCGCTACAAGTTGGCACCACTTTTCGTCCCATAATTTCAGTGATATACACCCTACCCCGTGTGTTCATCACTAAAGGTTCAGCAGTATTATTCAAAGCTACAATAATATTCTTAGGTTCTTCACTTGTCCTTGATGCCAAGTTAGCCCCCTCCCGACTCATCGCTACCAAAATATTGTTAAATTGAATGGCACGTCCGTAATCAATAACACCAAATACCAACATCAGCAACAGCGGTAGAATAATCGCCAGTTCAATGAGGCTTTGTCCACGTAATTTTTTTGAGATTAGGAATTTGTAATTTTTCATCATTTAAACGCCTCGTTTCTCATGGTGGTACTCACAGAAAACTTATACTCCCCATTGGTAAAACTACTGCCTCCCATAAGGCCCAAAAGCTGAGTGAATGGAGTGATTAACGGAAGGGTACAGTCAATGTGGATCACAACAACCTGTTGCGCCGCGCCACAACCAGACCCTATATTCACAACGTTACCCGCAGCATTAATCGTTCTAAACGTAACCACCGGCGACACTCTGTCATAAAACCCCATGGAGCTATCTTGAGTAAAGTTTTTAACTCTGTCGCATCTATCTTCTATCGGGTCAGGTTGAGCTGGATCAAAACCCGTCACCACGGCAAACCGAGATCCTTCGCGCACGGCATGCTGCATGCTTAGGTTTCCCCAAAACAGATATCCAAATTCGATGATTGAGAACAGCACTGTAAAAAAAATCACAGACACCAATGCAAACTCGACTAATGCGGCTCCTCTTTCCTTAAAATTTATTTTCACAATGCATCCTTTTTCAATCATTACCGCATTATTCAACAAGTCAGGTTTATCAAAATACACTCAGTCTCAATACTAAAGGCAACACAAACCTTACCAACCCAATACCGTATAGCTTTATGCCATCTGCTTACAACTTGATAGTGAAAATTTGTTGATACAAAGCTATACCTATTGAAAACACACTAAATGCAACTACTAAATACACATAAAAGCGAATCTTACTTTCAATCCATCCCTAGAACCGTTAAGTCCACACCCTGAAACGGTCATGATCAACAACCATTTCAGGGATTAAAGCAGTCACTAAAACAGCGCTTCTATTCTTGCTCTTGCTGTGCTGGGATTACAGGTGCCTTAGCAGATGGGTTTGCAGTCTCAATTTTCTTATTGAGTAACAACACCTGAGTCTGCGTCATATACATCAAATCGTCGCTTCGTTTAATACCCACAAACGCTACCACCAAAGCCAGCAACGCAATTACAAACGTTGCAGCAATCCACAGACCAAATCTCTCTGGTTCAATAATATGTTTCATATCAGCCATTTCATACTCCCTTTAATTAAAAAAATTAAACTACTATTTACTACCCTACCAAAAAATAATTACCATGCTAATACTGCCCACCTAAGATTTTGATGCACTGAGCATGGGTGTAAGTGCAAGCTGAAGTTTCTGCCATTTGCCATCAAAATGGGCTAGGTGAGGCGCCATATCCTTACCTAACACCAATCGCACGCTGACATCTGCACGCAGACTATGACTTCTAACTAGCTCAGGCGCTTCTGGCAAGCTAGATTGCAAAAGCTGTGCCTCTGCCTGATGCCCTTCACGATACTGAATTTGTGTTACTCGAACCTGAAACGGCTTTTGGTTGGTTAACCGTGCAGCAGGATAACCTTGGTGACGCAAAAACTGCCCCACCTTACCTGCCATGCCAGCCAATCCATTGCCGTTAGCAACCTCAACCCGCAGCTTTGCTGTGCTGGGAATGTCGGCCACAATAGCAACCTGAACCGGTTCGACGTTGTACTGTTTTGCATGCAGCTCATAAACATTGGGCGCCACCTGTACCAACTTTACGCGGCTATCCACCACAGGAATCGTGATAGTGGTAGATGCCGGTCTAATACCCCCCCTGTCGTTTGGTAGCGCCAACATCTGTATTTCGGGCTTCTGAACTTCTGACATCTGCATTACAAGTTTAGAAACAGGCATCACATTTTTTTCGGCATTAACAGATGCAACCTCAACTGGCAACGGCAATGCGTTCTGCAAAGGGGCCGCTACCGTATCTCTGGTTATACTTTGGGATTCAACCGCAGTTACGACCGAAACATTCACAGCTTGAGTAAACGCCTGTGCTGATTCACTTTTACCACCAGTTTTTGCATAAGCTAGCCCCAAATTATTGAGTGCACGCTGGTTCGTCGGGTCAAGCGCAGCGGCCTGCTTCAGTGCCGCCACAGATTCAACATACCGCCCTTGCAAATAATAGGCATAACCCATGTTGCTGTATAGGTGTGCGGCCTTGGGTGCTTGCTGGATAGCTATTTGAAAAGCCTCAATCGCCTCACGGTATTTGCCCTGCCTTGAATATATAACGCCTAAACCGTTACGCGCTTCTACAAAACTACTGTCAACTGCAAGCGCGTTTTCATAAGCTTTGATTGCCTGGTCAAAGCGATTCTGACCTTGATAGTAACGGCCTATCTGGTACATAGCCTTTGGATTGTCGCTACTGTTTTTGGCAATCATTGGTGTAATGGTTAAAGGCGCAACAACAGCTTGCTGATTAGATGCACAAGCGCTCAGCAAGGCAATGCAACACACTGCTGGCAATATCTTCTGTTTGCTTTTCATTTTCATATCTCCAATCCAATCATACTTATGGCTTTATCACTAAATATCGATTACTGACCCGACAATGTCGGCAACAGAACACGATGTATGCTGATAAACGCAGGCCCCAACAATACCAACAGCATTGATGGAAAAATAAAGAAAATCAGCGGAAACAACAGTTTTACCGCAATTTTTGCGGCAGCTTCTTCAGCGCGCAAACGGCGTTTAGTGCGTAAGCTATCAGCGTGTACACGCAATGAATCTGCAACACTGGTACCAAAACGGTCAGACTGCACCAGCATAGCCACCAGCGTATCAATGTCTTCAACGCCTGTTCTTAATGCTAGGTTACGCAACGCTCTTTCGCGTGAGCTACCGGCGCGCAGCTCAAGGTTGATTAAATGCAATTCATCTCCCAGTATCGGGCTTCTCATGTGCATTTCTTCACCCACTCTGGCAAGTGCGGCATCCAAGCCTAAACCAGCTTCTACGCAGACAATGATCAGATCCATCGCATCTGGAAAACTTTCAAAAATTTCACGTTTTCGGTACGCGATGCGCCGCGCCAAAAAGGCATTGGGCAAAAAATATCCAATCGCGGCCAAGCTCACCATCAATAATAAAAAGGTATTGGGCTTAAAGGACGTTCCAGAAATGGCGGTATAAAGCACAAATAGGCCAGGTAACGCAAAAGTGAGTAGTGTTTTTGCCACAAAAAACAATGTTGGCGCTATGCTACTGCGATAACCCGCGTTCATAAAACGGATACGTAACTGCGATTGCTCCCAGCCTTCACTAGGCAGCGAAAGTTTAGCAATTGGGCCACTCAACTCGACAATGCGACGCACCCAAGCAGGCTCTTTCAACGCAGCATGGGATTCTCCCATCACATGTGCATCTTCACTTAACGATTGCAATCGTGCATGTAACGGGCTTGTATTAAGTTGCATCAATATCACTAACGCAACCACAAATGCGGTAACAAAAATAAGAACTAGGTAAATTATTTGTATTGTGTCCATCATGTTCTCGCTTATTTAATCTGCATCAAACCCGTATTTTAGTAATACGCCACATCGCAAAAATACCCAACACCATCAGGCACAGTGCCGCAACAACCATTTTCTGCCCTATTGGATCAGTCCAAAGTACACTCAAAAATTGAGGGTTCATCAGCTGAAGCACAAACCCTAGCGCAAAGGGTAGAAGCGTTAAGATCCAAGCGGATAAACGTCCCTCAGCGGATAAAACGCGTACTGTTCCCATTAATTTCAGGCGTGCCCGAATCAGTTGGCTAATGTTGCCAAGCAACTCTGCCAAGTTACCTCCTGTTTCACGCTGAATCAGCACTGCAATCACAAAGTAGCTGAGATCAGTACTCGGTACACGCGTGGTGAGGTTAATCATTGCCTCCTGTGTAGATATGCCATAGTTGATTTCATCAAAAACAATACGAAACTCAGAAGCGATAGGCTCAGGCATTTCACCGCCCACCATCTGTAATGCGCTCGGAAAAGCATGACCCGCCGTCATGGCACGCCCCATCAGATCAAGCGCATCAGGCAATTGCTGCTCAATGGCAATCATTCGATTATGTTTAGCGCCTTGCATGTATAACAAAGGTAAAACACCAGCCGCTGAGCCAATGGCTACCACCGCAAACACAGGCAGACGTAACAGCAATGCAATCGCTACTCCAGTAGCCACTGCAAATAGCATTAAGCCTATAAACTTTGCAACACTCAAATTCAAGCCTGACTGCATAATGAGCCTGTCGAGCTGATGGATACGCGGTATTTGCAATAGCAATTGCTCAATACCCGGGGTTTGAGATAGCAAGCGCTGCTTGACCAAGGATGAACTTTTTTGGTGTGCCCCTGCAGACATAGCCTGCAAACGCTTTTCAATGCGTTTTACCTCAGGGCCTTTATAAGCATTCCAGGCTAAATAAACCCCCTCCAAAAAAAGAACTACTGCCAGAAACCCTAGCACTACAAAGACATAGTAGAGATAATCCACATTAACCTCCTACTCATATAACTTGGTTGGATCGAACAGCTCGTCAGACACGGCAATACCGTGAACACGCAAACGTTCAATAAATCTGGGGCGAATACCCGTAGCTTTAAAGTGCCCAAGCACTGTACCGTCCTCAGCCACACCTGTTTGCTCGTAAACAAAAACATCCTGCATGGTAATAATGTCGCCTTCCATGCCAGTAATTTCCTTAATACTGGTTACCTTGCGCTTACCGTCACTCAAGCGCGATATATGAACCACAGCTGTCAATGCAGAACTGATCTGCTCACGCATCGCCTTTGGTGGCAGGTTAAAACCTGCCATGCCTATCATGTTTTCTAAACGAGTCAGTGCATCGCGCGGCGTATTGGCATGTACTGTCACCATAGATCCTTCATGGCCAGTATTCATCGCCTGCAACATATCAACCACTTCTGCACCACGCACCTCACCTACAATGATGCGGTCTGGACGCATACGCAGACTGTTCCTAACCAGCATGCGTGGCGTAACCTCGCCCTTGCCTTCAATATTAGGAGGGCGAATTTCCAAACGCACGACATGCGGCTGTTGCAGTTGCAACTCAGCGGCATCCTCAATGGTGATTACGCGCTCGTTTGCAGGAATATTGCTAGAAAGTACATTGAGCAAGGTAGTCTTCCCTGTACCTGTACCGCCGGAAATCAGCAAGTTCACTTTGGCCTTCACCAGACCTTCAAGGATTTCAGCCATTTCTGGTGTTAGGCTTTTAAATTGCAGAAAGTCTTTCATCTGCAAAGGTGTCAAAGCAAAGCGGCGAATCGAAAGAATAGCGCCATCAACTGCCAGCGGTGGGATAATCGCGTTAACCCTTGACCCATCTGGTAAGCGAGCGTCTACCATTGGGCTTGATTCATCCACACGACGACCGACCCCGGAAACAATTTTGTCGATAATCTTTAACAAATGCGCTTCATTTTCAAAACGAACATCGCTTAGCTCTAGCTTGCCTTTGCGCTCTACATATACTTGCCGATAGGTATTGACCAAAATATCCGAGATCGTAGAATCTGCCATCAAGGTTTCCAAAGGTCCTAATCCAAGCACCTCATGCTGAATATCACGTACTAAATTCACGCGCTCGGAGTCGTTAATTGCCATCGTTTCCTCTGAAAGCAGGCGTTCAACCAGCGTTTTCAGCTCTTCCCGTAGCAACTCCGGCGGCATGTTTTCCATCATGGCAAGATCAACACGATCAAGTAGCTTACGATGTATCCGTGATCTAAGCTCCTGATAAACCTTATTACCCATAAATCCGATCTGCGGTGTAGTCGTCGGGGCCTGAGCCGTATCTTTTTTGATGTCTTCCAACCTATCACGTAGCGACATAATTCACTTCCTTCCTCAATTCAGCATTTATTCTTAATTGCAATCTAGCGACCTACTACGCGTGTTGAAACAAACTATCCAGCCAACTACTGCTTTTAGCCTTTGGATCTGTTGTCAAATTTTTCGCCACTTCCTGTAAAACCTTTGTCACTGAGTTGTGCTTGTATATCTTCATAATCGGCACCCCCTGATTAACCGACGCAGAAACTGCCTCGTAACTATTCGGGATGGTTTTAAACATTTTCATACCAAGCGTCTCTTCAATATCATCCAGTTGAATGTCGCCACCCTTATCGTAACGGTTAAGAATCAAATGAATCTTATCTTTCGCGTAACCCAATGACTGCAAGGTATGAATCAGCCGCTTTGAGTCACGTATAAAAGGCAACGTTTCCTGCAGCACTACAAAAATCATATCGGCATGATCCAAAGCTTTTACACTGGTGGCGCTAAGCGTTCTGCCAATATCCATAATCACGAAATCATATTGAGACTTAGCCAACCTTATCAATACTTCAATATGCTCAGGCTTAATCTCTACAGAGCGCTCTGCATCCTCAGGTGCGGCCAGCACCCCATAATTGGGTAGCACCTGCACCATAGAAGATGCTAAAAAAGAGGCATCAAGACGTGAAATATTGCTCGCCACATCAGACAAGGTGTTAGATGGAACGGAATCCGAAACAAACAATGCAGCGTCACCAAACTGCAAATTCAAATCAAGCAGTGCTACCTTTACATCTCGGGTCGCTGCCAAAATGTATCCTAGGTTACATGCCAGAAATGTGGCTCCGCTACCACCTTTACTTGCCATAAAAGCAATCACCTTACCCATTTTTTGCGAAGTGGAAACTGGCTTTAATTTACTTTCAATCCTTCTAACAGCTTCTTGTAAAGCAACTGCTTCCAAAGGCAATACATCTTTTACGCCAGTACGTATTGCAGCAACTAAAAACTCTGACGAGGCGTTTTCACACAGGATAATCATTGCTGATCCTGGGTAATGCTGACCGAACTGCTCAAGTGTTAGAAGCTCCTCTGTTCCATGGCTTATCACATCCAAAATAACAATATCTGGGTGCTCTTTATCAGCAACCAAAGCAAGCTGATCCAAGCCATCCTTAAACAGCAAAACTTGCCTCGAAAAATCACCACCCTGAAGAATTTGGCGAATCTCCTCCATTCGAGCTTTGTTTGGCGATATGACTGCAATTTTCAACATTATTGTTCTCTCATGTTATTCAATGTGCCTAAACACCTTCAGTCCGAGCGCACTTAGCGCACGACACCACCAGCACCAGTACCAACACCACCACTACCTGTTCCCACCCCAATATTGAATACATTGGTGGTTACAGGCGGCTGAACGAAAGATTTATGATAACGGTCAACCGCTGCGTCAGCTACCTGCCCATCTACCCCCGCCACTGGGTCGGTGTTGAGTGAAGCATCCGGATTGATGGTCTGCTGTGCCTTGGCAGCGTTTACCGCTTCACCAAAGTGCTCGTCAATATATGGTGTGTTTGTAGCACAACCGGCTAAAACGACTGCACTGAACAAAGCTGTGAGCACTAATTTATAAGTAGATGGTTTGAATGTTAATGTGTTCATGATGCTCTCCTTATTTCACTTCAAAGCCATCGTTTTGGCCTTGCTGGGCTGATTGTGGCGCCGTAGCATCGCTCGGCAAGGCTGTAGGTGCGGCCGGCTTACCTTCCAATTTTCCATCCAGAAAAAACTCTTTTTTGCTTGGAGCATTAAAGCTGTCTGTAGGCAATATGTAATCAGGTGGTAATGGTTTAACCAAGCGTGGTGTCACTACAAACAGAAGCTCAGTCTTTTCATTCTGAAACGCACTACTGCGGAACAATGCACCAAGGATTGGGATATTGCCCAACACCGGAAAGCGTTTAATATTCTCTGTAACGTTATTCTTTAGTAACCCTGCAATAGCAAAGCTTTGCCCATCGCGGAGCTGTACGGTGGTAGAAACACGCCGAGTAACGAGAGAAGGGAAAGGTGAATTTGCAATCGTAGTGCCGACGACATCTTCTGATTTAGCCAGCTCCGTCACTTCAGGTGCCACCCTCAGGTTGATGAGGCCATCTTCCAGCACGGTTGGTGTAAATTTAAGACCTACACCAAAGTCCTTTTCCTCCAGCGTAATGGCTCCCGCTGCGCTACCACCCTGTGGCACTGGAATGTAGAACTTACCACCAGCCAGAAAACTACCTTCCTGCCCACTGATCGCGATGATATTCGGCTCAGCCAATATTTTAACAACGGTATCTCTGTCCTCAGCATCTATATTGATCGCCGTATTGCCGTGAGTAATTCTCAATGCACCGCCGGCCCCACCACTAAATGGACTTGTTGTCAGACTCAAGAATCCGGCAGCAATCGCATAAGCCACACCGCCATTCGTGCGTGATGCACCAAATGAGGCACCCAGTTTATCCAGAAGATTTTTAGAAACTTCAGCCATTTTCACTTCCAACATCACCTGTTGCGGTGCTGCAACCTGTAGCATGTTGATGACTTTTTTGTCTTTATCTTTGCCTACGTAAGCCTCGGCCAGCGACATGGCTTTATCTACTTTGACTGCATCAGCCACGGTGCCACTTAACACTATCGAATCAGACGCTGTGCTCACCTTAATCCCTTTTTCACTTGGCAATACTTGTTGCAATTTAGCTTGTAGTGCAGCGGCGTCCACGCCCACAGTCACGCCTACAACGCTTACGTCCATTACGGTGGTTTGCCCAGATTTATCCCAAATAATCACGACCGTTGAACCTACCGTTTTGGCATGTATCACCACCTCCCTAGGGCTAGTCACCTCAACCTGCACTATTTTTTCATCATCCACCTTTACCTTTTGCAGATTCACTCCTACGGGTAGCCTTACCAAATGAGATTGCCCTAATGAAAGCTCCATCCTTGGCACAAGTTCCGTTAAGGCAGGGTAAGAACGCATTGGCTTTTTAGATACAGCAGCTGCTACAGCCGGCTTCTGCGCCTTCTGTTTTGATTCTGCAGCATATAGCGGTGCCCCAGTAATCAGCGCTACCCCCAACATGGAAGCGAGCAACTTACTACCACAAATTGATAACTGGCTATTGGTAATCTTGTGCTTATTCATTTTCATTTCTCCCTGGCAATATGCCATTTCGCTTTCAAATTCGATGTAAACCATGTGTTATCGACACCCTAAGTTAGGTACAACTACACGCGTCTCCCTAGGGCTTGAATTCTTCAATCGTTTTGTTAGTGCCGCGCACCACTTCAACCTGCTCATAAACTGGCTTTTCAACTGCCTTTTTAACAGCCGCCTTGCGGTATACAACGACTTTTTTCACTTCAGCTTTATCACCAGTTTGCTGAATCGCAATGGCTTCAGGCTGTTCCGTACGGTTAAGCAAATTCTTTTTAGTAGAGCCTATCGTCGTCACCAAGCTGGTATCAACCTGATTACGAAGTACCAGTGATAACGTGCCTACGCTACGTGCAAGATCAAGTTTTTCAGCCTGCTCTGGCGTTACCTCTAGCGTTACCGCATTCACTACCTTAGGCTTTGTGTCATCCCTAACCTGCTCTTGTGCAACCGCCAGCACCAGAATATGTTCCAGTACAATTTTTGAAATGCTCTTATTAACATTTTCTGCTTTAACACTCTCGTCCTCAGTGTTCACTACGATATCCACATAGTTACCAGGTAAGGCAAACCCTGCCACACCAACCACATCATTGACCCGCACGGTAATTGCTCGGTTACCTTGCGCGATCACCGCAGACAAGCCACCTGTTGCACCAATTGGTGCCAACTTAGATTCCAACACTGGCTCACCGCGTAACAAGCTTACTTTCACCACACGCGTGTCTAAAGTTTTGACATCATCTGTAGCGCCTGCAGGTACGCTACCTTTAGGCCAATCGGCTACCTTAAGCATTTGTGGCGTAAGGGGCGTACCCAAATCAATGTCACTGGCTGCCACAACAACCTTATCGGAGGCGACTTTCGTTTGCTTTGAAACCCAGTTTGAGGCCAATACAACGGCGCCAAGCCCAATCCCTACCGAAATCACTATCATCACAAAAGCTCTTGGATTTTTCATCTGTCATCCCCTTTATTTTCTATTCTCATCAATTTAAGCGTTAGTCATGCGTAAAATAGTTGTTCCACGCCCAGTCCAGCAACTCTCTACTCATCTCTGCCGACTTACCTTCATACCGTGCTATATCTCTTAACTGCTCCAATATATCGCGCGGGATGCAAGCAGATAATGGCTTGCCACTCTTATAGTGATGCTCATGCAAAAGGTAGTTAAAACCTTCTTCACTAAATGGAATTTGCAATTCGGTGCACACTTGTTTAGCAATCTGGCGGTATTCATCCTCACTCAGCGGCCCCACATAAATCTTGTAGCCCAAGCGACGTAAAAATGCTTCATCTGCCAGCTTGCTAGGCGGTAAATTGGTAGAAAACACCACGATCACGTCAAACGGCAACATGAATTTTTTACCAGTGTGCAGTGCTAAATAATCAACATGGCGATCCAGCGGCACAATCCAGCGGTTCATAATGTCAATAGCAGGTGCTAGTTGCCGCCCTAAGTCATCAATAATCAACAGACCATTGTTGGCTTTTACCTGCGGTGGCGCTTGGTAAAAACGGGCACTTTCATCAAAGTCTAAATCAAGCATGGCAAGTGTTAATTCACCGCCTGTTTTAATCACGGGACGATGACACGCTACCCAGCGCGCATCCGTTGTCATTCTGCGATCCAACCCTAGCGCCGTTTCATTGCCACTGCCATTGACTGGCACACAAGGCTCGTGGGTTAATGGATCAAACACTTGAATCACCTCGTTATCCACCACAATCGCATGCGGGATGGCAACATCCCCTGAAAGCAACCCCGCCAGATGTTCTGCAATAAAAGTTTTACCGCTACCTGCTGGGCCATACACAAAAATCGCACGGCCAGAGTTCATTGCCGCACCAAACTGCTTAAGAATGCCCTCTTTTACCACCAAGCCATTAAATACTTTCGATAACTGCTCACGCGTCACCTGCATGTTGGCCACAGATTGCTCTCGGACTTGCTTAACATAAGCAGGCAAACTAACTGGGGCTGGCCCTACATATTGGCTCTTACGCAGATAATCTTCAGCACGTAAGCGCCCCAGCTCAGTAAGGTTGTAGGCAATGGCGGTTTCAGCCTCACTGCTACGTGTAGCCTCACACATGCGCTCGGTACGCATAAATGCCAGCAAAGGCTCTAACACTGCAACAGAAAGTTTGGAATAGGAAACCAAATCCATCAACCGCATTTGCCCGCGCAAAAACAAGGCTTTGGTGAGGAGCTCTACAAGAAATTGAAAGCTAAGACCAGTTTCATCAATAGTACGAGGATGTGCTGGAATCAACGTATGACGCCGCTCTTCTGTCGCTACTCTTGCCTGTTCTGTAAACCTTGTTTTCATTTTTAGTTTCTTTTCTAATCACCAGGTTTTAGTGAGCTATCTCTGTACGCGTGTTTCTTTAAATCTTAAATCCTTGCTGTTCCCTGAGCTTGCGTTCCCTGAGCTTGTCGAAGGGCGAAGGGCGAGGGCGAAGGGCTATCTTTCTTAACCATTTATTCCCTTCGACAAGCTCAGGGAACGGCGTGGGGGGGGAAGGTGAGGCTACATCCAACCAACCCGCTGCCAAACCAAATAACCCAAGGTGCCTACTGTAATCGCCACTGCGTAAGGTAACTTACCCACTGAAACTGGCAAGTCATTCATCAACGGTGCTTGCCCTGCACTCATTTTTACAAAACCACCCAGCAATATCAGCTTCACGTTTAGTAGCATTCGGCTCAACTGCCTCGACCACAACACCACCGCAAGCGCCATTACACCACCAGCAATAAACGTTGCCAGCACCGCACCTAATACATCAGCTGACCCTAAAAAAGCACCAACCATCGACATTAACTTCACATCACCTGCACCCATGGCGCGTAGCCAGTAAATCGGTAACACTACTGCCATACCAACTACTGAACCTCTTAACGCAGCCAACCAACCCAAGCCGCCAGGTATTGCGCTGTTAAAACCCTGACCTTCAGGTAATAATCCATTCAAAACCACACCTAACACCAAACCGATTAAAACCAGCTTGTTAGGAATACGACGACTACGAATATCATGCCTTGTCACCATTAACAACAACACAAGTAACGGTGTTAATGCCAGTAATCCCATCAAGTTCGGTGTCATGCTAATTCTTTCACATCATTTTTACTGACCAAACCACAACAAAACCGTAGTCTTGATGAGACCGTGAAGGTCTTCCCCGCAGAATATATGCGCTAAAGCCCATTATTCATGCGTGATAGCTAGAAGCGGAATCAAGGGTTACATTTCCCTCGATTCCATCGAGGCTACGCTTGCTCAATGCATCCTCAACCTTGTTGAATCAGCACCTAGAATCAAGGAGTAGCAGGAGCAAGAGCCGCAGCAACTCTTGTAAACACATCATTAACCCTTGTGCCCGTCAACTGTACCGCACCAATAATCACCACCGCGATTAACGATGCTATCAGTGCATACTCAATCGCTGTCACACCTTCTTCATCATTCACAAAACGTTGTAAGCCTAAATATAAATTTTTCATGTTATTTCTCCTTAAATTAAAAAAACCACCCATTTACAACTACACACCTTTTACTGCAAACTCAGGTTCTATCACGCGACGTTCAATTGAGAGAGCCTCTGTCATCTGCTCATCAACATTGATTTAACGCCGATGTATGCAATTTACCGCACCGGGTAGGTCTGCGCCTATACGCGCTGACACCTATACGTGCTAGCACTTAACCCTTATGGGTAGCTGGGTAAATTGCTAGGCAAATGTCGGTTTTTTATCGTAGACTGCAAACTTATGTTGAGCCAATCTCTCGTGTGGCAGATTTTTTTGAAAAGGTGATTTGTTGACCGATCCACTTAAAGACCTTAGCTTTAAAACACTGTTTGAGGCAGCGGCAGATGCCATGCTGTTGGTTAATGACAAGGGTCATATCATTCGTGCCAACGCTGTAGCACTTGATCTTCTGGGCTATTCGGAAAAAGAAATATCTAGCCTTGAGGTTGAAGAACTCATGCCAGAGGAATATCGGGCTCAGCATCACCATCATCGAAGTGCCTTTTACCGTAAGCCGGAGAAGCGCTCTATGGGGAGCGGAAAAGCGCTTTCAATACTTCGCCATAACGGCGAAGTGCTAACCGTTGATATCAGCTTGAGCCCCATGCAATCAAAACGGCAGTTTTATGTGCTGGTGACACTTCATGTTGCTGACAGACGTAACCAAGCTGAAGAAGCATTAAGAATCAGTGAAGAAAGATTAATGCTAGCAAAACAGGCCGCAGGTTTGGGGGTGTTTGATTTCGACTCCAATCACAACATTTGGTATTGGGATGAGCGTATGCGTGAGCTTTGGGGCGCAGAGTCTAACGAAGCCATCGCGACCAAGCAGTTTTTAACCGCCATTCATCCAGAAGATCGTGCCGCTAGAGAGGCTGCACTAGACCGCTCAATTGACCCGGCAGGCAATGGTGAATACAGCGCTGAATATCGGGTAACCAACCCTGCTAACGGTGTCGAGCAATGGATATCAGCCATAGGACGCATGCATTTTGAAGATGGCGTTGCGATTAGGCTAGTGGGTGTGGCCCGTGATATTACCGAACAAAAAATACTAGAAAAAAATTGGCAAACCCATCGTTCTGAAACTGAGGCGCTTTTTGCGCAGCAAGTAGCCTCGCAGACGGTTTCGGCCATTGCGCATGAGCTTAACCAGCCACTCGCTGCAATTTCGGCTTATAGCGAAGTTGCATTACATGCGTTACAAAATGATCATTTTGACCAAAAAAACTTAAGGCAAGCGCTTGATGGCTGTGTAAAGCAATCGCAACGCGCCGGTCGTAGCTTGCACGAATTGCTGGCTTTTTTGCAAAAAGGTGAGTTGATCACAGAAAAACTAAATCTCAACAACATCGTACTAGAGTCTTTGAACCTTGCAAAAAGTTATGGTTATGGTGAGTTTCAGCTAGAACTTCAGTTAGAGCCGGATCTACCTACCATTCTAGGCCATCGGGTTCAGATACAAAAAATACTGGTAAACCTATTAACCAACGCAGTTGAGGCAATGCGGGGTGCAGGTGTCCCTACCGCTGCCATCACCATCAAGGTAAGCACCAATGCCGAGCTCAACATGGCGCATGTAATAGTGCAAGATAGTGGTCCAGGCCTTGATGCCATCACAGCTAATCGCATATTTGAACCATTTTTTACCACCAAACATAACGGTATAGGCATGGGGCTTGCCATTAGCCGTGCGCTAACCGAGGCCAACGGTGGAAGACTCTGGCTTGAACCTAACGTAAAAGCTGGCGCTATCTTTCATTTAACATTACCATTTGCACCATGATGACTGCTAACCCGACTGTTTTTATCGTTGATGATGAGCCCGCAATCCGAGATTCTCTGACGCTGATGATTACGCAAGAGAACCTCGCCGTGATGGCATTTGAAAACGCCTATGCATTTTTAGAAGCCTGCCAAGCGGGGTGTTTAGGCTGTGCAATCGTTGATGTTCGTATGCCTGGTATGGATGGCATGCAACTACAACAAGCGCTTTTAAAGCGCAACATTCTGTTACCGATTATTTTCTTGACTGGGCACGGCGATATTCCCATGAGCGTTAAAGCGATGAAATCTGGCGCAATGGATTTTCTCACTAAGCCAGTTTCGCGTGAAAAACTCATCTCTGCGGTGCGCTCTGCCATGCGCGAATCTGAAAAAATAACCACAGAAAGCATTCATCGTCATGATGCAAAATCTCGTCTTGCGGATCTCACCGACCGTGAACGTGATGTCATGATGCTGGCTATTCAAGGCTACCCCAACAAAGAAATTGCCCGCCACTTAGATATCAGCCATCGTACTGTAGAAATCCACAAATCCAAGATCATGCGTAAAACTGGCGCAATTAACCTGCTTGATCTGGCTCGTATTGCCCACGAAGGTGGCTCGATAGAATCCTGAGCTACAAAAAAGTCATTAACTCGTAAAAAAGTTAATGATAATTCTAAGGACTTTACAGAAGCCGCATAAGCGCCACCGCTTCCATGCCTTTTGTCAAGCTTAGCAAGCTGTAAAGAAAATTCGTCACTCAATGCTGGAAAAATAAGTGGCAATATCCTTAATATCATTATCGCTCAAACTGTGCCCCAGTAACGGTTGCGGTGAATAGGCATCTCGTATGCTTTGCATCGCGTTAACCAACTCATCATAAGGACGACCGCCAAGAGAAGGTACTCCCGCTTTACCGCTTTTTCCATCAGAACCATGGCAAACAATGCAACTCTGCACTTTTTTCTCCGCAGTGACATTATTTTGCTTAGCTTCTAGGGCTTTATCTTGCGTTGAGCAGCCTATAAACATGAGCAGAAATAAGCTTGGTATGTAATATTTCATTTGTTGCTCCTTTTTAAACACCTTTTAGAACTAATCAAATTAAAACGCTGTGTTTCATTGTTTAAACCAAGACATTTCAAGCTAAATTGAAGCGCGTTAATAATTACCGCGATCAATTAAACATGCTAAAAAATCTTGAGCGCTAAAACAAACACGTAACAACTCAAGTCTACTACCAGCATGATTTTAGTCTAACTAATCAACTATTTAATATACGTGCTCGCGCGGATTACTTTGTTTACAAATTCTTGATACCGTAGGCCCTATTGTGATTAAGTCTATGCTGAGAAGGTAATGCAATGATGCCGTTACTAAAAGTAGAAATGAATATTTTTGAGACAATACTGGCGAGGCGCTCAATTCGTCATTACAAAACGCAACCGGTCGATCAAGTCACTGCTCATATATTGCTAGAGGCTGCCGTTCGGGCGCCTACAGCAATGCATCGAGAGCCTTGGGCGTTTGTCATTATTCAAGATAAAGCGCTTTTCAAAAAACTGTCCGATCATGCAAAACCACTTTTTATTGCCAAGGTGACGTCTCACCAGAGCGCCTATGAAAATCACGGCCACCTATTAGAGGCTTTTCGTAGCCCGGATTTTAATATTTTTTATAACGCTGGCACGCTTATCCTTATTTGCGGCAAAAAAACGGCGCACCCTTTTGAGGCAGATTGCTGGATGGCAGCAGAAAACCTGATGCTGGCAGCTTCTGCAATGGGGCTAGGCACATGCGTCATTGGCAGCGCTCTGCCCGCAGTTAATGACCCTGAAGTGAAATTATCACTTGGTATTTCAAATGAATTTTCTGTGGTCGTGCCAATTATTCTGGGCTACCCAGATCAAGATGTCACACCAAATTTACGCAAGCCGCCGTTAATTCTATCCAGCATGATTGCAACATAAACCACCACATTTAACGCCATTGTTTCATATTGTATTTTTGATAAGGATACTGTCATGTACAAACAAATTCTTTGCCCAGTAGATGGCAGTTCGTCATCAAAACGCGGCATGGTTGAGGCCATCCAACTGGCGAAAGACCAAAATGCCAAGCTCCGTTTTTTACATGTGGTTGATACTTTTTATCCGATGATGGATGTTACCGCTGGTTTAAATGTGATTGAGATTGCCGAGGCTTTAAATAAAAACGGCAAAAAGATACTTAAAAAGGCAGTAGATGCCGCCCAAAAAGAAGGTTTGACCGCCGAGGCAGAAATAAGAGAGTCCGTTGGTGAGGCTGTCGCGCAGTTTATCGTGAGTGAAGCTAAAAAATGGCCGGCTGACTTGATCGTAATTAGTACACATGGCTTGCGCGGCATTTCACGTCTGGTAATGGGAAGCGATGCTGAAACCGTAGTGCGAACCAGCCATGTACCTGTTCTACTCGTCAGAAGTCAGGCAAAAAGCTGAGCAAGTGATGTCAACGCAAATTAACTCAGAATATAAGCCAAGTAAGGGTCAAAACAGCATTAGTTTTACTCACCGCATTTTGCGTCGATTATTCAGGGATTACAGAGAGGCGTTTGCAATCCGTTTATGGAACGGCAGCGTATTGCATATTGGCGATGATGCATCACCTACATTTACGCTGGGGGTTATGCACCCAGGTGTATTACGTCATTTGGTGTTGTTCCGTGACCCGATTCGTTTAGCTGAGGCCTATTTTGATGGCGAGGTTGAAGTAACGGGAGATTTTAATGCAGCAATGGGGCTACGTTATTATCTTGAGAACTTAAGACTCCCGCTCCATGAAAAACTTTTAATGGCATGCCACGCGCTTGCGTTAGGGCAGCAAAAAATTAAGTCACGCCCACAGCAGCAAGCTGTTACTAAAAAATCAACCCATGTGACTAATCAAAACAATATTGAATCAATTGCCTTTCATTACGATGTTTCAAATGAATTTTACCGACTTTGGTTGGATGATCGCATGCTGTATTCCTGTGCCTACTTTGAAACATCGGAGCAAAATTTAGAGCGCGCTCAGTGCAATAAGCTTGATTATATCTGTCGCAAATTGCGCCTACAGGCAAACGAAAACCTGCTTGATATTGGTTGCGGATGGGGCGCGCTCGTGTGCTGGGCCGCCAAATACTACGGCGTAAAAGCCCATGGCATTACGCTTAGCCGTAACCAGTATGAATATGCCTGTGCAGAGGTAAAAAGACTGCAATTAGAAGACCAAGTCACGATAGAGTTGTGTGACTACCGTGACCTGCCACTAGCAGCAAGCTATGACAAAGTATCCAGTATTGGCATGTTTGAACATGTTGGCCTTAAAAATTTAAGCAGCTATTTTTCAACAGTGCATCGAGTGCTTAAACCTGGTGGCTTATTTCTAAACCATGGTATTACTTCCGATACCGCAGGCTGGAACCAAGGTGTTTCTACCCAGTTTATCAATCGCCATGTGTTCCCAGATGGCGAGCTAGATACGGTCAGCAATATCCAGCGCAGGATGGAAGAAGCAAATTTTGAAATATTTGATGTAGAGGGCTTACGTCCGCACTATGCGCTCACATTGCGGCACTGGGTAAAGCGCCTAGAAGAACAGCGTGAAGAGGGTGTGAGCTTGGTAGGCGAGCGCACCTACCGTGTTTGGCGGCTTTATATGACTGGCTGTGCCTTGCAGTTTGAGCAGGGCGCTACTGGCATCTACCAGATTCTGGCTGAACGTAAAAAGAAGGGTTTGCCTAATTTACCGCTGACTAGGCGAGATTTATATGTAAATGATTAGAAGTAGCTTGAAGTTTATTCATTCAATAACTAGAAAAGGAAATAACCATGACTATCGGAGCAATATGTAATCGTGAAGTAATCACTGTGCGGCGTGACGCCAATGTGTTGCATGCGGCCACGCTCATGCGCAAGTATCACGTAGGCGATGTAGTTGTGATTGAAGATCATAAAGGTAAATCAGTGCCGGTAGGCATAGTCACCGATCGTGACATCGTGATAGAACTGGTGGCAACAGAGCTTGATTGCAGAGTCATTACCACGGGTGACATTATGGTCAGCAATGTCAATGTTATCAAAGAGAGTGCAGGTATTTTTGAGGCGATTCAACTGATGACAAACAAAGGCATCCGACGGTTGCCGGTGGTTGATAATGAAGGCGGACTGCTAGGCATTGTGACATTGGACGATTTATTGCAATTGCTGGCAAAAGAGTTTGGGGCACTGACCAAGTTAATCAGCCGTGAACAGAAAAATGAAATCAGTAAACGGCCTTAGCGCAGGCACGACCAAAAAGTGCTCCATTAATTAAAACTAAAACGAAAGGACTTATACCATGAGTATCAATAAAATACCTTCAAATGCGCAATCTGCCGGTTATGAACGTCCGCTATTTGAACGGGACACAGATGCCTACAAGGCTAAAGGCAAGTTGTCGGAGCCAACCATTTGCCCGCAGTGCGGTGCTGTGTATCATGCAGGGCGCTGGCAATGGGGTGAAGTATCTGCCAGTGCAGACCGAAAAACCTGCCCTGCTTGCCATCGCATCAACGACAATTTTCCGGCTGGTTTTGTTACGCTGGATGGGCCGTTTTTTAAAGACCATGTTCAAGAGATTATTAGCTTGATTAACAACCATGAGCAACACGAGCGCGCCGAGCACCCCCTCAAGCGCATCATCTATATTGAACGGCAGGGTGACGCTATATTAGTCACAACAACCGACACCCATCTCGCGCGCGGCATTGGCGAGGCAGTGCGCCACGCTTATCAAGGTGATTTAAAAGTTGACCATGTATCGGGTGAAAGCTCAGTACGTGTTCACTGGCATCGTTAGGCTTTTTTATGTTAAAAAATAAGTCTGCTAGGCGATTTTTATCGGTGTTGCTGGTGTTATTTGGTGCAGCACTGATATTTTTAACAACAGAGGCATGGTCTGGCGCGTTGCTGGTAACGCTAGGCGTCATCATTGAGCTAATCGGCATCGGCATGCGGCATCGAAAATAACAAGGGGGATACCGTGGTGACTTATTTACCACCTTGTCATTACCATCATTGGTTGATCTTAAAAACAGCAATTGCCCACGAAATGCCTGCTTATAGCATTTCGCGGGCAACTGTTTCGCCTGATTTGATAGTTTAGTCCGTCACTCAGTCGTTCGACTAGCACTACCCATTTAAGGTAAAATGGCGTTTTACCTTAAATCCCTACCGCACATGTCTCTGCAAGAAGAAATCACCCGCCGCCGCACCTTTGCCATTATTTCTCATCCTGATGCGGGTAAAACCACGCTCACTGAGAAGCTGTTGTGGTTTGGTGGCGCGATTCAAGTCGCGGGTGAAGTACGTGGCCGCAAGGCCTCGCGCCATGCCACGTCAGACTGGATGGAGCTTGAAAAACAACGTGGTATTTCGGTGACATCCTCCGTCATGCAGTTTCCATACCGTGAGCACATGATTAACCTGCTCGACACCCCCGGCCATGATGACTTTTCTGAAGATACTTATCGCACATTAACCGCAGTAGATTCTGCGGTGATGGTGATTGATGCAGTCAATGGTGTAGAAGCGCAAACCATCAAACTACTTAATGTATGCCGCATGCGCGATACGCCGATCATCACGTTTATCAATAAACTAGACCGTGAAAGCCGCCCGCCGATTGAGTTGCTGGATGAGATTGAAACCACATTAGGCATGGAATGCGCGCCGATGACGTGGCCGATTGGCATGGGCAAAAGCTTCCGTGGGGTTTATAACCTCTATACCGATACTATTTCATTTTTTGATCCGCGTGCCGAAAAAGGCACTTCAGAAATCATTCAGGGCTTGGATAATCCACGCCTAGACGAATTGCTAGGACACTTGGCGGCTGAGTTGCGCATAGACATTGAACTGGTACGTGGTGCCTCTCACGCGTTTGATAAAACGCGTTATTTAAATGGTAAACAAACCCCGGTTTACTTTGGCTCAGCAATTAACAACTTTGGCGTGCAATCATTGCTAGATGCGGTGGTGGACTTATCCCCTGCCCCGCTTGCACGCAATACGGCAAGCCGCTTAATTGCGCCAGATGAACCTAAGTTTTCAGGCTTTGTGTTTAAAATTCAAGCCAATATGGACCCAAAACACCGCGACCGCATTGCATTTTTGCGCGTATGTTCTGGTCGTTTTGAACGCGGCATGAAGATTAAACAAGTCAGCACGGGAAAATTAATGGCGGTGAATAATGCCATCACCTTTATGGCGCAAGACCGCACCACCATGGATGAAGCGTATTCCGGTGACATTATCGGCATCCCCAACCACGGTACGATTAAAGTTGGTGATACATTTACCGAAAGTGAAGCATTAAAATTCACTGGCATTCCATCATTTGCTCCTGAGTTTTTCCGCCGTGCGCGCATTAAAAACCCAATGAAAATGAAGCAGTTACAAATTGGCCTGAAACAACTGGCAGAAGAAGGCGCAGCACAACTGTTCCGCCCACTGTTAAGTAACGATTTGATTTTAGGTGCAGTTGGCATGCTGCAATTTGAAGTTGTCGCACACCGTTTAGAGCATGAATATAGCGTGGACATGGTGTTTGAACCTTACGACTGCTACACCGCACGCTGGCTACGCGGTAAAGATGCAGATCTTAAAGCCATTGCCGATAAATACGGTTTTAATGTAGCACTTGATGGTGCAGATGAATACGTTTACTTGGCGCCTAACCGCGTTAACCTGCAATTGGCACAAGAGCGCTACCCGGATATAGAGTTTTTAGAAACGCGTGAAATCGCATAAAGCACCTTCAGATAACTGTCCATGTGAAAGCGGCAAGCCTTACGTAGCTTGCTGCGCGCCATTTCACCAAGGCTTACCTGCACCAACGGCTGAAGCGTTGATGCGTTCGCGCTACACCGCTTATGTATTAAAGTTGGAAGCGTATCTGCTAGCAACATGGCACCCCAACACCCGCCCGCAAGCCCTTAACCTAGCCGATGACACCGCTACTAAATGGTTAGGTTTACAGATAAAACATGCTGAAATCACTGGCGAAACAACAGCAACGGTAGCGTTTGTTGCACGCTATAAAATAGGCGGAAAAGCTGAAAGAATGCATGAAATCAGCCAGTTTATCCGCTTAGACAACCATTGGCATTACTTATCAGGTGTGCATATTGATTAATCAGCTGAATAAACCCCCACCCCACAAAACCAATTAAAAAACCACCATTTTTACGTCACACTATTGTCACGCTATTGTCACGCTACTTAAATAATATTCACCCTGTAAAAGTTTCTTCAGGCTTATCATCATGGTGTATGAAAAATCCGCACTGGGTCACAACGAGTTCACCAGCAACAAGCGCACATTGAGTGTTAGAGAGCGTCAGGTGCTATTACTTGTGAATGGGTTACGCAACTTTGACGAATTAGAAAAGTTTTTTAAAAAAGACTTATTAATTAACACCCTAAAAAAACTAGAGTCCGAAGGCTATATTCAGCGGCCAAATGCTAAGCCAACTAGCCAAAGCGCAAGTCAGACAACACCGCCTTTCTTCGACACGCAAAACTCAATCGTCCCTATTTGCCCGAAAAAACTCATGTCCATAAAAACTATTTTAGGTGATGCATCTGATGATTACTTAGGAATGATGGGTCGTAGCATTAAATTGCGCATTGAAGCATGTACCAATGAAACTGATTTAAAACATTGCATTTCCAGTTGGCACATGGCGATGCGCGAATCTAAGTTAGGTCGAGAATCTGCTAGTTTTTTAATGGAGCAAATTCATCAAATACTTGAAAGTAGAATGGTCGATGCCTCGATCAATCTCACACGCTACACTCAAACACCGCTAAATTCGAGGTGGATTGATTAGAGCACCGTTCGATTTAATTACCTTCGCTAATAACGCCTATTGGCAATGTTCAATAGGCGCTTTTATTTAAAGTTAATCGCGCTCGAACGCCTCACACAACTGGCTTAACAATTGCCCAAAAATTGGTAGCACCTCTTCCATGCCATACGGGCTATCATCATCCGTACCTGCTATCACAAATGAAATTACCAGTTTATCCAGGTTTTCTCTAAACTCGGTCCAATGCTCGGTATCTGTGCCGGCGATCAGTTGAAATTTATTAAAGCCTGATTCAATAATTTCAATGAGTTCAGCCTCTGGTAGCCCGGCAAATAATGTTTTTGCAATGGTAATCTGAACGGCTTGAAAGTCTGGTGTCACACCTTCTTGTACTAATGGCGTGGTAAAAAATGCATAGACCAACATTGCATAGGCTTGATACACGCTCAGCATATCAAAATTATCATTACGTTCTGCCAAAGGTGAGCGATCAGCAACCTGAATAGCTTTAAACGTCACATAACAACTTAGATAATCTGCTGCGCTAAGTGGGTCGTATTCATCTAAATTGGTGTTAGGTTTTGCTTCATCATCACGCAAAGTTGCGGCTAAACATAAGGCATGCATGAGTGTTAAGCGTTGTGAGTATTGAGTTTCCATCATAAATCCTAATGTTTGAACTTGAATAAAAAAATGTTTACCTTGTTTGCGATTACTTGATGCATCCCGTTCCCTGAGCCTGTCGAAGGGGACACGTTGCACCCTTCGACAAGCTCAGGAACGGAATATTACTCTAGCACTGGCATTGCCTCTAGTAGCTCGTGCAATGTTAACCAGCGCTCTTCAGCTGCTTCTAATTTTGTTGCAAACTCAGCTTGAGTTTTTAGTAATTGCTGCAATGCGCTTTTATCAGCGGCGGTATAAAGTGCGCCATCATTTAAGCGTTCATCGCAGGCTTTTTTATCGGCTTGCCACTGCGCCATGTGGCGCTCAATTTGCTCTAACTCCTTTAGCAACGGACGACGCTCGGCAATTCTAGCCTGGCGCTCTGCTTTATTAAGCGCACGGTCGTTTTTGTTGGGCTTTTCAAGCACCACTTGCGTCGCTTGTTTTTCTTTTAAACGTTGTTCATTTAACCATCGGCTATAGCCTTCTAAATCGCTATCAAACGGTTCAGCTTTGCCGTCTGCTACTAAAATAAATTCATCACAACTGGCGCGTAATAGGGCTCTGTCGTGCGATACCAAAATCACACCACCGGCAAAATCTTGCAAGGCTAGCGTGAGTGCATGGCGCATTTCCAAGTCCAGGTGGTTAGTTGGCTCATCTAATAATAACAAATTTGGGCGCGTCCAAATTAACAAAGCTAACGCTAAACGTGATTTTTCACCACCTGAAAAGTTCGCGCAAGGGGACCTTGCCATCTCACCTTTAAAATCAAAACCGCCTAAGTAATTTAGATGTTCCTGCTCACGTGTTTGTGGGTCTAATTTCATCATGTGCTGTAAGGGCGATTCATCAGGGCGCAACTGCTCTAACTGATGCTGTGCAAAATAACCGATATTGAGATCTTTACCTTCTACCCGCTTGCCAGACAACGGCTCTAGCTCATGCGCTAATAATTTTATCAGCGTAGTTTTACCTGCGCCGTTCCTACCCAATAAACCAATGCGCTCACCTGGCCTAATCGCCAACTCAATATTGCTAATTAACGCGACACCGCCGTAACCAACACTCATGCCATCCAGCACTAGCAGTGGGTCAGGTGCAGCGATTGGTGCTCTAAACTCAAAGTTGAATTGTGAGTCCACATGCGCGGCAGAAATCATTTCCATGCGTTCGAGTGCTTTAATGCGACTTTGCGCTTGGCGCGCTTTGGTGGCTTGCACCCGAAAACGGTCGATGTAACTTTGCAAGTGCGATACTTTGCGTTGCTGCTTTTCAAACATGGCTTGTTGCAGGGCTAGTTTTTCTGCGCGTTGACGCTCAAAATCTGAATAACCACCACGATAAAGCGTGAGCGTTTGTTGCTCAATAT
Organism: Methylotenera sp.; assembly: GCA_030652995.1. Lineage (GTDB taxonomy): Bacteria > Pseudomonadota > Gammaproteobacteria > Burkholderiales > Methylophilaceae > Methylotenera. The sequence goes on from JAUSAG010000035.1 coordinate 112,809, forward strand.
GGGCAATATGATTCACAATCGCATCCAGAAAATCTCTATCATGCGAAATCAATAGCAACGTACCGCGATAGCTTTGCAACCAACCCTCTAACCAAATCACCGCATCTAAATCCAAGTGATTAGTCGGCTCATCCAGCAATAGCAAATCAGAACGGCACATCAGCGCACGCGCTAAATTTAGGCGCACGCGCCAACCGCCAGAGAACGTAGAAACGGCTTGTTGCAAATTGGCTTGGCTAAAACCCAAGCCGCTTAACAACTCAGCCGCGCGCGCCTTAGCACTGTAACCCTCAATATCAGTGAGTCGCTGATGCAGTTCAGCAATCAATTCGCCTTGATGGTTAGTTTCAGCTGACACCAGCTCGGCCTCAATTTCACGTAGCTCGGCATCGCCATCTAATACAAACTCGATAGCGGGCATAGCCAACGCGGGGGTTTCTTGCGCCACATGTGCCACCACCCAGCTTGCGGGCATGTCTAAATCGCCTTTTTCAGGATGCAGTTCACCGCGCAATAAGGAAAATAAAGATGATTTACCCGCACCATTAGCACCAGTTAAACCTACTTTATGACCAGGGTGCAGCTGCAAGGACGCGTCTTGAATGAGAATTTTTGAACCGCGCGTGAGAGTGAGTTGTTTAAACTGAATCAAGTGAAAGTAATCTCAAAAAATTTGTTTGCCCGATTGGTCAACCAATTTTTGGCAAAACCGCTATTCTAAATGATTAAGAGATTACTCTTCATAAAACTTCATTTTTAACACATTGATTGTCGACGAAAAAATTCTAAAATCAACTACCCATGCAAAGAGATAGCAAGATTTATAACAGCACCACCCCACAAATCAGCTCCATTGATTGATATTGCAGTAAAATAATACCTACTTACATAGCAAAAATAAAACCCACTAAATAAATGGTCAAAAAATCTCTGCTTTGGGTTTATCGCGCGGCACTTTGGGTCACTGGTACAGTGGTTGTTATTCTGCTTATAGCCGCACTGAGCCTGCATTTCTGGTTGATGCCCAACATCAATCAATTTAAGGCATCTATTGCAACGTTTGCTAGCCAAGCCATCAAACAAAAAGTAGTCATCGGTGACATTAAGGCAGATTGGCGTGGATTTAATCCACACTTGACACTCAGCGATATTACTATTTTTGACACCCAAAACCGCCCGGCTTTGCAGTTAAAGCAGTCGAACACTTCTTTGTCCTGGTTTAGCATTCCATTACTCGAACCGCGTCTGGCCGAGCTCATTATCCACGCACCGGAGCTGACTATTCGCCGCATTGCCAGTGGTGAGATTTTTGTAGCAGGCATCAGCATACTGGGTGAATCAAAACCTGATTTTTCTAACTGGTTATTAAGACAAAATAAGCTCGTCATCAATGATGCTAAAGTTATTTGGCTTGATGAAAAGCGTAACGCACCGGCTTTAAGCCTGGACAAGCTAAATATTGAGATTACTAGCCCGCCGTGGAGGAGTGTTGTTAAAAACCATTTATTCACAGTGAGCGCGCAACCTTCTACCGGTAGCAACTATCCGATTGTGATGAGCGGTAACCTCTATGGCAATGATGTCAGCCAGATTGACACATGGCGCGGCAATATTACCGTGCAACTCAAAGATGCTAATTTAGCCGCTTTTAAAACTTGGTTTGATTATCCTGTTGATTTGCAATCAGGCATTGGCAGTGCTGATTTCACCGTTAAATTTGCAAGCAAGCAGGTGCAGTCCATCACGAGTAAAGTTAGTCTTACCAATCTGCAATTACAACTCAAACCAAGTGTCGCACCAATAATGCTGAGCAAGCTGGCTGGAAAAATCGACTGGAACAACTTAAACAAACTTAATTTTTCAATTGCGCCTAAAGTAACTACGGCTAGAACAAGCTTTGGCCATTCAGTGAGTCTTAATGAGCTGACGCTTATTGCAAATAATGGCTTGAATTTGCAAAACATCAATGCTGATTACGCTCAAACCAACCAAGGTCACCAAACCCTTAACTTAAAGTTGCCTCATCTTGATTTAGCGCTTATTCAGCCCACCTTATTACAGCTACCATTACCCGAAGTGCTGTTGCAAAAAATTACTGGCATGGCTTCACAAGGCATCCTCAACAACCTAACAATGCACTGGGAGGCGCAACACGATAAAACAAGTGCATACCAGATTGGCGCCAAATTTAATCATTTAAGCATTCAAGCGCATGAAAAAATACCTGGCTTCACCAATTTATCAGGTGAAATACAAGCCAATGAAAAAGATGGGCATTTGCAGCTAAATACGCAAAATGCAACACTGGATATTAAAGACATACTACGCGGACCAATTCCTGCGGATAAGTTAAGTGGAGAAATCTCCTGGCGCATAGGCGATAAAGTGTTAGAGATTAAAGCCAGTAAACTTAGTATTAGCAGCCCGCATTTATCTGGTGTAGCTGATGCCAATTACAAGATGGATGGCATTAAGGGCGGCTACCTTAATTTGCAAGGTAAATTTGACAATGGCAACGCGAAGTTCGCATCACTTTACTACCCGATCATGCTGGGTGAAACCACGCTGCATTGGTTGGATACCTCAATCTTGGCCGGGCGCACGGAAGACATCAACTTTACCGTAAAAGGCCGTTTGGGCGACTTTCCATTTGTGGACAGTAAAAACAATCCAGACCCAAAACAAGGGGTTTTTAGAGTCAGCGCTAAAATCAGCGATGTCCTTTTAGAATATGGAACTGGCTGGCCCGTGATAGAAAAACTGGGTTTAACGATGCTGTTTGAAGGTAAGCGCATGGAACTGAATGCGCATACTGGTCACATCCTTGGTAACCAAATCATTAAGAGTAAAACAACAATTGCCCAGCTTGATGCAGACTATCCTATACTTAACATTGAATCTGAAATTCAAGGTTCTGTAAGTGAAGGTGTCAACTTTGTAAATAAAAGCCCAGTACACGAACTCACACAAGGCTTTACTGATCACTTAAAAACCAGCGGTAAAGGTAAACTTAACCTTGGTTTAAAAATTCCGATGCAAGATATAGATGCATCTAAATACAAAGGCTTGTATCAAATCACTAACGGCACAATGGCGAGCGAAGACATCCCCGCACTCAGCAACATCAATGGTGCATTAGAGTTTACCGAAAGTAGCCTGACTGCAAAAAACATCAAAGCCACCGCTTTTAGTTCACCTGTGGCCTTTAATTTAACCTCAGATAAAGATAAATCTATCCGTGTAGCCATCCGAGGCAAACTTAACGACGAAAGCCTTAGGCAAATTTTTAAAGAGCAGAATTTTGCCAAAGCCTCACAATATGTCAGTGGCAATGCAGACTGGGTAGGCGATATTTTGATTCAAAAACCTCGTGTGAGTATTGGCATCCGTTCTGATTTGAACGGCATTACCTCTCATCTACCTGCACCCCTTAACAAATCAGCCAACCAACCATTTAGCCTGCGAGTGGACAAAAAACAAGACGCCAATACTGACACTCTGATTATCAATATTGATAACAAGGTTGGCGCAAAAATAATGCGTAGTGCAAGCAATGGAAAAATGCAGCTGGATTCTGCCAGTGTTAATGTAAACAGTAATGCTGTTAATTTTAGTGAGATTAACAATGATGCACGCCCGCCAAAAGGCATTCAGGTGACTGGCAACCTTGACTATCTTGATGCGGACGCCTGGCGTGGTGTGTTGCGTGATTTTACAGGTGGCTCGAAACAATCAGCTTCACTGCCCATTCAAAAAATAGCGCTTAAAGTGAATGCGCTCGATATTTTTGACCGACGTTTAAACCAACTCACCATCATTAACAAACCCAATAAAGATAGCTTACAAGCAAACATACAAAGCCGTGAAATTACGGGTGATTTACAGTGGCAAAGTCAAAATAACGGAACACTAATAGCGCGGTTAAGTAAGCTAACCATTCCAGATATCGCACCGCACAAAATATCCACTAATTTGGAGAGTGATGCATTAAATGCCAATTTAAAGCAATTTGTTAAGCTCGACCAAGACTATCCATCACTTGATATCGTTGCCGATAACTTTGAACTGGATAATAAAAATTTTGGCACCTTAGAACTTATTGCTTACCCACAAAACGACAACTGGAATATACAGAAATTTAAACTCAGCACCCCTGAAGGGTCAATTAGTGGTGAAGGGCAATGGAACAACTGGGTAAGAAGCCCCAACACCTACCTCAATTTAACTTGGGACATCAAAGATTTAGGTAAAACTCTAAAACGGTTTGGCTACCCAGATACCATTAAAGATGGTGAAGGTGAGTTAATAGGTACGTTGCATTGGCCGGGCAGTCCGCGTCAATTTGATACGACTCGTTTAAATGGTGAACTGCAATTTGAAGTACGTAAGGGGCAAGTTTTGCAAGCGCAGCCAGGGGTTGGTCGCCTACTGGGACTACTTAGCCTACAAAGTTTGCCGCGTCGTTTAACGTTAGACTTCAGAGATTTATTTAGCAATGGTTTTGCTTTTGACAAAATTAACGCAACCGTTAAAATTAACCAAGGCGTGATGCGCAGTGACAACTTTGCGATGTCGGGGCCTGCTGCCGACGTTAAGATTAAAGGCGAAACTAATTTAAAAAAAGAAACACAGCATCTTTTTGTTAAAGTAATGCCACGCATTAGTGATAGTATTTCTCTCGCAGCCTTAGCTGGTGGTCCACTAGCTGGCGCTTTAGCATTTTTAGCACAAAAAATATTAAAGGACCCGCTTAATAAAATCGCATCATCTGAGTATGAAATTACCGGTACATGGGATAATCCTCAAGAGGTAAAATCTACCGGTAGTAATAAAAAGAATCAACAAAGTAACGACATTTCACCACTTAATTAAAAAAACTATTTGGATTACTCATGGCTATTACTTCCCGCTTAAAAACCACCAAAGCTAAACTAAGCAAACAAGAGATTAACAAAGACATCATCAAAATTGCAGCTATTCAGATGGCGTCTGGGCCGCAAGTAAGTGCTAATTTGAGTGAGGCAGAGCGTCTCATTGAAATCGCAGCGAATCAGGGTGCTAATCTGGTGGTACTTCCTGAATACTTTGCTATTATGGGCCTCAAAGAAACTGATAAGGTAGCCGTACGTGAAGAAGTCGGTAAAGGACCGATTCAAGACTTTTTAAGCAAAATAGCAAAAAAACATAAAATCTGGTTGATCGGCGGCTCTGTTCCGCTAGTGAGTAACTTCCCTAATAAAGTACGCAACAGTTGCCTGGTGTATGACGACAAAGGCAAACAAGTTGCGCGCTATGACAAAATTCATTTGTTTGGTTTAGATTTAGGTAACGAACATTACTACGAAGAAAAAACCATTGAAGCTGGCAGTGAAGTGGTCGTCGTAAAATCACCCTTTGGGAAAATTGGCTTGTCTATTTGTTACGATTTGCGCTTCCCGGAACTTTATCGCGCCATGGGTGAAGTGGACATTATCGTCATACCCGCAGCGTTTACTGACACTACTGGCAAAGCACATTGGGAAAGCCTGATTCGCGCACGCGCCATTGAAAACCTAAGTTATGTCATCGCTCCAGCCCAAGGTGGCTACCATATTTCAGGACGTGAAACACATGGTAATAGTATGATTGTTGACCCATGGGGCGTAATGCTTGATAGGTTACCCCGCGGTTCCGGGGTTGTAATGGCAACAATGAACCCAAAATACCAAGAGAGCTTGAGAAAAAGCTTGCCTGCGCTGAAACATCGTACCATTAAGGTTGTCAGTAAATAATGTTGCAGCCTATTACTCTATTGAAACTAAACTCATGAAAACTCAAGAAACTCCCAGTAGCTCAAGCCTCATCAAAGGTTCACACTTTGATGCCGCAACCGAGGCACTGTTAGCGCCTTCTAACTTGGACGTTGCAAAGCTACAGAATGTATTGAGTGACATGATGTCGCACAAAATCGATTACGCAGATTTGTACTTTCAATACAGCCGCAGTGAAAGCTGGGGGCTTGAAGAAGGCCAGGTAAAATCCGGTAACTTCTCAATTGACCAAGGCGTAGGCGTGCGCGCCGTCAGTGGCGAAAAAACCGCATTTGCCTATTCTGATGACATCAACCTAGAAGCACTGGTAGAAGCCGCTAAAGCGACCAAATCTATTGCCAGTTTGGGCAATGAGCAAACGGCTAAATCTATTATCACTTCGCAACCGAAGCAACTGTATTTACCGCAAGACCCAATCGCCTCATTATCAGCTGAAGCAAAAGTAAAGCTACTTGAACATTTAGAATCTATCGCCAGAAAGTTGGACCCGCGCATTACACAGGTAACCGCATCGATTGCAGGCGAGTATGAAGTAGTGATGGTAGCGCGCCACGATGGCCTAATGGCGGCAGATGTACGCCCACTGGTGCGCGTTGGTATTAGCGTAATTGCAGAAAGCAACGGTCGCCGCGAGCAAGGCTCAGCAGGTGGTGGTGGGCGTTTTGACTACAGCTACTTTACTGATGAGGTGTTGCAGGATTACGCGCAAAAAGCTGTGCATCAAGCCATTATTAACCTAGATGCACGCCCTGCCCCCGCAGGTAGCATGACGGTCGTATTAGGCGCAGGCTGGCCTGGTATTTTATTGCACGAAGCCATCGGCCATGGTTTAGAAGGTGACTTCAATCGCAAAGGTAGTTCAGCTTTCAGTAATATGATAGGCCAACAAGTTGCGGCAAAAGGCATCACTATTGTGGATGACGGCACGATTGCCGACCGTCGCGGCTCGTTGAGTGTAGATGATGAAGGTAACCCCACCAATAGGACTGTGTTGATTGAAGATGGCATTTTGCGTGGCTATATACAAGATACTCTCAACGCCCGTTTGATGAACATGCCAATCACAGGCAATGCGCGCCGCGAGAGTTACGCACACATTCCGATGCCGCGCATGACCAACACCTACATGCTCAATGGCACGGTACCTCCGGAAGAAATCATTAAATCGGTTAAAAAAGGTTTGTACGCAGCCAACTTTGGCGGTGGGCAAGTGGATATTACCAGCGGTAAATTTGTATTCAGCGCTGCTGAAGCCTACATGATTGAAGACGGCAAAATCACTTATCCAGTCAAAGGTGCCACGCTAATTGGCAACGGGCCAGATGTGCTTAAGCGCGTATCGATGATAGGCAACGATATGTCGCTTGATAGCGGTGTAGGCACCTGCGGTAAAGAAGGTCAAAGTGTGCCGGTAGGTGTTGGACAGCCGACACTAAAAATTGACGGCTTAACTGTGGGCGGCACGGCTTAAAATATCCTGGAATATATAACGGTTGCCGCCTGCTAACCGTTATAATCTTGCCCTTACTTATTGCAACAAACCAGACACATGACGCAGACAACACTGCCAATTCCAAGCCTTGGTCTAGCCAGTCGCATCACACTTGCTACTAGTGGTGAAGATGCGCTTTCATTGGCAAATTTGGCACTAAAACTTAAAGCCAACAAGCCCAGCCAACCGCTAGTCATCATCACGGCCAATGCTTTTGATGCACAGCGCCTGCTAGAAGAAATTCCCTACTTTGCACCGAGTTTGAGCGTACATTTATTGCCAGACTGGGAAACGCTGCCTTACGACCAGTTTTCGCCGCACCCCGACTTAATTTCAGAACGCCTCACTACGCTTTATCATATTGCGCATAACGCCTGCGATGTGATTATTGTGCCGTTAGCAACGGCACTCATTCGATTAAGCCCAAAGGCTTATTTAAATGCCAATACATTTATGCTCAAAAAAGGACAAAAGCTGGACCTTGAGGCGTTGCGACGCCAATGTGCTGAAGCGGGCTACCATCACGTTACGCAAGTCATCAGTCATGGTGAGTTCAGCGTGCGCGGCGGTTTAGTTGATTTATTCCCAATGGGCTCTGCACTACCCTACCGCCTTGATTTATTTGATGATGAAATCGAAACCATCCGCACTTTTGATGTAGATACACAGCGCAGCCTATACCCGGTGCCAGAAATCCGGTTATTACCAGCGCGCGAGTTTCCATTAGATGAAACGGGCATTACCCTGTTTCGTAGCCAATTCCGCGAAGCATTTGAGGGCGACCCGCAACGGGCAAAAATATATAAAGATGTTAGCAAAGGTGTCGCCTCTGGCGGTATCGAGTGGTATTTACCACTATTTTTTGAACAAACAGCCACCCTGCTCGATTACCTGCCAGCCAACAGCCTACTTTGTCTACATGGTGATTTAGACCAAAGCGCGCAACAGTTTTGGCGCGAAGCGCAATCACGCTACCGCACACTGGCGCACGATGCTGAACGTCCATTATTAGTCCCCGAAAAATTACTGATTAAAACTGAAGACTTTTTTAGCACCACACACGCCTTTGCCAGGGTTACGTTAACCATCAGTAAAAGCGCTAACAACCTGCCCGCGCTGGACATCGAACGCCGTGCAGAAAACCCCCTACACAAACTCACAAACTTTATCAGCCAATTTAAAGGGCGCATTTTAATTGTGGCAGAAAGCTTAGGTCGTCGTGCAACCATGACACAGCTTTTTGCTGAACATGGACTCAATGTCAGCACTTGCGAAACCTGGGCAGAGTTTCAAGCGAGCGTCGCGCATGTCATGTTAGGCGTGAGTTCGCTACATACAGGCGTTGCGCTGACTGACAGCACACCCAATCTAGCCATCATTACCGAAGCAGAACTCTACGCTGCCACAGTACGCCAACAGCGCCGACGCGAAAAAGAAAAATCGCGCAGCACTGAAGGCATGCTCAAAGATTTATCCGAGCTACGTATTAACGACCCAGTGGTACATGAGCAGCATGGCGTTGGTCGTTACAAGGGCTTAATCAACCTCGATTTTGGTGAAGGTGAAACTGAGTTTTTACTGCTGGAATACTTTGGCGACGATAAGTTATATGTGCCGGTTTCACAGCTATTCCTGATTTCACGCTATTCTGGCGGGCCGCCGGAGTCTGCACCATTGCATCGATTAGGCAGTGGCAACTGGGAGAAAGCCAAGAAAAAAGCGCTCAAACAGATTCGCGATACCGCAGCTGAACTGCTCAATCTTTATGCACAACGCGCAGCGCGGCGCGGCCATGCCTTTACCTTGAGCCTGCATGATTACGAAGCGTTCTGTGAAGGTTTTCCATTTGAAGAAACGCCAGACCAGCTGGAAGCCATTGAAAACGTCATCAAAGACATGCAATCAGGCCGCCCTATGGATAGACTGGTGTGTGGCGACGTAGGCTTTGGTAAAACAGAAGTCGCGTTGCGTGCCGCATTTGTAGCTGTGATGGGCGGGCGTCAGGTTGCGGTACTAGTACCCACTACGCTACTGGCTGAACAGCATTTTAATAACTTTAAAGATCGCTTTGCAGAATGGCCGATTAAAATTGCAGAAATCTCACGCTTTAGAACCGCCAAAGAACAAAAAGAAGCGCTGGCAGGTTTAGATGCTGGGCAAATTGACATTATTATCGGCACGCATCGCTTGATTCAAAAAGATGTGAAGTTTAAAAATCTAGGCTTAGTAGTGTTGGATGAAGAGCACCGTTTTGGCGTACGCCAAAAAGAGCAGTTAAAAGCCCTACGCGCTGAAGTCGACGTGCTAACGCTCACCGCCACGCCAATTCCACGCACTTTAAGCATGGCAATGGAAGGCTTACGCGAGTTTTCTATCATCACCACGCCGCCACAAAAACGTTTGAGCATCAAGACATTCCATACTGATTACTCTGAAGGCATTATCCGTGAAGCCGCCATGCGCGAGTTCAAGCGCGGCGGGCAAGTGTATTTCCTGCATAACGAGGTAGATACCATCCACTCTATGCGCGAGAAGTTGGAGCGTATTCTGCCAGATGCGCGCATTGCCGTGGCGCATGGGCAATTACGTGAACGCGAGCTTGAACATGTGATGCGTGATTTTTACCATCAGCGTTACAACCTGCTACTTTGTACGACGATTATTGAAACAGGCATTGATGTGCCCACCGCCAACACCATTATCATGAACAAAGCCGATATGTTCGGTTTAGCACAGATGCATCAATTACGTGGCCGTGTCGGGCGTTCGCATCACCAAGCCTACGCTTATTTACTCACCGATCCAGACCGTAAAATTACGCCTCAGGCGCAGAAACGCCTAGATGCAATTCAGTTAATGGAAGACTTAGGCGCAGGATTTCACCTTGCCATGCATGACCTAGAAATTCGTGGCGCAGGCGAATTGCTAGGTGACTCACAAAGTGGCGAGATGCAGGAAATAGGCTTTCATTTATATTCTGACATGCTCAACCATGCGGTTAAGCAACTTAAAGCAGGTAAAGAGCCTGACTTAAATGCACCGTTAAGTGTCACTACAGAAATCAATCTGCACACCCCTGCATTACTGACCAATGCTTATTGCCCAGACGTGCATGAGCGCTTGGTGATTTATAAACGCCTCGCCAACTGTGTTGAAGATGATGATTTAGATAACCTGCAAGAAGAACTGATAGACCGCTTTGGATTGCTACCCGAGCAAGGCGAAGCTTTAATCGCCTGCCACCGCTTACGCATTGCGGCAAAACCATTGGGTATTATTAAAATTGACGCGAGTGATACTGCAATTCAACTGCAATTTAACCCCAAAGCTGATATTGACCCAATGAAGTTAATTAACTTGTTGCAACGCGATAGAAGATGCCGCATGAATGGACCTGACAAGTTAAGAGTAACGGTAGGGCTAGAAGCCATTAATCACCGCGCAGATTTTGTAAAAACGTTATTAAAAGAGTTCATCTAAACCATGCCAATTAAATTAGCTGTTAACCGTTTATGCATTGCTCACTAAAAGCTAACATACGCATTTCGCTTTCCACGCCAATCACTACATTGTCGGTGGATGAACATATCTATGCTCTACTTGGTTTCAATGCAAATGATTTTATTAGCGGCAAAATTAACTTACAAAATTTGATACATCAGGATGATCAGGACATTGCCGCTACGTTATTTTCTAGTGAATTACCTACTAAAACCACCACAAATTCACGCAGTTTTAATGTTAGATTAAGGCACGCGGACGGTCAAATCCGCTGTATTAAAGGTTATTACGAAAAAATCGTGCTTGATAACGTATTGGTACTTGACCTGTTATTGCAAGATGCCAAAAGCCTGTGGCAACCTCAAAGCGATCAGTCCTTGATGGCTAACTTTAAAGCCATGATGGATAACACTGATGACTACATCTATTTTAAAGATCGTAACCATGTGTTTACAGGGGCGAGTCAAGCACTGGTAAAAATCACGGAATCGACTCAACACTGGACAGAGTTTCTCGGCCTCACTGATTACGATGTGTTTTTAGAAGCGTACGCTGATATTTATTACAGCTTAGAGAAAAAAGTATTTTCTGGCGTTGATGTCGCACACGACATACAAGAAACATTATTGCAAGACGGCAGTAAGGGCTGGATTAACAACCGCAACTACCCGATAAATAATGAGAATGGCGAAATCGTTGGCTTATTTGGTATTGCTCGAGATATCACCGAAAGCAAGCAGGCTGAATTAGCACTGCAGGTGAGTGAGGCCTATTTAAAAGAATCACAAAAAATCGCAGGACTTGGTAGCTATGTTTTCAATATACAAGACGGAACATGGCAAAGCTCGGCAATTCTCAATCAAATATTAGGGATAGATGACAGCTATGAGCGTAATGAGCAAAGCTGGGATGCGCTGATTCATCCAGATGACCTTGTAAAAGCAAAACACTATCTCAGGCGACGATTTGCTGCCAAAAGCTCGACCTTCGATAGAGAATATCGTGTCATTCGCCCCAACGACCATGCTGAACGATATATTCGCGGTATCGGCAGACTGGTTCTTGATAAACAAGGACGCCCGCTACAAATGCATGGCACTATTCAGGACATTACCTCAGTAAGACATGAACTTCTGAATGAAAAACGGGCAATTTTAGGCAATCAACTTGTTGGCGCCCTTGCATTAAAACAACGCAAAATTATCTGGGCAAATACCGCTTTTGAGACCATGTTGGGTTATGAACCAGGTGAACTGGTAGGTGTGCCTACGCGTAGGTTTTACACCAACGAAGATGAATACAAATCTGTTGAGATAATTTATGCAGATATAGCAAAAAACAACATAGGACATACCCAGCACGAATATGTTCGTAAAGATGGGCGTCGAATTTGGCTGGCAATGAGTGGCGCGCAACTGAATAAAGATACTGACGAATCACTTTGGACATTTGTTGACATCACCCAACAAAAACTCGCAGAGAGTGAATTACGTATTGCCGCAGTTGCATTTGAGTCGCAAGAATCAATGATTATTACAGACGCAAACAACGTGATACTGCGTGTCAATCGCGCCTTTACCGATACTACAGGCTATACAGCAGCAAACGCGATAGGCAACAACCCTAAAATGCTAAACTCGGGTTGTCATGACCCGTCTTTTTTTGCTGATATGTGGAATACTATCCAATCCATAGGAACATGGAATGGTGAAGTTTGGAACCGCCGCCGTAATGGTGAGCTGTATCCAGAGCATCTCACCATTACTGCCGTTAAAAATGTAGCGGGTGAAATCACCAATTATGTTGGCACAGCAACCGATATTACTACCAGCAAAGCCGCTGCTGCCGAAATTGAAAACCTGGCATTCTATGACCACCTAACAGGTCTACCCAATCGGCGCTTGTTAGTTGATAGACTCAACCACGCATTATTATATAGTGCAAGGCATGATAAAGATGGCGCAGTGCTGTTTCTTGATCTGGATCATTTTAAAACCATTAATGATACCCTTGGGCACGATGTGGGCGATGTGCTATTGCAACAAGTCGCCACGCGCCTGACTAACTGCATGCGCGAAGGTGACACCGTTGCCCGTTTGGGAGGGGATGAGTTTGTAGTCATGATTGAAGGCTTGGATGAGCAAGGGGCAGAGGCCGCCACCCAAACGGAAGAGGTCGGTGAAAAAATTCTCGCAGCGCTTAACCTGCCTTATCAACTCGCTGGACAAGAGTACCAAATTGGTTGCAGTATCGGCGTGGCACTTTTTAGTGACCACAAACAATCCCTCGATGACCTGCTAAAACATGCAGATATCGCCATGTATCAAGCCAAGAAATCTGGCCGAAATGCATTGCGATTCTTTGACCCCAAAATGCAGGCAAGTATCAACACTCGCGTTGCCTTAGAAGCAGATTTACGCATCGCACTTAAAGAAAAACAATTTAAGCTCTACTTTCAACCTCAGGTTTATCACAATAGACAAATTACAGGAGCAGAAGTACTCATCCGCTGGGAACACCCTAACCGCGGCATGGTTTCGCCCTATGATTTTATCCCATTGGCTGAAGAAACCGGCTTGATATTACCTATCGGCCAGTGGGTATTAGAAACTGCTTGCCAGCAAATTAAAGCTTGGGAGAATAACCTTCTTACCCAACATTTACAGTTGGCAGTTAACGTGAGTGCTCGGCAGTTTTTTCAGCCCGATTTTGTAGAACAAGTGCTTCTGGCTATCCATCAAACTAAAATTAACCCCGATAAACTCAAGCTCGAGCTCACAGAAAGTTTAGTACTTGATGACATCACTGACACTATCGACAAAATGCATCAACTTCAAAAAGTTGGCGTTCGATTCTCTATGGATGACTTTGGCACGGGGCAATCATCACTCGCTTATCTAACGCAGTTACCGCTCGATCAACTTAAAATTGATCAGTCATTCACCCGCAACATCGGCGTTAAACGTAGTGATGCGGTAATTGTGCAAACCATCATCGGCATGGGGAACAATCTAGGCATGGAAATTATCGCCGAGGGTGTAGAAACAGAAGCTCAGCGTGAATTTTTGCAGGCGCATGGATGCCCAGTGTTTCAAGGCTATTTATTCAGCAAACCAGTTCCATTAGAAACCTTTGAAATGATGCTTAAATGAAGTTCGTTTAAGTTAATGATGGGGCGGTTTCAAAAACTACCCATACATTTTAACGGTTACCGCAATCGCCACCAAACCTACCGTTACCCAACCGATGCGATCCACGTATTGATGCAATGAAGCCTCCATCTTCGCCCCGCCCCACTTCATTAAGCCTGCAACCATAAAAAAGCGCATGCCGCGCCCAATGACAGAGGCTATGGTAAATGGCAGCAACGCCATCGACAGCGAGCCTGCAGCAATGGTAAACACCTTGTAAGGAATCGGCGAAAAACCCGCAACAAATATTGCCCAAAACCCCCACTGTTCAAACCATATCACTGCCGTTTGATAAGCTTCCCAGTAATGACTCGCTCTCAGGTGTGGTTCAATGACATCAAATAATGATACGCCAATCAAATAACCCAACAAACCACCCAGCACCGAGGCTACCGTTGTAATCATGGCAAAGCGCCATGCACGTGCAGGGTTTGCCAAACTCATGGGCGCTAACATCACATCAGGCGGAATCGGGAAAATAGATGATTCAGCAAAACTCAGCGCACTCAAATACCATGGCGCGTTGGGTAGCCGCGCCCACACCATGGCACGCTGATACATTAGTGAGAATATTTTCATTTATTATTTAGCTTTCTAAAGTGGTGTATTTCGTGGGCAACAGCTTTTTATAACATCATCAATCTAACAATACCAACTTCCCTATCGCCATAAAAAACACTGCGCATTTTACTGGCTTACCTTCATCTGCAAATAGTGTTGCATAGTTTTCCAGCTGCTCATGGTAATTTTTTGCGGTAGATTCTAACGTATTTTCTGGTAAATCTGGCGCTAAATCTATCGTTTTATAGTCAATAATCCAGCGTGTGTTCGCTTCAATAAAAGTACGGTCAACAATGTAGTTTTTAACTTCGCCATGTTGCATCGTCGTGATGGCTAGCTCAGCGTCACCGCGCGGCTTAAGTAACCATTGACCATCCTCGCTTTCCAGCGTCACATTAAGTAACTTTTGCACTTGCCTGCTTGCATCTAGCGCTATTGTTTCCGCGTGTCCACGTTGGCGAAGCCAATGTTGCATGGCAGGCTTGAGTGAGGCAATACGTGCTATCGACCAAGCCGTTAAGCCCTGCTGCGCGATCATTTCCATGTATCGATGTGCCAAAGTACCAATATCAGCGTCTAAGCACTGTGCAAGGTTTTGCTGACCTGCAAAGTTATTTTGCGCGGTGACTGCTACGGCATATTTCACTTGCAATACCGCAGGCACTTGCGGCTGCTCTAAACGCACCAAGCGTGGTGTAAAGTTAGCCATGTTATCTTCGGCATCTGCTTGTTGTTGAGGCGGTTCTGCTGATTCATACATACTGCACACCGCAGGCCACAGTAAATCTAAATAGGTGTTTTTGGTTGGAGCAACTTCACCTTTTGCATTTTGATTAGCAATGCCCACCAAATGCAACTGTCGCTCTGCACGGGTGGCGGCTACGTACAGCACCCTTGCGTCTTCGTTTGCATCACGGGCGCTTTCGCGAGATTCAAGGTAGTCGTAAGCACTGACCTTATCTTTATCACGTGCACCTTTAGGGATAAACGGCGCAGCCAGCAACGCATATTGCGTATGGTCATGATGTGGATTAACAAGGACCTCCTCCCACAATACCAAAGGCTTATCACCATGATTACCGCCAGTGCTTGCACCCAGCCCTGGCAAAATGACGGTATCAAATTCCAGCCCTTTAGATTTATGTATCGTCATCATTTGCAAATGCTCGCCATGACTATCCGGCGTGGCAAATAATTTGGTAATTTCAGTTTGCATGCGCTCGGGTGAAAACTGATTACTACGGTCAAGGGCATCCAAGCATGCAAAAAACGCTTGTACATCAATCACGTCAGACTGCTCCCACAGGCAAGCGGTGCCGTTTAACATGAGCCACACGCCGCGTACCCAGCGGCTCACATTCACACGCCCTTGCGTGGCAAATGCCTCAGCAAAAATCTCACGTACATGGCACAAACGCACTTGTCCATCAGTAGATAAGCCATTCACAATTTCATCATTTTGCATCAGCGACCACACGCTACTGTGGTGGTCATGCCCTGCCAAGGCATGCAAATCATGCAAGGTTAAGCCACACCAAGGCGCGCGCAATAAGCTAAGCCAATGCACACGGTTAGCTCTATGATGCAACGCATGCGTGAGCGAGAGCAAATCCTGCACAATCTGGCGCCCTTCTAACGCTTCAATCTCAACTGCCTGAAAAGAAATTTCTGGGTGGTGGCGACGCAACTTCATCACCAGTGGTGCCAAATGCTTTTTAGCACGCACTAACACCGCAATTTTTTTATCGGGGTTTGCAGCGCGTTCACGTTGGATAACTTTTATCACCGCTTCGGCTTCGCGCTGGCAAGCCAGTGCCGACGACTCATCGGCTGAGCTTATGATAGGATGCACTTCAACGCCAGCTTGAATGGCATCAGGCTTAGTCGCAATAAACGGGCGGTACTGAATTGCACCTTGCGTCACGGCATCACTTGCAGGAAAAACAGGTGCGAACGTTTGGTTAATCCAATCGACCACTGCCGGACATGAGCGGTTATTACGGTAAAGCTGTAATTTCTCTAACTGGATGTCGCCAATACCATGATTAGCCGCCTCAATAAACAACCCGACATTGGCTTTACGAAAACGATAAATTGATTGCATGGGGTCACCCACTGTAAACAATGTTCGCCCATCACCCGCTTGCCAGCCTAAAGTGAGCTGCTCTAATAGCTTGATTTGACTAGGGCTGGTATCTTGAAATTCATCGACTAACAAATGTTGAATTTGGTAATCCAGCTTCAGTGCCAACTCGGTGGGCTCACCAAAGTTATCTGATAATGCGCGCGTGGCGCGATAGGCAATCTCCACAAAATCAACCTCGCCTGCACGCTGAAACACTAACCACAGCTCGGCTACAGCCAAATTGAGCAACTTGGAAAGCGTAGTGATGATTTGCCAGTCTTGCAGATTACTGGAAACAGCAGGCAATATTCTGGTTTTGGCTAAACACTCCGCAAAATTTCCCTCCGTCTCTAGCCCAGCCAA
Organism: Methylotenera sp.; assembly: GCA_030652995.1. Lineage (GTDB taxonomy): Bacteria > Pseudomonadota > Gammaproteobacteria > Burkholderiales > Methylophilaceae > Methylotenera. The sequence continues at coordinate 129,852 of JAUSAG010000035.1, forward strand.
GAATGCATTAAAACTAGCCTTCTCATCTTTGCACTCTGCGGGGAAACCCGTATTTTTATCCACTCTGGCCCGGATTTTATCGTCTTTGGTGAGCATCAACTCACATACGGCTAACCACATTGGCAAGGCGTCGGCATGCGTTGGCAATGTGGTCTCCCAATCTCTTAACAAGGAAATCGGGTGTTCACACGGCAACTGGCTAGCGGCAAATCTGGCTAATGGCATCAAGTCATACTGAATACGTGAATTAAAAACCAAAGCAACAGTTTCTAGCGATTGCTCTACCAAATAACGCAAAGTGGTTTGCAATTGTTCAGCATCCACTTCATGTTGCGCATGATGCAACCACTGGTCACGCTTCTCCATCATTTTAATCAGCAAATTCCTGAGCTGATTGGCGTCATTATCCACATAGCGCAACGCGTCTTTTACCACGCTATTGTGTGTGGCGTCCTCTAACAAGGCTAACGTTTTCTCAGCCGCCAGCCCATAAAGGGTAGCGGCATCGCCAGTCACGCTTGGCTGTGAGCCAAAACGGCTCATCAGCGGCATTTGCCTAGCCAAGTGTGCGCATAAGCTATCAATCGTAAAAATACGCAAACGTGATGGGTTTTCAATCAACTGCCACGCCTTGGATTGCCCATGCTGCAAGGCTTTCAAGCTCAAGTCGTAAGTAATTAGCTTATGCGGCTCGGTGGGTTTGTCTTGATTTGAGGCGCGGATCAAACTATCCAAAATACGTAAGCGCATTTCCGCCGCTGCCTTGTTAGTAAACGTAATGGCGATAATCTCTTCAGGTGCGTTAACCGTTTGCAGCAGTCGCAAATAGCGTTGTGTCAGCAACTCGGTTTTACCCGCGCCCGCAGGCGCTTCAACGATGAATGAAGTTAGATCGAGTGCAGTTAAGCGATTTTTTGCATCAGCTTCAAGGTTAGAGTGTACGTGAGTCATCATGCTTCCTCCCCTTGAAACCGCTCAAACTGCAATTTACGCTCAGGCAAGCGCAATAGCGGCATGACTTCACAATACGCCAGTTCAATTTCATCGCTAAATTGCACGGCAGATTTACCGAATTTAACCTCTTCGGCAATCGCTTCAATGGCGGTTCTCCAATGCGTTAATAAGTTTTGCCAATCGGTGAATTCTTTAATGAACACAGGTTTGCGCTTATCTGGTTCTGCCTCGAAATTCTCTACTCCCACGCCTGAAAAAGTATGCTCTGCAATTTTTACCATGCCAAAATAAACGCCTGCAACTTGCTTGACATCATCCGTATAAAAAGCTGCGTAAATGGGTAACTGAGGCTCAGTAATACGATCTTCTCCCCAGCTCTTTATTTTTGGAATTTGCCCAGTTTTATAGTCAACAAACACCAGTTCACCGCTTTCCAGTTGGTGAATTCTATCAATTTTAAGCGTGACCTCTATGCCACAAATCTGTACTTGCTTTTCAACCTCGCAAGCGACCATGTTAAACGAGATGCCACGTGCTTTTTCAAACTGCAGCCAGTCGCCAATCAGCTTGGCAAGTCGCTCATGTTCAAGTTCCAGTACTGCAGGCGAAGCAACATCACTCTCGGTAGCAAAAGCGTGTAGTGTGCTCTGGATGGCTACAATCAGGGCTTGTGATAAATCCACTTCGTTCATATCGCGTAAATCAGCAAAGTGCCGTTTGCGCCAAAACCGTTCCAATACATCGTGCACTAATGAGCCGCGCGCCATGCTATCCAAGCCGCTGGTGGGCGCTTTAAATGCTTTTGCACCTAGCCGATATTGGTAAAAAGCCCACGCAGGGCAAATGGCTTGTGCTTTAAGTAATCCTGTACCGCCTGAAACGTGGTCACCCGCTCGTACCACTGGTGCGATGTTGTCATCAATCATAGTTAAACCTGCATTGCCGGCATGGCTTAGCTGTTCGGCTAAAGTTTCCGCAAGCGGCATATCAGTCTCAATGATTACCACATCTTTCATGAGTGGCGAAGCACGAAGCTGACTCTCCCCTTCTGTTTTGCTACTAGAAAAAATAATGTTTTTTGCAGAATGCAGCAAGCGCTGATGGATGGTCGCGGCGAACGTTGCTTGCACGTTGTTATCAGCATTGGGCAACGCGGCAGTGCGCTGAATAAACGCAGGTAATAATGGATTAGGACGTGCAGGCGGCGGCCAAAGGTGGTCGTTCATGTGCATACACCAGATAGCATCCACTGGCGTGCTCAATGCTTCCATAATACCTAAAATCTGTATAGTAGGCTCATGCTCGGTTTCAGCCTGAAATACTTGTTCGGTACATATCTGCTGCATCAAGTGTGTAGCCTCAGCCATCGCTAAATTTTTGCCAAGCACCTCTAATTTAGCCAGTTGTTGCAGGGTTTTTTGCCATGCATTAACCGCTTGATATTCAAGACTGCTGATATTGCGTTCACCAGGCCAATTAAGTGCGACAAGCAAGGTAGATAAGGTTTGTGCCCAAAGCGATGGCGTTGCCTTTTTGGTGGAGACGTTAGCAGCCGCACGTAAATGTGCCAATAAACCAGCAATACTCAAACCATTTTCATGCTGTTGCGTTGCAAATTCCATAAAGCGTTGCAAGGTAAACTGCATCGGCAGCTTTTCGCGCATTTTGGCATCAAGCATGGCGCGTGCATCAGCCTCTTTTGTACTCGCTGACCAAAATGGTGATAACAAAACATGCGACACATCCGCTTGCTGTAATTGATACGCGCTCAATAAACGAATCAGGTTTAAAGCTGCTTGAATAATAGGCTGCTGGGCTAACGGCGCACCCAGTGAAAAATTATAATGGCGCGGTATTTCTGCCAAGCTGGGACGCACACTGGCGGGATAAAAACTGTCATCTAGCAAATCAGCCAACTGGTTTCTAATATCACTTAATCGTGGCGAAACGATGGCAAGCTTTGTATTTGGATTTTCATCTAATCTTTGCTGCGCCCACGCCACGGCAGCACGACACTCCGCCGCTTGGTTTTCCAGATTGATGTGCTGTGTTTGCGCAGGCTCTATACAAGCGGTAACGTAATCTTCAACCTGCACACCGCGTGCTAGCAACACCTCGCGTAGCCGTTTTTCCTGTGGTGCGGTTTGGTCAAAACCTGCAAATGCGATTTTGGCAGGTAATGCAACTGTACTTTGCGCGATACAATTCAACTGCCAATCCATAAATCGAACATTCTCAAGCACGTTTAATTGTAGGCAACGTTGTTTGAAAGCCTGTTGCCACTGTAAAAACTGACGTGATTCCTCAGCTATAAGCTCACGTGGAATATGCAAGCTCCACGCAACCATGTAACGATTTGCCTCCATTGCCACACTCGCCAAACCAGATACGTCAAACAACGTACCAAACGCATTCTTTTTAAGCGATTGCGTAATGACATCCTCCCATAGTAACTGCTCGTTAAACGCACTTAATGCAAAAGGTGGTGTTTGCATGGCGACTTCACCGTCAAGCAGACCTGCTTCAATGATACACTCTAACCATTGCGACAGTGTTTGTACGGCTGGGCTATGCCACTGCGTATGCCCTTCTTGTAAATGTTGACGAGCAATGTCAGCTTGAATACTGCGTGCAAGACGGGCAGACGGGCAAAGAATTAGTAAGTTGAGAGACATTTCACAATTCTATAGCCTAATCAGCGCTAGACAAATAAAATACAAGTATTGATCCAAATTAAACCCAGATTCAAGTTTAGAGAACCACATGCTGTTACAACTTAAAAAGTTTATTAACTACTTCATTCTATTACCGGCAATTCCAGTCGTGCTATTTTCGCTCTACATTTGGGCGGCACTCACTTGGGTTTACTCATCGGGTGAACGCGCCGGCTACGTACAAAAATTATCGCAAAAAGGTTGGGTATGCAAAACTTATGAAGGTGAGTTGATACTGGTTTCCATGCCCGGTACACAGGCAGAAAAGTTCTTTTTTACCGTACGTGATAAAAATGTAGCCAAAAAAATTGATGCTACCGTAGGGCAGCGTGTGCGATTGGTTTACGAGGAGCATAAAGGATTACCCACTAGCTGCTTCGGCGAAACCAGTTATTTTGTAAATGATGTACATTTATTAGATAAACAATAAGATTGCCGAACCATCATGGCCGCGACCGACGAAAAAAACTACATCACGCCAGACGGCTTTACCGCACTCAAGGCGGAGTTTCACCAACTGTATAAAATAGAGCGTCCAGAAGTCGTTCGCACCGTTTCATGGGCGGCGAGCAATGGCGATAGAAGCGAAAATGGCGATTACATTTACGGTAAACGCCGTTTACGCCAAATTGATAGTCGCTGCCGTCACTTGATGCGCCGTATGGATTTAGCCGAAATTGTGGATGCAAGTGCCCAACAACATTTAGAAAAAATCTATTTTGGCGCTTGGGTCACTTTGTTTAATTTAGACGATGAAACAGAACATGTGTATCGCATTGTAGGTAAAGATGAGCTTGAGCCTAGCAAGGGCTACATTAGCTGGGTCTCGCCTTTAGCAAAATCTATGCTGGGAAAAGCTGTGGGAGATACAGTGCGGGCAACAACACCGAAGGGTGAAGAAAGTTTTGAAGTGATTGATGTGCGATACGTGTAAAGCAATGGGGCAACTAAACGAATTTACTTACCCCATTGATTGCTTGCACTCTAAATACGCTAAGTTTGCGTTATTCTAAATTAGCGTGGATAGCGCGCATACCTTCTTCAGTTAATCCTTTAGCAAAAATGTTATCAGCAATAACCGCTTCTAAAAAAATCAATGTTGAAAGCTCAAACTGTGCACCCATAGGCATACCTTTTGTCAGAGGGAAGCTATTATCGTTACCGATTTGAATAGTCAAATCGGCCGCATCTGCCATTGGTGAAGATTTCTTCATTGAAATCACTACCAATTTTGCCCCCACTGATTTTGCCTTTTTAACAAAAGGCAATAGTGTTTCAGTGCCACCAGAGCCTGAAACCAAAATCAATAAGTCGCCTGCTTTAATTGCCGGAGTAACTACTTCACCAATCATGCTCACGTTGTAACCGGCATGCACTAAGCGCATCGCAAAAAAGCGTGACACCAGTAAAGAGCGACCTGCGCCGCCAACAAATATAGAGCCAGCTTCATCAACTAACTGTAGTAATTTGGCAGAGTTACCGTTATCTGTTTCTGACAAAATAGTGGTTAATCTATCTAAAATCAATTTTTGATTACTCATGATATGTCCTTATCTATTCAATAATAATTTTGTTATTGCAACGTATCAAAAAAAATCCCGACCCATTACTGAGTCAGGATTTTTCTAATTACTCATCTCAATAATTTCTTATTGGACTTGGTTAATTGAAACCAAGGCTTAACTTAAGCGTGAGCAATAGCTGTGATTTCAGCAGCAGCAGCAGCAGGATCAGCAGCACCGTAGATAGCAGCACCAGCAACAATGATTGTTGCACCAGCGTCACGTACTTGAGCAGCTGTTGCAGCTTTAACGCCACCAGCAACTGAGATTTCAGCGCCTAAGTTCAAAGCAGCGATTGCAGCTAAGTCAGCAAATGGTGTTTGACCAGCAGCTTGTTGATCCAAACCAGTGTGAATACCGATGATGTGAGCACCAGCAGCAACAACTGCTTTAGTAACAGCAACTTTATCAGCAACGTTGATCAAATCAACTTGTGCTTTTTTGCCGTATTTGTTAGCAACATCGATTACGCCTTTGATTGTACCGATATCAGAGATACCTAATACAGTAACGATATCAGCACCAGCTTTGAAGAATGGCTCAGCTTCGTAGAAACCAGCATCAGCTGTTTTCAAATCAACTAAGATTTTGTTGTTTGGGAATTTAGCGCGCAATACTTCAAGCAATTTGATACCGTTGTGCTTGATGCAAGGTGTACCAATTTCAAGGATGTCCACGTGTGGAGCAACTTTTTCTGCTAAAGCAACTGTTGCGTCAAAATCTAATGAATCTAATGCCATTTGGGTTAATGCCATGGTGTGTTCTCCGGTTAATAGTTTTTTAAGATACTGCAGTTTTATTGCTTATTTGTATGAAACTCTAGTTAGGTGAGGAATTGTTCAAGACCACAACAATTCAAATTAACTAATCTAAAGTTTCACAATTTCAAATTCATTAGTGCTAAAAATTTAGCCCTATAAAAACTGGACACTTATAGTAAATGCCCAGCCTGTTTATGTCAATTCTAAAGCGACTTGATTACAATTTAATTACAATTTAATTACAATCAGCTGCATTATGTACTTATAGCTTTTCGCTTAAAGCTGCTTCAAGTTTGTTTTGATCAGCCACGAAACCGCGGATACCTTCTGCCAACTTTTCTGTTGCCATTGCGTCTTGGTTTAACTCAAAACGGAACTCTTCTTCAGTCAATTTAGCTGCTGGTGTTTTAGTAGCGCCATTATCTTTCAACACTTGCACTAAAGTACCTTCTGTTGCTGCTAAATCTTGCAACAAGTTTGGAGATACTGTTAAACGATCACAACCTGCCAAAGCAATCAACTCGCCAGTGTTACGGAATGAAGCGCCCATCACCACTGTTTTATAGCCATGCTCTTTGTAGTATTGGTAAATTGCACGTACTGAAACTACACCTGGGTCAGTTTCTTGTGTGTATTCTGTTGTTGGGTTTTTCGCTTTGTACCAGTCTAAGATACGACCAACGAATGGAGAGATTAAAAATACGCCAGCTTCAGCACAGGCACGTGCTTGGCCAAAACCAAATAACAATGTCAGGTTACATTGGATGCCTTCTTTTTCAAGAATTTCACCCGCTTTAATGCCTTCCCAAGTTGATGCCAATTTAATCAACACACGGCTCTTATCAACGCCGGCATCAGCATACAACTGAATCAATTTACGGCCTTTAGCCACCATTGCTTCTAGGTTGAAAGACAAACGTGCATCTACTTCAGTAGAAATACGGCCTGGTACTTCTTTTGTAATTTCTGTACCAATCAATACTGCTAACTTGTCAGCAGCATTATCGATTTGTTGCGCTTTAGTACCACCCTGTGCTTTAGCGTAAGCAATAGCAGCTTCAATTAAAGGTGCGTACTGTGGCAATTGGCTTGCTTTTAATACTAATGATGGGTTTGTTGTTGCGTCCACTGGCTTAACTGCTTTAATCGCCTCTACGTCACCTGTATCTGCCACAATAGTGGTCATCGTTTTTAATTGCTCTAATAAATTAGCCATTGCATGCCTCCTAAAAATTATTGGTTTACTTTAGTCTGTTACAAAATCAAGGGTAAGATTATATATTAAAATCCACGGAGTGTCGTTATCAGTCTATTGCATGTCTTGACTAGATAGCGTCATTAAATAACGTTTTCACCTCAGTCCTTCGGTCATTTTCTACCAGGTTACTTTCTCGGCGGCGCTCTAGTGGTAAGGTAACAACAAACATGGCACCGTGACCTAACTTACTTTGCACAGCGACAGCACCATAATGCTTTTTAATCGTCACATTAACAAAATACAAACCCAAACCGCTACCTTCGCATGACTGATGCTCAGCATCTGCGCGACTGAAACGCGTAAACGAACCCGCTTCGGATATAGAATGCAGTCCTAATTTAACTCCGCATTAAAATTAGGTCAGGCTCGTTAACAGCAAGGTGGCTACAGTTAAGTCAGCGCTAGTCCCCGGGTTGAACCCACGTAGTTTCAATGATGCATCCCAGGCCAACAGCCTTTTTTGTACCAATTTTGGATTATCTGTTGCCCAATAATCGGCCTCAACCTCATGCGCCTCTTGCATCACCTTAACGGCTAATGCCTCACCATATTTCCGTTGGATATGTGTGTCTGGATGACGTGTTAATAATCCAAGATATAAAGCAGCAACTGCCCATGCCGGATTTTGCCATTTCACCATAGCCTCTGCATAGCGCGTTATACCAAATACTGCAACATCGTGATAAGTGTTTGCATATTGCCATGCAATTCGATCTTTATCTTGTGCCCAATGCATCATTTCGACCAACGTAACATTAGGAACGTCATGAACATCATGTAGAGCTGACCCGCCTAAACCAGCAGGGCTTGCCAATAAAATTGCTTTTGCGACTAGCTTTGCATCATCAACAGTTAGCTGGTTTAGCGTATAAACCAGACTTTGTTGTAGTGTTTGCTCATTGTTTATATTTAGGGCAGCATGAATCAATGGCGCGCACAACAACAACACACCTAAGTTCGTATTTTGGCCAACCGCTTGTTGTGTTACCTCTACCGCGTAGAGAACACGCTCACCCACAGTTAAATCTGGCTGCGCGATTACCTCGGCAGAAACATCTGCACTTTTGATAAAATCATGAATGGTCATGCCGTGACCATCAGCAAACACATGTACATTCCCTGGTTTTAAGGCTTGCAGTTCAGCCATACAAGCGGTTTTGTAGGCTTTGGCTAATTGCTCTGGCGTATATTTTTTAAGCATCATGTGTTACCACTCTTTTTTTAACCTATGATTTACTCGGCTTGTAGTTTACTTGGCTTGTAATTTAGTTAAAAAATCATCAACTAAAACTTCGGCGATATTAAAATCCGTCACTCCTTGCAGGCCGCGCCATGCTGGAATACTATTAACTTCCAACACATAATATTCACCCATAGCAGCTTGAATAATATCCACACCGCAGTAATCAATCCCCACCGCTTTAGCTGCCTGCAGGGCAAGCTTTGTCATGGCATCATTGGGCTGCACAGCCTCACAGCGCCCTCCAGCGGCCACATTGCTTACCCAGTCAGCGCCTGTGCGCTTCATGGTAGCAATGACTTTATTGCCAACCACAAACACGCGGTAATCATGCGATATATCTGCCGTTTCAATTAACTGCTGAAGATAATACACGCCATCAACAAATTGTTGCATAGGCACAGGTAAAGCTTCATTGCTTAATAATTTGCGCACGCCCTGCCCTTGCGAACCAAACAGTGGCTTCATGACTAATTGCTGATGATTGTCCAAGGCAATCTGGCGAATCTGCTCAGTATGCTGTCTAGACTCACATACCCAGGTTGCAGGTGTTGCCACATTATGCGTTCGCAACAAAAAGCTGGTCATGGCTTTATCTACGGTACGCTCAATGGCTTTAACATCGTTATAGATCCTTACACCTTGCATACTCAGCATGTGCAGCACATTTAAACGTGTAATCACCTGAGGTAACGTGCCACCCGCCACGCCTCGCACAAAAGCTGCAAGTGGCGCTGTATTATCGAAATGTGGAATATAAATTAGCGGCTTTTGTTGCGCTAGGTCGATGACGCAATCTTGCAATGACACAAACACGGTTTCAACATCGCGTTTAGCAAATGCAAGCTTGAGCTGGTTGCCTTGCCAACCAGGCTCGTCTGTAAAAATAGGGATTTTCAAAATTAGTTAACCTACAAACTGCTATTAGTCCACGAAAAACACTAAAACCACGAAATAAAACAAGAATCTAAATTCACCTGACAACTCACATATTCATTTTTATTCACAGTTTGTGGCACTTAGCGTCTGTTCGTGCTTTTAGTGTTTTTCGTGGAAAATTTTTCAAGGTTTACATTTTAGAGAATCGTATTTAATTAGCGAAACGACAGCTCGATTAAATCAGCATTTAACTGCCCCGCCTCAAATACACTGCCAGTATCTAAATTAGTCACCGTCACTTTAGCTGGGCTAAATAGCATCGGGTCAATTTTATAAAAATCCATATTCACAGATTTAAATACCTCAGCAAATGTTCTGCCATAGTCTTTAGATGCACTGCTTGGTAAATTAGAAGCCAAGTTAGAGGCCGTAGCATCGTCGCCCGTCACCTGCAAAGTCACCTGCCCGCCAAATAAAATAGCGTCATTGGTGCGCCCCATTCCAGTCATAAAATCTTTTGAAACTGGAGGCAACACCGCCAAACCAGTCCCGCTCACAATTTGTTGCAGTGGAAAATGTAAGGTATGCGCTTTATGTAATGCAACTTCAAGCACGCGCCCCACAATTTGCACCACGCCTGCAATACTCGAAGTTGGCGTTAAAATAATCGTCAGGTTTTCTGGTGCTATTTTTGTGTCACGTACAATTTTCTCAATCACTGGTACAGGCGGTACTTTGTCGGTTTCCAGCACGATACATGTGCTGGTAGCCTCATCCTTATAATTTAATTCTTTGAATAAATCTTCACGCTGCGCTAACGCACGTGCAGGGCCAGAACCTAGTGAAAAGAACTTTTCATGACTCAGCGCCCAGCCAGCGTATTGGCTTGCCAAACAAGCCAATACTGGCTGTGTTGAACTTACCGCAATGGCATCATGCCAGCCAGCAAATCGATTATCAGATTGCAACGTCACCTGACCAAGACCGCCCATGCAAATTTCTGCAACAATGCGCCCGGCTTCAGCGCAGCCTGCATGCGCAATACCTGCGTCAATAATCGTACAGCCAGTTTCATGCTGAGATACACCCAACTGCAAAACAGTACTATTTTCCAGAAGTTTTTTTACCAATGGCTCACTTAACTGATTAACACTTAGGTGCGCTTGTAATGATGGCGATGTTGTTGTCTGCATGTTTATACCTTTTCAACTATTGCTAGCTTTTCTGTTTGGGGGGCTTGTCTTTATTTTTAACAGCTTTTGTACTATTTTCACTCTTGCATACACCAACTGCTTGGCAGACTCTGCACTGTCATCATATGCCGTGACGGTGCAGACCGGGTCACCCGCCGATATTTTTTTTGTTTCATCTATATTAAAAGGTGTATCCACTACCCAGCTCGGCCATTCAATTGAAGGCGCAATTTCCGTGTCTGATGCTACATACACAATGGCATGTGCCTTGTGTTTCTTAACTTGAGTTTTCTGAACTTGAGGCTGCTGGTTCTGATACTCACTACCAAAATCTTCTTGATTCAAACAAATTTGCACATGCCTGTCTATTAAACTTATTGCACTATTATCGTATAAATCAACCGTAGCACTTAGCCTGGGATTTACCTCTAAAACATAAACTTTATTATCTTGCACAATGGCATCTAGGCTATTTAAACCCAACAAACCAAACGCAACTGTTAGCTTTAGAGCAGCCTCAGTCAGTTGTTGCTGAACACTATTAGACAACGCAACATGACTAACTGCTCCACCATACCTAAATGGCATGTCGACACATGGGTTTAACCACTGCTCGTTGAAACCAACCACCTCAACTTTGCGCCTATCTGCAAAAAACAATAACGAAACTGATTGCCCATTAAGCTGTTGCTGGTAATACTCATTATTTAACAACTTTTTATTTATCAAGTTGGCACCACTATTCACCAATTTAATATGAACACCTCCGCTACCGGCGGCAAACTTCTTCAGATAAACAACTGGTTTATTACTGCCATCACGCTCTGGCAGAACATCAAAAACAGCAGGATGCGCAATATTTAATCGCCGAAGCGCACTAAAAAAATGTGCAGCATGCTTAATTGCAGCCACCGTATTTGAGCTATTGCCAATTACAGGCACTACTTCTGCAATTTTTTGCAACAATTCTGGCTGCGCTTCAAAACCGCCGCCATAAATACAGCCTAAACAATTCCTTAAATCTAGCTGCGCAATTACCTTTAACAAATCATCAGCAATAAACCCCTGCGCATCAAAACCCACCACCACCGTTTTTTTTGCCGACTCAATAGTTTGTTTGTCTGCAAAAGCATCAATTGCAGTAACAGCATAACCACACTTTGCAGCCGCCACAACAAATGGGCGCGCAGATAAAGCAATAATTAAGATTGCGTTTTTAATAGCTCTCGTGCCAACTTAAATGCCGCGATAAATTCAAAATATTTTGGCTTTTCAAACGGCTGATCTGCAGGCAACATTTGTTTTAGCAATTGATGCTGCGTCTTGTATTTAAGCTGGCCAATCGCCAACGCGCCAATCCCGTAAGCCCCTGTATCTGCAATTAAGACACCATCATCATTAACAGCAACTCCCTGAACACCTAATGGCGCCACCGCATTTACATCCGCCACAATCTTCAACTGTTTAGCAATTTTCAAATGCTCTGCGCTTAACACCTGCACACCTGCTGCTGCTGCACAAATTACAATTTCAGCTTGCGCCAACACCTTTTGCTTGGCCGCCTCTGTGGTGCCATCAACCACTTGCAGATTGATTTTATATTGTTCATTCCACGCTGCCGCTTTTTGTTGGGCATCAGCAATTGAGTTATACGCAACCAACTGCACCGTCGCTCCTTGTTGAGCCGCGATGATTGCTGAGCAACTGCCCACAGGTCCAGTTGCACCAAATACGCTAATCACCTTGCCTTTTAAATCTGCGTCAAATTGCGCTTTAAGGTGAAACTCCACCTTCGCAATCATGGCCGCAGAAGTTGTAAATGCACCTGATGGATCTGCGAATACAGAACAAGCAAAAGGAGCAAACATCGCTTTTTTAGCAGATTCCAGCATTTGCATAGCAAGATCTATATCACGCCCGCCAATAAATATACCCTCACGCTTCACACCCGATAATCCACGAGAAAAAATGGCATCCTGTGTCAAGCCAGTAACCTCAGATAGCGTCACATTGGTGTATGGCATAATCGTCTCAAAACCTGCGTCATACGCCATATTGACATCGAATGGGCTGGCATTTTTAGCGGCAGTGAGTAAATGTAAAATGCTGGGTTTTTCCATAGCTTAACTATCCTTGAGGTGAGTTTTTAAGTTTTTTTTAATGGGTCTTGTTTAATTTAATGGAATATTGGTAATAGATTTATAGAGCCTAGACTAACTGTCTTGTGAGTCTATCAATTTTGCACCATGATTGCACGCACTGCTAATCATCCAATTTAACGCTTGGTCAGAAAACTTTTCTTTCAATTGCTGCATCTGCGTTTCAGCTTCATTCGCATTTTCAAAAATCGCAAAACCCGTAGGCCCCCAAGAGCTCTGTCCAAAGCAAGGCACACCTATCGCGCCTAAATGCTCTAGCACCTCACCCACCAACTTACTTGCATAGCGTCCACCTTGCGCTGGCGCAAAATAATCACCAACATGTGCTTGCAATGCCTGTATGCTATGCCCAAAGGCTGTCAAATCATGTTCAACTAAAGCTGGCATGGCCTGCATCAGCACTTGACGACATAGATGCGCAGCCAGATTTTCAGGGAAAACCGGTAATTGCGTAAATGCCATTCTCTCTTGCTCGCCATGTATGCCGGGTTGACTTGTATCAATAATAAGCAAAATACGCCAATTTTCAGGAAAATCATAACGCGCCAACAATGGGGGGGGTGTTGTAATCGCATTGCCAGTAACTGAAGCGCGACCACCGTCAATCAATACACCACCATAGTCGAACGCCCCGATACCAATGCCTGAACGGCCGCCTCTACCTGTCAATTCAGCAATTTTAGCTGTCGTTAAATTGAGTCCGTATAATTGACTCACCGCAGCCCCTATTGCCAAGGCTAATTGTGTGCCTGAACCCAAACCAGCATGCTCGGGAATAGATTGTAGTATATTTAATTCGAGAGAATGTTTAAGGTGCAATCCAGCAAATAATTGCTGCATAATAGATTTTGCTTTAGAAATAACCGTTGCTGGCAAAGTTGCACCACCAAAAACATCAAGCACCTCAGCTGTTCTGAATTCAATCACCAGTTTAGGTTCTTCTAAACTTAAACCTATACTGCCAAATTTACGCCCCAAACCACCATGCAGGTCAAAAAAACCCATATGCAAACGCGCGCTAGATTGCACTGTAATACTAGACGGCATTTTAATGATGGTGGAGTTCATAAGTTATGTTGTGCAATATTCGACATTGATCAGAATAAGGCATGAGTTGATTTTTATTTTCAGGTTATTTTTATGCATTCTAGCTGACGATTATCAATTTTGATAGATTTAACCCAGATTTTCCATCCAAACTAAATTACCCAAACTAATTTCCAAGCTAACTTTGAGTACAGCGCTATTTGATTTAGCGCAAAGTTTTTAAGCAATGTATATATTTTCAGGTGACAACACCCGTATTATTAGGCAAAATGAGATATTACAAAGAAAAATATAAATACAAAATCCTCCTTTTCATCATCATTACGCATCGTTTCATTACGCGTTGTCTTTGAAAAAAATGGACGTCTTTGAAAATGGACTAAAAAGTTTTAAATTTAATCACTTGTTTGAACATCTAAGGAACGATCATGTCAGCCCACGTTATTCCATTTGAAAAATTACGCAATGTAGATGTGCCTTCAGTCGGCGGTAAAAATGCCTCCTTAGGCGAAATGATTTCGCAGTTATCTGCAAAAGGCGTGCGCGTCCCCACTGGCTTTGCAACAACGGCAGATGCTTACCGTGAGTTTTTATCTATTAATGGCTTAGACGTTAAAATTAATGCAGAGCTTGACGCACTCAATGTGGATGACACTCAAGCGCTAGCCATCTGCGGCAAAAAAGTACGTGAATGGATTATGGAAGCACCATTTCCAGCCGCACTAAATCAAGCCATCAAAGAAAATTACGAAATCCTTACCGCGAAGTCTGGCAATGGCGCTACCTTTGCAGTGCGTTCGTCAGCCACCGCTGAAGACTTGCCAGACGCTTCGTTTGCCGGACAACAAGAATCCTTCCTGAATATTCAGGGTTTAGATCACATTTTGCACGCAATTAAAGAGGTTTTTGCTTCTTTATACAATGACCGTGCGATTTCATATCGTGTACACAAAGGCTTTGTACACGCTGATGTAGCGCTTTCTGCCGGCGTACAACAAATGGTACGCAGTGATATTGGCTGTGCTGGCGTGATGTTTACAATTGATACTGAATCTGGCTTTAAAGATGTGGTGTTTATTACCTCATCTTATGGCTTAGGCGAAACCGTCGTGCAGGGTGCCGTGAATCCAGATGAATTCTATGTGCATAAACCAACCCTGGCACAAGGCAAACCTTCTATAGTACGCCGCACCATGGGCTCTAAGCTCATCAAAATGGTATTTTCTGACGCAACGCAAGCAGGAAAGAGCACAAGCACCATTGATGTAGATACTGCGGATAGTGACCGTTATTCACTTTCTGATGCTGATGTTTTAGAGTTAGCCCGTTATGCCATGACGATTGAAGCGCACTATGGTTGCCCAATGGATATTGAATGGGGAAAAAATGGTGTAGATAATAAGCTTTACATTCTGCAAGCGCGCCCAGAAACGGTTAAATCGCAAGAATCTCTAAATAATGTTACAGAAACTTTCAAGCTGATCAAACACAATGAAAAACCATTGGTCGTTGGCCGTGCGGTTACGCAAAAAGTAGGGGTTGGCCCAGTGCGTATTGTGCTTGATCCAGCAGACATGCATTTGGTGCAACCCGGTGATGTGTTGGTGGCAGACATGACAGACCCGAACTGGGAGCCGGTAATGAAGCGCGCCAGCGCTTTGGTGACCAACCGTGGCGGTCGCACCTGTCATGCAGCAATTATTGCGCGTGAGTTAGGTATTCCAGCTATTGTAGGTGCAGTTAACGCTACTGACGTATTACGTGAAGGTGAAATTGTTACCGTATCCTGTGCTGAAGGTGAATCTGGCTTTGTGTATCATGGCGCTATTGAGTATAGCGTTGACACACAAGCGCAGGCAGCACTCGCCCCAGCACCATGCAAAATCATGATGAACGTGGGTAATCCAGACATGGCGTTTGGCTTTGCAAAGATACCGAATGACGGTGTAGGCTTAGCGCGTTTAGAGTTTGTCATCAACAATATGGTAGGCATTCACCCTAAAGCCATTCTAAATGCAGAGGCAATGCCAACTGCTATTCAAACTATTATTAAAAACCGTGCACGCGGCTATGCGTCACCTAAGCAATTCTATATCGACAAAGTAGCTGAAGGCGTGGCTACTATTGCCGCAGCATTTTATCCAAAACCAGTGATTGTACGCACTTCGGACTTTAAGTCTAACGAGTACAAAAAATTGGTCGGCGGTGAGATTTATGAGCCTGATGAAGAAAACCCGATGATTGGTTTCCGTGGCGCGGCGCGTTACATGGCGCCAGACTTTAAAGAGTGCTTTGCCATGGAATGTATCGCCATGAAAAAAGTTCGCGACGAGATGGGCTTAACCAACGTAGAGCTTATGATTCCATTTGTACGTACTGTAGATGAAGCTAAAGCCGTGACTGAAATCATGGCGGCTAACGGTCTTAAACGTGGTGACAATGGCTTGCGCTTAATTATGATGTGCGAGATTCCTTCTAATGCGCTACTGGCAGAGGACTTCTTACATTACTTTGACGGCTTCTCAATTGGCTCGAACGACCTGACTCAGTTAACATTAGGCATGGACCGTGACTCTGGCATTTTGGCGGATGGCTTCGATGAACGAAATGACGCAGTGAAAGTGTTGTTAAAAATGGCGATTAGCACCTGTAACCGCCTAGGAAAATATGTAGGTATCTGCGGTCAAGGCCCATCTGATCACCCTGATTTTGCTGAATGGTTAGTGGCTGAAGGTATCAAATCCATCTCTCTCAATCCAGATACCGTAGTGAAAACATGGCAAAGATTGGCTAAAAAATAATTACCACTCAATCAATGCTCAAAAAAATGGATGATTCACTATGATAAATCGCACCGTATTTTTCATTTCTGACGGTACTGGTATTACAGCAGGCGCTTTAGGAAAGCTACTGGAGCACTTTCCCAGCACCAGCTTCACCCAAGTGCGCCTGCCATTTACCGACACGTTAGATAAAATAAAATTAGCACAAGATGCTATTTTGCATGCCACTGAAGAAGATGGTGGCAGGCCAGTAGTGATTATGACCTTAGGTAACATTGAGTTACGAAGTACCTTAAAACAATCTGATGCCTATTTTATTGATTTATTTAACACCTTTATCGACCCGTTAAGCCTAGAGCTCGACCAAAAACCTTTAAGAGGTGCGGGTATTGCGCATAGCGTCATGGGTAGTAAATACAATGATCGTATGGAAGCAGTCAACTTCACCTTAAACCATGATGACGGCATGACAAACTCCGGGTTAGAAGCTGCTGAAGTTATTTTAGTGGGTGTATCACGTTGTGGAAAAACACCAACCAGCGTTTATTTAGCCATGCAATTTGGCGTTAAAGCGGCTAACTACCCATTGATCCCAGAAGATTTTGAGCGCGGCACGCTCCCTGCGATTTTGCACAAGCACTTGGATAAAATTTTTGGCTTAACTATCAAACCAGAGCGACTGCATGCTGTGCGTAACGAACGCCGCTCTGGCAGTTTTTATGCCTCTTTAGATAACTGCCGCAAAGAAATAGCCACAGCAGAAGGGTTAATGCGTGACGCGGGCATTACCTGGGCCGACTCTACCAGCCGATCAGTTGAAGAGCTTTCTGCTATTATTTTAGAAAAAATACGACACCCTGCAAAGTAAATGAATGTTGTGACGACTATGTAATTTAAATTTAAAAAGGCACGTCAGTGCCTTTTTGAATTTAAAAGACTACTTCAAGCTTGAGTTGATTTTACTCACAATTTCCTCTGCGTCTGGTTTAACTCTACTACCAAAAGCATAAACATCTTTACCACTTGGCAAAACCACATATTTAAAGAAATTCCAGCTGGGTGACTGCCCTGTTTTTGCACTAAGTTGCTTATAAAATGCATTAGCATTGACTCCGGTGACTGAAGTCTTGGTAATCATCGGAAATTTAACTGAGTAAGTTAATTTACAAAAATCGCCGATCTGCTTGTCATCGCTCAACTCTTGTTTAAAATCGTTGGATGGAAAGCCGATAACGAGTAAACCTTGATCTTTGTACTTTTTATACAATCCTTCCAAGGCTTCAAACTGGGGTGTAAAGCCACATTTACTCGCAGTATTTACCACTAGGATTGGCTTATTTTGATAATCACAAAGATTGATTTTTTCACCCTGCAAGGTTAAAAATTGATGATTATAAAGCGCTGAACATGCCGCATTTGCCATATTAGACACCGATAACAAAATAATTGAAAAAATTAGCTTTTTATTTAACGTTGATGCACCCTGAAACAATCTCATATCAGATTCTCTTTTTTATTTGCACAAAACGATGGACTACAACTACGAAAATAAATTCCTTAAAGTTTGAGAATACAGTTAAATACAAAACCTAATGTTTTAAATACTGTACAAAAGCAACGCCTATGGCGGCCATCAACAAGGCACCAAAAACATGGCCGCAGGCATGCAAGGTAGCTAAAAAATACTCATGCTTGTGCAACAAAGATAAACTTTCACCCGTAAAAGCGGAAAAAGTGGTAAGTCCGCCTAAAAAACCTGTTGTAATAAATAAACGTAAAGTTGGATTATCTAAACTACCTAAACCAATTAATCCCATTGCCATACCCATCATAAATCCACCGCTTAAATTGACCAGTAATGTACCTAAAGGCAGGCTAGGCATGATCGCGTTTAAAGCAATGCCGACACCCCATCTACACCAAGCTCCTAGAGCCGCGCCCATGCCTATAGCCAACGCATTTGTAAAATTTATCACAGAATTCATCTTATTAAGCCCGTATCATCATGTTCATATAGTAAAATTAAGGTAATGTATCTTCAATTGTGGGGATTGTTTTGGTGTATTAAAGTGCGTATCAACCATCGGTTATGCACGCACCACCGAACTTTAGCGAGAAAATCATGCCAATGAAAGTATTATTTGTCAGCTCTGAGGTTTTTCCTCTTATTAAAACAGGTGGTTTAGCCGATGTAAGTGGTTCACTGCCTACTGCATTGCAGGGCTTAGGTGTGGATATTCGCATACTCATGCCAGGCTACACTTCTGTGCTTAGCCAGCTCAAAGATCTACAACTTATCGCTACCGTACATCATTTACCGCATATCGGCAGTGCCGAGCTTTTACTAGGCTTTATTGAACATACCCAAGTTAAGGTCATTGTGATTAAAGCCAAGACACTCTATGAACGCGATGGTGGGCCGTATGCTGATGTAAATGGTCAAGAATGGCAAGATAACCCTATCCGTTTTGGCGTGCTATCAAAAGTAGCTGCAATCTTGGCCAGCGATCATTCGCCAATAACCGATTGGCAGCCAAACATCGTGCATTGTAATGACTGGCAAACAGGTTTGACGCCGGCTTACATGAAACTAGTAGATAACAGCCAAGCCAAATCAATCATCAGCTTGCATAACATGGCTTTTCAAGGCAGTTATCCACCATATTGGGTGACCACACTGGGGTTACCAAGCGCGGGCTTCAGCATTGAAGGCTATGAGTATCATGGTCAGCTATCGTTTCTTAAAGCGGGTATTTTTTACGCAGATGCAATTTCTACCGTCAGCCCGCGTTATGCAAAAGAAATCCAAACTGCCGCTTTTGGTTTTGGCTTAGAAGGCCTGCTAACCAAACGTGGTGATGAGATTAAAGGTATTTTAAACGGCATTGAAACTGAAGAATGGAACCCTGAAACAGATCACTATCTGATTAAAAATTACAGTAGCACTAAACTTGGCGGTAAACAGCAGGTAAAACTGGCCTTACAAGAAAAATTAGGGCTCAATATTGATGCAAACGCACCACTACTGGGCGTTGTCAGTCGGCTTACCTATCAAAAAGGTTTGGATATGCTACTGCCACACTTGCAAAAATTAATAGATAGCGGCTGTCAATTTGCGCTGCTTGGAGGTGGCGAAAGTGCATTAGAGACAGCATTTCAGAGTTTAGCCATCGTCAACCCTGGGCGCATCAGCGTTACCATTGGCTATAATGAGCCGCTCTCACATCAAATCATGGCTGGGTGCGACATGTTTATCATGCCATCACGTTTTGAACCATGTGGGCTCAACCAGCTTTACGGCCTAGCATACGGAACTCCACCTATAGTAAACGCTACTGGCGGACTAGCGGATTCAGTGGTTGATAGCAATATTGCGCACATCGAAAATAAAACTGCCAATGGCTTTGTGATGGTAGAGGCTAGTGCCGAAGGCTTAATGGCCTGTATTAGGCGTGCTTTAGACATATTTCAACACAATGCAGAAACCTGGAGAAACATTCAAAAAAATGGCATGTCCCAAAATTTAAGCTGGGACAACAGCGCTAAAGAATACTTGGATTTATATCAAAAGCTGATTTCTTAATTTGCAATATCTACGTCAAAAAGGGGAATCAAAAATCTGGCACAGTTAATGCTTATTTAATTTTAGCATTATGCTTCTCCAAAGCGGTTTTCTCCCCTTAGGGCGTCAAGTTTAAGACGCCCTCTTTTTTTGTTAACGAAGCTTACTTAACAATAAAATGCTCACGGTAATATTTAAGCTCATCAATAGACTCATAAATATCAGCGAGTGCTTCATGGCGGCTTGCTTTTTTAAAGCCTGAGTAAATTTCAGGTTTCCAGCGCCGCGCCAATTCTTTAAATACGCTTACATCTAAGTTGCGGTAATGAAAATAGCTTTCTAAATCTGGCATGTAACGTGCCATAAAGCGGCGGTCTTGGCAGATTGAGTTGCCACACATGGGCGATTTTCCTGCTGGGACAAATTGTTTTAAAAATTCTATCATTTGCAAGGTAGCATCGGCTTCATTCAACGTGGAGGCTTTTACTTTTTCGATCAGCCCAGAACGACCATGTGCACCTTTGTTCCAAGCATCCATACTTTCTAAAACAGCATCACTTTGATGCACCACAAATACTGGGGATTCGCCCAATACGTTCAACTCTGCATCAGTCACCACTGCTGCTAGCTCTAAAATACGGTCAGAATCGGGTAGCAAACCACTCATTTCCATATCTAGCCAAATTAAATTATTCTGATTCGTAGTATTGTTTGAAGCGATCATCATGATTTCCATTAAAATAAACGTTATAAAGCAAACATCGTGAACCATCTGATTAAAAATGCTTCACAATACGTATATTAACTTAATTCATAAGCAACTAGACCCATGGCTTTTACACTCACCGCAACTTTTGTCACTTTATTGATTGCCACTACGTTGATTCGCATTTGGCTTGGGCTACGCCACGTGGCACACGTTCAAAATCATCGAGACCAAGTGCCGACTGCATTTGACAGCAATATCTCATTAGAGGCACATCAAAAAGCGGCAGATTACACTAGCGATAAAACTAAATTAGCGATCATTGAAGCCGCTGCGCAAGCCTTGTTGCTCGCCCTACTGACGCTAGGTGGCGGTTTACAGTGGATTGACGATATTTGGCGCAATGTTTTGCCTAATCATGAAATCATGCGCGGCGCTTTGGTGATTTGTAGCGCGATGATCGTGAGCGGCTTGATAGACTTGCCATTTGAATATTACAAAACTTTTGTTGTAGATGAACAATTTGGCTTCAATAAAATGACGCGCGCTATGTTTTTTAGCGACCTTGTTAAACAAAGTCTGGTTGGCATTGCCTTAGGTGCACCTATTTTATTTGCTGCATTGTGGTTAATGCAAGGTGCCGGGCAGTATTGGTGGCTATATCTGTGGCTAGTATGGAGTATATTTAATCTAGTGATGTTGGCTGTATATCCGACGTTTATAGCTCCCTTGTTTAATAAATTTTCACCGTTGCAAGATGACGCGTTAAAACTTCGCATTGAAGCATTACTGACTAAATGCGGGTTTAAATCGCAAGGGCTTTTTGTCATGGATGGTTCATCACGTAGTAGCCATGGCAACGCTTATTTCACTGGATTTGGTTCCTCCAAGCGCGTGGTGTTTTTTGATACACTGCTCGATAGGCTCAATGCAGATGAAATTGAGGCCGTACTTGCGCATGAACTTGGTCACTTTAAACATCACCATGTCATCAAACGTATTGCGTTACTGTTTTCTGTAAGCTTTTTAGGGTTGGCATTACTAGGTTGGCTCATCAATCAACCTTGGTTTTATACGGGTCTTGGCGTCACTCAAGCAAGTAATTACATGGCGCTCATCTTATTTTTAATGGTATCACCCGTATTTATGTTTTTACTGCGTCCAATCATGGCCAGTTACTCACGCAAAAACGAATTTGAAGCCGACAACTACGCAGCCAAACATGCCGATGCAAACCAATTAGTAGCAGCCTTGGTGAAGCTATATCGGGATAATGCCTCAACGTTAACTCCGGATCCTTTACACTCAGCTTTTTATGACTCTCACCCGCCTGCCAGCATTAGAATTTCTAAACTAACAGCGCATACCAATTAAGACTAGAAACCACAACTTGCACACTCAAAAATCAGCCAACACGGCTACCAAACCAAATTTGCAAGGTATTGTCGTCTCCTCATACGGCAAGCGTTTCCAAGTTGAATTAACTGAAACTAAACAACGCATTAGCTGCGTTACCCGCGGCAAAAAAACTGACATCGCCTGCGGTGACGTTGTCACAATTAAGCTCACTGATAAACATGAGGGTGTGATTGAATCTACATTGCCGCGCAAAACATTGCTTTACCGCAGCAATGCATTTAAAAGCAAAATGCTCGCAGCCAATGTTACGCAAATCATTATTGTGTTAGCCACTCAACCCAGCTTTTATGAAGCGCTGCTTAACCGCTGCTTAATCGCGGCTGAAGCGGCGGGCATCAAGGCTTTGATTGTATTAAATAAATGCGATTTGGCTGACAATGAGGGTGCAAAGCAAAAGCTTGATCTTTACACTTCACTTGGTTATTCGGTGTTATCACTTTCTGCGCAAGAAGACATTTCAACGCTCAAACCTTATCTGCATGGTCACGCCAGTATTTTAGTCGGGCAATCGGGCATGGGGAAATCCACCATTATCAATGCATTGCTACCATTAGAATTAGTGCGCACACGAGAAGTCAGCCAGGTATTAGATAGCGGCAAACACACCACCACGGCGACACATTTATATCACATTGACGCGACGAGCCAACTGATTGATTCACCCGGCTTACAAGAGTTTGGTTTACATCACCTAAGTACGGGGGAACTTGAACATGCCTTCGTAGAGTTTAGACCATTTTTAGGCAAGTGCAGGTTTAACAACTGCAAACACTTGCAAGAGCCGGACTGCGCAATTACTGAAGCGATGCAATCTAAGCAAATATCCACTGTAAGACTGGAACTTTACAAAATGCTACGCTTGGAGATTGCGCGCTAATTGATTATTTCATCATGACAACTGCCTTTATCTCACACCCTGATACACTTTTACACATTATGGATGGTAGCCATCCAGAGTCACCCGCGCGCATAACTGCGATTAAAAATGCGCTCATTCAACAAGATATTTACCCGAAATTAGCGATTTATGAAGCGCCAGTTGCAACCGATGCGCAGTTGCAACGCGTACATAGTGCGGCTTATGTTCAAAAAATCCGCACACTATCGCCTAGAGCCGGGCTAGTAAAATTAGATGCCGACACCGTCATGGGTCCGATGAGTTTGTCTGCGGCACTGCATGCCAGTGGCGCTGCCATTTTATCCACTGATTTAGTCATGCAGGGCAAAGTTAACAATGCATTTTGTTGTGTAAGACCGCCAGGACATCACTCAGGACGCGCCAATAGCGCAGGATTTTGCATCTTTAACCATATCGCAGTGGGTGTTGCGCATGCTATGGCGCAGTATGCCGTTAAGCGTGTTGCAATTATTGACTTTGATGTACACCACGGCGATGGCACTGAAAATATTTTCAGGGATGATCCTCGGGTCATGCTCTGCTCAACCTTTCAGCATCCTTTTTACCCGCACCGCGGCTTTGACACCCGGTCAGCGACCATGATCAATATCCCGCTCGCGGCAAAATCTGGGCGTAATGAAATTCAGCAGGCTTTTGAACAGGAAATTCTACCCGCGCTTAATCAGTTTAAGCCTGAAATTATTTACGTATCAGCAGGGTTTGATGCCCACGCGGACGACCCGCTTGCCAATTTAAGTTTAGTTAATGCCGATTATATTTGGATAACGGAATTCATTAAAAAGGTTGCAAATCAACACGCAAAAGGACGCATAGTATCCTTGCTTGAAGGGGGTTATCAACTTAATGCACTCGCTCAGGCTGCCAGTAGCCATATTGCAACACTGCTCACCGAATAGGCTGGGCCTTAATAATAATGGTCAAAGGTATATGCAGGCGCCGTATTTTTTAAGGTTCGTATGACAGCCCTACCGTGAAAAAGCATAGTCAGTCAGCGTATAATGCACACTCTGTTTAAATCAAACAATTTAAGACCGATTACCATGCACATTACCACCCGCCTAGAGTTTGATGCCGGACATCGAATCCCTAATCATAAAAGTCAATGTAAAAATTTGCATGGTCACCGCTATGCGCTTGAAATTACGTTGTCTGGAGATATAATTACGCAAGAAAATACCTCTGAAAATGGCATGGTGATGGATTTTTCAGACGTAAAAGCGATTGCTAAGAAAGCGGTTGTTGATGTGTGGGATCATGCTTTTTTGGTGTACCAACACGACTCAGAAGTATTGAACTTTCTCAACAGCTTGCCCGACCATAAAACCGTCATATTTCCAACCATCCCTACCGCTGAAAACATGGCGTTAGAGGCGTTTAAAATACTGAAAGCAAGGTATCAGGATACGTTTGGTAATCACCTGAAACTTGAAAAAGTACGCTTATATGAAACACCAAACAGCTGGGCGGATGCACTAGGCTAACGCATAGGTAAGTTTTGTAATTCTGAAATTAAGGCATCACGCCAGTTTGATAGTGTTACCGAAAAATTTCGGGCTAATTTACTACAATCCAAACATGAATTAGCTGGACGTGCCGCAGGTGTAGGGAAATCTTGCGTGCCAATCGCTTGGATATTTGCAGGGGTTACCTTAAGCGGAGGCCAGTTAAGGTCAGCCTGCAGGCGTGTATATTCTTCTACAATGGCGGTTGCAAAGCCGTGCCATGATGTCTGTCCGGCGTTAACTAAATGGTAAACACCCGTTACTTCGTTTTGCGGCTTGCCATTTTCAAGCTGACTCAACACCTCTAAAACCGCTTGAGCGATGCTATGGCTACTGGTTGGCGCACCTAGTTGGTCAGCCACAATGCGTAGCGCATCACGCTCACTCGCCAGACGTAAAATCGTTTTTAAGAAGTTATTGCCATAAGCACCATACACCCAGGAAGTACGAAATATAAGGTGCGGCAAGCCAACGGCTCGAATTGCGTCTTCTCCGGCCAGTTTACTTTTACCATAAACACTTAACGGCTGCGTTGCATCATCTTCTGTATAAGCGCTTAATTTGGCGCCTGAATAAACATAATCAGTAGAAAAATGAATCAATGTGGCACCAGCTTTTGCGGCTTCTTCCGCAAGGATTTTCGGTGCTGTGGCATTGATTGCATAAGCCAGCTCAAGCTCTGTTTCAGCTTTATCCACCGCGGTATAGGCCGCTGGGTTGATGATTAGATCAGGCTGAATGACCTCAACCACACGGCGTATGGCCTCGGCATCAGTCAAATCCAGCTGAGTTCTATCTAAGGCTATGACGGCATTTGAATAACATGCCTGTTTTGAAAGTACGGCTTGCAATGCATGCCCCACTTGCCCGTTAACGCCCGTGAGTAATATTTTTTGATATGGAAAAGATGAAGTGCGCAATTAAAATCCAGCTTCAAATACTTCAGCGTTTGATAAATCCAACCCTGATTTATCTTTGGCCGACAAAATAGGTGCCGCCAGCAACGGCCATTCAATGCCAATCTCGGGGTCATCCCAGCGCACACAGCGCTCAAATTGCGGGGCGTAATAATCGGTGGTTTTGTATAAAAACTCCGTACCCTCTTCAAGCACTAAAAAACCATGTGCAAACCCTGGTGGCACCCACATTTGGCGTTTATTTTCTGCGGACAATATAGCACTGACCCATTGTCCAAACGTGCCCGATTGACGACGTAAATCTACAGCGACATCAAACACTTCACCCTTAGTGACTCGAACCAATTTACCCTGCGGTTGCTGAATTTGGTAATGCAGGCCACGCAATACATTCGCCGCAGATTTAGAATGATTATCCTGCACAAAATGCGCTTTGGCACCGGTTAATTTTTCAAAGGTTTGCTGGTTGAAGCTCTCAAAAAAGAAGCCTCGATCATCCCCAAATACTTTGGGCTCCAAGATTAGCACGTCTGGTATTGCGGTTTGAATCACCTGCATTAAAACACCTGCTCACTCAACAGCATTTTTAAGTATTGACCATAATTATTTTTAATATACTTATTCGCTAGTAGCTCTAGCGCAGCGGCATCAATAAACTTCATGCGGTAGGCAATTTCTTCAGGGCACGCTATTTTTAAGCCTTGACGTTTCTCTATGGTTTCAATAAACAAAGAAGCCTCTAACAGTGACTCATGTGTGCCAGTATCCAGCCAAGCAATGCCGCGCCCCATTACCTCTACTTGTAAATTACCACTTTGCAAATAGGCGCGGTTTACATCCGTAATTTCAAGTTCACCGCGTGCTGACGGCTTGAGTTGCGTGGCAATCTCTACCACACGATTATCGTAAAAATATAGCCCAGTGACGGCGTATCTTGATTTTGGGACGGCTGGTTTTTCTTCCAGACTGATAGCCTGACCCTGTGCATTAAATTCAACCACTCCATAGCGCTCTGGGTCGCTTACCGGATAAGCAAATACGGTAGCGCCAGCGTTAAGCTTAGCCGCCGCTTGCGTTCTAATCGCAAGCTCATGCCCATAAAATATGTTGTCGCCCAACACCAAGGCACAACTATCGTCACCAATAAAATCTTTACCAATAATAAACGCTTGAGCCAGCCCATCAGGCGAAGGTTGCACTGCATACTCGATTGAAATACCCCACTGACTACCGTCGCCTAACAACTGTTGAAAACGTGGTGTATCTTCAGGTGTTGAAATAACCAACACCTCACGAATGCCAGCCAACATCAAGGTAGTGAGCGGGTAGTAAATCATTGGCTTGTCGAAAACAGGCAGTAACTGTTTTGATACCACCTGCGTTACTGGATAAAGCCGCGTACCCGAGCCACCCGCTAAAATAATACCCTTCATGCTAACTCCTCGCCGCGCTCGGTGTAATGTTTTTGCTCCCAGTGACGGTATTCACCACTGGTAATGTTTTTTACCCAATCTTGATGTGCCAAGTACCAGTTCACGGTTTTTTCTATGCCTGACTCAAAAGTTTCTACGGGTTTCCAGCCTAACTCCTTGGCAATTTTAGTCGCATCAATCGCATAACGTTGATCATGGCCTAACCTGTCTTGCACAAAAGTAATTTGGTCGGCATACGATTGCCCATCTGTACGTGGCGATTTTACATCCAACAAACGGCATAATGTTCTCACCACGTTGATATTGGCTTGCTCATTCCAGCCGCCAACATTATACACCTCACCCACCTTACCGGCTTCCAGCACGCGCCTAATCGCAGCACAATGATCCTCCACATACAGCCAATCACGCACCTGCTGACCATTGCCATAAATGGGCAAAGGCTTGCCCACCAAGGCGTTGTGAATCACTAATGGGATGAGTTTTTCAGGAAAATGATACGGCCCATAATTGTTGGAGCAATTAGTAGTGAGTGTAGGTAAACCATAAGTATGATGATAAGCACGGACCAAGTGGTCTGAAGCCGCTTTTGAAGCTGAATAAGGGCTATTGGGCGCATAAGCCGTGTTTTCAGTAAAGGCCGCATCATCTTTGGCCAGTGAACCATAAACTTCATCAGTAGATACATGTAAAAAACGAAAATCCTGTTGATGCTCGGTGCTCTGCTGGCTCCAATAGGCACGTACTGCTTCTAACAAATGAAACGTGCCCACAACATTGGTTTGAATAAAATCTTCAGGCCCGTGAATAGAACGGTCAACATGACTTTCAGCTGCGAAGTTCAGCACTGCGCATGGCTGATGTTCTGCCAACAGTTTAGCCACAAGCGCTTGGTCGCCAATATCACCACGCACAAAAATATGCTGCGGGTTATGCTCAAGCGAGGTCAAGTTTTCTAAATTTCCTGCATAGGTCAGTTTATCTAAATTAACAACAGTACCTAAACTTTGCTTGATCCAGGACAATACAAAATTAGCCCCAATAAAACCAGCACCACCTGTGACGATAATTGTTTTATTCATGATATTTTCTCTCTTAACATTTTAAACCAGACTTTCCATTAGGACTTGGCATGGTAACGCCGCACAGTTTGATGGATTTTTTGTGCAAATTTTATAGGCAATAGTGATTCTATTGACAGAAAATTTGCAAAAAAAAAACGCAAAATGGGCAAGTTAACATTCAAGTAGATGAAAAATCGCCTAATGGAAAATCTGGGTTTAAGGTGTGCCATAAACAATTACCTGATTTAGCCAGCGCTGCCAAATAATCATCATGCGCCGAAGCCTCGGCTGAATTAGCAAGTTTAATCAATAACGGGGCATTGCTATGCGGCGTCGCATTTAGATCTTTTTGACTATGCGCATCAAGCTCCATCATCAAACTCTCCTGACCTCGCGTCATGGCCATATACACATCGGCTAACAGCTCGGCATCCAGCAGTGCGCCATGTAGCGTACGTTTTGAGTTATTAATGCCAAAGTGTCGGCACAAAGCATCCAAGTTATTGCGTTGACCAGGACGCATGTCTTTTGCAATTTTTAAAGTATCGGTAATTTTCGCCGTGATCTGCTCTACTGTTTTTTGACCAATCAAACCCAGCTCACTATTTAAAAAACCCACGTCAAATGGCGCGTTATGCATAATAAGCTCAGCATCCGCAATAAATGCAATCAGCTCATCGGCAATTTCTGCAAAGCGCGGCTTATCTTGCAAGAACTCAAGCGAAATACCATGCACCTCTTGTGCACCTAGGTCAATTTCACGATCAGGGTTTAAATAATAATGAAAATGATGCTTAGTCAAGCGACGATTAACCACCTCAACCGCGGCCACTTCAATCACGCGGTGTCCTTGCGCATGGTAAAGACCTGTTGTTTCAGTATCTAAAAAAATCTGCCTCATGAAGCTCGTCCTTCTTGCAAGGCTTTATCTACGCCTTTATTTGCCAACATGTCCGCACGCTCGTTGCCTACGTTTCCAGCATGACCCTTTACCCACACCCACTCTACAGTATGCTGTTGCGCCAGCACATCAAGCACACGCCATAAATCATCGTTTTTTACAGGCTTTTTAGCTGCGGTGCGCCAGTTACGTGCTTTCCAACCAACAATCCACTCAGAAATACCTTTTTGCACGTAAACGGAATCGGTAAATACTTTAGCATGGCAGGCGCGTTTTAACGCCTCTAATGCACGAATCACCGCCGTAAGCTCCATGCGGTTATTGGTAGTGAGCAGATCGCCACCAAACAGCTCTTTTTCATGTCCATCATAGCTAATCCATGCGCCCCAGCCACCAGGCCCAGGGTTGCCTTTGCAGGCGCCATCGGCATAAATTTCGACAAGCTGATGGTTAATTAAATTGGGTTTTGTCATGAATAAAACTTTGTGCCATGATTGTGATGAGACAAGATTATAGAACAACACTGGTTATAAAATAAGGTTGTGTGTCTTAAATGTCGCAAGATAGACCATATAACTTAAAAACTAAGACATAAATCCAGTACTGCTTATCAATTCAAAACAACGTCATACCTCCCATAATTTACGTGGGGCATAATTACTAAAAATAAACATCCAATCAAACAGTTGTTACTATCAGCATTAAAAGTTAATACGAGGCTAGCTATGCAAAAAATTATAATCGCTTTACTGTTGTATTTTTCAATAGCGGGCAACGGCATGGCGGCTGTATGGGTGAAAGTAAATGAAAATAACATCTCGAAATTATCTGTAGATAAGCAATCCATCTTGCAAAAAGAGCAATTAACAAGAGCCTGGATTAAAATAGAATACAAAACACCACAAAAAAATATTGAATCCCCTGATAAAGAGTATGATTTATCGAAGCTACTTTGGTACTTTAATTGCGCCGAACAAAAATCAGCCACCTCGCAAGTGTTTCAGTATTTAAATGCCCAACTTATTTACTCCGCAGGGATTGATGCAAAAGGGGCTGAATTTATAGAACCCGTTCCAGAAACAGACTTTGATTTAGCAATGCGCTACGTTTGCTCAACACGTAAACCAGTTAAAATACCTAGCAGCACTACGCCAGCGAGTCCAACTAAACCAACAACAAAACCTGAAGCCGTTAACAACCCAGCGCCAGGGGTAGCGGTTGCCGCAGAAAACTCAGCCCCAGTTGAGCCTGCCCCTCAAAATAAATCAGAGCCCGCGCAACTCGCTAAAGCCAAAGAAAAATCTGAAAAACCTGTAGCATATGCTGCAAATTGGACATACGAAGGTAAAGAAGGCCCTGAAAACTGGGGCAAACTAAAACCGGAGTTTGTAACTTGCAACACTGGGCGCAATCAATCCCCTATCAATATAGAGGATACGGTTGATGCAAGCATGAAGCCACTTAAGCTACTGCAAAAATTCCCCGTAAAAGATATCGTCAATAATGGCCATACGGTGCAAGCCAACTTTAAAGTAGGCAATATACTGGCAATTGATAACATGAGCTTTCAATTGAAACATGTGCAATTTCGTGCGCCTAGTGAAAATACAATTAAAGGAAAATCATTTCCTTTAGAAGCACACTTTGTCCATGCGGATGCAAAAGGTAATCTCAGCATAATCGCCGTGATGTTTAAAGAAGGAAAATCCAACATAGGCTTAGAGAAACTTTGGAAACAAATTCCCAATGATATTGATAAACCAGTTAACTTAAAGTCAAGAGTGCTGGCCAGTGAGATGGTGCCAGATAATCAGGACTACTATCGCTTTAGCGGCTCACTCACCACACCTCCATGCTCTGAAGGTGTACGCTGGCTGTTAATAAAAACGCCTATGACCGCCTCTAATTCACAAATAGAAGCATTTAAAAGTGTATTAAAACGCCCCAATAACCGCCCTGTGCAACCGCTAAATGGACGTGTAATTATTGAATAACGGCCTATCTAATCAAAGGCCCTTTAACGATCTGCTGTAAAACATACGAACACTATTAGTGACACCGTGAACTACCCTGCCGTAAAGAGGCTGTCGCAAAAGCCCTTTAGCGTTTAAAATATCGTATGTACCGACCTGCTAGGACATCACAATGAATACCGCACACCGCATAGCTTCACCCGATGACACACAGTTCAAATTGTTTGGTGAGATGCCGGTTGCCACAGCGCCTCAGCTAAAAACAGCGATCAATAGTGATCAATAGTGATCAATAGTGATCGTCGCTTTATAACAGGTGACCCTCAAGCCATTTTCCTTGGCACAGCGCGCCTGCAAGATTATCTGCAACAATCTGGTTTGCTTGCACCATTGACCGTCGCACGTTTGCTTGATGAACAGGACTGGCAAACTTTTGAGCAGCGCTATGCTGCTACCGGACGTGCGCCCTATGCACCACGTTTGATGATGGGTTTGATTCTCTATGGCGTGATGCAAGGTGTTCATTCCCTGCGTGAGCTGGAGCGACTGGCACGACTAGATTTGGGATGCATGTGGATTACTGGCGGCATTGCGCCAGACCATGCCAATATTGGTCGATTCATTGTCATGCACGAGGAGTCGCTGACACAGGACTTTTTTGAATCGCTTACACGCACAATATTAAAAGCGACTCATTCAAACAATACCCGTTTGGCAGGTGATGGCACCGTCATTGAAGCGGCATGCTCCCATTACAATCTGCTTAAGGAAGAAGCCGTCAGGGCGCGCAGTGCTGCAGCAATAAAGGCAGTTGAATACACACCAGATGACGCAGTCGCGCAATATGAGCAACAAAGTAGCCAGCAATGCAAGACCATATTCGAGCAACGACTTTCTGCCCGCCATCGTCATGGCAAGAGTATTGACAGTTTGCGTATTAGTCCCATTGAACCAGAGGCCATGGTCCAACGCTTAAAGCGGGGTCATGGCTTTGCGCCGTCTTATAAACCATCGGTCTTAGCCAATGAAAATCGGATCATCACGGCGTTGGCGCTACACCCTTCAAGTGAAACGCAGGTCATTGCGCCCATGCTTGACCAAAGCGCACGCGTAAGTGGCGCCCATGCAAAAGAACTATTGCTGGATGCAGGCTACTTTGATGATGAAGTAATTGAAGCAACCCTTGCTCGTAAAGTGAACCTACTATGCCCAGAAGGGCAATGGCTGGCTAAATCCAAAGAAGCCGGGCTATTCCATAAGAGTGCCTTTGAGTATGATACGCACACCGATTCATATCGTTGCCCTGCAGGTCAAACGCTCGTTCTACTGAGCCAATGCGCAAAAACATTGCGAACACGAGCGCATGATGTCTATGGAAATGCAAACTGCGGAGGCTGCCATTTACGGAAGAACTGCACGAATGCAGTTCAAGGAAGGTGCATCAAGCGTTATCCGGAGGATATACAGCGAGAGGCGCTACGCTTGGCGATGCAGCAACCTCAGATGCGCGGCATCTTCAGTCAACGTAAAGCCATGGTTGAACCTGTGTTCAGTAGCTTGCGCTGCCAGCAGGGTCTCAACCGCTTTCGCCGCCGAGGGTTGCAGGCGGTCAAACGAGAGTTTGCTTTACATGTTATGGCGCACAACTTATCCAGAGCAGTGGCGCTATTGAGGGCGCTGTTTACCCTTTTTTACGCGGTTTTTAGCGGTCTCAGCGAAGTGGCTCACGCTTTTTATGATCGAGCATTCCGACTTTCTGGTATCCCGTCACGAATCAGATCGCTGCATGGAATTTATCTAAATGTGCAGCAATAACGTTTTGCGACAGCCTCTGAACGGCAAAGATTTCCGCGCAATTCTGTTAAATCGCTTCCACCTGCAAATTAAGCTTGCCTTATTTTTTATCAACCCGAAATAATCAAAGTTTTGCCATGGCTGAAATAAACAGTATCCGACTCCCAGACCTTGCAGAAGAAAATCAAGTAGTTCTAGTTGCGGATGCTAATCACACTGACGAGTTGATTCGCAAGACGATTACTAGCGAACTTGAAGCAATGCATACCGCAGGCGTAAAGAGGTGGCCCAGTTTGATTGAACAACTTTCACTGATTTATAAGTGTAAAGCTTACTGATTAAAAAACTGGCGCAGTCAATTTATGCAGCTTTTGGCAATTGCATGTAACGCCAATAAGCCTCATCAGGTGTTTGCTTATTCAAACTTGAATGCTGGCACTGGATATCGACTGAGGTATTTGGCTCCGCAGTGGCGGAACGTATGCAGTGACAGGTGTCCCATCAACTGAGCAAACACTAGTTTCCCTGTGTGTATATGCAAACTCCTGACAAAAGTCAGGAGTTTGGCGCAAGTTGAAATCGATTACAGAAAAATGTGTCATTTAGTAAACTGTATTCAATGAGTTACTATGTGTCTAAACTCAAATCTCCGGACAGTAGTGATTTCATCTATTTAAAAGTATTGTCGATTCCAATACTTCTTTTTTCTTAGAATTAATTAATGCCGAACACTATAAAAGCATTGCTATTAATTAGGAGCCTAACTATAATGTGCCTAATTAAAAAATCAATGTTTATAAGCAATTACTGCCTTATATCTGTCAAGAGCTAGAACTTCGTATCTAGCTATAAACAAAATGGAATTTAAAATGCGTAAAAGCATTATTTAACTTTTTAAAAACTTATGAAGAATGGAATCTCATGAAAACTTTAATCAAATCCACACTCGCTATAATTACTTTTGGCTTGATACTCAGTGCTAATACATATGCAGGTGAAGTTAATGCTAAGGCAGAGGTTGAAACGTTAAACAAAAGCTGGAATCAGGCATTTAATAATGCCAATGCAGGTTTACTTGCTAGTATGTATTCAGATAACGCCTTAGTTTCACCTGGGAATGGCAAACTATTGAATGGGCCTAAGGACATAGAAAATCTGTTTAAGAGTTATTTTGAAGCGGGTTTAAAAAATCATAAATTAGAGATAGTATCAGCAGTTGTCGTAGATAAAACGCTTCATCAAGTTGCAAAATGGAGTGCGAGCGGTGCAGACAAGGATGGTGCACAAGTAACCTATAGAGGTATCACAACTAGCTTATATCAAAGGGATTTAAACGGCAAGTGGGTGGCTCACTCTCATATCTGGAACGCAGGTAATTAATTTTTTTAGGGTGAAGTCTTATAAATATTGGTAGCTATTTGTTCTATTATGCTGCCATCTTTTTCAGTTTTACGAATTTTGACGGGTAAGTATTGGTAATCAAGAGCAAGCCAAAGCTCAGTTTTCTCTTCTTCACTTCCGCTCCTAAGTAAATGAACGGTTTTAAGTTCACCTAACTTGGTATAAATAATTTCTTCACCTTCAAAACTATATATATAGGTACGTAGGTTTTTACCATTAGTCATCATTATTTGCATATTTTCTAATGGTGGTAAGAACATAAATTGATACATAAAACTCAAAAAGTCTTGCGTACCCGCGACTAACATCTCAGTTTTATCACCTTTTGCACTATGCATTTGTAACGCATTATCACTCCATACAAATCGAGCTGTTTGAGTTTTATTTTCATCAGCCCCATATTGATAAAGATAAAAGCTTGGCACCAGACCGTTGGATGTGACAGTACCCTCACTTTTTTGTATAAGAGTACCCAAAAAAAGTGAGGCTAAACCTTTTGCTTGCGTGTTGCTACTAATGCTGTAAGTGCCATTTTTATCAATGTTGAAAATGACGCGCGTAAAGCCTGCAACACTAGCGTCACCTCCACGTCGGACTTCAAACTCTGTTTCTGCATATTGATAAGCCTGCAGCGCGGGCTTGCTGGCAATGTCACCTAGCTCCGTTGTATCTGTATCCTTAATAATTTCAGTAGGTAATAGCGCTGTCGTTGTTGATTCAAGTGATTGTTCAATTTTCAGTGCAGTTATAGATGGTGGCTCTACCGCAGGATCTTCTGTACTGGTTGGCGCTTCATCAAGGGAAAGTGCATCAGCCCCCTCTTCCACTTCAGGGTCAGTTACAGCGGCTTCCTTATAGACTACGGGTATTTGTTCAGGTGTTGCCGTACTTTGTTTTATAGGAACTGGAGTAATTTTTTGTGTGGGCTCTAGATTAACCAAGCGCATTTCTAAGATTTGGTAGCTTTCTTCAATCTCAGATAATGTGAGCAAAAACTTTGTCAGTAAAAATGTATGTGAAAGCAGAGAGATAAGCGTAGCAAGCAACAATATCTTATTTTGCGAGAAGTGAACTTTTAGGCGGTTAAGCATATTGGCAATGTTGTGAGGTAATTGCATACTTAAAGTGGCGACATCTCAAGTTTATTTGAAGCCTTATTATAAAGAATCTTAGCCGTAATGAGGCCATTGATTAAACCAAAAAACAGGGCCGCGATTGCAAATATAGGAATCAAGTAACTTACGCTGGCATGGGAAATGCGCTATAAGCGTACGATCAGCAACTGTCAGGCAATGTGGGAAAAAGCCGCAAAATGCTTAATGTCATGATGCTGAAGTATTTTTCGGCAAGTGCATGGCAAGCCATAACATCAGTAAACTTAAAGCCGCGCCACCTAAACTAAGCGGAAAAGTATGCGATAAAATTAGCCGAGTAAAGGGAACAAATGGGGTCCGACACTCATGGCACTCGGTTAAGGATTTCTTACCCCTCAAAAATTGGTGGATTCACATTGCAAGCGCACCACGTTTAGCACTAAAAAAGAGCGAGGGCAAATAAAAAAGGGGTCGGACTCGATTTTCAACCTTCACAAAGAGCGTATATGATAATGCCCTGTCTGGCTTATATTTTTCTATCTGTTAGTCAAACATTTAATCAGGCTAGAATCAACTAGGGCTGATTGCAATATCTGACCATAACCCTAAATTACATCGTACTTAATATACTTAAATCTTACATCATCGTTTGGCGTGCCGGTTAATGCTCCACCTTCTAAAGCTGGTTGCCAACTGATTACGGACTCAATCTTGGCGGCTAATTCAAAGTCTTTATCGGTAATGCCTTTTGCATCATGCGTGCATAACTTCACGATAACAAATGCATATGACACCGTTAAGTCTGGATGATGCCAAGCGGCTTCGGCCAGATGCCCGACGGTATTCACCACCATGAGCGTTGCCTTCCAACCGCTGGTTTTATACTTACGCCTAATCCAGCCATTCTCTAAAACCCAGTGCGGCAATTCGGCTTTTAGTTTAGATTCAACCTCTTGTTCTGCATATACTTTATCAGATGCCATACATTCACCCCTCTACAATATTATTGATTCACCACAAGGCAGTGTTGTGCGAGTAGTGGCAAATTCAATCCTTGCTCAAATAAACCATCATCCAGCTTGTTGACTACCCATGTTTGATAATTACCTGTGAAAAAATCAGCAAAAGCTTCATCAATCAAGTCATCCGCTTGCAAGTTTTGCAGAGAAACATTCATTGGCTTTGGATATCCATCAAGTGATTTTGACTTAACTAACACTAGTTGCTTTGCCCCTATCTTATTGGCCAACCAGGCGCTTAAGCTATCAGAGGATACTTGCCAGCTTTTAGGCACAGTATCATCGGCTAAAACCATTTTACTTGGCAACCATACAATACAGCGATGCTGCCAGCCTCTTTCAGCGATTTCAAGCTCACTACTTGCTGTGACCAGTTTGCTATTCATCCCCGCCAGCAATACACCAAACTGATCCATCGCCAACAGCGCCAGCTCATGTGCAATCACATCACTCACACTAGTGCGTTGCTGCGCTTCACGCACGGCATCCGCAAACAGGCCTCCGCCCGGCACAATCACCACCTGGCCATCACTAATCTTCACTAAAGTTTCTAGCCAGCGCGGCAGTTCAGGTGAACCTAATAAGCTGCCGCCTAGTTTCACTATCCACATAAGGTTTCCTTGGGCTGTACTATTATTTACTTACTGGATGAGAAAAAAATTTCAGTATTTTTAACAAGCTTGAGGCTTTATCCAAAGTCTCAGCATACTCTTTTTCAAGGTCAGAGTCGGCCACAATGCCACCACCCGTATAAAAGCTAAGTTCTCCACCCGCATCGTCATCGGCGACATAAAGCGCTGTGCGTATCGCGATGTTAGTGTCCATATTGCCATCAAATCCTATATAGCCAATCGCGCCGCAATATACACCGCGCCGATGTGGTTCTAATTCTTCAATAATCTGCATCGCTCTCAACTTAGGCGCGCCGGTAATTGACCCACCTGGGAAGCAGCCGCGCAACAAATCAATGGCGGTGTTTGAGTGTAGCAATTCACCCGTTACGATACTCACTAAATGATGCACATTGGCAAAACTTTGCAGTTGAAACAACTTATCGGCCTTCACCGAGCCAATTTTGCAGTTTTTGCCAATATCATTACGCAACAAATCGACAATCATTATGTTTTCAGCTTTGTCTTTAATGCTGGATTGCAATTCATTTGCATAGAGAATATCTTGGGTAATATCCTCTGAACGCGGACGTGTACCTTTAATCGGCCGCGTTTCCACACACCCATCCATCACTTGCAGAAACCGCTCTGGCGAGCCAGAAATGACCTGTACGGCATTTAGATTCATATATGCCATAAATGGCGCCGGGCTAATTTCCCTTAGCTTTTGATATGCTACCCAAGCATTACCGCGCACCTTGGCTGAAAACCGTTGCGCCAGATTTACTTGGTAACAATCTCCTTCATGAATATACCGCTGAATAGCGTTAAAAGCTGTTTCGTAAG
The DNA here is from genome assembly GCA_030652995.1 of Methylotenera sp. Taxonomy (GTDB): domain Bacteria; phylum Pseudomonadota; class Gammaproteobacteria; order Burkholderiales; family Methylophilaceae; genus Methylotenera. Next base: position 167,563 of record JAUSAG010000035.1, read on the forward strand.
TAAGCTTATCCATATTTGAAGTAACCTCAGAAACCACTTCAAAGCCCAATGATTCTTGAACTACTTGATGAGGCGTATCAAGTAGCGCACACAGTTCAGCCCATTGCTCGCGTGTTTTATGATCAAAGCCATGTGATACTAAATGTGCGGTTTTGTGACGATGGTCTACCACAACTGCCCAATCATAAATACCAACCTGCATCTGCGGAATTTCATCAAGCCGTGTTTCGATTGTATCGCCAGATTTACTTGCCAGCTTTTCTAATCGCCGCGCTAAATCATAGCCAAAATAACCAACAGCTCCGCCAGTAAAAGGTAAATCACATGCGTTAACAATACAGGCCTCAGGCTGATACTGCGCTAATGCATTGTTGACCAGCTGAAATGGGTCTTGCGTTGAAACATGCGATTGCCCATGCTCGCAGATTGTAGTCAACGCACCTTGGGTGGAAAAAGTAATGAAAGGGTTAGCCACCAAAATATCATAGCGCCCATACTGGCTCCCGGGCTTGCCCGTTGCGAAGTTAATCAGCTGACCGCTATCTAGAAACATAGCCCATGGCTGGTGTGCGATGCGCTCGAATAAACGTGCACTATCTGTATGATACGTTAACTGATGTTGCAATAAACTCATGAATTCAGTCCTAATCCGGCAACAGCGCAAGCAGGAAAGCACACCTGAGCCATGGTTTTTATTGCATGGTTTTCTGCATGAATAAAATCACTCACAGAAACATATTTAAAACCCAGCTGTTTTGCAAGCTCACACACCAGAAATTCACCTGCTCCTGCACCTATGAATTGCAAGTTCTGACTATCGTTCAGCCTTGATATTTGCATAAGCACGGCTTGTTTGATGAGGTTAAGTTGCGACGATTTGAACGCACAGGCCAGATTGCGCCAAACTGACAATGGCGCATCCTGCGCATCATGCCCAATCATTCTGGCAATACGCCGCGCGCTGGCCTCAATACTTTTATCTGCGCCATCTGCGGTTTCGGCCATATTCTCTGCTACGGCTAAATCGCCAGTAAGCGTATAAACATCTGCAGTAGTGGCAAAATATTCTGCTGCGATATTGACCTGCTGCCCGGCAAAAGCGATTTTTTGCGTCAACGCCATCAGTGGTGTACGCACTACCCCCGTATAAACCAACTCATCATATTGCATCCGTGTAGCATCGTTAAAACCACGCACCTGCACCCTGCCTTCACTCATCAAAGCAATATCTGTAGTCGTGCTGCCTACGTCAATAAATAAGCCCTGCTGCACGTTGTGTGCAATGTAATGCGTACTTGCCAGCCAATTCATCGAAGCAATATCTGCGGTGTTTGGCTCAACAGCTTCAATACCCACAAAACCTTGATTACCTGCATAAAACTTCACATTGCAAGATGGTTTTTGACTGAATAGTTTTTGGGCTACAAACTGTGCAATCTGCACCACACCGGCATGCCGGTTAGGAAAAATATCTGCAAGTTCCCCCGTCATCGTTACTTGATGGTTTTCAGCATTAAATTCACGCAAAATAATATCCATCGCAAGGTCAAGCTCATGCAAGCCTCGCCATAAAGGACAATACACCTGATTTGCAGCCAACACATGTCCAGCAGCATTGAGCATTACCGCTTTTACATGAGCGCCGCCAATATCCCAACCAATTACTGTTTGTGTGCGAGTGTTTTGACTCATAGCTGAATTTCAACCTGCTTTCTGGTTAATACTGGCATTTCAAATTTATCATTCAACACGCAATCCAGTATGAGTTTGGCTGGATTGTAATTTAACGCTTCATGTAAACCGACATAGCTCGTTGTTAAGCGCGGGTTAATTTCAAGCACATAAATCTTATCGTTATTTTCAACATCCACAATCACATCCACACCTACATAACCCAAGGCATCTGGCAACATTTTAGCGATTTTTCTGGCAATAGTTTCAAAACGCTGCCAATAAAGCAACATGCCATTCACGGTAATACCCGTTAACTTAAACTGGCTACCATCAAAGGTAATATGTTGCTGGTTGCAGCTTAACAACCAAGATTTTCCATCACGGCACAACATTGAGAAACTAGCCGCGACACCCGCCTGATAAGGCTGTGCCAGATAGTTTAAGTAACGATTATCTTCTGTAATCCAAAGCTTCAAATCATGCAGAGAATCAAAAACCTGAATACCTTCACAACCTGCACCATCTTCTGGTTTGGCTACCCATTGACTTATATTTTGCTGGTTCAAAGTATCGTAACAGTCTGACTGCATTAAATCTTCACCCGCATATACCGGCAAGGTAAATATGTGCGTAGCCTGCATCGCTTCAAAACTTAAAGATTTACTAGTACCTGTCAGGGTGGCATCAAAACCGCAGCCTAACAATAATGCATCATTTTCTTTTTCTTCGGCCGTTAAACACTGCTCAGTAAGTTCCAGTAACGTACCGTCGGTTTCAGGCGCAATCAGCCAAACCAAATCGGCTTGTTTAAGTGCTTTTTTAAACACTTTTTTAAATTCACCTGCGGCTACCGCCATATTTTTTTCAGCGTATTTAGATGGCACCAACCGCACGTCATGCAGGGCAATCAATTGATATTGCTTTAGCGCGTTTAAATCTCGTAGCAAGGCATCGCGCATCAGCGTACCCTCTTTTACTAAAGACTCAGACAACGGAACTGCATCTATCTCATTACTAAGCCCGCCACCAGTGATAAACTCACATACTAATAATTTTTTAAGCGGTTCGATGATGCAAGTAATCCCGGTAATTGATTTATTAAATGGCGTAGTCGTGCATGCAAAAAAAGGTGGCCGTCAACATTACCAGGCCATTCAATCGTCACTTACAACATCCAGCCAGCCGCTGGATATAGTTGCAGCTTTGCTTGACCTATTCCCTTTTGAGCAACTCTACATTGCCGACCTAAATGCCATACAAAAATTAGAAAAAATCGATACGTCAAATTATAACGTGATTGAGTCCATCGCCCAGCAATTCCCACACTTAAAATTGTGGGTAGACGCTGGTGTCAGTAATAATATTGAACTCAACATCTGGAAAAACCTTGATATTCGCATAGTATTAGGAAGCGAGAATTTTGTACATTTAAGCAATTTCACATCGCTCAATCGTGATCATGACTTTGTACTATCACTAGACTTTATGCCACAAGGCTACCAAGGACCCATGGAATTATTGACGCAGCAACAACTCTGGCCGCAAGACGTAATTGTGATGTCGCTTGAGAATGTTGGCGCAAACCAAGGCGTTAATTCAGCTTTATTAAAAGAAATTGTAGGTAAAGCCAATAGTTGTAATGTCTACGCGGCTGGAGGCATCAGAGGCAGTGAAGATCTGGCACAGCTTAAAAAAATGGGGGTACATGGTGCATTAGTGGCTACTGCATTGCACCTTGGACAGCTGTCAAAATCAGAACTGAACACTTATGCATAAGCACTGGGATATTTTTTGCAAAATTATCGACAACTTTGGCGATATTGGGGTGTGTTGGCGATTGGCAAGGCAGCTACAGGCTGAGCATGCCCTACAGGTACGGCTTTGGATAGATGACCCAGTCGTTGCTAAACAACTTATTCCAAGCCTGAATATAAACCTGCAAACGCAAGTTATACAAAACATTTCAATCGACCGCTGGCATGCAGACACCGTTTTTGGCGAATCTGCCGAGGTGGTCATAGAAGCATTTAGCGGTGGGTTGCCTACCGCATATTTATCTAAAATGCGGCCTAATACGGTTTGGATTAACTTAGAATACTTATCGGCTGAAACATGGGTTGACAGTTTTCATGCAGGAAACTCAAAACAAGGCGATTTAACCCGACATTTTTTCTTTCCAGGATTTACACCAGCGACTGGCGGCCTTCTGCGTGAGCATGACATTGTTACAAACAATCAACTGCTTGCAAGCAGCAAACCATTACAACATCAATTTCTAGACAAGCTTAACTTAGAACAACACAACAGAGACCATAGCAACAGGCTAAAAATATCTCTATTCTGTTACCCACATGCACCTATTCACGCCCTGTTGAGCGCTATGGCGAATGCCAATCAACCCACAGACTGTTATGTGCCTGCCAGCAGTATATTGCCCATCATCGCTGGCTTTTTTGGCAAAAATTCAATTGTTGCAGGCGAAGTACTCACGCATCAAAATCTCAATTTATACGTGTTACCTTTTTTAAGCCAGGCAGATTACGACAAACTGCTGGCAATATGCGATGTAAATTTTGTCCGTGGTGAAGATAGCTGGGTACGTGCAATCTGGGCAGGAAAACCTTTTGTCTGGCAGCCTTATCTACAAACAGAACAGACACATATCACCAAGCTAAAAGCTTTTTTGGATTTGTTTTACAACAAGTTTGACGGTATCAACAGGCAATCAACCTATGATGTCCATTTAGCCTGGGTAGGGAACGATATTTCAACAGGGATCTGGCAACATTATTTAAACAATCTTGCCACACTTAAACCATTGACTTTGCAACAGTCGCACGCGCTCGCAACGCAAGCAGACCTCGCGACTGAGTTAGTGATTTTTACTGAAAAGTCATCAAAAATATCGTAAGAAATAAGGTATAATGCGCGGTTTTACGCATACAACCTTTTAATTTGTAAGGCAACCTATGAAAACAGCACAAGAACTCCGCGCCGGTAACGTGATTATGGTCGGTGACGAACCATTAGTCGTAATTAAGGCAGAATACAATAAATCAGGCCGCACCACAGCAGTCGTAAAGATGAAGTTTAAAAACCTACTCACAGAAACACCAAGTGAGAACATCTACGGTGCTGGCGACAAATTTGAAGTCATTGTGCTTGAGAAAAAAGAAGTGACTTACTCTTACTTTGCAGACCCAACCTATGTCTTTATGGATGCAGATTACAACCAGTACGATGTTGACGCAGAGTTTATGGAAGATGCATTACCCTACCTAGAAGACGGCATGCCAGCAGATTTGCGTTTTTACAATGAAAAAGCAATTTCAGTCGAATTACCAACCACAGTGGTGCGCGAAATCACTTATACCGAACCCGCTGTTAAAGGCGACACCTCAGGCAAGGTAATGAAGCCTGCTAAAATTGCTACTGGCTTTGAGTTACCAGTGCCATTATTCTGTGCACAAGGCGACAAAATAGAAATTGATACACGTACTGGTGAATATCGTAACCGTGTTATGAAATAGTTTTGCTGTTTTTTAATTAGCAAAAAATTTAAAAAAGGGAGCAACTAGCTCCTTTTTTTATGCCTAAAAGATCTAAATTAGCGTTAAGATAGCAAAACATAAGAAAGTAAAAACCTGCTGAGGGCGTATATGAATGACAAACAATTAGTCGCGCTACAAGCTGCAAAATATGTAAAAAATGGCATGCTGGTTGGTTTAGGTACTGGTTCTACCGCCAATTACTTTATCGAAGAACTCGCACGTTTAACCCGTGATGAGGGCTTGAAATTCACCACGGTTGCCAGCTCCACTATTAGCGCGCAAAAAGCACAATCGTTACAGTTACCCATCGTTGCACTGGAACATATAAACTCTATTGATTTATATGTTGATGGCGCCGATGAAATCACGCCAGATAAAACCTTGCTCAAAGGTCGTGGCAGTGATTTAGTCAAAGAAAAGCTACTCGCAACAGCAGCAGCAAAATTTGTTGTGGTAGCTGATGCTAGCAAGCTAGTGAGTCATATCGGTCAAAACTTTCCGATTCCAATTGAAGTCATCCCATTCGCCTGGCAACTGGCAAAAAAAAGCCTTGAAAAGCTTGGTGGCATAGGTGAGCTTCGCCCCAACGTAGCTAAAGACGGCTTTTGGATTACCTCACATGGCAGCTACGTGCTAGACATGCAGTTTGATAAAAACCTTAATGCAAGCACCTTAAATGCACTAATCAACAATACGCCTGGTGTAGTTGAGCATGGCATTTTTTGCGGGCTGGCTGATGTCGTGCTTATTGCAGATGACGGCACGGTAAGCGAGCGTTAATCTTAGTGTACGCTCAATACACCATGCGTTTATTGCTAATTTCAGTACTTGTTTTTTTTACTGTGGCCTGCAAGCCAACCCAAAGCAATAATGAACCACCGTTGATTGACCCCGACAAAAAAGAAATTGTTTTCGTCACACACAACGGTCCTGCTACCTATTATCTGGATGGTGAAAATCAGCTCGCTGGCTTTGAGTATGATTTAGCCACTTTGTTTGTAAAAGAATATGCGCCTGGCTACCAAATCAGGTTTGTATTAGTCAATAGCATTAGCGATGTCATCCCGAGCCTGCTCAAAGGTCAAGCGCATATCGCGGCGGCAAATTTATCTGTAACACATATTCGTGAGCAACTGGTTTTGTTTTCAAAACCGTATCAAGAAACACAGCAGCAACTTGTTTTTAATAATGAACTTAATATAAAACCGAAAGATCTTGCCGCCATTGCAGATAAAAAAATTGTCGTGCCGGCGGGTACTAGCTATGTAGAACGATTGGTAGCGTTACAACAAAAACTTCCAACGCTAAAATGGCGAGAAGCGCATCAAACCAACTCAGAGAAGCTATTAGAAGAAGTTGCCGATGGCATATTGGATTTCACGATTGTCGATAGTCATTTAGTATCAATTATGCAAAACTATCACCCTAATTTGTCAGTGGCCATGCCTGTAGGCGCAAGTGACAAAATTGCATGGGCAATGTCCAAGAATACGGATCCGAAACTTGTCAAAAAAGTGAATGCATTTATTGATAGAATTCACAAAGATGGCACATTACGTAATTTAATAGATCGCTATTACGGTAGCTCAAAACGCTTAAACACGTTAGACATTACTACGTTCTTAGCGCGTAGCAATACAATTTTGCCCAAGTACATTCATTTATTTAAACAAGCACAAGAACTCACAGGCATAGAGTGGCGATTACTGGCAGCAATGAGCTATCGTGAATCGCATTGGGATACTTTTAACACATCTCCCACTGGGGTACGCGGCTTAATGATGCTCACACAAAGCACGGCCGACTTAATGGGGGTGACTGACAGGCTGGATCCTAAACAAAGTATTCCTGCAGGCGCACAATATATTCTCAAACTCAAAAATACCCTACCAGACCGCATTCCTGAGCCAGATCGAACTTACTTGGCACTGGCCGCTTACAACATCGGCTATGCACATGTTGAAGATGCGCGTGTGCTTGCCGCGCGCCAAAACCTTAACCCGGACCGCTGGGCAGATGTTAAAAAAACACTGGTACTACTCAACAATCCAGAATATTACACCACTGTTAAATATGGCTATGCCAGCGGTGGCGCGCCCGTGATCTTTGTCGAGTCGGTGCGAAGTTACCAACGTATATTAGAGCGTTACCAACCTAGCCATAATCCTGATATCAATAACTTCAAAATTGCGCAGGCTGAATAAAGATAAGCTACCTCTTTAAATTGTCAGTTGTGAAGTTAGAGCTACCTTGAATTGCAAGGTTAAGAGAGTCACCAGCGGTATGATACAAAGTCTGTGTTACTGCACCTAGGCGTTGTGTAACCTTTACCTGTGCCTTATTTGCAATCCAGTTTGCACATTCTCTAGCTACTTTTGATTGGTTAAGACTGTTACGCAGGCGAGTTTCATTGTCATGACCATTTAAATGAATCTCTAAATGCTCGGTGTTATCTGGGTTTGCACCAATGCGAGACAATAACAAACGCACTGACTCAACTTTTTCAAGTTCTGATTTAAGGGCATCATAGGCATATATTAAGAAAAGACCTGAAATGATAGAAAGCTTAGAGTTTTTTTCAATACTCGCTTTAAGCTCATCACCAATTTTTGCATTATTTTTATTGTCGATTAGCAATTTATTCTTTCCCTTAAAATAATAACTTTAGTTATTAAGCGCTCAATAACTGCTACTCATAATAGTAAGGGAATTAAGGCTCAAGTGACTACTTTTTAATAAGCTCTAGATTATTCATATAAGGCCTTAACACCGCTGGTACCGTCACGCTACCATCTGCGTTTTGGTAATTTTCAAGCACTGCAACTAAAGTACGCCCTACCGCCAAACCAGAGCCATTCAAAGTATGCACTAACTCAGGCTTGCCGTTTTCATTGCGAAAACGCGCTTGTAACCGACGTGCTTGAAACGCCTCGCAGTTTGAAACTGAAGATATTTCACGATAGGTGTTTTGTGCAGGCAACCATACTTCCAAGTCATAAGTTTTAGCCGCACCAAAGCCCATATCACCCGTGCAGAGTGAAACGACGCGATAAGGTAATTCGAGTGCTTTAAGAATATTTTCCGCATGCCCAACCATTTGCTCTAAAGCCTCGTAGCTTTTTTCTGGATGTACAATCTGCACCATTTCAACCTTATCAAATTGGTGCTGGCGTATCATCCCCTTAGTATCGCGCCCATAAGAACCGGCCTCGGAACGGAAGCAAGGTGTATGCGCAGTGAGCTTGATAGGCAATGATTCTAAAGGCACGATTTCATCGCGTACCGTGTTGGTGAGTGTTACTTCAGAGGTTGGGATTAAATACAACTTGCTGTCGTTGTGGGACAAAGAGAATAGATCCTCTTCAAACTTTGGTAATTGACCGGTACCAGTCAGTGTTTCAGCGTTTACCAAATATGGCGTATAACACTCTTCATAGCCATGCTGTTCTGTTTGCGTATCTAACATAAACTGCGCCAGCGCACGATGCAGCTTTGCAACCTGCCGACGCATCAAAGTAAAACGTGCACCTGAAAGCTTGATCCCTGTTTCAAAATCTAAACCCAATGGCGTACCCACGTCGGTATGGTCTTTGATTTCAAAATCAAAACTGCGTGGGCTGCCGACCTTACGCACTTCCACATTATCAGTTTCAGACTGCCCTAATGGCACGCTCTCATGCGGCAAGTTAGGCACATTCAGCAACAGGTTTTGCAACTCGGTTTGCAGTTCACCCAAACGCGCTTCATCGGCTTTCAATTGGTCGCCCAAACCTGCAACTTCCGCCATGATGACGCTAACATCTTCACCTTTAGATTTAGCAAAGCCAATCTGCTTAGAAGTATTGTTACGTTTAGCTTGTAGGTCTTGCGTGCGTGTTTGAACAGTTTTACGTTCTTGCTCCAAAGCCGTAAAACTAGCTGAATCGAAAGCAAAACCGCGTTTTTGTAATTGGCTTACAATGCCGTCTAAATCATTTCTTAATGCTTGAATATCTAACATGTTTATTCCTAAATTTTATTTTTTTGCTTTTTAGTCAATTCGCGCTTATCCAACTCACGCAAGTGCGCTAATTTTTCCGTAATTTTACCTTCTAAGCCGCGCGGCGTGGGCACATAAAATTGTGGCACGGTATTTTTATCATGCAAATCATCTGGAAAATAATCGACACCTGCCGCATATGCTTCTGGTTCGTTATGAGCATAACGATACTCTTTGCCGTAATCTAACGCCTTCATTAATTTGGTTGGCGCATTACGCAAGTGTAACGGCACTGGGCGCGACTTATCTTGTGCCACGAAAGCTTTGGCTTGGTTGTACGCCATGTAAGCAGCGTTGCTTTTAGGCGCTACTGCTAAATAAATCACGGCGTTAGATAAAGCCAACTCACCTTCAGGCGAACCTAGCCGCTCAAAAATCTGGCAGGCTTCTAGCGCCATACCTTGCGCGCGCGGATCTGCCAAACCGATGTCTTCAACCGCCATCCGTACAATACGTCGTCCTAGATATAGCGGGTCTGCACCACCATCAATCATACGCAAAAACCAATATAAAGCAGCGTCAGGGTTAGAGCCACGTACTGATTTATGTAGCGCTGATATTTGGTCATAAAAAGCCTCGCCACCTTTATCAAAGCGACGCAACTTGCTCGCCATGGTGGTCTGTAAAAAAGCTTCATCGATTTCGGTAACTTCGGCACCAACAGCGGCGTTAAATAAGCCTTCAACAAAGTTAAGTAATCGCCTTGCATCGCCATCTGCGTAAGCCAATATTTGCTCGCGCACTTCATCCGAAAATGTGACGCTTTCAGCCACTAATAACCTTGCTCGCTCTAGCAATAACGATAATTCCGCTTCACTAAGCGCATTTAATACGAATACTTGTGAGCGGCTTAGCAGCGCACTATTCACTTCAAATGAAGGATTTTCAGTTGTAGCGCCAATAAACGTAACTAATCCACTTTCAACAAACGGCAAAAATGCATCTTGCTGACCTTTATTGAATCTGTGGACTTCATCCACAAACAAAATGGTTTTACGGCCATGCTGCTGTAAAGTAATCTCAGCGCGTTCTACCGCCTCACGGATATCTTTAATGCCGGATAACACTGCTGAAATTGGAATGAAATCGGCATCTGCAGTGTTAGCAATCAGTCGCGCCAGCGTGGTTTTACCCACGCCAGGCGGTCCCCACAAAATCATAGAGGGCAACTTGCCGGATTGAAACGCCAAACGCAGTGGTTTACCAGCCCCGAGTAAATGCGATTGCCCAACCACTTCATCTACAGTTTTTGGGCGTAGCCGTTCGGCTAGCGGGGCTTGTGGTGCATTAGGGGCAAATAAACTATTCAAAATATAAAGTATTTCTAATGTGTTTCTGATAAAGGCATTTTAATATAGGCGCAAGATAGCAAGAGTTGCCGCTACTCACCCACAACATCTACGCCTTTGGGTGGCTGGAACAAAAAAGATTTATCATCGAGCACCGGGTTCACTTCAAGCTGACTAAACACAATTTTTGTATTGTGCCCAAAACTATCAATCAAGGACATTTCTTGCAACTTATTATCTTTAAAACCCAGTAGTATTTTCTCAAAACCTGACTCTTTATCTTTTGGATTAGCACTTACCCAATCCAGACCACCTTTAGCATAGGCATTCACTAACTTAAAGCTTTTATCAATGTCGTTGCCGCCTGCCAGCAATGCGGCCGGGCTAGAACCTAAGGCTTTACCTAGCGCCCGCACCGTCACTTGCGCCAGATCTATGTCGTATAACCACACTTGCTTACCATCACTAATAATTTGTTGCTCAAATGGTTGGTTGTAATCCCACCTGAATTTATTTGGACGCTTCAACTGCATTTCACCATCAACCTCTTGCACCTTACGTCCTTGTCTGTCGGTGACTACTTGATGAAACGTTGCACGCACGGCCTGTGTTTGTTCATAAAAAATCTTTACACTTGCCATGCCATCAGCATTTGCAGATGGCATGGCTAACAGCATTGGCAACAGTATCAGTAAGTACTTTATTTTAGGTTTAATCATTAAAATCTCTAATTATCAGGCTTCGTGATGCGGCGCTAAAACTTCACGGTTACCATTGGTTTGCATCGCAGATACCAAACCTGCACGCTCCATATCCTCAATCAAACGTGCAGCGCGGTTATAACCAATCCGAAGCTGGCGCTGTACCGAAGATATGCTGGCACGGCGAGTTTTTAGCACAATACCGACGGCTTCATCATAAAGCGGATCAACCTCTGCCCCACCCCCTCCGCTAGCACCAACGCTGGCGAAGTCAGCGCCACCCTCTTCAGCTTCGTTGGTTAAGATACCTTCTATGTAGTTAGGTTCACCTTGCGCTTTTAGGTAGTTCACCACTTTATGCACTTCTTGGTCTGACACAAATGCTCCATGAATCCGCACCGGGTAGCCAGTACCAGGCGGCATATACAGCATATCGCCCTGACCTAATAGCGCTTCTGCGCCCATTTGATCTAAAATAGTGCGCGAGTCAATTTTGCTGGAAACCTGAAAAGAAATCCGTGTCGGCACGTTGGCTTTAATCAAGCCTGTAATCACATCAACTGATGGGCGTTGTGTGGCTAAGACTAAATGAATGCCTGAAGCACGGGCTTTTTGCGCTAAGCGTGCAATCAGCTCTTCCACCTTTTTACCTACTACCATCATCAAATCGGCCAGCTCATCAATCACTACCACAATCAGCGGCATTTCTGTCAGCGGCTCAGGATCATCTGGTGTTAAGCTAAACGGATGTGGTATTTTTTCACCCGCTTTATCCGCATCTCTGATTTTTTGGTTATAGCCCGTTAAATTACGCACACCCAGCATAGACATCAACTTATAGCGACGCTCCATCTCAGCCACGCACCAATTGAGCGCATTTGCGGCTTGTCGCATATCGGTCACTACCGGTGCCAACAAATGCGGAATACCTTCATACACGGAAAGCTCAAGCATTTTTGGGTCAATGAGAATCATGCGTACCTGACTGGCATCGGCTTTATATAGCCAACTTAAAATAAGCGCGTTAATCGCCACTGATTTTCCTGAGCCAGTGGTCCCCGCTACCAACACATGTGGCATTTTTGCTAAATCTGCCACTGCTGGCTTGCCTGCAATATCTTTACCTAAAGAAATTGCTAGCGGCGACTTGATATCAGCATAGGCTTGACTACTCATAATTTCAGACAAATGTACAATTTGTCGTTTTGCATTTGGAATCTCTAAACCCATGCAGGTTTTTCCAGGAATAGTTTCAACCACACGCACGCTCACCACGGACAACGCACGTGCTAAATCTTTAATTAAATTAGTAACTTGGCTACCTTTAACACCAGCCGCCGGTTCTAACTCAAAACGGGTAATCACAGGGCCTGGTTGCGCGGTTAACACTTTAACTTCAATACCAAAATCCATTAACTTGCGTTCAATTAAGCGGGAGGTAAAATCGAGCGTTTCGGCAGAAGGTAATTCAACCAACCCTGATGGCTCATCCAACAAGTGCAATGGCGGTAGCATGGAATCTGGCATCGTTTCAAACAGCGGCACTTGTTTCTCTTTTTGCACGCGCTCACTTTGTGCTACTTCAAGTACAGGTGGCTCAATGAATACCGGCTCGCGATTTTCTGATCGTTTACGCTCAGCCTGCACAAATACTTTACGCTCAAGCTCAACCACTTTTCCGGCTTTTCTATCTTGCCAATCTTGCCATTTCAGCTTAATAAATGCATAACTGCTCATTAACAGCGTACCAAATTTTTCAGTAATCACAATCCATGACCAGCCCGTAAACAGACTAAACCCGACCACAAACATCAACAGCAATAGCATACTCGAGCCAGTATAGCCAAATAAATTACGTAAGCCATTATCTACAGCGCCACCGAGCATGCCACCAGGCACTAATGGCAGTAAGGCAGGCAGGTCAACCAAATGACCGGCCTCTAAAGCGCTGGAGGCGATTAGCAACAGGGCAAATCCGATGAAATTAAACAGCAAAAATGGTTTTTCACTCTGATTCACTATTTCTAACTTCAAATAGACAAACCACATGGCATAAAAAGCCAGCACAGCCCACCACCATGCGGAAAAACCAAAAATATATAACATTAAGTCAGAAAGCCATGCCCCCACACTACCGCCACTATTATGGATAACAGCGCCATCAGGCGCCATGTGTGACCATGAAGAATCATCAGGGTGATAGGTAAAAAGAATCACCGTGATATACAAACCGACCAGCACTAAACCTAGCCACCATGCTTCTTTAATGAGGGTATTGGCAAGCGCATTCGGTTTACTGACTTCAGCCTCGCGGCGCGCATTGGCAGGGGTGGATTTCTTAAAAAACAAGATGAAAACCTTACGTATTTATAGTTGGATTTAATTATAGCAGTATCAAAGTCGCTACGTAGCGATTAGAATATCAATCTAACAGCAACCCAATAAATAGATAGGAAATCATCATGGATATTGGTATACAAGAGCAAGACAGAAAGCATATCGCGCAGGGTTTATCGCATCTTTTGGCGGACACTTACACACTGTATTTGAAAACGCATTACTTTCATTGGAACGTAACCGGGTCAATGTTCAGCACACTGCATTTGATGTTTGAAGTGCAATATAACGAACTAGCACTCGCAGTGGACTTAATTGCCGAGCGCATTCGCGCATTAGATGTTTATGCACCCGGCACTTATCGCGACTTTGCCAAGCTCACCTCAATTAAAGAGGCTGAATCTGTACCCAAAGCTCAAGACATGATTGCCGAATTGGTTGCTGGACATGAAGCGGTATGCCGCACCGCACGTAGCGTATTTCCTAGTGCGAGCACCGCGTCAGATGAGGCAACTGCAGATCTACTCACACAACGTTTACAGGTACATGAAAAAACCGCCTGGATGTTGCGTAGTTTATTAGAAAAGTAGTTTGCTTAAGCATTATATCAACCAACCTGACATCAACGTTACAACACTCACTAAGAATTAAAAAGGCACTTCACTATGGCAACACGTCACATTCACCTACTTATTTTAGGTTCTGGCCCGGCAGGCTACTCAGCCGCAGTTTACGCAGCGCGTGCCAACCTTAAACCAGTTTTAATTACCGGTATCGCACAAGGTGGCCAGCTAATGACGACCACCGAAGTCGATAACTGGCCAGCAGACGCTGATGGCGTGCAAGGCCCGGAACTCATGGCGCGCTTTCAAAAACATGCTGAACGCTTTAATACTGAAATGATTTTTGATCATATTCACACTACACATTTGAACGAAAAACCGATTCGTTTAGTGGGTGATAGTGGGGAATATACTTGTGATGCGCTAATTATAGCAACGGGTGCATCTGCAAAATACTTGGGTATTCCTAGTGAAGAAAAGTTTAGCGGTAAAGGTGTTTCAGCTTGCGCCACGTGTGATGGTTTTTTCTATCGCAATCAAGAAGTTGCCGTCATCGGCGGTGGCAATACCGCAGTAGAAGAAGCGCTTTACCTAGCCAACATTGCAAGCAAAGTCACACTAGTACATCGCCGCGACAAATTCAAGGCCGAAGCTATTTTGGTGGATAAACTGATGGCGCGCGTAGCTGAAGGAAAAATCGTACTAGAAACATTCCAAACCCTAGATGAAGTATTAGGCGATGACAGCGGCGTAACGGGTATGCGCCTCAAGAACATCAATGACAACACCACCAAAGACATTAATCTAATGGGGGTATTCATTGCCATTGGCCACAAACCCAATACCGACATTTTTGAAGGTCAGCTTGAGATGGAAGGCGGCTACATTGTTACGCAAATGGGGCGTGCCGGTAACGCCACTGCCACTAGCGTACCTGGCGTTTTTGCAGCCGGCGATGTACAAGATCACATCTACCGCCAAGCGGTAACCAGCGCTGGCACAGGCTGTATGGCGGCTTTAGATGCTGAACGATACCTCGACAAATAAGCTTTTAAGCGTCAAAAAACGCTTAAAGCAAGCATTGGCAGATCAAAAAATTAATGCCAAAAATGCTGCCACTAACGTCAGCCCACAACCTGCTGATGACATCACTATTTTTCGTGACGCGGTAAAAGATGTTACCCCTTTTACCGCGCCACTAGAAATTTCATTCAAACTAAAACCTAAACCCATCCCATTGCAATTTATACGTGATGAACAGCAAGCCCTTGTTGATTCATTATCGGATCACTACATTCCAGCACATGAAATTGAAACAGGTGAAGAACTACTTTATCTGCGTGACGGCCACTCACCTGATATTCTAAGAAAATTACGCCGTGGACATTGGGTGATTCAAGCTAAAATTGACTTGCATGGCTTAGTGAGCGACGAAGCAAGGCTATACGTTTCAAGCTTCATCAGTGATTGTAAAAAACGCGGTATTCGTTGCGTGCGTATCGTACATGGTAAAGGCTTAGGCTCTCATAACCGAGAGCCTATACTGAAACATAAACTGCGCGGCTGGCTGATGCAAAAAGATGAAGTGATTGCCTACGCAGAAGCTAGAAAAGAAGACGGTGGTAGTGGCGCAGTGATTGTGTTGTTAAAAGCTTGATAGCAAGTAGATTGCCAAGAAATAGCTTAATCAATGCCCCATTATTACCCTTATTTATGACGACACAAAACAATAACTTAGACGACCAAATCATGTGTACCTGCAGTGGCACCACTCGCGCTAAAATTAAAAAGCTATTTAACGAAGGCATGGATATGGAAGCTATTTCAAATTGGTCAGGTGCTCTTTCAGGTTGTGGTGGCTGTGAGTGGGATGTTGAGCAGTATTTAAATGAACTGGCTGAGCAAGAAAAAGAATAATTTCCAACCTAAAAACTTTATTAGAGAAATTACATAAATATTAAGTTGACGTATCCGTCTGCATAATAACTGTTACAGCCCCAACTCACTCAAACTCGCATGGTCATCTGGTCTACGCCCAAGCGGCCAAAAAAACTTACGTTCAGTTTCCTCAATAGCCAAATCGTTAATACTGGCATAGCGCAAATCCATCAAGCCATTCACATCGAATTGCCAGTTTTCGTTACCGTAAGACCTGAACCAATGTCCTGCTGCATCGCACCACTCATAAGCAAAGCGCACGGCAATTCGATTGCCTTCAAATGCCCAAAGCTCTTTAATTAGCCTGTATTCATGCTCATTGGCCCATTTACGCGTTAAAAATTCTATGATTTCTGCACGACCATGGGGAAATTCGGCGCGGTTTCGCCATTTTGAATCTTGCGTATAGACCAGTGATACGCGTTGAGGATCACGGCTGTTCCAGCCATCTTCAGCCATACGTACTTTCTGCATTGCTGTTTCACGTGTAAACGGTGGTACGGGTGGGCGAACTTCCGAATTGACGGTCATCATTAAACTCCTTTTTACGTTACATGCCTATTAACAATTCTCAGTAATTGCCCATTTAATTCACCTGGAGGAGCGGTCAGTGATCATTAGAATTGTTCATATTAGGCCAACCTGAAAATAGTTCATAGGCATGTTAAGTTAAAACACTACTCGCCTAAAAAACCACCGCTTTGATGCGACCACAGTGTGGCATATAAGCCACCTTGCTTGATTAAGGCCTGGTGGTCGCCTGCTTCAACAATTTTTCCATTATCCAACACAATCAGCCTATCCATCGCCGCAATGGTCGATAGCCTGTGCGCAATAGCTACCACGGTTTTACCTTGCATCAAGGTGTATAGGCTCGCCTGAATCGCTTGCTCCACTTCAGAATCCAGCGCACTTGTCGCTTCATCCAGCAACAATATCGGTGCATCTTTCAACATCACGCGCGCAATAGCAATGCGTTGGCGCTGGCCGCCGGAAAGCTTAACACCGCGTTCACCTACATGCGCTTCGTAGCCTGTGCGCCCTTTGGCATCTTGCAAGGTCATGATAAACGCGTGCGCTTCAGCACGTTTGGCGGCATGAATCATTTCATCTTCAGTGGCGTTGGGGCGACCGTATAAAATGTTGTCGCGCACGCTGCGATGTAGCAATGACGTGTCTTGTGTCACCATACCAATTTGGCTACGTAAACTGTTTTGTGTTACATGCTTAATATCTTGCCCGTCTATCAATACACATCCTTTTTCGACGTCATAAAAACGTAGCAATAAATTAACTATCGTTGATTTCCCCGCACCTGAACGCCCCACCAAACCCACTTTTTCGCCAGCTTTAATCGTTAAATTAAGCCCCTGCAATACTGATTTTTGCATACCGTAGGCAAAATCAACTTGCTCAAATTTTATTTCGCCATTACTCACATTCAGTGGTTTAGCACCGGATGTATCCGTAATTTGTTGTGCGAGTGATAACGTGTTCACGCCATCTTGTGCAGTGCCAATTTGCTCATAAAGTGTGGTCAGCTCCCACATCACCCAGTGTGAAATACCATTCAAACGTAACGCCATTGCAGTCGCCGCAGCCACACCACCAACGGTAACATCGCCTTTAGTCCATAACCATAACGCTACGCCAGAAGTTGCAATCACCAACAACATATTCAAAATATGATTTGCAACTTCCACCCCTGATACATAGCGCATCTGCGCGTGTACGGTGCCTAAAAACTCACTCATGGCAGATTGCGCATAACTCGCCTCACGCCCTGCATGTGAGAATAACTTTACTGTACTGATGTTAGTATAGGCATCGGTAATGCGACCCGTCATCATAGAGCGTGCATCCGCCTGATTTTGTGAAACCTTGGCTAGCCTTGGCACAAAATAACTAAGCGACGTGACATAGCAAATCACCCACACTAAAAACGGCCATATTACAGTGGCATTAAAGTGTCCGACCACTGCCACCATGGTCACAAAATAAATCACCACAAAAACTAAAATATCCGCAACAATAAACCACACATCGCGCACAGCTAAAGCTGTTTGCATAACTTTTGCCGCAATGCGGCCAGCAAACTCATCTTGATAAAAAGTCATGCTTTGATTGAGCATGAGACGATGAAAGTTCCAGCGCAAACGCATAGGAAAATTACCAGCGAGCGTTTGATGTTTAATGAGCGTTTGTACTGTAATTAGAAGGGGGCTTAACAATAATAAAACGGCTAACAGGAGTAAATGATGCCGCTCGGTGGCCCACAATAAATCAGGGGCGGTATTGCTTAGCCAATCTACCACTTTGCCCATAACGGCAAATAAAAGCGCCTCAAAACCGCCAATCATGGCGGTAAATAAGGTCATTACTAGAATAAATAAGCGAGATCCTTTGGTGCATGCCCATAAAAACGGCCACAACGCATTTGGCGGCGGCGCAATTTCATCTTTTGGAAAAGGATTTAAACGGTTTTCAAACCAACGTAGCATGGCTATTTTCAATCTGCGTTGCGTAGTTGTATCAAACACACTGCTTCAGCCGCAACGCCTTCACCTCGGCCAGTAAACCCCAATTTCTCGGTAGTGGTCGCTTTAACGTTAATTTGTGACACGCTCACCTTGCAATCGGAGGCGATATGACTGCACATTTGATCAGTGTGTGGTGATAACTTGGGCGCTTCGCAAATAACGGTGGCATCAATGTTATTGACAACATAGTTTTTAGTGTCAAGTAACGCCACCACCTGCCGCAACAGCTCACGTGAGTCTGCGCCTTTGTAGCGCATGTCCGTGGGCGGGAAGTGTTTGCCAATATCGCCCAGTGCCGCTGCGCCTAACAAAGCATCACAAATTGCATGGAGCAATACATCGGCATCTGAATGTCCATCCAAGCCTTTTTCATAGGGTATTGTTACACCACCAATAATACATTGGCGCCCAGAAACTAAAGCGTGCACATCAAAACCATGACCGATTCTTATCATTACAATGTTTCCATTTAATTATTGCTGTTGCAACAAAAGTTCCATCAAGGCAATGTCTTGAGGATAGGTAATTTTCATATTTCTTAACGAGCCGACCACCAGTTTTGGCTGCAAACCTAACGCCTCTACCGCTTGCGCCTCATCAGTAGGCGTGCCATTAAAACTCGCTAGCGCATCTTTAAGCAAAGCATAGCGAAACATCTGTGGCGTCTGCGCCTGCCAAAGCAACTCACGTGGAATGGTGTTAAGCACTCTGGCATCTGCATTGGATTGCTTTAAAGTATCAGCCAGCGGTAATGCGAGCAAACCACCTACAGCATCATCTTGTATGGCATCCAGCAAATCATTAAGTAACGCGATGGTTAAACCAGGGCGCGCGGCATCATGCACCAAAATCCAATCGTCATCTTCTACCTGCGTGCGAATCGCCTCTAGTGTATTTAATACCGTTTCAGCGCGCGAATCGCCACCGCTGAAATGTAAATGCAAACGACTGTTAGCATCTAGCGTGAGATTGCGCCAAAAGTAATCTTCAGGACTCAGTGCAATGTGAATGCTGGCAATGCGCGGACACGCAAAAAAAGTTTGAATGCTGTGTGAGATCGTGGGCTTGCCGCACAATGGCAAATATTGTTTTGGAATGGCGGTTTCCATGCGATTACCCACCCCCGCCGCAGGAATGATAATGTGAAAACGTGCCATGGTGAACTACCCCGCCGTAAACGACGGAGTTTCTAACTTCAACGGCACGAGCGCAATACTAGACTTACGTCCAGCACCACGACTGACAGTGCCTCCATTAGCAGTAACGACTATTCCAGCCGTTATCATGCGTTGTGCTTCATTGCGAATGTTGATGGCGGCATTGATGTCTCTATCATGCTTGGTGCCACATTTGTCACAAGTCCACATTCTTATTTCTAAAGGCATTTGTGCTTGCGCATGTAATCATGCATGAGCAGGTTTTAGAACTGGCAAAGAAGCGATTCACTTCAATACAAAATTATTAAACAATTCAGCGCTTCTTGTTGCCAATCAGAATGTTTAAATAAAAGCTTCAGCTTCACTCACGAAGCCACGGCAAAACGCTATACAGTTCATCCATTCGGCCTCATCCAACTTTAATATCTTAACAACTTCTTTACTCAGGGTTTCTGCAATATCTTTGGCTTCCTCGCCTCGTTCTAAACCAGTTGCAATATGTACAGCAACGTAAATAACAGGCGCCATACCACTCGCATTTTTATCAAGCGGCGTTGCGTAATAACGTAGCGTGCGCGAAATTTCGCTAGGGAAATTCCAACGATTAGCAAGTTCTTCGCCTAGCTGGCAATGATCAAACCCCATTTTAGCCTGCTCAATTTTTTGACGTTCTTCGACAGTCCCGCCAGAATATAACGCCTCAATTTCTACCGAAGTTTGTGGCAACACCATAGTCATGAGCAACACGCCAATGTTGTGCAACAAACCGGCAATATAAGCAACCTCCGTATCCTGACCTATGGCTTTGGCTATTTCTCTGCTGATACTTGCCGTAACCAGACTATGGCGCCAGAATCTTTTCAAATCCAAGCCAGGCAACTGGGTAACAGCGCTGGTTACGCCGCTTGCAATCACCAATGTTTGTAATTTGAATAACCCCAGAATCGCAATTGCATCATCGATCGTTTTAATCGCGCGCGTCACGCCATAATAAGATGAGTTCGCCAGCTTCAGCACTTTGGCGGAAATCACGGCATCATGCTCAACTTTTCGCGCCAACGCTTTGATAACCAGATCCTCGCTTCCCAGCATCTGCATGACCTCTTGCACCACTTTAGGCAAGCTCGGTAAATTTTCTATCGAATTAAAAAAATCATCTATGGATGTCATTGCAACGTCTTTACTTTATTGTAGGTTTCACAAAAATCTTAGCGCTGAATCTAAATCATTGGTTTTAAAATAGACTTCTCTAATTGCAAACCTGTACTTACGGCACTTCCACCATACCCATTCTGGCTTGAATAGTCGCTGTACGCCGACTCAAGTAACGCGTAGATTTATGCGCATCATAAAAGCGTGGATTGGGAATCATCGCCGCCAACCTTGCTGCCTGACCAGTGCTTAGTTTAGAGGCACTGGTTTTATAATAATGTCTTGCTGCCGCCTCGGCACCAAATACACCATTACCCCACTCAATCACATTCAAATATATCTCCAAAATTCTGCGCTTGCTCAGCATATTTTCCAGCATCACCGTAATAATAGCCTCTTGCGCTTTGCGCCAAGGCGTGCGCTTGGTAGATAAAAATAAATTTTTAGCCAACTGCTGACTAATGGTAGAACCACCCGCCACAATTTTGCCTTTTTTAATATTTTTTTTATAGGCCTTTTGAATACCGTCCCAATCAAAGCCTTCATGGTCTAAAAATTTTGCATCCTCTGAAGCAATCACCGCGCGCTTTAAATGGTTAGAAATTTTAGAATACTCAACCCACTTATGCTTAAGTGCCGCATCGGGAGATTTTTCCTGAATGATGGCTAATCGATCTTGCATAAAGGCACTGGAGTGTGGGTTAAATTTAATCCACCAACAAATATGCAAAAATATCCAAACTTGATACAACAGCACAAAAGCAATAAACAGCACAATGCCGCGTTTAAAATAGCCGCCAAAAGTTAATGGCACAGCTGAATTTCGATTCATCAACCAACTTAGCATTTATAAAGCGCTCACTATTTCCATCACAGATTTTGTTTCTGGCCTTACACCACGCCAGTCACTAAAAGCTTCCGCCGCTTGCTCAACCAACATGCCTAAGCCATCTGCCACCTGAGCGCCACTAGCACGCGCTTGCGCCATAAAAGGGGTTTCACGGCCATACATCATGTCATAGGCCAAACAGTTTTCTGCAAATACGCTACTCGGAATAGATAACGCCATATCACTCAAGCCAGCTGACGTGGCATTGATCACAATATCAAACTGCTGATTTTTTAAGCCCTCAAAAGTGCAGGCAACGCCTTTAATCGCAGAATCAAATGATTTACTCACCATTTTCTCGGCTTTATCCAATGTGCGATTAGCCACCACCAACTTTGCAGGATATTGCGCTAGCAACGGCTGAAAAACGCCCTCAGCCGCGCCGCCTGCGCCCAGCAACAGCACACGCTTACCTTTAATAGGCGTATTAAGGTTATGCGTAATATCAGTAATCAAACCATCACCATCTGTGTTATTGCCCCATATCCCATGCTCGGTAAATTTGATGGTGTTCACAGCACCCGCTAAGTTAGCTTGCTCAGTATGGTGATCACAAAGCGCATACGCCTCAAACTTAAATGGCACCGTCACATTCACGCCCTTAAAGCCTTGCTGCATCAAACACCTAATCGTCGCTTCAAAACCATCCAGAGGCGCAAGCACGCGCTCATAACTTATATTTTGCTGCGTTTGTTTTGCAAACTCGGCATGAATAAACGGAGATTTACTATGTGCAATTGGATTACCCACCACCGCATAGCGATCAATACCATTTGTAGCGACAGCCAAAGGTTCTACGTACGTATCAACCATTATTTAGTTAGTCCAAGGCAAACCGGCATGCTTCCAACCGTTAATCAGCGTGCGTTGTTGATGGCTATTCGCCTCGCCTTCAAAACCTTCTAGCGTGTTATAAGCCTGTGTAAACCCAAGCGAAGCCGCTACCGTTGCTGCATTATTAGAGCGACCTCCAGTTCGGCACATAAAGATCAATACTGAATCTCTATCAAAACGACGCCTGTTAAGTTCAGCCACTAATTGCTCGGCAAAGTCAGTATTCGCGACCATCCCCGGGTAAAAGGCCCACTCTACGTTCAACGCTGCAGGTACCCGCCCTACCAACGCCAACTCTGCCTGAGTACGCACATCAACTAATAACGCTTTTAGATTTTCTTGCAACACAATAAAAGCCTCTTGCGGCGTTAATGCCCCAGCATAAGGTAGATTATTTTCTACGGCACGTTGTTGCGCCGTGGCTAAAACTTCTTGTTGATGACTCATTATGATGTCCTTAATAATTACAATATTTATTACTTGCGTCTGAATTTTATGGCAACTTTCTAACACTTTAAAAGTATAGCCTTAAAACCCGAACAATATCCACAGCAGTACTGCGGCGCACATAATTAGTGCAATAATTAGCCATCCGCACTTTTATGGTGCAGCGTATTAACGTCCGCTCTCACATGCCAATAAAATAATAGGGTTTTGACCGTTTCAGACTGGCACGTTTCCTGCTAATCTACTGAATTAAATTTTTAACTTTTTATTTTAAACCACACCATCATAGGAGATTTTAATGTCAGTGGAAAATGTAATGAAATTGGTCATCGATAACGACATTAAGTTCGTCGATTTTCGATTTACCGATACACGCGGTAAAGAGCAACACGTCACAGTGCCTGTATCTCACTTTGACGAAACTAAATTTACTGAAGGCCATGCATTTGACGGCTCTTCAATTGCCGGCTGGAAAGGCATTCAAGCATCAGATATGCAATTAATGCCAGACCCGTCAACCGCAAACATCGACCCATTTATGGATGAGCCAACGCTCATTCTAACTTGCGACGTGGTTGACCCAACGGACGGCAAAGGTTACGAGCGTGATCCACGTTCTTTAGCAAAACGTGCTGAAGCCTACTTAAAGTCAACCGGCTTAGGCGACACTGCTTATTTTGGTCCAGAGCCAGAGTTCTTTATTTTTGATAGCATTCAATGGGACGTTTCAATGAGCGGCTGTTCCGTGCGCATCAACTCAGAAGAAGGCGCTTGGTCATCCAACGAAAAATTTGAAGGCGGCAACACCGGTCACCGTCCAGGCGTTAAAGGCGGCTACTTCCCAGTGCCACCAGTCGATTCATTACACGACATCCGCTCAGCCATGTGTATGACCTTAGAAGCGATGGGCGTACCAGTTGAAGTACATCACCATGAAGTTGCAACTGCCGGCCAATGTGAAATTGGCACTAAATTCAGCACCTTAACGCAACGTGCTGATTGGACGCAAATTCAAAAATACGTCATTTTAAATACAGCACATGCTTACGGCAAAACTGCTACATTTATGCCAAAACCTTTTGCAGGCGATAATGGCAGCGGCATGCACGTGCATCAATCCGTATGGAAAGACGGCAAAAACCTGTTTGCTGGTAACGGATATGCGGGCTTGAGCGAATTTGCGCTTTACTACATCGGTGGCATTATTAAACATGCGCGCGCTTTAAATGCTATTACTAACCCAGGCACCAACTCATACAAACGTTTAGTGCCACACTTTGAAGCACCAGTTAAATTAGCTTACTCAGCTAAAAACCGTTCAGCTTCTATTCGCATTCCTTTCGTGCATTCTGACAAAGGTCGCCGCGTTGAAGCACGCTTCCCAGACCCGATCGCTAATCCATATTTAGCCTTCTCAGCCCTGTTAATGGCAGGTTTAGATGGTGTACAGAACAAAATTCACCCAGGTGAGCCAGCCACAAAAGACTTGTACCATCTACCAGCAGAAGAAGATGCACAAATTCCAACCGTATGCGCTTCGCTAGAAGAAGCACTTGAGGCTTTAAATAATGACCGCGAGTTCTTAACACGTGGCGGCGTATTTACTGACGACTGGATTGATGCTTACATCAACCTGAAAATGGAAGAAGTGAACAAAATGCGTATGACGCCACACCCTGCTGAGTTTGGTTTGTACTACTCATGCTAATGTCATTCTAGCGTGTTGTTAACCGCTGGCAAGTAATAAAAAAGCACGCTTATCGCGTGCTTTTTTATTTGCTGTCACCCACCAACAGCCTGTCAACTAACACTGCATACTAGCCGTTTTTCATGTACAGCATGCTTATGACATGTTGCCTAATTTGTTCAACTCTACTAAACTAAGCCCATGAAAAAACACTTATTTTTATCGTCAATTGCTCATGTTATTACGCTTGCGATAACACTTACGCTCTCAAGCCAAGCTTTTGCTGAAATTTACAAGCATGTAGATGCAGAGGGACGTGTCACCTACTCTAACATCAAATCAAAAAGCTCCACCCGCCTTGAGCTAGACCCAGAAGCCAATGTAATCTCCAGCGACCGTGCCCGAACCCCGAGTAGCGGCACTGCAAATAGGCGCACCCCAACGCCAGAAGGCTTTCCGCGTGTAGATAAAAATACACAAAACCAGCGCGATGATAAACGTAAAGAAATTCTACAAAGCGAACTCGCCTCCGAAAAAACCGCTTTAGAACAAGCCAAAAAAGCTTACGCTGAGGGCGAATCCAACCCTGAAGTCTACAGAACCGCAGAGGGTAAAACTTTCCGCAATGTGCCAAAATTTGAAGAGAAAATGAAAACCTTGCAAGCTGATGTTGATAACCATCTAAAGAATATACAGCTACTGCAAAAAGAACTGGACTCTCTAAAGTAGCCAGCCTGAGCAAAATTACAACCATCTTTTTAGTTGGCTCAACTTTTGCTTTATTCATAGTATTATTACTGATAATGATGGGTTCAATACTACTATGGTGCAATCATCGCCTGACCACTTTGCGGGGCTAGAGCATTTAGCTACCGCGATTATCCTGCTGGATGATCATCAGCGCGTGGTCTACATGAACCCTGGCGCTGAAATTATTTTTGCCTTTAGTGCCAACCAGGTCATTGGGCTAAAGATGAACGAGGTGTTTCCAGACTGCGGTATTCTCATGCTCGCTATCAATAACGCCATTTTGCAGCAAAGCCCGTTTCGGGAGCATGAGTTTTCCATCAGCACGCATCGGCATCATTCTTTTGCTGTCACCTGCACCGTCACCCCCATTGAATCTCCTGCCGCCAGTTTGATTTTAGAATTTCAGCCGATGGATGCGCAACTGCGTATCGCGCGTGAAGAACGCATGCTGATTCAACAGCAAGCCAATGCCGAGCTATTGCGCAATTTAGCGCATGAAATCAGAAATCCGCTAGGTGGCTTGCGCGGTGCCGCGCAACTGCTTGAGCACGAGCTACCGTCACCTAGCCTGCGTGAATATACCCAAGTGATTATTAAAGAAGCTGACAGACTGCAAATGCTGATGGATAGACTACTTATCCCGCATCGAGTGCCAAAGTACCAACCGACTAACATCCATGAGGTATTGGAACGCGTAAGAAGCCTCTTGCTTGCTGAATCTCCACAATCGATACTCATCAAGCGTGATTATGATTTAAGCCTACCAGAGCTCATCGGTGACCGTGAAAAACTAATTCAGGCCGTTTTGAACATTGCACGCAACGCTGTACAAGCCATGCAAACGCATAAAACACCAGCCAGTCAGATCACCTTTAGAACACGTGCTGAACGACAAGTCACACTGGCCAGAAAACGTTACCGTGTCGCCATTAAGTTAGAAATTATTGATAATGGGCCTGGTATCCCAGACGACATTCGCGACCGCATATTTTACCCCTTAGTCTCAGGCTCTGAGGGCGGTTCAGGCTTAGGCTTAACCTTGGCGCAAACTTTTATTACGCAACATCACGGCATGATCGAATGTGAAAGTGAACCAGGCAAAACCTGCTTTACTATTTTATTACCCCTAGAAACAACAGCTGTTAAACCAACTGTGAGTAAACCATAAGGTTTATGTGGAGCGACGACCTCGTCGCTCCTACAAATAATATATATAATTTAACGAGAGCCCCATGAAACCAATCTGGATCATCGACGACGACAAATCTATCCGCTGGGTGTTTGAAAAAGCGCTTGCGCGCACAGATTTAGAATTTAAAACCTTCTCATCCGTACAAGAAGCGCTAAACGCACTAGAACGCGAACAACCGCAAGTCGTGGTCAGCGACATTCGTATGCCCAACGGCTCGGGTTTAGATTTTTTAAGCGAAATCAAACGCCAATACCCTGACATTCCCGTCATCATCATGACTGCATATTCAGACCTTGAAAGTGCAGTGGCAGCGTTTCAAGGTGGAGCATTTGAATACCTAGCAAAACCATTTGACGTTGATCAAGCCATTGATATTATCAAACGCGCGGTGGATGAAAGCACAAGACAAGCCTCTGAAAGTGCAAATATCATTAGCACAGAAGAAACGCCTGAAATCATCGGCCAAGCGCCCTCAATGCAAGAAGTGTTTAGAGCCATTGGGCGGTTAAGCCGCTCGCACGCCACCGTCCTCCTCAATGGTGAATCTGGCAGCGGCAAAGAACTGGTCGCGCGCGCACTGCACCGTCATAGCCCACGTGCAGACAAACCATTTATTGCCATTAACACTGCGGCTATTCCAAAAGACTTACTCGAATCTGAGCTATTTGGTCATGAACGCGGTGCATTTACAGGTGCCGCCGCCTCGCGGCGTGGACGCTTTGAACAAGCCGACACCGGCACATTGTTTTTAGATGAAATAGGCGACATGCCCGCCGACCTGCAAACACGACTACTGCGCGTACTCAGTGACGGCCAGTTCTACCGTGTAGGCGGCCACCAACCAATTAAAGTCAATGTACGCATTATTGCCGCCACCCACCAAGATCTAGAAGAACGCGTTAAAACTGGATTATTTCGTGAAGACTTATTTCACCGTCTGAACGTCATTAGGCTCCGGCTACCAGCGCTACGAGAGCGCCGAGAAGATATTCCATTATTGATAAAACATTTTCTACAACACAGCGCTACCGAGCTAGGCGTAGAAACCAAACAACCCTCAGTAGCCGCACTTAAATACCTAAGCGCCGTTAACTGGAGTGGCAATGTACGCCAACTAGAAAACGTATGCCACTGGCTAACCGTGATGGCACCAGGTCAAAATATTGACATTGCCGACCTGCCGCCAGAACTGAAACAAGACGCCAGCAATCCCAGTGCAACCACCTCGTGGCAAGAAGCCCTTGCCGCTGAAGTGGGCGATGCATTCAATCGTGGAGAACAAAATATACTAGAAACGCGCACACACATATTTGAACGCATCTTGATTGAAAAAGCACTTGAGCATACCCACGGCCGCCGCATTGAGGCTGCCACTCAACTAGGCATGGGGCGCAATACATTGACAAGAAAAATACAGGAACTAGGGATAGACGAATAAATTTTATGCGATAGAAAACGTCAACCAAGCTACTATTTGCCTTATCCTTGGCATGGAATTAACGATTGATTCGGCCCGATTAAATATCAACTTCCGTGCAGCCTGAGCCATGGGCCGAATCAATCGTTTTGTATTTGTCGTGCAAAACGACAGTTTTATTATTGCTGTTCGTTATTAAATGTTTCAAATTTTAGCGAAACTGGAATGTCGCTACTGCGATGAAGTACTCGCCATTTCAATTTGATTTGTACGATCAGCCTAAAAAATTAAATAGGAATATTTGCTGCATCGCAAACACGTAATTCAGGCAAATTTAATTCGTGTGCATAACGCGGTGAGCCAGTAGCAGGAAATTTTTGAAATATTCATAGTGCTCATAACGTATACTTTAATTGCTTTGGCAAAATTTGACAATAAATAATTTTCGCTTTTTTTGCTTTGCAAAAGTCTCCGGGGCAGGAAATGGAGTCAGGCACGATTATTACTCTTTTTTGGCCTTCCTACCCCCTTCGATATCACCTGCCTATTGCTCAACAAAGATGATGCGTATTTACGAAAAGGGGATGCAACTGGGTTCTAAGTGGCACCCTTGGGTTCGATGGGAACTCGAGCTTCATAGCGTAGATCGCGTTATTCCTTGGGATGTATTACTTGAGCCTGGCAAATATGTTGCTGGCGCCTATCCAAATGCAACTGGCTGGATTCAAGAGGAAATGAGCCGTATTCGAACCATTCAAAACACAGCTCAAATTAGTTATGACTATATGACTGCTTGCACATCAATTTCTTACGGCAAACATATCAATGTCATGCTAGAAATTGAAGGTTCTGCGGAAAAGGTCATTGAAAAACTTATTCGTGATGGAGTTCCAAAAAGATTAGACTTGCCTATTCCTGCAAAAAACGAAGGTTGGGATAAATGAAAACATTATCCCTTGATGAAGCTTCATCTTTTTTGCGTTTACCTTCGCATGAAATTATTAGCCAGGTGGAAATGGGTCGCTTACCTGGCGCAAAATTCAATGATGAGCTAATCTTTATTGATATTGATCTGGCTGAGTTTGTGCGCGGCCATTACCGCCCAACTACTAACAACACCAGCAATTTACATGATGATTTAACCATAGCGCCAAACAATGCTGTCCTGTTCAAAGACCTTGTTCCGCATATGCTCCGCCTAGAAGAAAACCGTGTCAGACGTGGTGAACTTACGGCTAAATCCCTAAGAATAACGCATAACAGACTTGATAAATATGTCGCGCCATACTTTAACGACGTGCCTATAGGCAATATTGATTATATGACCTTAGATGCCTTCATTGAGGAATTAACCAATGCTGATATCAAGGGCGTGGCTATATCACAATACATTATCATTGTTAGGAAGGTGCTGAATTACGCATTGCTGACCAATGTCATAAAAAGCTTACCGCAATTCCCACGTATCAAGACCCCTAGGCAGTCTCGTGGCGCATTTACTGTGATTGAATATAAACGTCTACTTAAAACAGCTTGGCGTTTGCGTACTCAGCCTTACATGATGCAAAACCGCGCCAAAGAGGTGCATGTAAATGAAGCGACAACGATGGATGTGGTGATGCCAAGAGATATGACCCGTTTAATTGGTTTTATGGTCAATAGCTTTATACGGCCTAGTGATTTAAAATTTATTCAACATAAGCATATAGAAATTATCGAGGGTAAATATCGCTATCTGCGCTTATCTCTACCTGAAACAAAGAAACACGATCAACCTATCGTTACCATGACCGCTTGTGTTGGTATTTATCAGCGCCTGCTAAAAGATGCTAAGTCTAGAGGTTATGGCAAACCAAATGATTATTTGTTTGTGCCTGAGATGAAGAACCGAGATCATGCCTTGCGCTATATGGGGTTTTTGTTTATTTGGATTTTAGAAAATGCCAATTTGAAATTTGGTAAAAAAGGACAAAATAGAACCCTATATTGCCTTAGGCATACGGCAATCACCTTCCGTTTGCTATATGGTGAAGGCGTTGATCTACTGACATTAGCAAAGAATGCGCGGACTTCTGTCAACATGATTGAAAGGCATTATGCTTCCACCTTGAATGGCGAGATGAATATTGGTCTATTGCATAGTAAGCGTGTTAGAAGGTCTAAATTTTAACAGCCTTTATTCGAGTCAATCTAAAAACATATTCACGTTAATCACAGACACAAAAAAACGGCACTCGAAAGTGCCGTTTTTAGCTATTACTTTAAGTACACTGACTTACGTCAGCCTTATCCTAGAAGAATAAGATTGCGCCTAAAGAGATAGTTTTTGCTTTAGCTTGAGCAGTAGTAGTGCGGTTGTCTAACTCACGCTCTGTTTCTGAGTACTCAGCAACTAAGTTCAGGTGTTTTGTCAATGGGTGGTAAGCGCCAACTGTCCACATTGAATCTTCAACATCTTTAAATGTTGTTTCTGACGAGTTGCCGTCAAGTGTAGACTCACCGTATGAAACGCCTAATTTAGTAGCTACACCTGGAAGTGTGTATGTACCTTGTAAGTACCATTGGTCTGAATCACGTGATTTACCAGTAGCATCAAAACCACCGCTCAATTGGAATGTTTGACCGATACCATCACCTTTACCGTAGTAACCTGTTAAACCAAAACCAGCAACGTTAACGTTAGCACCGATGTCCATAGCTGTAGCACGATCAGCACCAGCTGGACCAGTCAATGATACTTTTTGTGAGATACCAGAAGCCCAAACTTTACCAGACACGTCGCCAGCCCACTCGTATGAAGCTTTACCTTCGAATGCTGATTGCCCACCAGCACGTTCTGTACCAGCAGCACCAGCAAATGCAGCTTGTGATTGTGCATTCCACGCTTGTGTCAAACCAACTGTGAAGCTGAAGCCATTCCAGTTTGGTGATGAGTAAGCTACTTGTGATTTCCAGTCAGCATACATGAAACCTGAACCGATACGACCTAATGTAGTTGTGTTACCAGCTAATGAACCAGCACCACCACCAACGCCTAGCAATGTCATATCGTTTAGAATCGCATCAGAAGCATAGATACCTAAATCTTTACCTAACTTGATAGAACCCCATGATTTGTCACCAAATGTCAAGAATGCTTGACGGTTTTCAGCACGACCACCATCACCGGCGCCGTTGTCTTGAATACCAGCACGTGTTGATGATGAACCTGGGTTCATGCTGATTGTGAAACCAACGTCTAAATCGTTTTGACGTGTTTTACCAGATACTGATAGGTAGTTTGGTAACAAACCTGTTGTGATATTGTTTTGTGATGTTTGATCTGCACCTAAACCTAAAGCGCCTGTACCTGCTCCGTTATCACCACTGAATTTTGTATTTGTGTAGTAAGCGTTTACAACGCCGCCGATGTCTAATGTCCAATCGCCAGCTGGAATAACGATACCAGCGTTAGCGCTTGAAGCTACAGCTACTAAAGCTGAAGCAACTGCTAATTTAATTGTTGTTTTCATATAAATCTCCATAAAAAAGATATTGCGTTTGTGTGACTTAAGTTTTACCTCTTTTGTTTTTTTGCTAGTGCCGGCAAGCCAGCTTTAGTTATAAACGCAAGAGAAAGTTTGCAAACTCTCTCAACTTTCACTACCTAGCAAGGCAAGCTTACAAGGTGTTTCATTAAGAAGGTGTGGCTAATATACCCAACTGATTTGGCTGACACAACCTAAAGTTAGCTTTTTTGTCACAATTCTTTACATTTGTTGTAAATTTGCAACATGTGTGTTTGGTAGGGCATTATCGTCACCATGTAGAACTGAGCCAAATACACGAGCATTACAGGTTTGATGTGATTCCACCACCTGACGGATTACTTCACGGTGCAAGTTTATGACTTCTGACGGTTTCAAAGTGGCCACTGCTGTGAACCATGCAACACACGCAATATCTCAACGCGCTTGACCTTTGCTTTAACGCGGTAGATCACCACAAAAGATGTGCGGCTAATCACCAGCTCACGTGTTCCTTGCTTTCGTCCAGCTCGGCCTAATTCTGGATAGGTAGATAATTGGCTGACCTGCTGCGCTACAAGGTCGCCATACTCAATGGCCGCTACTGGATTATTCTGAGCAATATAGTCAAGTTGTGCGTCACGGGTAGAAATTGCCTTTGGTAGCCATTCAACTATCATGCACGGCTTCCAGCTAATTTAACTAACTCTGCACGTTTTTTAGCCCAGCTCTTATTTGCATCTTCATTGGATACCCATTTAGTATTAGGGTCGTCAGCTTCTACAATGGCCGCTTCTATCTCGGCACGAAACCATTTGTCATAGGCGGCGGCTTCATGTGCTCTTGTCATTGCGGCTGAACTGTCTGGCCGTACACGCGTGAGCTTCATACCAGCTGCATCGTAATTGACTGCATCCACCTCAAAATGCGCAATGCCCACGCTTTTAAGGTAAGTGACCAGCGTTTCAAACTTCCTGAAGATGCGCACCTGGTGACTACGTGACGCGGCTAAAGTACGTTCTGTCATACCGTACTTAACTAATACACCCCAGCCGCCTGTTTGTCCGATAATGTGAGTGCTGCGCACAGCGCCAGCTTCAGCCAGTCGGGATAGGGTAGTGTGATCGATGGTTTCTGTGTTCATAGTTTTCTCCATAGCATGGCGGTGAAAGTAATAGCTATATTATGCGCGTTTAATAACTAATTGCAATAATCCAAAATTGTCCATTAGGTCGAAATAGATAAAATGGGGTCAGACTCGATTTAGCTTTACCTAATCGAGTCTGACCCCATTATTTCTAAATTTACCAAAAACGAGGCCTGGCTGGCCCCATTTTATTAAGCACTCAATTTCTTATCAATCCATATTTTCAGTAGCGACTGGTATGGCACATCTCTTTTATGCGCCGCAATTTTAAGCCTATCTAGCATGTCAATAGGTAAGCGAACTGAAATGGCGGTATTGCTAGGCTTTAAGTTGGGAAGCCTGACTTTCACAGACTTGCTCCAATCCAAATACTCTGTACTATCATGCGTTAACCAAAACGCTTTTTCTTCAGCGTCTGTTGCAAAAACAGGTATCTCTTTAAGATGCTTCATAAATAGCACGCTCCTTTTTTGCATATCACGCGCGGAAATCACTCTGATTTTAGAGTTAGCTTTTCTTAATGTGAAAGTGATGTGTAGCCTTCTGCCATCATTTGTTTTACCCAAAGCATGATATCTAGGTTCATACTGACTGTGCTTGGGTAAAATGGGGTCAGACTCGATTAGGTAGAGCTAAATCGAGTCTGACCCCATTTTATTTTTTGCTACAATTCCGCATCATGCACCAATCGACTAGGCTTTTCTATGTACCGACCAGATACAAACTTGTGCAGAATGCTTGCAATTAACGTTTGATATGGCAAGCCCTCTTCCATAGCGCGCGCTTGTATGTCCATTAAGTCTGGCGACGAAAGACGGATGTTAATGCGCTTTTCTTTAAGGAAAGTAGCTGTGGCAGCGGCTTTGAATTTTGTGAAATCTGCTTTTGAAGGCGATATTGATTTAAATTCGCCTTGCTCAAATGCATCTAAAAGCTCTTTTTCAAAATGATCAAGTTTTTTCATGGTCTATTCCTTTAATAAATAATCGCGCGTTGCTTTTCTACTAGGAATCACGGTTTTAAGAAAAAAATACTCTGCCTCTTCAACAAAGGGAACCAAGTAAACGTAATGCTCAAACGCAACAATAAAAATTAATTGATTTGGATATTTATCCGCACTTGGGTGCTGCAACACATCCAATAGGCCATCCACCTCTATAGCCAACACAATCTCCTCAAAAGAGATGCTACGCTCAGTTTTAAGTGTCTCGTTTTTATCGTGATTCCAGCGGAATGGCTTCATGTTTTTGATTATATTCAAATGTGTGCCTTTTGTCACCATTTTACAAGTATTCTTCTACCGTAAACAGTTTGCGATGTTCGCGGATGGCGTAGCGGTCCGTCATGCCTGCAATGTAATCGGCCACCGCGCGCGGTTTGTTGATTTCAGCGTAGGTTTGAAATTCTTTGGGTAGCAGGCCTGTGTTTTCAAAAAACACGGCGAATAGTTCGCGCACGATGCGGGCAGCTTTTGCGCTCATGCGGTTGACCTTATAATGGTGATACAGATTTTTGCGTAAAAATTGTTTGAGTTTTTGATTTTGCGCGGCGATTTCATCACTAAAATTAACCAGTGGCGGTAGCTGGCGAATGTCAGCGATGCTTTGTGGCTGGTGTTGTGCAATGTTGTGTGCGCTTTGCGTGCATAAATCCACCACTAAGGTGTTGATCATGCGACGCACGGTTTCGTGTATCAGGCGTTTTTGTTCTAGTTTCGGGTATTTAGTTTTTACCTCGGCTAGATTTTGCGCAAACAGCTCTACTTTTGACAATTGCTCAATGGTGATTAAGCCTGAGCGTAACCCATCGTCAATATCATGATTGTTGTAGGCAATTTCATCGGCATAGTTGGTGAGTTGCGCTTCTAAACTGGGGCTGGTTTTATCGATAAAGCGCTGACCTACTTCACCCAGTTGCCTGGCGTTTTTAATGGAGCAGTGCTTGAGGATGCCTTCACGCACTTCAAAGGTTAAGTTTAAGCCGTCAAACTCAGCATAACGTTGCTCTAGTTGTTCTACCACGCGTAATGATTGCAGGTTATGCTCAAAGCCACAAAAGTCACGCATACATTCATTGAGTGCATCTTGCCCGGCATGTCCAAAGGGCGTGTGACCTAAATCATGCGCTAGTGCAATCGCTTCAGTGAGGTCTTCATGCAGGTTGAGTGTACGCGCGATGCCACGCGCCATTTGGGCGACTTCTAAACTATGCGTTAAGCGAGTGCGAAATAAATCACCTTCGTGGTTTACAAATACTTGCGTTTTATACTCTAGGCGGCGAAAGGCTGTGGAGTGGATAATGCGGTCGCGGTCGCGCTGGAAAGCGTTGCGGGTAGAGGAAGGTGGCTCGTTAAATTGGCGGCCTATGGATAGCGCAGGGTTGGCGGCGTAGGGTGCGAGTGGGTTCATAAGGGCTCTTTAATTTACCAACTATTATTTAAAATGGGGTCATGGGTCATTAAATGGGGTGACATTAAATGGGGTCAGACTCGATTAGATAGAGCTAAATCGAATCTGACCCCATTTAACCACATAGGAGACTGAACGCACCCTAAACTTTCCCACTGAAAAGGGAGAGGAGCTTGGCTGGCGCAGCCAGGTTAGATTGGGTTGTCACAACGCCAGGGTCTGTTTTAATTTTTCAGCATCATAGTCGCTGGTAATCACGGCGTTGCCTATGCCTTGTTGTAATACTAATCTGATTTTTCCATCTGCTACTTTTTTATCTAACTGCATTAGATCCAAATAGTTATCTACGCTTAATTTTGGGGCTTGTAATGGTAAGTTAGCCGCAGTGAGTAACGCAAATATGCGTTTTACTTCATCGCCTGTTAGCCAGCCCATGCGTTTGGATAAATCTGCCGCCATCATGGTGCCCGCAGCTACCGCCTCGCCATGCAACCATACACCATAGCCCATTGCGTTTTCAATGGCATGGCCAAAGGTGTGACCTAAGTTTAGCAGTGCGCGTTCGCCGTTTTCGTGTTCATCTATCGCCACCACTTCGGCTTTGTTCTGGCATGAGCGGTATATTGCATAGCTCAATGCTGCTTCATCTAACGCCATAAGTTTGGCGATATTCAGTTCTATCCAGTCAAAAAATGCTACATCGCGAATTAAGCCATATTTAATGACTTCTGCCATGCCTGCAGAAAATTCTCTTGCTGGTAATGTTTGCAAGGTATCAATATCAGCTAGCACCAGTTGTGGCTGGTAAAAGGCACCGATCATGTTCTTACCCAGCGGGTGGTTGATGCCGGTTTTGCCACCTACGGATGAATCCACCTGAGAAAGCAGCGTGGTGGGGATTTGAATAAATGGCACACCGCGCAAATAAGTAGCGGCCGCATAGCCAGTTAAGTCACCAATTACGCCGCCGCCAAGTGCTATCAATGTTGTACTGCGCTCGCAGCGATTTTGTAACAAGGCATCGTAAATCTTATTGAGCGTTTCTGTGTTTTTATAGGCCTCGCCATCTGGCAAAATAATAGGGATGACTGAAACACCCGCATCTTGTAACGTTTGCGTTAATTTGTCTAAATATAACGGCGCAACCGTGGTGTTAGTCACAATTGCGACGTGCTTACGTTTTAGGTGCGGCAATATGAGGCTGGCATCAGCAATTAAATTGCGTCCGATATGAATCGGGTAGCTTCTATTGGCTAATTCTACTTTGAGTGTTTGCATATTGAGTTTAATGATAATTTACTTGGTTAATAATTGTTCAATGGTATGGGTGATTTCTGCGGCTGATTGCGCGCCAGTATCTACAATGTAATCCGCTAGGCTGGTGTAAATCGGGTCGCGCTGGATATATAACCGCTCAAGTTTTTGCCGCAAATTGCCACCTTGCAATAAGGGGCGCGTTTTATCATGGCGTGTACGCTGATATAAATCATTCACCTTGCCGCGCAAGTAGATAATTTTGCCATGTTTTTTAAGTAGCACTCTGTTTTCTGGCAACAATACCGCGCCGCCGCCGGTGGCCATCACAATGTTTTTTAACTGGGTTAATTCTTCAATAGCTGCGGTTTCGCGCTTACGAAAGCCATCTTCACCCTCTAACTCAAAAATTAAAGGAATTTTTACCCCTGTTTTCCGCTCTATTTCAACGTCAGAATCGTAAAAATCACGCCCCAATTGTTTTGCCAGCAAACGACCAATCGTCGTTTTTCCGGCACCCATCAGGCCTATAAAATAAATGTTATCCAAGTGAACTACTCCGCCGTGAACGGCAAAGATTTCCGCGCACTGTGTTAAAAATACCCTTGTTTCTAAAAATGGCACCCTGCAAAACAAAATGCCCATCACAATTATGATGGGCATTTTATGACAATCTTAACTATCTGTCAGATTTTGCTAATCTTTGATTAATTCAAAGCTAATCCATCATCCATAATTTTTGGTGTTACAAATATCAGTAGTTCTGTTTTGTCTTTTTGTACTACTTTACGTTTAAACGCATTGCCTATAATAGGCAAGTCACCAAAGAATGGTACTTTATCAACATCGTTACGGTCAGTTTGCTCATAAATTCCGCCAAGCACGGCTGTTTCGCCATTAGAAACCAGCACCTGCGTCTTCACACTTTGCGTGTTGATAGATGGCACGCCTGCTGTCGGTGGACCAGGTGCATCTTTTTTAACAACCAAATCCATGATAATTTTGTCATCAGGCGTTATTTGCGGCGTCACTTCCAAGCTTAACACCGCATCTATAAACTGAATACCCGCTGCCCCAATTGCACCTATCTCTAGGTATGGAATCCTAGTACCTTGCGCTATAGTGGCTTTTTTCTGATTAGCGGTACTGACACGTGGACTGGAAACAATTTTTCCACGTTGGTCACTTTCAAGTGCCGATAACTCAAGGTTCAATAATAAACCTGCTGGCAATCTAAATAAGCTGAATGCAAAATTACCGAATGCATTAGCGACAGGTAAGTTTGCCATTAAATCCTGAGCACCATCAGTGCTAAATCCAGGAGTTACCACGCTATCAGGCCCGCCAATCGCGGTAGTAGCAAGCCTTCCTGTACCCGTACGACCTGTGCCAGTTTCGGTGATGGTACCTGTGGTAATATTTCTAGCAGTTACGGCATTACCTAAAGTACCGCTAATACCTAGGCGATTATCACCACTTACCTGTTGCTTTTGGACACCAAATCTGGCACCGAGCGATCTGCCAAACTTCTCATCAGCAATCACCAAGCGTGATTCAATCATTACCTGTCTTACTGGAATATCGATTTTTTGAATGAGCGCACTAATTTCTTCTAATTTTTTTGCAGTATCCATGATAAATATGGTGTTGGTCCGTGGATCATTGACTACACTTCCGCGTTGTGAAAGGATGCCCATCATACCGCCAGCCCCACCAGCCCCACCAGCCATACCAGCACCGCCAGCACCACCAGCAGCACCACCAAAACCACCCATACCCATCAGAAGTGCTCTCATGTCATCGGCTTTTTGATACTTAAGTGTAAAAGATTCTGTGCGAAGTGGCTCCAACGTTTCCCTGTCTTTTAAAGCTTGTAACTCAGCTTTTTCTTTTGCATTAACCTCTTCTGCTGGGGCTACACTAATCACATTACCTGTTTTGGTCATATGCAAGCCCTTGCTTTCGATGATGATATCCATCGCTTGATCCCAAGGTACATCTTTTAAACGCAAAGTTAAGTTTCCAGTGACCGTGTCGCTGGTGATGATATTCAGCCCAGTAAAGTCAGCAATTACCTGCAACACAGAGCGTACTTCAATATTCTGGAAATTCAATGAGAGCTTTTCTCCAGAGAAACCCGACTTAGCACCACGCACCAGTTTGTTTGGGTCTTCTGCCACTTGGCGCACGTCAATAATGAATTTTTTATCTGCCTGATACGCCGATTGCTCCCAGTTGCCTTTAGGCTCAATAACCATGCGGCCATTTTTACCTTGCTTCATGGTATCAACATAGATCACTGGTGTGTTGAAGTTGGTGACATTTAAACGGCGCTGTAAGCTCGCAGGCACATCTGTATTGATAAAATCAACAACAATGGTTTTACCTTTTTGCTTTATGTTAATGCCTACTGATGCGTCGGATAAATCAACAATAATACGGCCTTCTCCATTTTTACCGCGTGTAAAATCAACGTTGCTGAGGGTAGCTGACTGCGCGCCTAAACTTGTCTCTGCAAACTTGGTTTCTACGACACTGTTGGCACTAACTTCATTGCCTTGTAGCAAAATGGTGACTTCATTACCGCTGACTGAGGTGCTATAACCTACATTTTTAGATAAATTAAGCACTAGGCGCGTACGCTCTTTGCCTTGCGCTAAAGTTATGCTTTTAAGCGCCCCCTGATCAGCTACAACATTATTTTTTGCTAAGCCGTTACCCACCTGCGGAAAATCTAAGGCAACACGTGGCGGACTATTGAGTGTAAATCCAGCAGGTGGATTTTTAAGTGGTAGCGTTGTTTTTACGCGAATGCTGACCCGACCACCTGGCAAGGTGGAATAATCGATGCTTTCAATTTTATTGCCTAACTCAGCCTGATCCTCAGCCAATATCAATCCTGAAAAAATCGTTAGCCCCAGCAGCAGGCCTGCTTGTAAAATTTTAGCCATCCACATAGTTGTTTTCATTATTTCACCTTGATTCTTAAATTTCATGGATTCTTAACTTCATGGGTTCTTAACTCCATGGATTACTAATTTCTTAAATGACTTGTACTGCTTTCTAGTTGATGCCTTTGCACGAATGCTTTTTTTAAAACTACAACTTGTCGCTAGCGTTCCCTTCGACAGCCTCAGGGAAAGTGCGGTAGGCTCAATGAACTCTAGTAAGCAAATTATTAAATTACTATTCTTGTAGCGCCAAAGTTGAGGTGCGCTCTACCCAATCACCTGAAAGATCATCTTGCACTATTTCTTTAAGCACCATTTCACTGTCTGTTACTTGCGTGACTCTACCAAAATTTTGACCTACATAGTTACCAAGCTTTACTTGTTGCACAGCGTTATCTGGTGTTTTAAGTAGCGCATAAGTCAGTTTGCTTTTTGATAACAAGCCAACGTATTTTAAACTTTCTAACGGGTAAGCTTCCATCGGCTCTTTGGGTCTGTTTAAATTTGGATGTAGCACACTTAAATTACTACTAACCGCCTTACGTGCCCGAAACGGGTCTATCAAAAGGCCATCTGCATTATATTGCAGGGCTAAATAAGGCTTCACTTCTGGTAACGGCTTGATTTTAGGCACGACATCTTTAGCAGCATCACGCATATATTGATCAAGGTCATCGCCATCACCACCACATGCAACTAAGGCTAAAGTTAAAAAGCCGCTTAAGCCAAGCTTGAAGCGATTACTTGATGTTGATTTATGTTTTAGGCTATCACTCACGGCAATTATTGACCTTTCTTCGCAGCTTGATCTTTAGCCGCTTTGCGTTTTGCGGCAACTTCATCAGCATCTAAATAGCGATAAGTTTTAGCGGCCGCCTCCATCACCAGCACTGCATCTGTAGAGGATGGTTTAACGTCTTTGCTTTGATTGGTAACAGCAATATCACCCAAAGTTACGATGCGCGATAGTTTTGAGATATCTGTCGCAAATGCGCCTAAGTCATGGTATCTACCTAGCAATTTAATAGTGATTGGCATTTCAGCATAAAAATCTTCCTGCGATTCTTGCCCTGGCTTAAATAGCTCAAACTCTAAGCCCCGACTTAACCCGGCCTGATTAATGTCTGTCAGCAAGCCATCAATTTGAGACCTATCTGGCAACTGTTTTAACAACGCTCCAAAGGTTTTTTCAATTTCCACCATTTGCATTTTGTAAGCTTCTAAGCTAATAGCCTGGGTTTTTTTTTCTAAAAATACTTTTCTCAACTCTTGCTCTTTATTCTTTTCGGTTTCCAGCGCTTCTAGTTCTGGGCTCCATAAGAAGTAATACCCAAGTGCTACCAATACCAAAAAAACACCTGCCAACAACACCGCCTTGACCGGCGCAGGCAAGCTACCAGCATTATTGATGTCTATATTATTGAAATCATCTAATTTCATGATTGACGTCCATTTTCAGGCTTAGCATCTTCAGCGTCCACCTTGGGTGTTTTAAGATTCACTTGCAAGGTAAACATATTTTGTTTTACGCCATTCACTGTAACCGCTTTAATCTCAATTAAAATAGGT
This sequence comes from Methylotenera sp., assembly GCA_030652995.1. Classification (GTDB taxonomy): domain Bacteria; phylum Pseudomonadota; class Gammaproteobacteria; order Burkholderiales; family Methylophilaceae; genus Methylotenera. The sequence goes on from JAUSAG010000035.1 coordinate 208,555, forward strand.
GATTCCAGCCAGTTTGAGGCGTTAAAGTTACGCACCAGTGTTGCTACTCTAGCATTGGTATCGGCAACGCCCTCAACATTAATGACATTACCCTGCTGCTTAATGCTTTTTAAATACATACCTTCGGGCAGTTGGCGACTCAGCTCATCAAACACAACCACCGATTGACTGCGGTTGGTTTGTAAATTTTCAACCACCTGCTTGCGCTCAAGCATGGCACTGATTTGATCTTTTAAATCTTTGATGTCGGCAATTTCTTTATCAAGCTTAACAATCGCTGTATCTAAACGTTGATTACGCTCTAACTGCGTTTCAACTTGACCATTAATCACGGTATAACCCATAAAAACAATTGCGCCGGCAGCAATGGCGGAAAATAACGCCATCAGCCCAAATTCACGCTGCTTGGCTTCTCTTCTAATTTGACGATGAGGGAGTAGATTGACACGTATCATATCGCTAAACCTCGCATGGCAAGCCCACAGGCAATTAACAGTGCAGGCGCGTCTGTTGTTGCTTGCTGTTGCCTAACCCTTGTGCCAACCACCATGCCGTGAAAGGGGTTTGCAACCAGCGTATTAACCTGTGTGCGATCTTGAACTGTAATATCAATTTCAGGAATTGTCGCGCATCCGCCAGCCAGTACAATATGATCAACGCGGTTGTATTGTGTTGAGCTGGTAAAAAATTGGAGCGCTCTGGCGACTTCCATCGCTAGCAACTGAACGAACGGCTGCAACACTTCGCTGTCGTAGCTTTCTGGTAAGCCACCCTTACGCTTGGCGATTTCGGCCTCTTCTAATGATAAGCCAAAGCGGCGTTGAATCTCTTGCGTTAACTGACCACCACCAAAGTTCTGCTCGCGTGCATAAACCGGTTTATTATCATGCAACACATTGATGTGCATCATGGTGGCACCGATATCAATGATCATGACGGTTTGCTCACGGCCTGCGTTAGGCAGCTGCCCCGAAACCAAGGTGTAGGCGGCCTCGGTAGCATAGGACTCAACATCCATTACCGTCACCTTAAGTCCAGCGCCTTCTGCGGCTGCCACGCGATCTTCAATTTTCTCTTTGCGGGCGGCGGCAATCAGCACTTCAACTTCATCTGAGCTATTAGGTGCAGGGCCCAACACCTGAAAATCTATATTGACTTCGTCCAGCGAGAATGGAATATATTGATTGGCCTCAGCCTCGACTTGAACTTCCATGTCTTCTTCACGCAGGTCAGCCGACATGGTGACTTTTTTACTGATAACCGCTGAAGACGGCAATGCCAACGCCACTCGTTTTTCACGTGAACCAAGCAATTTCCAAGCGAGCTTAATGGCATCGGCCACTTTTTCAAGATCACTCACATTGCCATCGGTCATGACATCTTTAGCCAAAGGTGAAATTGAGTAGCCTTCTAGCTTATAGCCGCCACGCCCATCGTTGGCGAGCTCAACCATCTTGACGGAAGTAGAGCTAATGTCTATACCAATAAGTGGCGGTGTTGATTCTGTAAAAAGACTGAATTTCAAATTGAAATTCCTTTTCTAATTTCGTTAGTTACGCACATTTCTAATAAACTACATTAAATCCTAGCAACAAGTTTAACCCCTGTAAAGTAATTTTTATTAACGCTACTATTTTAAGTCTTTATTACATAGTTTATTCGCAGGGTTTGCCAGAGCATTTATAATGGCACACTATATGTCAATTCATCAGAAAATATATTATCCATGACACTCAATAAATGGTTGCAGTATCTTTTATTAACGTTTGTAGTTGGCAGCTTATCCATATTGGCATTGGTGGGTATCGCCGCAGCACTTATTTACCCGACACTGCCTTCGCTTGAGGCGCTAACAGATTATCACCCTAAACTGCCATTGCGCGTTTACTCTGAAGATGGTTATTTAATCGGTGAGTTTGGCGAAGAACGCCGCGCCTATATTAAAATTGAAGACGTGCCAAAGAATATGACGGACGCTGTGCTCGCCATCGAAGACCGTCGTTTTTATCAGCATAGCGGTGTTGATGTTAAAGGAATATTGCGTGCAATTAAAAACAATGTAACCGGCGTGAGCCATGAGGGTGCCAGCACCATCACCATGCAAGTGGCTAAAAACTTTTTCACCCCGCCAAATGGTAAACGCACACTTATCACCAAAATCAATGAGGCACTACTCGCTATCAAGATTGAAAATAATTTAAGTAAAAATAAGATTCTTGAGCTTTACATTAACCAAATTTATCTTGGGCAACGTTCTTACGGGTTTGCCGCTGCCTCACAGGTATATTATGGCAAGCCGTTATCCAAATTAAATTTAGCTGAATCTGCCTTATTAGCGGGCTTGCCCAAGGCGCCGTCTAATTACAACCCATTTACCAACCCTAAGCGAGCGCTTGGTCGCCAGCGAGAGGTGTTGCAAGACATGTACCGCTATGGCTTTATTAAAGAGGCGGTCTATCAGGATGCGCTAAAACAGCCGTTACGCTTTAAAACGTCTAGACAGTCGCGTGATCTGCCTGCGGATTACGTGGCTGAAATTGTGCGGGAAAGTTTATATGCGCAATATCAAGAGGATATTTACAGCAGCGGCTTGAATGTTTACACCACGATTCTAAAAGCGAATCAAGAGGCAGCGAACGCAGCAATAAGAGAAGGTGTTTTGGACTATGACATACGCCACGGTTATCGCGGGCCTGAAAAAATCCTAAGCATCGAAGCACTTGGTGCTGAGGAAAAAACCAAAGCCATGGATGATGCCTTAGATGATATTGATGTTTCTAACGGATTAGTTCCGGCAGTGGTTACCGCTGTGTCGCAAAAAACTGTTGAAGTGCACACCAAGAACGGGGATGATATTGAAGTCGCTGGCAAAGGTTTGGCATTGGTAGAAAAGGCGCTGAATGAAAAAGATCCGGCAAAACGCAAGTTAAAGCCAGGTGCTATTGTCCGTGTTTTTAAAAGCGCCTCAGCTAAAGATGACAATGGCTGGCGTATTGCTCAATTACCACAGGTTGAATCTGCACTGGTGGCAATGGACCCTGAAACAGGTGCCATCCGCGCCTTGGTCGGCGGCTTTGATTTTAATCGCAACAAATTTAATCATGTGACTCAGGCAAAGCGTCAGCCAGGCTCCAGTTTTAAGCCTTTTGTTTATTCTGCCGCTTTAGAAAAAGGATTTACAGCCGCCACGATGGTTGAAGATGCACCGTTGAGTTTTTCTGCCGGGGAAACCGGCAATAAAGCTTGGTCGCCGCAAAATTACGATAATAATTTTGATGGACCTATCCGCCTAAGACAAGCATTGATTAAATCTAAAAACATGGTGTCTATTCGTGTATTGCAGGCGATAGACCCTAACTATACACAAGACTACATTACCCGCTTTGGCTTTGCCGCGAAAGATCATCCGGCCTACCTCACCATGGCGCTGGGTGCCGGCTCTACAACACCATGGCAAATGGCCAGTGCTTATGCTGTTTTTGCGAATGGTGGTTATCGGGTCAAACCCAATTTAATTGCCAAAATTGTAGATCAAAACGGCAAGGTAATTTCAGAAACGAAGTTTGTGCGGGCAAAAGCAGGTGCGCCGCGCGTGATTGATGCACGTAACGCTTTTATCATGAATTCAATGATGCAGGATGTGATTAAACATGGTACGGCCATGAGGGCACTTCAACTCGGGCGTAGCGATATCGCAGGTAAAACCGGTACAACCAATGATTCTTTTGATGCTTGGTTCGCCGGGTACAGTCCAAAGCAAGTTGCAATTACCTGGGTAGGATTCGATAAACCTCGGCGCCTTGGCGGGAGTGAAACAGGTGGTTCGGCTGCATTGCCCATTTGGATTAAATACATGGCAACGGCATTAAAGGGATTGCCAATGAGCGATTTTCCTGTGCCTGATGGTGTGATGTCATTAAGAATTGACCCGACCACAGGCATACGTGCTGATAATGATGAGCATGGTATTTACGAATACTTTTATCATGAAAATCCGCCGCCTGAAGTTGACGTGCCTTTACCATCGATGCTGGAAGATGACCCACTTAGCCAGGCACAACGTATGCTACAACCTGATATATCCGCGCCAGAAAAAAACTTAAGCCCTAGGGCACCAGAGCAGGTAACTAAAATCAGAATCCCTGACACAACTAAAATTGTTAATCAAACTGAAATACGAGGGGGCGAGAAACCTGAGCCCGCAAAAAACAAAAATATTGATCCAAAGAATAGCCGTCAAAGCGCGCAGAGTGATCAACAATCAGATCAAGTAAATAAGCTGTTTAACCCGCATTAAGCTCCAGCACCACTGGCGTATGATCTGATGGCCGCTCCAACTTACGTGGCGCTTTATCGATATAGGCTGACTGACATGCAGTTTTGAGTGCGTCGCTGACTAAAATGTGATCAATACGCATACCAAAATTGCGCCTAAACCCCATCATGCGGTAGTCCCACCAGCTAAAGCTTTTTTCAGGTTGCTCAAATAATCTAAAACTATCATGCAACCCTAGCGTAATTAGCTGTTTAAAAGCATCGCGCTCAGGGGGGGATACTAAAACCTGCCCCAGCCATGCGGCAGGATCGTGGCAATCACGATCTTCTGGCGCAATGTTGTAGTCGCCTAGCAACATCAATTTTGGATACGTCGCTAGTTCAGTTTTAAGCCAATCTGCCAGGGCACTCAGCCAGCGCATTTTGTACTGGTATTTGTCAGAATCAATCGCTTGCCCATTGGGAATGTAAGCACAAATAACGCGAATATCACCGATATTTGCTGCAATGATGCGCTGCTGATCGTCATCAAAGTTTGGTATATTGCACTGAATACCAGTCATCACATGACGGCTTAAAATTGCCACGCCGTTATAGGTTTTTTGCCCAATATGTGCCGCCTGATAACCAACTTGCTCAAGTGCCTGATAGGGAAACTTACTGTCTTCTTGTTTTGTTTCTTGCAAACACAGCACGTCTGGCTGATTTTCACGAAGCCAATCCAGTACATGAGGTAAGCGTACATTTAGAGAATTTACATTCCAAGTGGCGAATTTCACGGCTTTACCTTAAACCATGCCGTTATGGCGTAATAATGCATCAATATTCGGTTCACGCCCACGGAATGCAGTAAATGACTCCATCGCTGTGCGTGAGCCGCCTTGCGCTAAAATCTCTTGCCAATAGCGCTGACCAGTTTCTCTTGATAGCACGCCATCTTCTTCAAACATGCTGTACGCATCGGCTGATAACACTTCTGCCCATTTGTAGCTGTAATAGCCAGCGGCATAGCCACCCGCAAAAACATGGGTAAAGTTATTTGGAAAGCGATTCCACTTTGGGGGGCGCACCACGGCTACTTCATCGCGTATTGATTCAATTAAATCTAATGCGGTGGCCGAGCCGTGTGGGTCAAACTCGCTATGCAGGCTAATATCAAACAATGAAAATTCAATTTGACGCACGGTTTGCATGCCGGCCTGGAAGTTTTTAGCAGCAACCATTTTATCAAATAGCGTACGTGGTAATTGCGCGCCAGTTTCTACGTGGGCAGTCATATTACGTAACACTTCCCACTCCCAGCAAAAATTCTCCATGAACTGGCTTGGTAGCTCAACCGCATCCCATTCCACACCTTTGATACCAGATACGCTGTAGTGATCGACTTCAGTTAGCATGTGATGCAGGCCGTGACCAAACTCGTGGAACATGGTGAGCACTTCATCGTGCGTAAACAGTGCTGGTTTATCGCCGACTGGCGCAGAAAAATTACAGGTTAAATATGCCACAGGGGTGGTGAGTTCACCCGCCACTTTGCGACGGGTAATGGCTTCATCCATCCAGGCGCCGCCACGTTTATTGTTGCGTGCGTACAAATCCAGATAAAATTGACCGATTAGTTTTCCAGCATGGTCTTTAATGTCATAAAAACTTGCAGTTTCATGCCAGACTGGGGCTTGGGTTTGGCTCACGAGGATGCCAAATATGGTTTCTACCACTTTGAATAAGCCTGTCAATACTTTGCTTTCAGGGAAATACTGCTTTACTTCTAGATCTGAAAACGCATATTTTTCTTCACGTAGTTTCTCTGAGACGTAGGCGACATCCCACGCCTGCATGTCAGTAATGCCAAGTTTTGTTGCGTACTCATCAAGCTCCACTTTGTCCTTAAGTGCATAGGGTTTAGCGCGCTCAGCCAAATCTTGCAAAAAATTTTCTACATGCTGGGCAGATTCGGCCATTTTGGTAGCGATTGAAAGTTCGGCGTAATTGTTAAAACCAAGCAACTGCGCTGCTTCAAGTCGTAATTTTAAAATTTGTGCAATAATCGGCGTGTTATCCCACTCGGGTTTGCCAAATTCAGAAGCACGCGTGGCGTAAGCGCGGTAAAGCGTTTCACGCAATGGGCGATTTTCGGCATATTGCAACACGGGTAAATATGAAGGAAAGTGCAGGGTAAATTTCCAACCGCTTTTACCATCAGTTTTTGCTGCATCCAATGCCGCCTGCAACACGTCTTCTGGAATCCCTTGCAGGGTAACTGCATCTTCTACATACAGCGCGTATTCATTGGTGGTGTCGAGTACGTTTTCTTCAAATTTAGATGAAAGTTTTGATAGCGCTTCTTGAATAACTTTAAAACGCGCTTTTTGCTCGGCAGGCAGTTCAGCACCGCCTAGACGGAAATCACGCAATTCATTTTCTATGATTTTTTTCTGCGCCGGCGTGAGGCTATTAAACTCGCTACTGGCGCGCAAGGCACGAAATTTGGCGTACAGTCGTTCATCCTGACCTAAATCTGCATAAAAATCAGTCAGTTTGGATAAGTTATCGTTATACGCCTCCCGTAACTCAGGGCTATTGACCACCGCATTCATGTGGCCGACTTGCGACCAGGCACGTGACAGCTTTTCTTCCATGTCTTCAAGTTTCTCTGCGAAGCTATCCCAGCTAACTGCATTTTCACTAGTGGCGAGTGCGCTGACCGTTGCTCTGGCTTCGTTGAGCAAATAATCAATAGCAGGAGAAACATGCTCAGCGCTCACTTCGTTGAATTTAGGTAATCCAGAAAAATGTAATAGGGGGTTATTTTGTAATGCGTTGATAGTCACAGCTGAAAATCCTTAAATTATTTTTATTAGTTGATCAAACGTAAAGTGAGCGGATAGCGATAATTTTCACCCTTGCTAGTAGAGATGGCGGCAATAATGCAGAAAACAATGTTAATCACCCAAATAATAAATATGAATAAAAAGCCAATTAGTATAAACACTAAAACACCCGCAATAAATTGCGCCAGTAGCACGGTAATTTGAAAGTTCAAAGCTTCTTTGGCTTGATCTGCAATGTAGGCACTGTCGTCTTTTTTGAGAATCCAAACAATCAACGCCGGTATCAATGAAAACAACATGCCGCATAAGTGGGTGATGGTGGCGATATTTTTATCATCGCTACTCGGCGTAACTATCATTTGAGTATTGGCTTCGGTAGTCATGGGTATCCTTTCAAAATAACCTTATTTATAGATGATTAAACTTAGCCACAAGTGGTTCAATTTTTTCTATGTCGGTTAACCCAAGCACTTTACGCGCCTGCGTATCTAACATGTCTAATTGACTGTGTAAAACCTGCTGTTTAATACTGAGAATATGCGAAGGGTGCATTGAAAACTGTCGCAAGCCCATACCGATGAGGAGCTTTGTCAGCTTGGCCTCACCTGCCATTTCACCACATATCGACACTGATTTTTCAAGCTTGGCGCCGGCTTTAATCGTCATCGAAATCAACTTCAGTACGGAGGGATGCAACGGATTATATAAATGGGCAACCGCGTCATCCGTACGATCAATCGCCAAGGTATATTGAATTAAATCGTTAGTACCAATGGATAAAAAGTCTAATTCATTGGCAAAGGCCTCAGCATTGATGGCTGCAGCAGGGATTTCTATCATACCCCCCAGCGCAATGTTTTCATCAAACAGAATGTTGTCTTTACGTAAACTTTGTTTAGCGCGTTCTAATAGCAATTTAGTTTGGCGTAACTCTGCCAGCGTACACAGCATGGGGATCAATATTTTAACATGGCCAAAATGCGAGGCGCGCAATAAAGCCCGCAGCTGTACATGAAAAATTTGCGGCTCTGCTAAACATAAACGAATAGCACGTAAGCCTAACGCTGGATTAGCGCAGCTCACCACGCTATCGGGGTTCATTTGCTTATCTGCGCCTAAATCCAAGGTGCGTATAGTGACTGGCGCGCCCTTCATGGCCTGTGCTACGGCCTTATAAGCTAGGAACTGCTCTTCCTCATCGGGCATGTCACGCCGATTCATAAATAAGAATTCGGTACGGTACAAGCCCACGCCCGTAGCCCCGGCTGCTCTGGCTGCAGCAACATCTTCAGGCACTTCAATATTGGCAAACAGCTCAATAACCGTACCATCTATCGTGATGGCTTTGGTGGTCTTAATGCGCTGTAGCTTTTGTTGCTCAAGCTCCCACTGCTCTTGGCGCAGCTTGTACTCTGCCAAAATCTCTTTGGATGGGCTAACAATGACAACACCTAAGTCGCCATCCACAATAATCAACTCACCATCATTGATTAAATCGCGCGCGCGCTGTAACGCAACAATAGAGGGGATGTTAAGGCTACGCGCCAAAATAGCCGTGTGAGAGGTAGCTCCACCTACATCAGTAATAAATGCGGCAAACTGATGCTGCTTGAATTGAATGGCATCAGCCGGTGAAATGTCATGTGCGACTAGAATAAGTTTGCGTTCCTGATGGAGAACACTAGCCTGCTGCGCTAAAGTTAATTGGTTTTGATGCCCCAATAATACTTTGATAATACGCTCAACTACTTGAATGACATCTTGCTTACGCTCACGCAGATATTCATCTTCAATTTGCTCAAACTGCTCAACAATATCGTCCATTTGCAGTTTGATTGCCCACTCGGCATTGCATTGTTCATTTTTGATAATATCTTTAGGAACTTCTGATAAAGACTTATCTTCTAGCATCATCAAATGTGTGCCAATAAATGCGCTTATTTCAGCGGGTGCATTTTTACGCAAACTGCTGTTAATTTGCTCCAAATCAGCCTTAACGGTGGCGACTGCGTCACTAAATCGTTTAATTTCATCATCAATTAAATGCTCAGGCAATTGGTAATGCACAACTTCTAACAATGCGTTAGAAACCAAGTGCGCTTGCCCAATGGCAACGCCGCTAGAAACACCTACACCGTGAATGCTAAAGCTGGTCATTTTAAATTTTCACTCATGAGGGATTATTCACCCTCGCCAAAGTAACCGGCAATCAACGCCGTTAGTGCATCCATTGCCGCTGCTTCATCTGCCCCATTTGCCTCTAAGGTGATTACAGCGCCTTTAGCTGCCGCTAACATCATCACACCCATAATGCTTTTAGCGTTCACACGACGACCATTACGCGTGATCCATATTTCACTGGAAAACTTACTAGCCGTTTGCGTAAGCTTGGTGGAGGCACGCGCGTGCAACCCCAATTTATTGATAATTTCTAGTTCTTTGCTAATCATTTAGATTTAACCCAGTCATTTATAGTTAACCCAGTTACTGAACTGACAACCGCCATTATTTCACGCCTCATACCTGTCGCAATGATCCTGGTCAAAATGCACCACGCCTTCGCGCCCACCACTCACCGCTTTTTCTACTAGCGCCAACAGCGATTCATGCCGATAGGTCATGGTGCGCACGATCATGGGCATATTTACACCGGCAACACCCTCTACCACACCCGGTTTTAATAGCTTACTGACAATATTGCAAGGGGTTGCGCCATACATGTCTGAAAGCACTAAAACGCCCTCCCCACTATCAAGCTCAGCCACCAAAGCTTCTGCCTTAGGCAAGATAACACTGGGGTCATCTTGAGTGTTCACGCCAATAAAAGCCACCTGCCTAGGCGTATTGCCTATGACATGCCTTGCACAATTCATCAAGCTCTCGCCCAAACTGCCATGTGCGATGATTAAAATTCCGATCATTATTTTCTCTACTTTAAAAACTTAAATGCAAGTTAAGTACCCATCACCAGTGCCGCAATACTGCTTTTGATTACCTTTTATTTTAATTCCCGGTGTCGAGTCAACACCTCTTGTTGCGATCTAAAGTATTGGCTGAGCTGCTCAACAAAATAGACTGAGCGATGTTGCCCACCAGTACAGCCAATGGCTACCGTGACGTAGCTACGATTATCCATCACAAAACAAGGTAGCCATTTTTCTACATAATGACGGATATCGGCAAGCATTTCACTAACAATGGCATGGTCTTGCAAAAAAGCCTCTACCGGTGCATCACGCCCTGTAAGCTCACGTAATAGGGGGTCGTAATGCGGGTTTGGCAAACAGCGTACATCAAACACAAAGTCAGCATCAAGCGGAATACCATGCTTAAATCCAAAAGAGGTAAATAACAATGTCAAGCCGTTGTGCTCGCTTGCAACCACGTCTTTTACCCAACCACGCAAGGTGTTGGCGCTGAGGTAGCTAGTATCAATCACATGCCCTAAACTGCCCAAACCGCTTAACAGCTCGCGTTCAGAGGCGATGCTTTCAGCAAGCGTGGTTGAATCTTTACTTAAAGGATGTTTACGTCGTGTTTCACTGAATCTTTTTACCAAGGTTTCAACATTAGATTCAAGAAACAATACTTTAGTATCAATATGCTGTGTTTTTAGCCGCGCAATATGGGCTGGCAAGGTCTCAATCGCAGCAGTGCGGCTATCAATACTAATCGCTACGCGATCATGTTTCTCAGTATTCAACTGAGTAATGTCGTGATTTTTTGACTGTAAGTGATCAGCGATTTGCGGTAGCATCGTGGCCGGCAAATTATCAATGCAATAGTAGCCGCTATCTTCAAGCGCCCGTAACGCGATACTTTTACCTGAGCCGGAAAGGCCCGTGACAATCACTAATTGTTTCATGTTGGTATTTTATGTTCCGTTCTTTTTCATCTCGCGCTGTTGACGCTGCGTAAATTGCTTAGTAGCATTGACTCCACGCAACAACAGTATGTGGTTGCGAATCGCAACCTCAACCAATACTGCAATATTGCGGCCTGCGGCAATAGGAATATGCACTTTGGGTACTTTAAGCCCCATCACTTCTTCACGAAGCGTTTTAATACTTAATCTGTCAAGATTTTGTGGAGCCAGTTTATCTGCCATTTCAAGCTGAATAATCAAGTCCAGCGGCTTGGTTGGCTTCACTGAATTATCACCAAATAACGCGCGGATATTTAAAATGCCTAAGCCACGCACTTCTAAAAAGTCTTGCAACAACGGCGGGCAACGGCCCTCAACGCAATCTGGAGAGGTTCGGTAAAAATCAACAATATCATCCGCAATGAGTCGGTGCCCACGCGTAATTAACTCTAGCGCAAGCTCGCTTTTACCAATGGCTGCCTCACCTTTAATCAAGATACCAAAGCCTTGTACTTCCATAAAAACGCCATGCAAGCTTACCGAGTCAGCCATGGCTTGCGCCAAAAAGTGGCTGAGTATCTCCATTAACTCAGGACTGCGCAAGGTAGAGGTAAAAAGTGGCGCAGCGTGCTTGTTTGCCGCTACTGACAGCGATTTAGGTACTTTTTCACCATTCGCCACAATCACTGCGGCTAAATCAGTAGAGTACAGATTTTCAATCGCAGTTATTGCTTCATCTGGCGGCAAACTACGTAAGTAGTCCATTTCAGCACAGCCTAACACCTGCACGCGGTTAGGGTGTACAAAATTAAGATGGCCAATGAGCGCCAAAGAGGGTTTGGTGACTGTTTCGCTAGTGAGGGTATTAGACCCGCCGTTAAGCCCAGCAACCCAATTTAACTTGAGCTTACGGCGGGTTTGTTTGAATAGCTCAGCGACGTTTATTTGAGCCATAATTTGACAAAATACTAGATAAAAATTATTACTTAATCAACTTGCTGATGCTTAACTGCGCCATTTGTTTTGTGATGATCTGCATTTTTTTCTTTATGTTTCACCACTTGACGGTCAAGTTTGTCGGTTAACATATCAATCGCGCTGTACATATTTTCATCTTGGCATTCAGCGTGTAAGTCATTACCAGGCACATGCAATGTTGCCTCAACCTTTTGGGCGAGTTTTTCAACACTCAACGTGACTTTGACATCGATTACATGGTCAAAGTGGTTGCTAATTCGAGCTAATTTGCTTGTGACATAATCGCGCAAAGCAGGGGTTACTTCTAAATGATGACCAGTTAATTGTAAATTCATGACTTGCTCCTTTTGTTAAGTATTCTTCAAATTTGAATCAAATTGCTTAAATTCAAAGCTTGTTGAACAGTTTCAGTTTACTACGTTAAATCGCCTCTGTGCTAAGGAAAACGAGAAATTTTTGCAGGCTTTATTAAAGCTTGGATACTTAAAATTACCCTAGAGTGACTTTCTTAAACTTGCTGGCGCGACATTAAGTGACTCTCGATATTTTGCAATAGTGCGGCGCGCCACCACGATGCCCTGCTTGCTTAATAAAGCTGTAATTTGATTATCTGAGTACGGCTTTTTAGGATTTTCCTGCTCGACCAATTGCTTAATCAGAGCACGTATCGCCGTGGCCGAACAAGTGCCGCCACTATCGGTTGCGACAGAACTTCCAAAAAAATATTTAAGCTCGAATAAACCGCGCGGAGTAAGCATGTACTTACTGGTTGTCACCCGGGAAATGGTGGATTCGTGCAAATCCAGCTCATCTGCAATTTCGCGCAACACCAATGGCCGCATGGCCACCTCACCATATTCTAAAAAGTTTCGCTGGCGGTCAACAATGGCTTGCGACACACGCAAAATTGTTGAGAATCGCTGTTGAATGTTTTTAATCATCCATTTAGCTTCTTGCATCTGGCTTTGCAAATACTGACTGGAACTATCGCGATTTCTCTTTAAAATACCCGCGTATAGCTGATTGATTTTAAGTTTAGGAATCACACCGTCATTTAGACTGGCAATCCAAATACCTTTGACCTTTTTAACAATCACCTCATGCTGAATATAATGCTCAGAACCGATTAACGTAAATGCGCTACCAGGCCGTGGATTTAAGCTGGTAATCAGTTGTTGCACGTGCTTGAGTGTCACCTCATCACATCCCAACTCTTTTCGTAACTTTACAAAGTCGCGCGCACCGAGCGCTGGCAAATAGTGCTTAGCCACCAATTGGGCCAAAGCTAAATGTGGCGTTTCTTCAGGCAGTGCCTGCAACTGCAATAGCAAGCACTCACTTAAGTTACGCGCACCGACCCCTAACGGATCCAGATGCTGCACGTAATGCAAGGCGGTTTGTAACTCTAGCGCGTCAATTTCAAGCTCCAGCGGCATTTGCTCGGCGAGTGATTCGAGCGACGCTTCTAAATAACCGTCTTCATTGATGCTATCCACCAGCAACATGGTGAGGGATTGGTCGCGCTCTGATAACGGCATCAGCTTTAACTGTGATAGCAAATGTTCACGCAAGCTGATTTGCAAGGTTTCTTGTGGCTTATAATCACTGTCATCATCAGCTGGCGAAGTGTTTTCATCCCAGCGACTACCGTTTGAAAACTCGTCAAATTCATCATTGAATTCAGCTGAATATGTATCGGGAAACTCCGTACTTGCTTCAAACTCTGAAGCCTCATTAGGCTGGCTTAACTCTAGTGGGTTTGAAGCAGACATCGCTGACTCAGCTGCGTTGAATTCAAAGTCAGCGGCTGGAGCGTCAAGATCGGCAGCATGGTCTTCTTGCTTGTTGCGATCATCTTGTGCCGCATCTACTGAGTTGTTATCTGCGGCTAATGAGCCGCTCTCGCTGACACTTTCTGTCGGATTGCCATATTCATCTTCATTGTCATCGCCTCTTTCCAGCAACGGGTTAGTTTGCATGAGCACATCAATTTCTTGATTTAACTCTAATGTTGAAAGTTGCAACAGTCGTATCGCCTGCTGCAACTGTGGCGTCAGCGATAAATTTTGCGAAAACCTAAGTTGTAGCCCTTGCTTCATAGGCGGAAATCTTTACCCAAATAAACTGCGCGCACACTTTCATTCGCAACAATTTCACTTGGAATGCCAGAGGCAAATACATGTCCTTCGTTCACAATATAAGCACGATCACAAATACCTAAAGTTTCCCGCACGTTGTGGTCGGTAATCAGCACGCCAATATTACGTGCGCTTAAAAAACGAATGATTTGTTGAATGTCAATCACCGCAATCGGGTCAATTCCGGCAAATGGCTCGTCTAATAAAATAAAACTGGGGTCTGAAGCTAAGCAACGTGCAATTTCAACACGTCGGCGCTCGCCACCTGACAAGCTTACGGCGGCACTGTCACGAATATGCGTAATATGTAACTCTTCGAGCAAAGACTCCAGCTTTTCATCCACGGCTTCCTCAGAAATATCTTGCAATTGCAATATCGCTAAAATGTTTTCAGCCACAGTTAATTTACGAAAAATAGAGGGCTCCTGCGGCAAATAAGACAAGCCTAACCTAGCGCGCATATGAATCGGCATCCGACTTAAGTCTTTACCGTCCAATAAAATTTTACCTGCATCTAATGCAACCAAACCCACTATCATGTAAAAACTTGTGGTTTTCCCCGCGCCATTGGGGCCGAGCAAGCCGATAACTTCACCACTTTTAATGGTCAAAGAAATATCCTGCACCACGGTACGTGCTTTGTAAGATTTACGTAAATTTTCCACAACGAGTTCACTCATCATCTTTACTCTTTATTTAGGCTGCGTGCTAATTTCTAAACTGCGATTAAACCGCATGTTTTTTACCGTTGGCACCACATCATTAGCGCTAACCGGATTAGATGGCTTGATGGCACCAGCAGGCTCTGCAGGTTTAGCTGGCGGCACATTAGTTGCTGGTGCTTTTTTATTTTTTGGCTGAATAATTGCACGCACGCGACCACTTGGTGAGCCTGGCGTAGCGGAGCCGCCACCAAGCACTTCAGCGTACTCTGCGTTGGCGTCATACATAATGTAATCACCGTGCACGATATCCTCGCCGCGCTTTACCCAGGCTTTAGTATAAAGCTGCACTTTATCCATACGTCCATCGTACTCTATACGCTGCGCACTACCTTCCATGTATTCATTTTTACCTTCACGCTTTTGTTTAAATGTGGTGGGATTGCCCAACGAAGTGCTGTGCTGAAAACCTTCTTTATCTTCCCGCACAATGAGCTTATCCGCACGAATAATCAACGTCCCTTGCGTTAAGATAACATTACCCGAGTAAGTGCTGATTTGTTTGGCATCATCTACCTTGACTGAATCCGCCTCCAAATCAATCGGTTTATCACGGTCAGCCGCTTCAGCCAATGCTTGATGAGAAAAACTCAACACCGACAAGCTGAGCAGCATTATGCTGATGATTAAATGAGGTTTGGTGGTGATTCCTTGCTTATTCATAGCGTCTCCGAATGCGCGTATCTGTACTGCTGGATTTTACTGCTTGATCAGTAGTTATTGACTTGGTATTGGACTCTATTTTATTCGTGCCTGAGCGCTTGCTCGCCTTAGCGTCAGTGTTATCGCTAACCTTAATTTTACTATTAACGCCAGAATTAGTCTTATTAGTTGCTATAACAGGTCGCTCATAATGAGCACGCACTTTATGTAGCAACGTTACGGTACGATTTTTCTTTTGATAAATCATCCCTGTGGCGTAAATCACCGTTTTAGGCGCTTGCCTGATGATCACAGGGCTTTCTGTCGTCACCAATTCTTCATTGGGACGAATTTTGAGGTAATCCGTTTCTATCGTCATTTCACCCTTGCCCGCAAAGGCCTGCCGTGTCACCTTCACATTATCAACAAATTCAACCTCCTCGCCATCACTAGATACATAGCCACGTAAACCTTCTACTTGGGTATAAGCTTTACCCACGGCAAACTGGGTATAACGTGGCTTTTGTAAATGCGTGGTATCGTCATCAGGAAAATGCCGCATCTCCACCGCCGCTAGTTTATAGCGTAAATCACCGTTAATGTCGGTTTGCGTCGTTACAAAATTACTTACAATGTAATCTGGATCATGTCGGTTACTACCATCTATTTTGGGCGCAGATGGTTGCACGCTTTTGTCAATCCAAAAACTAAGCAAGGCCAGCAACAAAAGTAGTGCCAGAGGAAAGCTAATAATAGACCGCGCGCCTATATGCATGCGTGGCTACTCCATACTTGGGGGTTCATCGCGTTGTGCGTTGCATCAACCATTAACGTTAATTCGCTTAATTAGCAATACGGGCTTGCGTTAAAAATTGTGCCATTTGCGCATCAAATGTCCCCTGTGCCTGCATAATCAACTCGCACACCTCTCTCACCGCGCCACGACCACCTGCCTTACGCGTCACATAATGCGCACGATCTAACAACAAACGTGGCGAATCCGGCACAGCAATAGCCAAACCACATTGCAACATGGGCGGTAAATCCACGACATCATCGCCCATAAAGGCGCATTGCTCAGCTCGCAAACCGCTAGACTGCATCAAATCACGAAATGCTTCCAGCTTATCTTCCGCGCCTTGGTAAAAATGCGCAACACCAGTGCTTTCTGCACGCTGTTTCACCACATTAGAGGTGCGTCCAGTGATAATAGCCAGCGATACGCCTGTGGCTTTTAATAGCTTCATCCCTAAACCATCGTGCGCATGAAAAGTTTTATACTCCAACCCATCATCGCCAATGGTCAGTCCGCCGTCGGTCATCACACCATCTACGTCCAATATCAGCAATTTGATATTTTTTAAGCGACTCACTAAGTCTTCATTGATAATTAACGCGTTGTTGACACTGTCTAAATTCACTTAAACTACCTTCGCTAATAACAAATCGTGCATATTTAACGCGCCTACCAACACACCTTCATCGTTGATGACTAGCAACCCATTGATTTTATGCTGCTCCATGATTTCAACCGCCACTATCGCCAACTGATCTTGATGAATAGTGGTTGGGTTAGCGTGCATCACATCGGAAATTTTGGCATTCATCACATTGATATTGCGTTCAAATGCGCGGCGTAAGTCGCCATCAGTAAAAACGCCAATCGGTTTATGCGTGGCGTCAACAATGGCGGTTAAACCCAACCCCTTGCGCGACATTTCAAGCAAACCTTCAGCAAGCGTCGCATTAGCAGTCACTTGCGGCGTGCCGTCTCCTGTACGCATTAAATCGCTCACATGCACTAATAAACGCCGCCCCAAACGGCCCCCCGGGTGGGAGCGCGCAAAATCTTCTGCGGTAAAATCGCGCAAATCCAGCACACATAAAGCAAGGGCATCACCCAGCGCTAACGCAACCGTGGTGCTTGAGGTTGGTGCCAAGCCTAGCGGGCAGGCTTCTTTTGTGACATGCGCACTTAGATGAATGTCTGCAGCCTTAGCCAGGCTGGAAGCATCGTTGCCGGTAATTGCAATAATATTTGCACCGAGCCTTTTAAGCGGCGGAACAATCGCTAAAATTTCATCGCTTTCACCAGAGTTGGAAAGTGCAATCACAATGTCACCTGCGGCAATCATGCCTAAATCACCGTGGCTCGCTTCAGCAGGATGCATAAAGAACGCAGGGGTGCCAGTGCTTGCAAGCGTCGAAGCAATTTTACCGCCAATATGGCCAGACTTACCCATGCCGCTCACGACGACACGGCCCTTGCACTGCAAAATGAGCGCAACTGCACCACTAAAATGATGGTCAAGCCGCTTAGCAAGCGCGTCTATTTCACCTGCTTCAAGCTGCAAAACCTCTTGCGCCAACGATAATGTTCGTTGCGGATCAGCCAATACAGGCTGATTTTTGCTAACTGATTGTTGATTAAAAGATGAAGTCATTGCGATTAAATTTATACACTCAATGGTAGTCGAATTGATAATTAAAACATTTAGTAAGCTAGTATAAAAGGGAATGCCTTGCCGATAAAGCCTAATGCATGATGAATTGTCAAAATTTTAACGAAGTTTATCAAAAAATTGTATATTAGGCACAGATTTTGCTATATTTCGCGCTAGCGCCACGAGCGCATCAAAATTAAGCCGCACTGCTCAAATAAAAAATTTAAAGCCACTCACCATATTTAGCACATATATGAAACAATGACAGCAAAACAACACTCAATAAATCCAGACTCGCTATGTTTGACACACTGCCTTTAATTTTAATTCTACTGATCAGCTCCGTACTCGCGGTTGCACTGTTTCGTGCATTTAGATTACCTGCAATGCTGGCTTATTTTTTGGTGGGTCTAACGCTGGGACCTCATACCTTTGGTTTACTCCCAGATACTGAAGCTAACAGGGAGATTGCAGAATTCGGCATTGTGTTTTTGATGTTTAGTATCGGCTTGGAATTTAGCCTGCCACAGCTTTACGCCATGCGTAAAAAAGTGTTGGGCTTAGGTGGCGCGCAGGTCATTATCACATTAGCATTAACGATGGGGGTAGCCAAGCTTGCGGGGCTAAATTGGCCGGCTGCCTTTGTTGTTGGCACGGCATTAACTATGTCATCCACGGCGATTGTTTCTAAAATTCTGGCTGAGCGGATTGATTTAAACTCACGCCATGGCCGCCTGAGCATCGGCGTGCTGTTATTTCAAGACATTGCCGTAGTGCCAATTTTGGTGATGATTCCGGCGCTTGGTATCGCTAATGCCAACCTGATGGATGTTTTAGGGCTAGCCATGCTTAAAGCTGCCGCCATGTTGCTATTTTTATTTACTATTGGCAAATGGCTGATCAACCCTTGGTTTAATTTAGTGGCTAGCCAACGCTCACGCGAGCTCTTTGTAATGAATGTACTGATGGTGACATTATTGTTAGCATTCGCCACCAAAATGGCAGGCTTATCCTACGCGCTAGGCGCATTCATTGCGGGCATGCTGATTTCGGAAACAAAATATCGTTACCAAGTGGAATCAGACATTTCGCCGTTCCGCGACATTCTGCTTGGGCTCTTTTTTATCAGCGTAGGCATGCTGTTAAACATACAGCAAATTGTTAACAACATCGGCTTGGTATTGTTAATTTTAGTGGCATTTATCTTTTTTAAAGCCGCGATTGTGGCAATGGTGGTACGTTTTGTAAAGTATGAAGCTGGCGTAGCCATTCGCACTGGCGTGATACTGGCACAAGCTGGTGAATTTAGCTTTGTGATTCTTGCTTTAGGGGCTGAACAAAAACTAATTAGTGGTCAGCCGTTGCAACTAGTCCTCGCAGCTTCGCTACTGTCTATGGTGCTTGCACCCATCTTAATTCAATACAACGGACGCATTGCAAGAAAACTGGCAAGTAGCTACAGCCGAAATAGCGGTCAAGTGGTGCAAGAGATTGAAGACGCTGGCAAGCCGCTGCATGACCATGTCATTATCTGCGGTTATGGGCGTAGCGGCCAGTACTTAGGGCGGTTTCTGAGAGAAGAAAATATTCCTTACATTGCACTGGACATCGACCCCTCACGCGTTTTAGAAGCTGCAGCGGCGGGCGAAATGGTCATGTTTGGTGATGCTGCACGGCGTGTAGTGCTTGAAGCCGCGGGTGGCGCGCGCGCCAAAGCCTTAGTGATTAGCTATGCCGATAACCGTGCCGCAATGAAAATTCTACATATCGTGCAAGAAAACTACCCACAGTTGCCTGTGATTGTGCGCACGGTAGATGACTCTAATATGGAAACCCTGCGTGCAGCAGGTGCCGCAGAAGTTGTGCCTGAGATTCTAGAAGGCAGCCTGATGCTAGCTTCACATGCGCTCATGCTACTTGGCGTGCCGCTTAATCGTGTCGTTAAACGTATTCGTTTATTTCGTGAAGAGCGCTATAAATTATTTAAAGGCTATTTCCATGGTATTTCAGATGCAGAGGAAGAGTCGCTAGAGAAACGACAAGTACGTCTGCACTCTGTCATTATTTCAGCAGGCGCTTATGCGATTGGTAGGCATCTCAGCGAAATACAATTAGATAACTTTGAGGTTGAAATCAAATCTATCCGCCGTCCCAACTCTAACGGCGCCCAACTTTCACTCGAAAGCCCGCTCACAGAAGGTGATGTCATTGTGCTGCTTGGCCAACCTAGCGGGCTCACCAATGCCCAAAATGCATTGCTTACCGGGCGAGTAGCCACTAAATAGGAAATAAAATATTCGCTTATGACACATGTAATGATTATCGGCGGCGGCATCGTGGGCTGTATGACCGCGATGGAGTTAGTCAATAGAGGCTGTCGCGTCACCATTGTAGAACGCAACCAAATTGCTAGCCAAACCTCAGGAGAGTCGTCATGGGCTGGGGGGGGCATTATTTTTCCGCTGCTACCCTGGCAATACTCTGATGCTGTCAACAACCTGACCCGCGATGGCGCAAATTTTTATCGAGAACTTAGCCAACGTTTGCAACTTGAAACAGACTTAGATGCACACTTTGCGCAATCAGGTTTTTTACTGCTACCCGCGTTTGACAAGCATGCAGCCGTATCTTGGTGTGAGAAAAACCGGGTGCCCGCACAGGCTGTTAAGGCCGCTACTTTTAATGTGCAATCGTTAAGTGGAGAAGATGCGCTGTGGCTACCCACTATTTGCCAAGTTCGCCCACCCTACCTGATGCAAGCCATGCGCACATGGTTAGAACAGCACCAGGTGACCATGTTAGAACATACACAACTGGCGCCACTGCAAGAAACACAGCAGCTCAACGAGTGGCAAACTGTTAACGGTGAGAAATTAAGCGCAGATAAATTTGTTGTCACCTCAGGCGCATGGAGCTTTGATTTACTCAAAGAAACCAGCGCTAATCTCAACATCAAACCCATGCGAGGACAAATACTGCTGTACCAGCCTGACAAAAACCTTGAGCAAATGGTGTACCGAGAAGGCTTTTACATGATTCCGCGCCTTGATGGCTACCTGCTTGCTGGCAGCACGCTCGAGGACGTAGGCTTTGATAATGGCGTTACGACAACCATACGTGATGAATTACGCTTAAAAGCAGAGGCGATTATGCCCGCGCTAAAAAACCAGCCTATTATCAAACATTGGAGCGGTTTACGGCCTGGAACACCAGAGAACCTGCCGACCATCAGCGCGCACCCTACCATTAAAAACCTGTATCTAAACACTGGTCATTTTAGATACGGCTTGACCATGGCGCCGGCCAGTGCCAAATTAGTGACGTCACTGATACTGGATGAACCCACTGAAATAGATGCTCAGCCATATAAATGCACAATATAACGTGTCGTTTAGTTGAGGTTTTTTGGGGTATCCGTACTCTGTGATTGATTTGACCAAAAAAACTAAATTAGAAAATTCCAGTTTAAGTTGATTTACTCATTTTTGAGTGTCAGCTTTTATGCAAACTATTTTGCATAGATTAATGAATCATCTTAGCCACAATGAATCGTTTGCAATTTAAGGGTGTATGACGGCTAAATCCCCAGCCTGTGTAAAAACGTTTTTCAAATTTTACAAGTGGGATTGACCATCCAAATGCAACATAAATTGATCATATTTATGTTTTTTTAATGACAAATTAACTCAATTCAATTGCTTCTGGTGGGAAATTTTTTAATTGAAGTGCGATTATTTTGCGTTTTTACACAGCCTGTCCCCATAGCTGACCTTCGGATGTAAAGGCCCTACTTCGGTGTCGACCCATAGCTGAAGTTAATCAATCAATAGTCGGTGGCAACTAAGTTGGGACAAGGAGGAAGTGCAACACGAACAATCAACTTAAACAGCTTGCCTTTACTACCATTTAAGTTGATTGAGATCAGCTAAATTATTCAGTATTGATAAGTTAAATTGCACCTCTGTATATCACGTCTAAAATTCTTAAAGCTATTGCGATCACTTGGACTGCAAGGCACAGTTAAAAACACCTTCCCTATAGGTGATATTAGCTTCCCGTGCTTACCTCTGTGACTGAACTGCCAGCCAAGTCGCACTAGTTGAGCAACGTCCTTATTGATATTTTTGTCTGTACTGTATTTCATGGTAAAAACTCCCCACGCAGGCCATTCTGATAGCGCTTTGCGAATTTTTGTGGAGAAAATCCAGTCTGCGCAAACGCCGCTGCAATTCCTACTTCTTGGATTGGTGAGCTGTATAAATAAGCAGATCCGCCCAGTGAATTCTGAAAGAAACGGCCTAATGGGTCGATCATGATGTACGAATCGACCATATCCTGATTATCTTCAACTGACATTACAGAAGACAATGCAGCATGTCTGGTAACGAACTCTCTGTAATTTTCAGCAGTAATAGATAGTGCATCTGAGATGACTGGAAGAACACGCATCACTTTCCAACGATCTGGGTTGATTAGTGAAATTAAGACACTCACATCCTCATGCATGTTGATTGCATTGACAACAGTGTTGATCTTGATTGATATGGCGGGATTTGCTTTGCGTGCAAGCCTTATTGTTTCCACAACATCACGAACAGGCTTTACATTACCTTTTTGGCTGACCCTGCCAATTAAGCTATTAGTAGTTATATTAGATGAGTCAAGGCTGACGCCTAGGCATGACAAGTGAGGTGCGATTGCAGTTATACGTTGGGCATCAAGCAGACTTCCGTTTGTGATTAGGGATACCTTGAAGCCCAGCTGTTTTGCTTTTGAGATGACAAAATCCAACCGCTCTTTAAGTAAAGTCGGCTCACCACCAGCAATACTCAGTCGAACATTCTTCCAGTCCATGATATGTGCGAGTGGATTAGCCGAATTTGACGGTCTAAAAAAATCATAAAGGCTATTTAGTAAACGTGCCGTACCGTCCTGATCACGATGAAGCTCCTTGCTTGAATCTGGTTTATTCCATGCTGCGTAGCAATACTTGCAACTGTAATTACATGCCTCAATAAGATGCCAATTAATAACCAGATCTTCAACAAAAGGACGAATTTGCACCTCATCGTTACGATGATTATTTTTCATGTTTATCTCCTGAACTAGTAGTTAGCTGTTTAGTTCAGCGAGGTAACAAACACGAAATCCAACTTTTAGGTGATTGTTCTTCCCAACATAGGACGCTTCAAAGAGTTCTCTTTCCAAGGGGCCGCGACCCAATGCTATACCACTGGCAGTACACGCTACGGGGGCGTGAATATTGCCAGGCGCAGACCCTCTATAGTCACCAAGCCACTCACCAAATGTAAGAGAAGACAAAAATTCCAAGCCCTGTTCGTTGTTAACCCAACACAGGTCTGGCTTAAAACGGGTGAAGTAATGTGGAAGATAGGTAGGAGATGCAAGCACATTTCCTTCAACGCTTATAGCTTCAACTGAATGGCTCTTGGCTATAGGCCCTAGAGCCTCGATAGCACTTCTGGACGGAGAAATTTCACGCCATTCATCTATCATTAGCAGGCGAATGGGCAGTCCGGTTTCTTTCTCAAGGTATTTGCAGTAGGCAATCGCATCAAACCATGTCACGCATACTGGCAGGTCAACTGGATCTTTTATGTTCATTTCAGGCAGGGAGTACCAATCATGGCTCGTCAGTTTTGACTTTTCTTCACGCCGCTCTGCCCATTCTAAATGATAGAAGCGCAAGAACTCATCGATTGTAACTAAATTAGATACCATCAAACATTTGTTTGAAACTGCATGAGGTGTAAATTTATAGTCGCGGGGAGCACTTTTTTGTTTAGGACGACTGAAGTTTTTATTAGTAGCAATTAGGTAACGCTCTACAATTGCATTTTCACCTGGGTAGTTGCCTAAGTTGCCGCCATTATTGTAGTGATGATGTTCAGCAAGATGTTTTAATTGTTCCAGCCAAATATCTTTTTTATAGTGCAGATGTGTTTGAATGGATTTATCACCTAGTGCCTTGGGGAGTTCATCTGAACTGAAAATAGGATATAAATCATTTCCTGAGAATGGTTGATTGCGTTGACCTTTTACTACCCAATCAAAACGGCCGCTAGCATCTTTTAAAAAAACCAAATTGCCGTTGAAACGAATAACATCAAACCAGCCACTATCTGAATAATCAATTACCTCACGAAAAATCTTGAATAGCTCACGTCTCTCATTAAGATCCTCCTCATTCGCATTGTAGAGTTGCACTTCTTCTGGGTTTACTATTGGATGGACAAGTGAATCACCCAGTAAGTTGAATATGGTGGACACTTCCCAATTAAAGGCATTAAGTACCAACTCTTGAGCTGTCATATCCAGATAGTCAGGGGTATCATCGGTCCAATCATCAAGGCGATCGGCGCGAATTACAATTTGATTGCGATGAGTGGAAGCGAACTTAATTTGCTCTGATACAGACAGTGAATAAAATTTCACGTTATTGGTGAGTCTTGACGCTGCATATTGCAAATCAAGCAGGCCGTAGCCTCTTGCAGCGAACATGTGATTGCCTACACCAGTGAATAAGCGTTTAGGCAAAGGTCTCCCTGAATTAAAAAAACGATCAGCAATTTGACGGGCATTTAGTGCAGATCGAGGCGGAGCATTATTCCAGTCAATAAGATTTGATGGCTCACGAAGATTATGGTCTGCCATGAACTCGGCAAGTTGAGGTTCAATCTCGAGGAGCCAATGTTCATAAGAGTCTGCACCGAGTGAAACTACTAAGTTATTGAGTAAATCCTTAATCTTGTAACTTGGATTCGAAATCTTTTCACCAGTTTTTTGACGTGCAGATCTTAGTTTATTTACAGCATCTTTGATATGTTCGCTATGAAGACCTGCAATAGGAATATCCCAATAAAGATTACTATCTGTAGCAGGTTTTTGAACGAGAAGAGTTGGTGAGCGCATAGAGCGCAGTAGATGTTTGTTACTCATGAATATCTCCAGGCCTACCTCAGCATAAGCTGTAATGCACGAAAGAATTCGTACTGTCTTACGCAGGCAAGCTAAAAAGTTAATTTCGCTAATTTTGATCTGGAGATAAAGCTAGAAATCATGAAGATTTCTTGGATTTTTTTGATTAGCAAAGACAGTCATGCTAATCGTGGTAATCCACACGCACTCTATGCTACTCCCTTGCATATTTGAAAGTCAACAAATTTTGGTGCGCTAATTAATATTTTTGTTGTCTGCTCTTGGCCGAAAGTACTCATTGACGTTGCTAAAATGTGTGACCGCTTAGTCCCCCCGTTGACGTCATTTAGCCTAGATTTTTAGTATCAACAAATGGTGGTTAAGTACAAATTTGTGAATGGCGGCTTTGTGGCAATCAGGTTTTAACACGCCAAGTTGTAACGAGACATACTGTAATTAAGTGCGTCCAACTGCAACATCCCCAAAGCTGACGGTCAACGTTTGAGGTGAGAGGCGCGCGGTAGCGCGTCCTGCTTGACCTATTGGTTAGGGTGCTGCTTGCCAAGAAATATCAATTTTTCTATGATGAGCAGCACAATCTCGTAAATATAAATTAATAAGACTTTGATAAGGCATGCCAGCCTCATCTGCCATTTGTTTAAAATAGCCAATGACATCCTCGCCTAGTCGCATCGTGACTGGCTTTTTGAGCTTAGTCGCATAAGGATTTTTACGAGATTTCATCGTTGATAAATCATATTCAGTTTTCATGGCTTAATTCCTTGATAATATTTTCCTTCGTTTTTTGTGGCTTTTCTAGCTGAGATTATTCGGATGGTGCTGCCTTGGCTTCGCTCGCAATGGCAAACAATTAAAAGACGTGCTTCATCGCTAAAGCCAAGCATCAAAAACCTATCTTCTGGCTCAGAGCTATCTTCGTCAAAGAATTGCACGGCAAATTCATCGTAGAAAACGGATTGAGCTTCTTCAAACGAAACACCATGCTTCTTTTGATTTGATGCTGCTTTAACTGTATCCCACTCAAATTTAATCATAAATACATTGTATGTACATTATGAAAATAGTCAAGAAGCCCTAACGAATTAAGATACCGTCTTACCTGTCAAGCATTCTTAACAGCATAATTAGCATCAAAGGGTTTGCCTGATTTCAGCACCCCGTAAATAATATGCAGCAACTTACGCATTACCGCGCCAATAATCAGCATATTCGATTTACCCGCTTTCTTCAATCGTTGTGCAAACTCTTTAATAATCGGGTTATAACGTTTTGCCACAATTGCAGGCATATACAACGCTTTTCTGATCGTCGCATT
>JAUSAG010000037.1 GCA_030652995.1 Methylotenera sp.
TTATATTTACAGTAAGCAAAGGATAACTTCGTCATCCGCGCTATTCATCTCCGCCGTATCAGGAAAACTGATAAGAACTTTCATCTAGCTCAGCTAGTGAAGTTCTAAAACGGCAAAGATTTCCGCGCAATAAGTGTTAAATTGAGCATAAGATTAAAATCATGCCCAAATTTTAACATAGCACGCTTAAGTCTAATGACAATTCATGCGAGATTATCGCCTATAGAAAAACCTCGTCATACCAATCAATACAGGCTTAGAGCTTAAACGCTAAGGAAAATTATCCTAAGGTGAATTTTTATAGCTAGGTCCAAAAAACTCCATCATCATAAAGTCTTCTAACCCTGCGTTATCTTCTGGGCGTGCGGACTGCACTATTGAACGCCCAAGCCGGTGTGATTCCCAATTAAAATCCCCTTGGTAATGCTCGCGTATTAAAGCAATCATGCGTTTAATCATAAGTAGCCTGATGTCTTGACCACTTTTAGCTTCCACCTCGAAGAACTGAGTCTTGGAATTACTATAATTACTTGTCCAACCACGAAATGCAAAAGTAGCGCTTCGCGAAGTTAAGCTGGTAATTTCAAAAATTCCGTTAGTACCCGTTTGAAAATTACGCTTAATGCGCTCTTCTCTAACTTGTTCCTCACTCGGGCCTTGTTCACGTGCCACTGCCGCTGCGTTCTGCTGTGCAGCATTGGTTTCCGCAGCATTTCGTCGTGCTTGCGTTGCCTTTACAAACGATTGCATATCTGGAAAATCTTCGGGCCGTAGCTCTTTTAATAAAGGCTCTTTAGCTAAACGAGGGTTTAATTCTGGCTGTGGTTTAACCTGCTCTTCAGGTATAGTAAATGATGGCTTTTCAGTTTTAATTATTTTTGGTGTTGGTTTTTGCGCCATAATTTTGGGTTTGGTAACAGCAGGTGATGGAGTTTCCACTGGGGCTTGCGCGACGATTGTTGCTGCTGGTTTAGGCGGAGCTAAACTCACTTCCATGGCACGAGGCAATGTAGCGGAAGCATCATCTAATTCAACTTTCGGCAAAGCAACAAACAAGATCAATACGTGTAGAATTAATGAAAAAACAATCGCAATTAAGGTGTTGCGACTCATGTTAATCCGAATAAATCGATCACCATGCACTGACTTCAAAGCTTTTCCTGACAAAAATCCGTCAAAATTTTCTGCTAAGGGATGCGTATTGGCTGGATCTGTTTGCATAAAAAGTTAAAGCCGCATATCAGCCCAGGTTTTTTCTAAGCGCTTAATCGAAATTGGAAACGGCGTTTTAAGTTCCTGTGCAAACAGCGACACGCGTAGTTCTTCAATTAACCATCTAAAATCCTGCAAACCTGGTGGGATATCTAAATGTGCTGAATTTAAGGCGTTAATTTTATCTTGCCACTTTTGCCAAATCAAACCCACGCTGGCTGCATTTTTACCATCGCGGTCTGGGTTAGCCGGCTGTTTTTCTATACGTAAACGCAAAGCTTTCAAGTAACGCGGAATATGCTGCAATTGCTCCCACGGCGTTTGGCTAAAGCAACCTTTATACACCAGCAAGCTTACTTGCTGATCTAAATCACGCTTTAACCTGTTTACAGTGGCGGCCATCTGGCTTTGCTTTTGTGTCAGCAATTGATATTCACTTGCAATTGCCTGCGCCTGCCTTGCAATCGCCTCCGTCACCGCTGGCAAGCGTGTTCTGGCACGCTGCTTTAACTTCATAAAGTCGGCATTGGTACGCGGCAAGTCATCCTCACCAATAAACGCACGGTCAGCAATGGCGCGTATTATGTCTTCGCGTAAATCATCGGACGGGATAATGTTGCGTAGCACCAGCGCGTATTGGTTAAAGTTAGGCAAGCTTTTCTCAAGCTGCTTCATTTGTTCTTTTAGTTCGAATCGCATTAAGCGGCAGACACCTTTACGATGACTTAATTCCGCCTCGCGTTTGGTATCAAACAATTTTACTGAAATGCTGTCATCAGCATCTTCTAAGGCTGGGTAACCTGTCACTTTCAAACCATCGCGTTCAAAGCTCAATGTCTGCGGCAAGTCGCCAAAATCCCATTGTTTTAGACCAGTTTTTTCAAAATCGGGTGAAGTATTTCTAAAAGTTAGTTGCGCTGCTGAACCAAGTTGTTTTTTGAGTAAATTCCAATCACGCCCCATCGCCAGCTCGCGCCCGGCATCATCTACCACACTAAAGTTCATTAAATGGTGAGCTGGTATCTCGCTTAGGTTCCAGTCTTCTTTACTGATTTTTAACGTGGTTTTTTGTTGAATATAAGCGGCGAGCGTTTCAAGTAATGGTGTAGAAAATTGATTGCCAACAGCCTCTAAAAACCCAGTCACAAACTCCGGCACTGGCACACAAACACGGCGGAATGCCTTAGGTAGCGCTTTGATGAGGTAAGTCAGCTTTTCGCGCAACATACCTGGTACCAACCATTCCGTTTGCACCAAATTAAGCTGATTTAATAAAGCCAGCGGAATGGTTGCCGTTACGCCATCTAAAATATGACCTGGTTCAAAACGATACTTAAGATTGGTTTCAACGCCATCCATTACAATTTTTTCAGGAAACTGCACCGCAGTAATTGCATCGGCCCCATGACGCATCAAATCGTCACGTGTTAAATATAGCAACTTAGCATTGGTTTTTTCAGCCTCAGTACGCCAATGCTCAAAACTCGCCGCATTAAAAATATCCGCAGGAATTTTCGCGTCATAAAACGCGAATAATTGGTGCTCGTCTATCAGTACATCTTGGCGACGTGCCTTATGTTCCAACTCCTCAACTTCGGCAATTAAGCGTTCATTAGCGGTAAAAAATGCTGCTTTAGTATCAAACTCACCGTTTGCCAGCGCTTCACGTATAAAAATCTCACGCGATTCCGTTGGGTTAATTGGTCCATAATTCACGCGGCGCTTAGGTATAATAGTGAGTCCGTACAAACTCACACGCTCCCACGCGTTGACCATGCCCATTTTTCTATCCCAGCGTGGGTCGGTATAATTACTTTCGGTTAATCCTCTTGCCAGCGGCTCAATCCAGTCCGGCTCGATTTTAGCCACACAGCGTGCATATAACTTTGTGGTATCCATCAACTCAGCCGCCATCACCCACTTTGGTCGAGATTTTTTTAACGTAGAGCCAGGTGCCACATGAAAACGAATGCCGCGCGCGCCTGCATAAGACTCGCTCTCACCATCTTTAAAACCAATATTGCCAAGCAACCCAGCCAATAAAGCCTTATGAATCTGCTCAAAATTCGCTTCTTTTTCGTTAAGCTTAAATTCCATGTCTGAGATAATTTCCAACAACTGCCCATGTAGCTCACGCCACTCTTTTAGGCGTAAAAATGACAAGAAATTCGTGTGGCATTGATTGAGTAAGTCTTTGTTCGACTTTTTAGTCTTTAAGGCATTATCAAAGAAATCCCACAGTTTGAGGTAACCCATAAAGTCCGAGCCTTCGCCTGCAAACTTAGCGTGCGCATTATCAGCCGCTTCACGCTTATCCATTGGTCGCTCGCGCGGGTCTTGCATACTCAACACACTGGTAATAATGAGCACTTCTTTTAAGCAATGCTCACGTCTTGCCGCCAAAATCATGCGCCCTACGCGCGGGTCTAATGGTAACTTAGCCAGTTGCAAACCCGTTTCGGTAATCTGGCGGCGCGCATCCACCGCGCCCAGCTCTTGCAGTTGCTGATACCCATCTGCAATTAACCGTGACGACGGCGCTTCAATAAACGGGAACTCCGTCACATCGCCTAAACGTAGCGCTGCCATGCGCAAAATCACACTGGCGAGTGAGCTGCGCAAAATTTCCGGCTCGGTAAATTCCGGCCTGCCGTAAAAGTCTTGTTCTGAGTACAATCGCACGCAAGTGCCGTTAGAAACCCGACCGCAACGCCCTGCCCGCTGCTTTGCCGCCGCCTGACTGATTTTTTCTATCTGTAACTGCTCAACCTTGGCGCGTGGGCTATAACGATTCATCCGCGCCAAACCAGCATCAATCACGTACTTAATGCCAGGTACGGTGAGTGAAGTTTCAGCAACGTTGGTGGCCAACACAATACGCCTGGTACTGTGGCTTTTAAAAATCTTTTGTTGGTCTTCAATACTCAAACGCGCAAACAAAGGCAGCACTTCAATATGCTTCAACTTGGTGGAGCGCCCTTGGTATTTGCGTAAATGGTCTGCCACATCACGAATTTCACGCTCGCCGGGCAGGAAAACTAAAATATCGCCATCGCCTAATCTGAGCAAATCATCTGCCGCATCTAAAATAGCTTCTTCTATCGCTTCTTCTTCGTCATCTTCTTCCAGCCAGCGTGCTTCAGTTTTGGCTTTACGCGCCATATCAAAGATAGTGTCATCATCAGCATCAAACTGTGCGTTCTCAGCCTCAGCAATCTCCCGCGCCCGAAAACCCGCTGCGCCCAGTGGTCGGTATCGAATTTCAACTGGGTAAGTACGGCCGGAAACCTCAATCACTGGGGCGCCATTGAAATGCTGCGAAAACCGATTGGCATCAATCGTGGCTGAAGTCACGATGATTTTTAAATCCGGACGCTTGGGCAACAACTGCTTTAAATAACCTAACAAAAAATCAATGTTCAGGCTGCGCTCATGCGCCTCATCAATAATAATGGTGTCGTAAGTATTAAGAAATTTATCGCCTTGCGTTTCAGCCAGCAAGATACCGTCTGTCATCAGCTTGATATAGCTGGACTCTGATAACTTATCGTTAAACCGTACTTTGTAGCCCACGGCTTCACCTAGCGGCGAGTTAAGCTCCTGCGCAATTCGGGATGCCACAGAACGGGCCGCGATACGACGTGGTTGTGTATGCCCGATTAAACCAGAAACACCACGGCCGAGTTCCAGACAAATTTTTGGTAACTGCGTTGTTTTACCCGAACCAGTTTCACCGCACACAATCACCACCTGGTTTTTGCTAATGGCGGCAGAAATTTCATCTTTCTTGCTACTGACGGGTAGCTCTAACGGGTATTCTGGTTTGGGTAAGTTGGTAAGGCGCGCTTGATACTTAGCTTGTGACCTGCTGATTTTTTGTGCAATCTCACTCAGCAAACGTTGCGATTTTTGTGCTGACTTGTCATCTGTCGATAGCGGCAACGCTTTTACATCTCGCGACTTTATTAAGTCCGAGACATCACGCCATTTCCGCCGCAGTGCATGGCGATCTGCCAGCATGCAAGTTTTTAATGAAGTTTCTAAATGGGAAAGATTCAAAAGTTTTGATGTAAAATTTAAAGGCAATAACTATAAGCCATTGATATTGTATGGGTATTTGGTAGGAGATGGGGGGTTCGAACCCCCGACAAATGGATTAAGAGTCCACTGCTCTACCAACTGAGCTAATCTCCCTCAAGGGCTTGGATTATCAAGATAAAGTAGCTCAATGTCAAACAGAAATCTTTTTAAATAGCGTGTTTGAATTCAGCTCACGCAAAACGTTATGTCGGTTAGCTTGTGCGTTTTTAGGTCAAAAATTAGTATATTTGGCAATAATCCAGTTAATTTTATCAAGGGTTCCCCTGTGCACAACACCTCCATGCCACTATTCATAACGCACCCACAAAAAGCTTGCGAACCTTGGTTTGTTACCCGCTATTTTCTCATGATAGGTATAAGTAACGAGACTGCCAATTTTTGGCGGATCTTCGCGTTGCGCATCACTCAAGCCTGACTCAATGTTTAAATTATTGGACATGCAAGGCCTGTAATGCATAACCGCTAAGGTTATCTGCTTCTTTTATATATAATTAATAGTCAACAGGCTGTTTGTGATGACTTTCGACCCTTGATTTGTTTTCTATGCCAAATTTTTATAAACCAACAATAACATATTTGTATGTGACAACTGGTCAGACTTGGTGATATTCATGATGCTTAAATAATCTTGGCTCACATGCGATTGCTCAATCAAACTTGTTGCGTTTTCAAGTTTTTTGCTTAAAGGTAAATCCTCATTTAGCAACATCAAGCTACTCACAATTTTTTTCTGATCTGAGCTAGCATGATTAGCAAACTCATTAAAACTGATGTACTTTGCTTCATTTCCATACTGTAATGCCATTTTAATGTCGGTCCAGTCTGTCATAAAACACCCTATTTGATTGGGTACGCATACCATGCCAAAAATAAATAACAATAGCTTTGAAATTAATCCCTCTTGGTCAGTTGCGTGATCCTCAACTGTTATCCAATGTAAATCATTGAAATGCCTTACTTCTTCTCTATGGCTATTTGTACGGGCAGACGTTGTTTTCCATATCCCAACTTTTAACTTTTTAGCGGTGATTACTTCAAAATAAACCTCAGCCATGAGATCAATTTTTTCTGCCTGAATCCATGTGAACGCCTCGTTAGAGTACCCATGCATATTTTTTTGCCAAAGCGATTTCACTCTTTCTAAATCTACTTCATCGCATATGAGAGGCTTTTGTTTCGAAATAAATTGAATACGCACGATAAACCTTCCCTTTATTAATCAACTGCTATTCTAAAAGTTATATGCGACGTATTACGTCGCTGTTATGCCTATAGTTAAGTTTTTAAAATACAAGATGAGTAACAAATGCGTAAGGTATACATTGATATTGCAACTACAGGCATGAACCCTGCCCTTGATAGAATTGTAGAAATTGCGGCTATAGAGGTCATAAATGATAAAACAACAGAAAATGATTTTCGTAGCTACATTAACCCGGATACTTTACATTTATGTCCTGCAGTGGAGGAAGTTAACGGATATGGTCTTGAGTTTTTAGAAGACAAGCCCCGCTTTAAAGAGATCGCCGAACCATTTGCAAGATTAATACAAGGTGCAGAATTGGTTTGTTTTGGGGCGGGCTTTGATCTTGTATTCTTAGAAAATGAATTTGCTCGATTGGGCTTGGCCTCTCTTGATGATCATTACCTTACTCTTTTAGATTTAAGAGTCTTAGCTAAAAGCGTATGCCCAAATCAGCGTATTAATTTAGTAATACTATTTAAGCAGTTTGGATTAAATAAAGCGAACAATCATGTGGTGAATAAGTTATCGAACGTTCATCAACTTGTTCAGTTGCATCAAGCATTACTGAGTTTATAATCACTCGCCATGCTAGGTTGTTATAATGCCCAGAGCAATTTTGAATGAGCGTTTGCATGTGCGCGAGCACTAATTATTTAGATGGAAATGATGACCTATGTCTGGTGTAAATGAAACGCTACTGAGACAGTGGGAGATGCTGAGGCAAATTCCACGTTACCCAGGAAAGATATCGGCTCGTGAGCTAAAAGATAAACTCGAGCTTGATCAGTTTAAAGTAAGCAAGCGAACTGTAGAACGAGATTTACAGGAGTTGTCGTTAAAATTCCCGCTTACCTTAGATGACCGAGACAAACCTTACGGCTGGAGTTGGCAGAAAGACGCTGCGGCTTTTGACTTGCCGGGTTTGGGGCATCATGAAGCACTTATGCTCAAGCTGGTTCAGGCACATCTGAAAAATATGCTGCCTGCATCAACGCTTGAAGTAATGACGCCGTATTTTAGCAGTGCTGAAAAACGATTGAAGTCGATGACTTCGGATAACAAGGTTTCATCTTGGCAGAACAAAGTCCGTTCAGTTGCAGCTACACAACCGTTGCTTGCCCCGTTAATCAATGAAGCCGTGCAGACTAAGGTCACACAGGCTTTATTGTTAGACCGTCAGCTAAAAATCACTTACCACGCCAGAGGTAGGGAGGCTAACCAATACAGAATCCATCCATTAGCACTGATACAGCGTGGCGCAATCACTTATTTATTTGTACGCATCAATGATTTTGAAGATACTCGCTTATTGTCATTACATCGCATTCAGGAAGCAGAAATACTTCATGAAAGTGTTATTAAGCCTGAAAGCTTCAACATTGATGCTGAAATCTCAAGTGGAAGAATGGGCTATGGTGAAGGTAAATCATTAAAGCTGGTCGCTAAGTTCACTCCAGAAGCCGGTGACCACCTTTATGAAACGCCGCTAAGCCTAGATCAAACCATCGTAAAAGAAGATGATGCACTAATGGTTACGGCCACCGTCGCAGACACACCGCAACTGGTTTGGTGGCTACTTGGCTTTGGAGGCGGCGTAGAAGTGTTAGCGCCTGTAACGCTGAGAAGTGAGATTGCAGAAACACTTTCTAAGGCGGCCAAAAAATACCTATTTTAATGTTATTTCTGCCTGTGTAAGCCTAGGTTAACCCCCCCACAAAAAGAGTATCAAGTAAAAGTAGAATAACCGTCATCGGACAGAAAGGCTTTTACATTTAACACGTTGCATGCGACAGAATGCGCCACATAATGTCGCACCAGCTTCATATAATGCACTCATCACTATTTCAGAGAATCTCAAAATGGAGTCTAAATAAATGTCACTGGGTTCAATCGAAGCAAAGCAAGAAAGTTACCAATTAATGGAAATTAGAAAGCTTAAGAGTGATTTTGCATCGATAAATGATTACCAAGAGTTTCGAGCGGAAATGTTCAGCACGGCAATTCAACCTTGGGTTAAAAACGCAGTTGAATGTAAAGATGTTACCGAGAATATTCCTGAAGGTGTATGGGTAATGATTGGCTGCGAAAAGACAGATAGCGGCGTTTCAAATTTAGTTTTGCTTGCTTTCGCGGAGTTGTATTTTGAGGAGAATGCTGAAACTACAGTGCCTTTTGAGGAGGTAAAAAGCTTCAATGAATGGGTAGCGCAATTCAACCCAGTAACTATGGGAGATTGGTTAATGGTGCCTAAACTGTTTTTGATGCATCTTAGAACTGGACGCAACTTACCAGTATTAACTGCCACCCCAGACCCTTGGATTGATGCATTATTAAGTGAATCAAGAGGCATGTTGATGTGGTCTTATCAGTTCATTGAGATGATTCGCATGATTGCAGATATTGGCATCACTGAAGCAACCAAAATTCACTCAAGATATTTAATGATGCAGTTAAAACATCGGGAAATAATGGAAAAAATATACTATGAACCTACTAATCAAACGCTCATGCAAATATTTAGAGAGCGCGCCGTGGGTATGCAACATTTAGGCAGTCCAGATTATTTTTTTGCTAATTGGTTATCTAAACATTATCAATTTAACCCACCAAATAGCCGCAGTCTATAATGATCGAGTTTGCTAGATTTAGTAGCAGGCTATTATGGTTTAGCGCCAAAGCACGTTATTATTCGGCTGTAATCAGCAAAAATTTTTAAAGGATATTAATGCAAAATCAAATACAAACTCTGCTTAATGATGTGGCATTTAAAGTTGGAACTTTAAAAAAAGCTAACGAGCTCTTTTCAGATCGACTTGCGCCAAATTTCAATATATTTGATTACTTGCGCACTGATGAAATGGGGTTCTCGAGGTGCGTCGCTAGTTTATTAAATCCAACAGGAACGCATGGGCAAGGGAGCTTATTTTTAGAAGATTTTCTTAAGCGTATTGATAAAGATCTATTTTTAACTGAATTAGATAATCACTGGACAGGGGTTGAAGTCAAGGGCTGTCAAGTTGGATTAGAAAAACAAGCTAACGGACAGCGGCGCATAGACGTTTATTTGCGATTTAAAAATGGGGAAATTATAGGTATTGAGAATAAACCTTGGGCATGGGATCAAAAAGATCAACTTAAAGACTATGCTCAATTTATTGAGAAAGAAGCTAAATGCAGAAAATGGCTACTAATTTATTTAAGCAACAATGACCCAACTAATTCAGAGTACAGCATAAATAAAGAACAAAGAGAAAAACTTGAAAAATCAGGTAATTTCATTTGGCTTGATTATTCGGAACTTATTGAATGGTTTGAGTATTGCTCTCAAAAATCAAAAGCTCTGGTTGTTCGTGTATTTATTGAAGAATTAGCAAAATTTACAAGAATGAAAATCAATGGAGCATTGGATATGTCAGAAGAAAAAGAAATAAAAAACATCATTCTAAAATCAAAAGAAAATATTGAATCTGCTTTCCACATTTCTAAAGCAATCAAGGCCGCTAAAGTAGATCTTTTAGAAAAGTTACGTATTGATTTGAATGAGAGCCTAACCACAAATCGCTTTGTATTCCTTTGGGATGAACAGATGACAAACGAGTGGAAAAGTTATACTGGTTTTGATGTGAAATTTCACGAAGAGCAGAGTTTATATTTGCGCTTTAATTTTGAATCGTCTGATCTGAGAAATCTTATCTGGGGCATTAGAAAGGGCAAATCAATAAAAAAAGATGCAGAAATTTGGAATAAGATCAATTCAGTGATGAATGATAAATTCGGTGCTGGTGGTAAAACGGAATGGTGGCCATGGTGGAATTACATCCATAACAATAATGATCTTTTTAGCGAAGACTTTAGGCACTGGGACAAAAATG
This sequence comes from Methylotenera sp., assembly GCA_030652995.1. GTDB lineage: Bacteria > Pseudomonadota > Gammaproteobacteria > Burkholderiales > Methylophilaceae > Methylotenera. The sequence goes on from JAUSAG010000037.1 coordinate 10,432, forward strand.
AGGGGCCTTGGTTATCCATAATCAACAGAGAAATAGTAGCCAAAATCACCACGTTAGCTATTTCTGTGCGTGAAGTTTTTAATGAAAATCCAGATATTCTAACTGGGGATGTGACTTTAACCACTTCTATCGACTGAAAACTACAATTTTAATGCTAAATGGAAGTGCAAATGAAAATTGAACTAATCATGGATGAAGCTCAGCAAGCTTTTTTCGACAAACTGAAGCAAGGTAACGATGAATTGGTCGTTCCTCTTGATAAATGGAATGCATATATACATGACAATTTGCCAACGGAACTAGAGCAAAGGTTGGAATTTGTAATCTCTGGTGCATATGTAATTACTGAACGAGGGATGTACAACGGGTTTGTTGAAAGCCTCAAATATCTTCACTATGACAATAAGAGACTTACCAAACAAGAGGGCGGATTTTGGTTTGCTATAGTGCTTGAGCCTAAGAAGATAATGCCAAAACATGACATTTTTGATGCTAGCAAAAGACAGCCAGGTAGTTTTCGTTCATGACGTTGGGTTTATCATGAATAGCATCACAACAAAACGTCACGGCTTATCAAAGTCGCGTATCTTGCTGCATCGCCAATGCCCCAAACGCCTATGGCTGAAAGTTCATCGCCCGGAGCTTGAAGAAATCGCTGACAGCAACCAAGCACGCTTTGCCACTGGCACTTACGTAGGAGAGCTGGCGCAACAGCTTTATCCTGATGGGGTGTTGATTGCTGGAGATAATTTAGGGCAGGCTATAACCGATACACAAGCAGTTCTAACTGGCGAGAAACGTCCCATATTTGAGGCTACGTTGCAAGCAGGTGGATTATTGATTCGTGCAGATTTGTTATTACCAAACCAAGACGGCTATCGTATGGTGGAAGTAAAGTCATCTACCAGCGTTAAAGATTACTACCTGACTGATGCTGCCATTCAAAGCTGGGTGGCTCAGCAAGCAGAGCTTAAGCTGACTAGTGTTGAAATTGCACATATCGACAATTCATTCGTCTACCCTGGTGGTGGAGATTACCAAGGGCTGTTTCATTATGCCGATGTTAGTGAGCAGATTTCAGGTATGAAAGATGAAGTGCCTGACTGGATCAAAAATGCACAAGAAACCTTATCTGGTGAAGAGCCTTGCATTGCTGCAGGCGATCAATGTAACAGTCCTTTCCCATGCTCATTTATTGGATACTGCTCTCCTAAAACTGAACCAGAAGATGGCTTCCCTCCAGAGGTTTTACCCTACGGAAAAACAATGGCGGCGTCTTTGCGTGCTGAAGGTTATACGGATTTACGCGATGTTCCCGAAGAACGTCTAGGCAATTGGAATCATCAGCGTGTTTGGCGTATAACAAAAAACGGAGTGGCTGAACTGAATCCAGAGGCAGGTCGAGTCATTGCTGCGCTGCCTTACCCACGCTATTACATTGACTTTGAAACCATCAACCCTGCAGTACCAGTTTGGGCAGGAACGCGCCCCTACATGCAGGTGCCATTTCAATGGTCTTGCCATATTGAAACTGCAAAAGGTGTAATGTCACATTGCGCATATTTAGCAGATGGGCAAAGTGATCCTCGCCGTCCATTTGCGATGAGTTTGATTGATGCTGTTGGTATGAGCGGTCCAGTTTTTGTGTATAACGCACCCTTTGAACGCAGCAGAATGCAAGAGCTCGCTGAGTATTATCCTGATCTAGCACCTGCACTAGAAGCCGCGATTGATCGCATCGTTGACTTGTTACCCATTGCGCGGGAACACTACTACCACCCTGATATGCGCGGCTCATGGTCAATTAAAGCTGTACTGCCCACCATTGCACCTGACTTGGCTTATGACAACTTGGAAGTCGCAAACGGTGGCATGGCACAGGAAGCATTTACTGAAATCATGCACCCAGACACTTTGCCAGAACGCCGCCAAAAATTACATAATGCGCTATTACTATATTGCGAACGAGACACGTTAGCGATGGTGCGTATTGCACATTATTTTGAGAATGGAACCTGATTGAGTAATATCTTAGCTGAAAAACTGGTGATTGCGGTTTCATCGCGCGCCTTATTTAATCTGGATGAAAGTCATGCTATCTTTGAAAACGCAGGTGTCGATGCATACTGCCAGCATCAGGTTGGCAATGAAGACGTGCCGCTTAAACCCGGCGTCGCCTTTAACTTGGTCAAGAAGCTGCTGGCGCTTAATGCAGTTGATCCGGTTCATCCGCGAGTAGAAGTGATTCTGCTTTCACGCAACAGCGCAGACACCGGACTGCGTATCTTTAACTCAATCCAGCATCATGAACTTGATATCGGGCGCGCGGCGTTTACCAAAGGCGCGAGCACACATCCTTATATTTCGGCCTTTGGTACCCATTTGTTCCTGTCTGCGGATCCTGTTGATGTACGCAAGGCACTGGAAGCTGGATTTGCGGCTGCCACTATTTTATCTTCGTCCTCGACACCATCAATAGACACGAAAAACCCGACGCAATTACGCATTGCCTTCGATGGAGACGCCGTTTTGTTTTCGGATGAATCCGAACGAATATACAAGCAGAATGGACTTGAAGCCTTTAATGGCAATGAAGTCATCGCTGCTAAGCAACCTATGCTAGGCGGCCCATTCAAGAATTTTCTTGCAATGCTGCACCAGATTCAACTGGATTATCCAGCAGAGGAGTCACCAATCCGCACCGCGCTCATTACCGCTCGTGCTGCGCCCGCGCACGAGCGTGTTATCCGCACCTTGCGCGCATGGGACATTCGTATTGATGAAGCGCTTTTCTTAGGAGGGAAGGATAAGGGTGTATTTCTCAAAGCTTTTGGTGCGGACATTTTCTTTGATGATCAACAGAAACACTGCGAATCTGCGCGCCAGCATGTTGCTACAGGCCATGTGCCACACGGGGTGGCGAACGAATAACTGCTTACACTGCCCATCTCGACTGATTTTTGGTCAAATCAATCATCGAATACGGATACGCTATATATTTGATGACACAAACCGGTGACGCATCTCTTCTAAATTAAATTCGTGCAAAATCGCCTCTATGCGTTGTTGCGCATTTTTGCGTGGCTGGCCTGTATATTTGGCAATAATCAGCTCATTTTTCATAGAATGTTCCCAACCTACCAGCTCGGTCACGGTGACGCTGTAGCCAGATGCCTCTAATTGCAGGCAACGCAATACATTGGTAATTTGGCTACCAAATTCACGCGTATGTATCGGGTGTCGCCAAATTTCACTCAATGGCGTTTTGCCGAGACTTTCATTTTTATGCTGCCTTAACACCTCTGCCACCTCTGCCTGGCAACAAGGCACTAGCACCATATACTTTGCCTGTTTTTTTAAGCCAAACTGAATCGCGTCATCGGTCGCGGTGTTGCAGGCATGCAATGCCGTGACAATATCCACCTTAGCAGGTATAGCATTTGAAGTCGTAGATTGTTCTACAGTTAAATGCTCAAAACGCATGCGTGAAAAACCCAATTCCTGCGCTAGATTTTTGGATTTTTCCACCAGCTCAGCACGTGTTTCTATGCCTATTACTTCACCAGTGCTTAATTGTTTTAACAATAAATCATACAAAATAAAGCCCAAGTAAGATTTGCCTGCCCCATGATCAACCAATACGGGGCTGGGGTTATGCGTTAACACGTCGTTAAACAGCGGCTCGATAAAATTCACCAAGTGATAGACCTGCTTGAGCTTACGCCGACTGTCTTGGTTAAGCTTGCCATCGCGCGTTAAAATATGCAGCGCCTTAAGTAGCTCAATGGATTGGTTAGGTTTGATTTCAGGGATATTTTGCATGTAGCTATTTTAATGTAAAAAATAAATTTTTATCTGACTTGTCGTCAAACAAATCAGTTCTGCGTTATGTACACTAAGTGCACTTGATTTTTGCTCTTAAATTTATAAAAAAGATGTACGTAATAATTCAATCATTAAGTCAGGAGTCAAAAATGAAAAAAGTCATGCTAGGCAGCTCAGTGATATTGTTAAGCTTATTTGTTAATTTAGCACAGGCAGCACCTTCACAAGGTGATGACTCAAAACATGCGGAGCACGCAGCTATACGCCAACAACATCAGCAACATGAGCAAGAACAACGCGCTGCCGGACAGCCAAAAAAACAAAAGCCATCGGCGCCAGCTAAACCGAACAAACCGAACAAACCGAACAAACCAAGTAAATAAGCAATAAAAATTAACTTACACAGCTCACAATAAAATATCCTTCAAGGAATTATCATGAAAAACACATTTGCAATCTCAGTTGCTTTATTTACACTCGCTGTATCAACATCGGCTATCGCCGATAACGCCACTAATTTAGATAACCGCGGCGATCGTATCGAAGAACGTTTAGACAACAAAGGAGACCGAATTGAAGAGCGTTTAGACAATCGCGGCGACCGAATTGAAAATCGTTTGGATGCAAATGCTGATAGAGCGCGTGCAAATGGTAATGATGCTAAAGCCAATAGGCTTGAGAAAAAGGGCGACATCATCGACCAACGCTTAGATAACCGAGGCGAACGTACTGACAACCGTCTAGATAGAAAAGGCGAACGCATCAACAACCGCATGGATAAACGCGAAAAACGTAAATAACGTAAGCTTATATTATGCTTATGGAGCGCGATTTCGACAAACCTTATCTCAGCATGAATCATTTTCTTGCCGATATAGAAGGTCGTGCTTTTCGTATGGCACAGATTGCCACCGGCAATCGCGATGATGCGCTTGAAATCGTGCAGGATGCGATGATGAAGCTGGTGCAAAAATACAGCCAGCACCACGCTACAGAGTGGAAAGCCTTGTTCTACAGCATCCTGAATACACGCATTCTCGATTGGCACCGCAGACAATCTGTTCGCAACCGTTTCAGAAGCTGGCTGAACTGGCATGACGGCGAAGATGAGGAAAGTGAAGATTTGCTGGAACAGCAAGCTGGCGATATACATCACGCACCGGACATCAAACTGCAGGATGATCAGCTCATGACAGGATTAAATGCTGTACTCGGCACCTTACCCGTAAGACAACAGCAAGCTTTTTTTCTACGCGTATGGGAGGGACTCAATATCGATGAAGCGGCCGCTATCATGCAATGCTCAGCCAGCAGCGTCAAAACCCATTACGCGAGAGCATTGGAGAAATTACGTGGACAGTTGGAGGATCATCAATGACAAGTGATCAGGAAAAATTAGAAGCTAAAGCCAAGGCGAGTCTGGACAAAAGCGTGTATACACTGGATAAGCAAACGCGGGATGATCTGGCTTCTATCCGCAAAAAAGTACTTCAGTATCAAAATACCAAAACCGGATTCAGTTTGAATGCATGGATACCGGCTGGTGCATTTGCATGCTGTGCGTTACTGACCGTGCTGATACTCTACAGCCACAATCCTGCCGATGACACCACGCAACAAATTTCCGTTCAACAAGCCACAAATAACGAACAGACAGAACAAATCGCCATGCTGGAACTGCTCACCCATCCGGAAGATCTTGAAACCGCAACTGACCCGGCTTTTTATGTCTGGATGGATGAGGTGCTGGAGGAAGAAGGTGCAGAAGATGCTGTTTAGATTATCTGTTTCTGGTTTCGCTTTATTGATATTACTCAGCCATACCAATACTGCGTTAGCAGATACCCACCCGCCTTTAGACCTCATCGAATTATTGGGGGAAATGGGTGATGAGGACAATATGCTTGAGATCGCATTGGCTGAATTGGAACAAAAACGACCCACTCAACCAAGCCACGGCAACAAACAAAATCACTCGCAAGATTCAGACAAAGCAGCACCCGCAGGAGGCAATAAAAAATGAACTTATCCGTAAAAATTCACCATTATGCTATGGCTTGCAGCCTATTACTGGGCCTTGCCTTACCGGCAAAGCAGGTATTTGCTGAAAGCGTTGCATGGGAACAGTTAAACAAACAGCAACAGCAGACGCTGAGCGGCATCAAAGACCGCTGGCATGAATTATCGCCACAACGACAAGAAAATCTTAGCAAAGGTGCAGATAAATGGGCCAATATGCCTCCCGAGCAACAAGTACGTGCACGTGAGAATATTGAACGATATAAAAACTTGGCCCCAGAAGAAAAAGCCCTGATTAAAGAACGCATGCATAAATTCAGACAGTTACCACCTGAAAAACGGCAAGCTTTACGCGAGCGCTGGAAAAACATGCCGCCAGAACAAAAAGAACGTCTCAGAAATCGTATCAAAAACATGAGTCCAGAACAGCGCCAGCAACTACGTGAAAGAATCAAAGAGCGTAGGATGCAACGCCATCAATAGAACAGCAACTGAAAGCGCCGCATAAATAATCTACGGGAGAAACGCAGATATAAATTTGAATCGTGGTGGTCGATGTTAAAATGCGAACTTAATTAAGTGAACCTCCGTTTCAAAATCAAAAAAAGACACGAAGGCGAGCTGAAGACATTACATTCTGTACGGTGTAGCGATGCCGACAAAGTATTTTTGCATTTTCAAACGGAGTAAGAATGGCAATTCAATGGTATCCGGGTCACATGACCCAAGCACGCAAAAAAGCCGAAGAGACGATGGAGTTCACCGACATGGTTATCGAAGTGCTAGATGCGCGCGTGCCTGCCGCCAGCCATAACCCGATGATTGATGAAATGCGCCTATTTCGCCAGCGCCCGCAGCTTAAAATCTTGAATAAAGCGGATTTAGCTGACCCAGCAGCCACACAAGCCTGGCTCAATTACTTTAATGCGCAACCCAACACTAAAGCGGTTGCGCTGTCTTGCAAAAAACCTGGCGATGCTAAAAAAATCCCTGCTATTTGCAGAAAAATCACGCCCCACCGAGGCACACATTTAAAGCCGTTACGCATGCTAATAATGGGCATTCCTAACGTGGGTAAATCAACATTGATGAACGCCCTGCTCAACCGCCGCGTGGCAAAAGTTGGCGACGAGCCCGCTGTGACTAAAAGCCAGCAACGCTTTGATTTAGACGACACCATGAGTATTACCGATACACCGGGCATGATGTGGCCAAAAATCGCTTATGAGTCGGATGGCTATATGCTGGCAGCGAGCCATGCGATTGGTCGCAACGCGGTGATTGATGAAGATGTTGCACTATTTTTAGCGGATAATTTACTTAAAAATTACCCAGCCCTACTCAATGCGCGCTACAAACTAGATACCATGAAACATGATGGTGGTTTTTTAGATGTGCTTAAAATGGATGGTGTTGATTTGATGGAAGCCATTGCCAAACGTCGCTCTTACAAACGCCATGACGGCTTGTGGGATACTGAAAAAACTGCGGTGGCTTTTTTAACGGATTACCGCAGTGGCGCCATAGGTCGCGTGAGTTTAGAAACCCCCGCTTCAAGAGCTGAAATGACATCACAGACAGAAACTAATAAACCAAATACCTCAGAAAGCGATTCAGACACTGACAGCGCGACTGACACGCCGCAATAATACGCTGCAATGCTGAACAACATGAATGCGCCTCAACGTGAGGCGGTGAAATACTTGGATGGCCCGTTACTCGTGCTTGCTGGCGCTGGTAGCGGCAAAACGCGCGTCATTACACAAAAAATCAGTTATCTGATTAACGAAGCTGGCTACAACCCTAAAGAAATCGCAGCGATTACCTTTACCAACAAAGCCGCACTAGAGATGCAGGAGCGCGTGGCTAAGCTCATGCAAGGCAAAAACATCAAGGGTTTAACCATTGCCACTTTCCATTCACTTGGCCTGCAAATGTTACGTGCCGAGGCGGCTTTACTCGGTTACAAGCCACAATTTTCCATTTTGGATTCATCAGACAGTTTTAAAATTTTGGCAGATGTACTCGCCACTACCGATAAACAACTGTTACGCAAAACGCAATGGCAAATCTCCAACTGGAAGAACTCTTTTATCAATCCAGATCAAGCCAAAGCTACGGCGGATGAAGAACTCACCCACGCTGCCGCCAAGGTGTATCAAATCTACCAACAAACATTAAAAGCCTATCAAGCGGTGGATTTTGATGACCTGATAAAGCTACCTGTTGAATTATTTGAGCAGCACGAAGAGGCGCTTAATAAATGGCAACGCAAGCTGCAATACCTGCTTATAGATGAATACCAGGACACCAATGCCTGCCAGTATAAATTGGTAAAAATGCTCACCGGCGTACGCGGCCAATTTACAGCGGTGGGCGATGACGACCAAGCCATTTACGGCTGGCGTGGTGCGGATGTAGAAAACCTACGCCAACTCACCACTGACTTTAGCAAATTAAAAGTGATTAAATTAGAGCAAAACTACCGCTCTACCGTGCGTATTTTGCGCGCTGCCAATCAGGTGATTTCAAATAATCCTAAGTTGTTTGAAAAAAAACTATGGAGCGAGCTGGGCATGGGTGATTTACTGCAAGTTACCGCAGCCATGAGCGAAGAGCATGAAGCTGAGGGCGTGGTGATGAAGCTACAAGCGCACAAGTTTGAAAACCGCACTTTTTATAAAGATTATGCAATTCTCTATCGTGGCAATCACCAAGCGCGTATCTTCGAGCAACATTTACGTAATCAAAAAATTCCCTATACGGTTTCGGGTGGTCAATCATTTTTTGATAAAGCTGAAATTAAGGATTTAATTAGCTACTTACGTTTAGTCGCCAATGAAGATGACGACCCTGCGTTTATCCGTGCCGCAACTACGCCTAAAAAAGGCATCGGCAACACCACGCTGGAGCGGCTTGGTGAATATGCCAGTGCACATAAAATTTCACTGTTCGCCGCTGCATTTGAAGGTGGCTTTCAAAGTGAAATCGGTAATAAACAGTTAGAAGACCTGCTCAACTTTTGTCAATACATCAATAAACTACAGCACCGCGCAGTACGCGACCCAGCAGGTGACTTACTCAATGATTTACTGGCGACGATTCAATACGAGGCCTTTTTATACGATAGCGAAGAACCGCGCGCTGCCGAAGGCAAATGGGCTAACGTGCTCGATTTTATCGGCTGGCTGACTAAAAAAGGTGAGGCGAATACTGAATATGGCAACGAATCTGCAGGCAAAAACCTGCTTGAACTCACGCAAATGGTCTCACTGATGAGCATGCTGGAAGGCCGCGAAAATGGCGAGCCGGATGCGGTAAAACTCTCGACTCTGCATGCCGCTAAAGGGCTGGAGTTTGGTCATGTGTTTTTAATAGGTGTTGAAGAAGGCATATTGCCGCATCGCGAAAGTATCGATGCCGGTATTTTAGACCCGACAAAAATTGAAGAAGAACGACGTTTGATGTACGTAGGCATTACTCGTGCACAAAAATCACTTAACATCTCATGGTGCAAAAAACGCAAGCGCGCTGGTGAAATGCAAATGTGCGAACCCAGCCGCTTTATTGCCGAAATCCCTAAAGATGACGTGCGCCACTTTGGCAACCCTTTCAACAAAGACGCCGAAGCCAGCAAGGACTTTGGTAAATCTAAGATGGCGAACATAAAAGCCATGTTAGGTAAGTAAAGCCATCGTATATAAAATACTTAGAGTTTACGCTGCATATACTACATTTTCTACCCGATAGATTGCCATCTTCTGTTAAGTGATTATTAGCTTTAAACCTTCATTTATGTTAAATTCTTACATTATTGTTATCGATTGGTTAGGGGTATGAATATGTCTGCAATTGCAACGCTTTCTAGTAAGTATCAAATATCTATTCCAAAATCGGTAAGAGAAGAACTGCATTGGCAATCTGGTCAGCAGTTTGTATTTATTCCCAAAGGTAAGGGCATGCTGGTCATGCCAGTGCCCAGTTTTGAGCAGCTCAATGGCATTGCAGCAGGCGCTGATAGCAGTAACTATCGTGACCTTGACGATAGATTTTGATGCAATTCGATAAAATACGGGTTGTTGATACCTCGGTCTGGATAGAGTGGTTAATAGATAGCCCTCTTAAACAATTCATTATTGAGCAGTTTCCCGAGCCATCTCAATGCATAGTGCCTACCATTGTGCAGTTAGAATTAAGTAAATGGCTCACACGAGAAATTGGCGAGACTGAAGCTGACCAAGTCATTGCCTATACGCAAAACTGTGTAGTTGTAGCGCTAGATACAAAAATTGCTTTACAAGCGGCAGAACTACATCGACAGTATAAACTCGCCACAGCAGATGCTATTGTGTATGCAACCGCTTTAATTCATGGTGCAGATTTACTCACTTGTGATGCGCATTTTGAAAACCTGCCTCACGTTATGTTCATTAAAAAATCTTAAAAAGTATCACCCTTAATAATCACTTAATTTTGGTCACCTATGCCCTACATCACCCTAGATAACGCCTCTTTAGCTTTTGGTCACCATGCCCTGCTTGATCACGCCTCATTTCAGCTCGATGCTGGCGAGCGCGTAGGTTTAATTGGCCGCAACGGTGCAGGTAAATCCAGTTTATTAAAGGCGATTGCTGGCACCATTAAATTAGATGATGGCATCGTATGGCGCGAGCCTAATGCACGCGTGGTTTATGTGCCGCAAGAGCCGGAGCTTAACACCCAGCATACTGTGTTTGAAGCCGTGGCAGAAGGCTTGGGCAACCTGCAACAAATACTGGTAGATTACCACCAAGTGACACACGACATGGGCGAACCTGACGCAGATATCAATGCATTGATGGAACGCATGCAACACTTACAACATGATTTGGATGTGCAAAACGGCTGGGCGGCACAATCGCGTGTTGAAGCGGTATTAAGCCGCTTGAATTTGGATGCAGATGCGCTAATTAGCACGCTGTCCGGTGGCTGGCGTAAGCGCGTAGCGTTGGGTCGTGCGCTAGTGGCCGAGCCTGAAGTATTGCTGTTAGATGAGCCCACCAATCACCTGGATTTAAGCGCCATTGAATGGCTGGAAGATTTATTACTCGGCTTTAATGGCAGCGTGTTGTTTATTACCCATGATAGACGCTTTTTAGATAAACTCGCCACCCGTATTACTGAGTTAGACCGTGGAATACTTACCGACTTCATCGGCAACTTTACCGCTTACCAAGTTAAAAAAGAGGAGTTAGTAGCGGTTGAGGAAACCCACGCTGCCAAGTTTGATAAGATTTTAGCGCAAGAAGAAGTTTGGATAAGACAAGGTATCAAGGCGCGCCGCACCCGTAATGAAGGCCGCGTCAGGCGTTTAGAAGCCTTGCGCCTAGAGCGTGCGGCACGTCGTGAACGCCAAGGTAACGTTAAACTCAATGTAGATACAGGCGAACGTAGCGGCAAACTGGTGGCGGAACTTGATAACGTCAGCAAAGCTTATGGCGACAAAGTACTGATTAAGAATTTCAGCACCCGCATTTTACGTGGCGATAAAATTGGCTTATTAGGCCCTAACGGTATCGGTAAAACTACGCTACTTAAACTTATTTTAGGAGATATTGAGCCAGATAGCGGCAAAATCGAACGTGGCAGTAAACAAAGCGTCGCTTATTTTGACCAAATGCGTGAACAGCTGGATGAAGAAGCCACGCTGGTCGATACTATTAGCCCGGGTTCAGATTTTATTGAAATCGGTAATGAACGGAAACACGTCATTAGTTATTTGGAAGACTTTTTGTTTCCGCCACAACGCTCACGCTCTCCAGTTAAATCACTCTCAGGTGGTGAACGCAATCGCTTATTACTGGCGCGTTTATTTGCGCGCCCAGCCAATATATTAGTGCTGGATGAACCCACCAATGATCTGGACATTGATACTTTAGAGCTATTAGAAAACTTATTGCAAGACTTTGATGGCACCCTGTTTTTAGTCAGCCATGACCGCGCATTTTTAGAAAATACCGTCACGCAAGTGATTGCGTTTGAAGGTAATGGCGTACTCACTGAATTTGGCGGTGGTTACGATGATTGGCAACGCTTTACGCAACAGCGTTTGCAAGATAACCGTACCGAAGAAAAACGTTTAGCTGAAGTTGCACAATCGACAAAAAACGATACTAAATCAACCAATGTCGCGCAAAACAAAGCCACCCCGAAACTGAGCTTTAAAGAACAAAAAGAGCTGGATGAAATTCCAGTTAAAATTGAACAACTAGAAGCCGAGCAGGCCAGTATCAATTTAAAACTTGCCGATAGTGGCCTTTACCAAACTGAAGATAAAACAAAAAACGATGAAATTAAACAGCTACAATTAAGATTAACAGAAATTGAACTATTGCTAGAAAGCTTACTTGCGCGCTGGGAGCTACTAGATGCAAAGGCAAGCTAATCTGCACAACTAAAACAATAATTTATCTCGAAAAATTTAAGTTTATTTAAATTTTAATTTATTAGAAATCAATTAGTTAAGTAAGTTTTTTTACTTGTAGAGGTAAAGTTGCCATTCTTTGCTATACTGTTTTTATGGAATACATTAATTTCTTCTGTTAAGACTAAATTTTAGCAATGAATTGACAATGCCCGTTAACGCCATCAACTATATCCAGAACCTAGTCAGGTCGCAGCTAATGCCACTAGTCCTGACTTGTCTCGTGTTGATTGGTGGGCTGACTACAACCTATGTGCTGTGGCATCAAGCGCAACAACAACAAGACGCGCATCTTCGTAACACATTCGAGTTTGCATCAACACAGGTCACCAGCAATATTATCAGCCGCATTAACAACTACATTGTAGTCATGCGCGGCATTCAAGGGTTTATCCACGGCTCTGATCATGTCACCAAAAGTGAATTTATCACTTATATTCAGGGTTTGCAACTGCAAGAAAAACTCCCCGGGGTACAAGGGGTTGGCCTAATCAAAATAGTATTGCATGCCGACAAAAACAAACACATCGCAGAGATGCGTCATCAAGGCAATGCCGTCTATAAAATCAACCCTGATGCCGAGCGTGAACGCTATGCTCCCATCACGCAGATGGAACCATTAACTAAAGAAAATCATAAAGTAATCGGGCTAGATACATTAACAATACCAGCCGCCGCACTCGCTATGCAGCAGGCACTAGCGCTTAATGATGTCACAATTACTTCAAGAATCACGCTAGCTCAAGATGCTGGCAAAAATGATGTGTTTGGTTTTGTGATGTACCTACCACTATACAAAAACACAACCAATCTCAACACCTTGCCTGAAAGGCAAGCTGCTATTGCTGGTTGGGTCGATGTGCCCTTTCGTATTCAGGATCTCATCACGAGCCTCCAAAATGAGATTGACCCCGATATTGATCTTGAAATCCATGATGGTGAACCGCAGCTTGCCGATAGCCTAATGTATCACTCTGATCATGTGTCTCATCAAAAAAGATTAGCTGACGGCAGGCTTCAACTCAGCCGTATTATTGAGATTGGCGGTCGTCAGTGGACGCTGCTGATGAGCACCACCCCGGCATTTGAAGCGCGCACCACTTCAGGTAATCAAACAACTTTGCTTGGACTTACTGGAATAGTGCTCACACTAACACTGTGCTTATTAACTTGGTTACTCTCAATAGGCAAAGAAAACGCACAAACGCGCTTTCAGCAGCTGTTCAATCAGGCAAGTGACGGTATTTTAATCATGAACCGTGACTATCGCTTTGTTGATGCCAATAACGCTACTTTAGCGTTATTGGGCTATACCAGAGACGAACTCTTTAAACTGCACTTACCCGACATTCTGGCAAAGCAAGAGTTACCGCGCTTACAGCGCGTACTTCCTAACATTATGTCAGGCACGCCAAACCGTGATGAATGGACGCATGTCCGCAGTGATGGCTCTGAATTTCCGGTCGAAGTTAGCGCCCACAAATTAGACAACGAACGTTTTTTTGCCATTTTGCATGACCTCACTGAGCGCAAAAAAAATGAGAAAATCATCAAAGACTCTGAGGCGCGCTACAAATTACTTTTCACCGCTAACCCTGTGCCAATATGGGTATATGACATTAAGACGCTTGCGTTTATTGCAGTAAATAATGCCGCAATCGTTCAATATGGCTACACCAATGAAGAATTCATTGGGATGAAAATCAGTGATGTCAGACCAAAAGACGACCTGCAGCATTTTCAAGATAACATCAAAGAAACTGCCAGAATAACCGACCTATACAACCAGGCGGGCATCTGGCAACACCGCAAAAAAGATGGCAGCCTAATTTGGGTAGACATTACATGCCATACTTTAACCTTTGAGGGTCGCGCTGCAGAGATGGTTTTAGCGCAAGATGTCACAGCACGCGTTAAAGCTGAGCAGCAATTACATATTAGCGCGAAAGTATTTGAATCTAGCCATGAAGGGCTAGTCATCACCGATGCCAGCACTTTAATTCTTTCGGTCAATCAAGCTTACAGCGAGATGACTGGGTACTCACTCAATGAACTCATCGGTAAAACACCCGCCTTTAGTAAATCAAAAGTTCATGATGAAGGCTTTTACAAAGCAATGTGGGCTAGCCTAAACCATGATCATCACTGGCAAGGTGAAATCTGGAATCAACGCAAGAATGGAGAAGTCTACCCCGTATGGCTTAGCATCACGGCCGTGATTGATGAGGCGGGCAAAGTAAGCAACTACATTGCTTCACTTTCTGATATATCACAATCTAAAAAAGCCGAAGAAACGATATACAACCTCGCTTTTTACGATGCACTCACAGGGCTTTCCAACCGCCAACTGCTACGAGAACGTTTACAAAAAATCGTAGCGTTTGATCCAAAGCAGCAACACCAAGGCGCCATTCTACACATTGATCTGGATGATTTTAAATCGCTCAACGATACCAAAGGTCATGATGTTGGCGACCAACTTTTGATCGAGGTTGCAAAACGCATCCGTAATTGCACCTACCCTGACGACACCGTTGCACGTCTGGGTAGCGATGAATTTGTCGTCATGCTCGACTTATTAAACATAGAACAAGAGCAAGCCACCAGAGAAGTCGAAAAAATTGCCGAAAGAATTCACAACGCCATCAATCAACCTTTTAGCTTGCGCGACAATGAATACCACTGCACTTCTTGTATCGGCATCAATCTTTTTCACAATGACGAAACCTCGATAGAAGAAGTGCTTCGCAAAGCTGACGCGGCAATGTTCCAAGCCAAAAAATCGGGGCGAAATAAAATTCACTTTTTTGATGTCGAAATGCAAGCCGCACTTGAACAGCGCGTGATGCTCGAATCCATGCTACACCAAGCAACTCCAGATCAGTTTGTGCTGCACTACCAGATGCAGGTAGATGACACCGGCAGGATTTTTGGTGCTGAGGCGCTCATCCGCTGGCAACACCCACAACAAGGGCTGATTTCGCCCGCCGTATTCATCCCTCTGGCAGAAGAAACTGGACTGATACTCCCTATTGGCCGTTGGGTACTAGAGACCGCTTGCAATCAACTTAAAGCATGGGACAGCCATATAAAAACAAAACACTTACTTCTTGCCGTCAATGTAAGTGCCAAACAGTTTCATCAACCTGACTTTGTAGATCAGGTGTTAGAAGTGCTCGATTACACGGGAGCCAACCCCAACCGACTTAAATTGGAGCTAACCGAAAGCCTGCTAGTAGAAAATGTGGATACTATTGTCAATAAAATGACCCAACTAAAAGTTAAAGGCGTGCATTTTTCACTGGATGATTTTGGTACTGGATTTTCTTCGCTGTCTTATCTAAAACGATTGCCAATCGACCAATTAAAAATCGACCAATCCTTTGTGCGCGACATTCTAAATGACCCCAATGATGCCTCTATCGTCCGCACCATTATCGCACTGAGCAAGAACTTAGGGCTATCTGTCATCGCTGAAGGCGTAGAAACAGAAGCGCAACGTCAATTTCTTATCACCAACGGCTGTCACAACTACCAAGGCTACCTGTTTAGCCGACCTATACCAATAAGTGACTTTGAACCCCTGCTGTTGCAACAAGCTTAAACAAAAATCCAAAAAAAGTCAGGTACATGTAGAAGCTGACTTTGCTCACTGGATTACTGAAATGCGCTCTTGCGGTGCACCCATTACGAGCATCACCACTGGCAAAGGTGACTACTATCGTTATAACAATGCACCAGTTGCTGCAACAAAGGCAATATGGCTTGCAATTGTGTCAATCTCCCGATGAAAAAAACTGATGACATATACTGGCGACTAAAAGATAAGTTGCTCAATAAAGACGCAAGCGATGCCAAGATAGATTAATGCACTCAATCAATATTTACACAGAATTATTTACAGGCTCAAAATTCAGGACACCCTCTTTCAAAGTACAACAGTTAATGGCGATTTTGTGTAGCATCGTCCTGCCACAGAACCAAGCACTCGTTACTATATCTACGTTGCTAATTTAGCATCTTTTAAGTCTGCTTGCTTTGTTGTTGGACCTGTAATTGCAATATTCATAATGTCATTTTGGTCAAGAGCATGTAATAAAGCATTTTTCATACTCACTTAAATCTGCTTTATTAGTAGGTGTTAGCCCATTGTAAATTTCCACTTTTTTCAATTCGGCTTCACTCCTAACCTTATCAAAAACTCCTCAAAAGCGACTTATTAAATTACCTCCATCTAGTTTTAATCGTGCAATACAATTCATTTATTAATCGCCTCTTTGTTATTTTTTAATTTAAAAATTAGATATTACACAACTCAACAAACAGTCAATTCTTAAAAGTCGCTAAGAACATAATGTGTAGCTCTTTTTGATTCACCAGCTTTTAGCAATACGCCTAATTCGACCAACTCACTTACATCACGCAAAGCTGTATCGTTAGAGCATTGCACGATCTTAGCCCATTTACCCGTAGTCAGATTTCCGTTAAACCCTTGCATCATCATGTTTAGCATTTTCATTTGGCGTTCATTTAACTTACCACTTCGCAGGCGATGACTTATATTAGCTAAATACACTACGCCTTTAAGCTCCTCATTCGCACTTTGCACTGTACGCAACAAACAACCTAAGAACCAAGTTAGCCAAGCAGTAACATCTAACGTACCCTTTTGCGTTTGCTCTAAACTATTGTAGTAATCTTCACGCTCACACTGCATTTGCTCAGATAAACTATAAAACCTTTGTGGTGAGCCATCTGCGCGAGCCAATGCCATATCACATATCGCACGGCCTATACGCCCGTTACCATCATCAAACGGATGCAAGGTAACAAACCACAAGTGCGCTAACCCAGCCTTGATTACAGGGTCTAATCCAAGCTCGTGATTAAACCAGTCTAAAAAGTTAGTCATTTCAGTTTGAATCACTGTCGCTGAAGGCGCTTCATAATGCACTTTCTCATGGCCTATGCCACCTGAAACTACTTGCATTGCACCTACTGCATCATCTCTATAGGCTGCTACGGTAAGTTTGAACATGCCACTATGTCCTGTGGGGAAAAGTGCTGCATGCCAGCCAAATAAACGCTCTTGTGTTAACTCTGCACTGCAATTACGTGTAGCATCTAACACCATTTCTACAACACCATCGACATGCTTATCCGAAGGCACATGGCCACCAGCTTCTATGCCTAGCCTTCTAGCTATGGATGACCGTACCGCTTGAGGATTAAGTCGCTCACCTTCTATTTCACTCGACTTAACTACTTCACTGGTTAACACTTTAAGGCTAGCCTCTTCAGCCAACTTAAAGCCCAATGCCTGCATAGAGCCAAGTAAGCGACCACGCTCAAGATTAACCTGTGATAATAGTTGTGAAAATGCCGCTGAATTAAACGACCATTGCGGCCATTGGGCTTGTTGCCAGATATATCTTTGATAATTACCGCTACTCATGCGGTAATAATTACACGTTATTACCGCACAGTCAACAATCAACGCTTTATTTGCGGCACTAAAGAGGACTTATTACCGCACAATCGCTACAGACAAGCGCTAAACAGTGAGCTAGAAGTTCCAGTTGTACAGTCCATTATTTAACCCTCACTGATTTGAGAGATTAAATTCGTTGAACGCATATATTGCGCTCGCTGATTCTTCCTAGGCCTTCCCTGTTTGCGTGACTGCAGTACGGATGGCAGATTTTTTTGATGAACGCCAGTTGTAAGAAACTCCGCCAAGTCCGCTACAGAGCAACCAAGACGGCCACCTAGGTCGATAGTTCTAATTGGGAAAATACCACGACTACGTGCGGTGTAAGGGATTTTAATACTTTTGTAGTGAAGTGCAGTTGTAGCTTAACAAACCATATTGGCGTTGTCGGGCGCTTATAAAGGGTAGCTCTACCTTCAAGTATATGTTCTGTATGAGGTGCTTTTTGTGGCACAAGTTACGCTCCAAAAATACTGCTTAAAGTATAACTTACAACTGTATATCCGCTGTAAATATTGCGCAACGACTGTGCAACGCGAATTTTAGGAAAAAAAAATGACTCGCTTTACGTAAGTCATTGATTTTATTGGTGCCCGGAGCCGGAGTCGAACCGGCACACCCATAAGGCGAGAGATTTTAAGTCTCTTGTGTCTACCAATTTCACCACCCGGGCGGATGTAAGGTGTAGATCAAACAACGGTGCGTATTCTATCACTTACTTTGGAACTTTGACCAAAAAATATGGCTTTTTTATCTATTTTTAACAAATTTTTGTCATCAACTAAAAAACTGGACATTAAACATTTTAATCATGCTATTTAATAAGTCAGGTAGCAACAGAAATTCATTACGGAGCGGTTAGCTCTCTTACAATCTGCCATTGATTATTAACGCGTTCAAATTGCAGTTCTTTATTCACTTGATCACTAAATGCCGTGATTGGAATGCGTTTCATGTTACATACCTCGCAGCTTGTGTTCCCTGTTTTTTGTATTTTATAGGTAGTTAAACTGTAATCCTGGTTGAACTTTGCATTGGCTTTATCGCCATCACAAACTACTTCAAGATTATTAAGCTTCAATCCAATTTTACCGTTGGTACTTAAACGAGCACGCCGTTGCTGCGTCCATTGCTCTTTATTAAGTGGCGGTTCTGGAGAGAACTTATCGGCATAAAATCTCAAATAATTATCTGCATCTTTCTGACGCCAAGCCGTCGCCCACTCACGCACACGCATAGTGACATCTGGCACACTGCAAGCCTGCCCTTTTGGTTCTGGGCTCACGCCTAAATTCACGCTTGGTTTAACGAGCTCACTAGGTTTAGCGAGTGAAAGTCGCACATTATCAAATGGTTTGGCATCCGCCAGTAAGGCCGCTTTATCAACAGTCATTTGAACTGGCGCTATTGCGTGACAGACATTTTCACTATCCATATATTGTTCACGTGAAAATTCTGGCAGGGCTCCGCGGGCGGCACCGATTTTATTTAACAGTGAGCCCTGCCCTGCATAAGTACGCGCAAAAGCCGTTTGTAAATCATATTCAGTATTTGTCATACTGCGTTTGGCCTGAAAGTACTCATTTTCAGTGTCTAACAAATCAAGCAGGGTACGTTGACCAATATCAAATTGCTTGTGATAGGCTTCTCGTGCATTTTCAATAGAAGTTTTATGTTGTGAACGATAGATGTACTGCTCTTTTAATTGCGCAATATCGTTGTATGCAATCACTACAATTTGACGTGTATCTACACAGGCTTTATCACGCATGTCTTCTGCGCCATTGAGCTTTTGCACTGTTTGTTTGATTGAATTTTGGTCAGAAAAACCATTAAATAAATTAAAGTTTAATTTAAGTTCAAGCACGTCAGCGGCGCTAGCACTAAATTGCCCATCCGAACTTGTGCCTAAGTTTTTGCGTGCTTGTAAGTCTAACCTAGGCATGTAACGTGATTCGCTGGTTTTAATTTCGTTTTTCTTGGCTTGAATATCTTCAATCGTAGAAAGTAAATCCGGGTTATGTGTATAAGCAACCTTCAGCGCATCTGCTGAAGTTGGCTCTACGCCGCCGTTGAAAAATGTAGGGGCTTCCAATGTGTTTGGTGGCAACTCACCATAAAGCCGTTGCATACGCGCGGTTACATCATGCAGGTTTGTGGTTTCAGTCAATAAATTAGCTTCAGCTAATGCTAAACGACCCGTTGCTTGTTCTAAATCTACCTTTCTGGCGACACCGGCATTAACACGCTCTTGAATACGATCAAATAACTGTTTATGTACAACATAATTATCTTTAGCATATTGGCTCAACTCACGATAACGCAGCGTGTCTATATACGCACGCATAAACTCTAGCGTGGTGTTTTGCATTGCACTTTGAAGCTCATAATAACGTACGCGATTGGCATGACCCAAACGCTTAACTTCATTACTGGTTGCAAAACCATCAAAAATCATCTGGCGTAACACCAGTTCGTTATTCATGCGAGGGATGAAGGCATTACCAGTCGTTTTGACTAATTCTTCTTGCTTTCTATAGGTGGAAACTAAATCAGCTTTGGGCAAATACTCTCCACGCCTCACCTCTTGCTCAAAACCAGACTCTAAAAACTTATGGTAGCGCGCCTGCACTTCAGGGTTTAAAGTGACCACTTTTTCTACCATATCTTTTAATGGAAGCAATGGTTCGGCGGCATAGGCAACACCGTTTACCAACATTCCAACGCCGTAAGATGCGGCGAGTACCATTAATTTGTATTTAAACTTACTGTTCAAAATCTTTTCCTTAAATAGCGTATTGCCTAAGGTGTAAGGCAGCAAAATTTATGCCATTTTTTTACACCTAGTTATTTTTATAATAAATGAATCGCATAAACAGCCTCTAAATTTCATACTTTTTACACCACGAAACAGTAAGTTAAATTTTTCAAATACACCTTAAAGCCACATTGTGCCTAACAGGCCATTTCAAACAAAATCAACAACTCATTGTTTTTATTGTATATTTAACAGGTGTTTATTAGCGACAGTTTACATGAATTACAAGTACTTAAAATACCCAAGTATATTATTTATCAAGGTTACCCGCTATTGTTGTGCAAAAGTAATTCACTCGCATAGAATTGTGCCTGTTGATTTTCAGTCGATTTATATTTGATAAACATCACCGTCATTAAATAATAATGTCGAATTTTCGTCAAGGTTACTTTAAAAGTGACCAATTTATTTTAGTTCTATTGAAAAACTGAAGGTTATAATATTAAAAAAAACCGCTAATCTTGATGAGTAGCGGTTAAGTTTGCTGTAGACAAATATTGAAAAGTTGACTACATACGATTTAATCAGTAATAAGCTTTTGCCTAGCGAGCAAATCTTGAATAATCGCTTGGTCATCTGCAAATCCACTTACTAAATCAATGCCTTGCAAGGTAATAAGCTGCACATCTTGGCTGGCATTAAACCCTGATTCATAAGCACCAGTGCTGCTTACATGCACAATAGTATCATCCCCCACCTTTTCAAAATGTAGATAATCAACCAGATTAGCTCCCACACCCTGACCAATTTCACCTTGCAGCAAATCACGCAAATCAAGCTTATCACTGCCAGATACAGTATCAAAATCGGTAATCACGTCAGTCGCAGGTGACCCAATAGTGCCTGCGTCAGCTAGCGACCACTTAAATACATCTGCGCCTGAACCACCTGTCAGAATATCATTGCCCGCACCACCAATCAGAATGTCGTTTCCAGAGCCTCCATCTAGAATATCGTTACCTGCGCCCCCTTCAAGCCGATCCGCGCCTGTTCCACCAAATAGTTGGTCATTACCATCACCACCAATCAGCACGTCATTACCGCCACCACCACGCAATATATCGTTGGTGCCGCCGCCAATCAGAATTTCATCTGCATCGGTACCGGTAATTGCATTTCCAACCACGTTGTACACAGTTGCAGTTGCCGTGGTTGAGACACCTCCTTCAGTTACGGTATAGTCAAACTCACCAGAAGCGGTCATCGGACCCGTAATGTTATCTAGAGTCAGCACAAGATTGTAATTTGTATTGCTTGTTGTGCCCGTACCTGCAGTTTGCAGGCGAATAAAGAACTCGCCAGTTTCAGGTGCCGTAAAGTATCCAGCCGGCGCCAAACCTGTCCCAGTCCCTGTTGTGGCCACAGCAAATGTTTGCAATACACCTGATGCATTGTAGTACTCAACAAAAGCATTTACGCCTTGCGTTTGATTATCCACATCAATAAACACTCGTTCACCGGCATACATCTTCACTTTAACGTAATCTACATCCCGCACACTGCTGCTGTTATTTAATCCGCCACTGAATACAATCGAACTGCCAGGATTATCCACCGCCCAAGCCGGCGTGCCCACAACCACTGTACCAAACTGACTGCGATCAGTCAGGTTTACCGCATTCTCATGAGTGTTATTAACCGGCACACCGATACTATCTGAAGACTGTGTAACTACTTTGATATCTTTAGTAGCCACGGCATTAGCTGTAAACTGTACATTTGCAGTACCGCTCACCGTACCATTCATCGCATTTTGTGTGCTCGTAATCGCACCAGTGCCACTCAAAGTATCATTATGCATCAACGCTTCAGCTGAAATATTAATTGGGTCACCTGTCGTTACATTCGTCAAAATAATATCTCGGTTGGTATCCAAGTTAGCCACATAATCAAGATTAATGGTTAAATTAATCGACTTTGTATCCCCATCATTATCTACTGCAGTAACATAAAATAGCTCTTGCTCGTTCTGTATCGTCTTATTTACAGTGAGCTGATAACTATAACTACCATCTAGGAAATCAACCGTCAACTGACCACCTTTGAGCGTGGTAATAGCCATCGTACTTGCGCCTATTCCACTGTAGCTATAAGTCACGCCATCTACCACTACACTCTGCAACTGTCCGCCATCTGCCCCTAAAAGCAAGCCACTCGTGCCGTTACCCGAGAGCACAGATACATTGCCAATCACCACACCACCGTCTACTGTAGCCAGCAAAGTATCTGACAAATCGGCTGCGTTATTCACACGTATTGCATAATCTTCAATACCGTTACCATCAGCATCCACATTCGGATAAGCAATCGGCAATAATGAAGTCAGCCCTGCAGAGCCAATACCAATGCCGAAGGAAATATCCGCGTTAGCACTTATAAAGTTCTGCCATTGGGTTTGCTGAGTTGCACCAACGGCATAGCCTGAAGTAGGCTCACCATCAGTAATAAAGTAAACTAATGTTTTATCCGCTACTGGTTGCGTAAAACCAGCCATCGTAGCTGTCAAAGCGGTAGAGTATTGCGTGCCGCCACCTGCCTGAATACTATCCACATAAGTAACCGCACCCGTTTTATTATCCACATACCAGGTGCTTTGGGTCACGGTATCTGAGAAATCCACGATCTTCACATTCACATTACCCAGATCATCGTAACGATCTATCATTTTCGCAATGGCTTCTTTCGCAATCTGCATACGGTTAGTCGTTGGATCATAAGCCGCTGAACCAGAGTTGCGACCGTTTGCATCCCACGCCATACTGCCTGAGCGGTCTAAGATAATCACAATGTTATAAGTTAACGCAGCACTTGCCGCTTGTAGCGTTTGAACAATATCCCCACCGATTGGTGCATCATCAACGACATTCACCACCAAGTTTGCATTAGTGGTTTGTCCAGTTATGCTGTCAGTCAACACGTAATTAAAAGTCGGCACATCGTTCACGCCTTCCGTTGTTGCGCCAGTGAGCGTGTAGGTATAAGTACCCGTGCTAGCATTGACCACCAGGGAACCAACAGCATTGGTAATTGTGATGACGCCACTTACTGGTGTTATACCGTTAATGCTGGTGATTGTTGTGGTTGGTGTAATGCCTGCATCGTTGGCGAGCAGATTGCCACTGGCAGAGACTGCGAGCACGCCAGGCTGAGTTCCGTTAGCAAGACCAGATTCAAACACCTGCGCGGTATCAGCAGTCGCTAAAATTACTGTATCAGTATTAATCGTGAGCATAGCGGTATTAGATACCGTGCCGTCGCCGTCAAGTAATGTATAAGTAAATACATCTGGTGTAACGCCAGACAGATCAGGCGGCGCAGTCAACCCATTGATCAGGTATGTAGCACCAGTAGAATTAAGCACAATATACTGGTAGCTACTTGCTGTAGTGAGCGTAGAAGTCACAATTTGCGCACCGTTACCGGCAATTGTACCGTTACCTACAATATTGCCACTTGCATCATAAGCGCGCCAGACTGCAGTCTCACTTGCGGACAATGCTGTGAGGGTGACACTGGCATTATTTGATAAATAACCAATATCTATTACTAAATTTTCATTGTTTTCTATCCTCGCTCCGTTACCTGTGGTGCTAGCATTCTCGACCCCAACACCTGTATCATTGCTGCCGTTATTACGCGCACTTACACGCGCCGCTGCAGTACCGTTAAGATTGCCCGTACTGATACTATTTGTATTGCCTCCGTAGAGATCATTGGTTTGCGTTCCATTTGTATCAAAACCATAGACATTAAATCCAGCCGTTGTCCATTCTCCAACTGAAGCTGTTCCAGTAGCAGCAAGCGACTTAGTTTGATAATTTGATGTGTAGGTATAAGACCCATCCTGCTGAATCACTAACGTACCATTTGTAGTACTGATTGTTCTACCACCCACAGGCACTGCGTAAGTGGTGACCCCAAAGGCCACTGATGAAACTCTAGTAGGTGCATCTACAAAGCTATCGGCACCGCCAGTGACAATACCACCCGTGCCAGCAATCACATTACCGATTGTCGTTCCTCCAACACCAACACTATCCAGATCGTTATTAGCCACTGGTGCTGAATCTGTCACATTAATGGTGACTGTAGTCCAAGTAGAGTTTAGACTACCGTCGAATGCCCGATAAACAAAGCTATCAATATCAGGTGTTAAATCCGCATGATTAAGTGCCGGAGCCGTGTAAGTAAATGTGCCGTCTGCATTCATTACCACAGTGCCACCCAGTGTCGTAGTGATTGAGTTACTACCATTTGCACTGATAGCTGTAGCGCCGCTATTTGCGGCAAACTGTGCAACTGTGAGCGTGCTTGAGTCAACATCGGTATCGTTAATCAACACATTTCCGCGCACTACGGTTGTGCCTTCTACCACACTATTGGCGCCATTAAACACATCAGCAACACCAACTGGGGCATCATTCACAGGCGTTACTGTAATGCTCAATGTGCTACTAGCTCCAGTATTCACCGTATAGGTAGCCACTGGCACAGTGCCGTTGTAGTTGGCTAACGGAATAAAGGTGTAATTGCCATTTAATGCAATAGTCAAGCTACCTACACCTGCAATCGTCGCGGTTTGACCAGCAGTAAAAATGCCAGTAACGCCTGCAATTGTGAAGTTACTAACACTTGTACCATTGCTATCGTTAGCTAACACATTGCCAGTAGCAACCGTATCTTCATCAATAGTGTTACTGTCTGCAGTCAAAGTAATGTCAATGATGCCGCCGGTGCCGGTCACGCCGCCGATGGTCAATGGCACGGTTTCGATCGGTTCGCCAGTGATGGTGTCGGTTAAGGTCGGGACGGTGACGCTAAAGCTGGTGACGCCCGCCGGGACCGTAATGGTGCCG
>JAUSAG010000014.1 GCA_030652995.1 Methylotenera sp.
ACAAGGATTTGACGAAGAAGCGGAAAGGTAAAGCTGCCAACGTCTTTTCTAAGGTCGAAAGACCGAAGCTGCTTACTGACA
The DNA here is from genome assembly GCA_030652995.1 of Methylotenera sp. Taxonomy (GTDB): domain Bacteria; phylum Pseudomonadota; class Gammaproteobacteria; order Burkholderiales; family Methylophilaceae; genus Methylotenera. Next base: position 82 of record JAUSAG010000014.1, read on the forward strand.
TTGTCGAAGGGAGAGCGATTTAACTGTCGTGAGATAGGTAAATCACCGTCACAAGACCCGTAAAGGTTGACTGCTGGAAAGACAGCATTGCTTTTAACAGGAGAGTTATGGCAGTTTTTGTATTAGATCGTAATGGCAAGGCATTAATGCCGTGTACAGAGAGGCGCGCTAAGTTGTTATTAGCGCGTAATCGTGCGCGCGTGCATCGCTTACTGCCGTTTGCGATTCGACTCATAGACCGTCATGCCATTTCCTGTGAGTTTCAGGCATTGCGTATTAAGTTAGATCCCGGCAGTAAAGCGACTGGAATTGCATTAGTAAGAGAAGTGGAAGACGGCAGCATTGCAGTACTGAATCTGTTTGAGTTGATTCATCGCGGCAGGCAGGTTAGCGAAGCGCTAACAGCGCGTCGTAGTATGCGTAGACGCCGTCGTGCAGCTAATACGCGCTATCGCGCACCAAGATTCTTGAATCGTGGCAATAAGCAATCTGGCTGGTTAGCACCGTCATTACAGCATCGGGTGGATACTATGATTGCCTGGGTAAATCGCCTTAGCCGTTTAGCATCTGTTTCAGCGTTATCTCAGGAATTAGCTAGATTTGATATGCAGGCGATGGAATCGCCTGCTATTGCTGGCGTTGAGTACCAACAAGGAACATTAGCTGGATACGAAGTGCGCGAGTATCTACTAGAGAAATTTAATCACACATGCGCTTATTGCGATGCGAAAGATACGCCATTGCAAATAGAACATATTGATCCAAAAGTGAATGGCGGTAGTAATCGCATTAGTAATTTAACGCTAGCTTGCGGGCCTTGTAATCTGCGTAAGGCCGCGCAAGATATTAATACCTTTCTCAAGAAAGAACCTGTACGCCTAGCAAAAATATTAGCGCAAGTTAAAAAGCCGCTTAAAGATGCCGCGGCAGTCAACAGCACGCGATGGGCTTTATTTAACACACTAAAAGCCACTGGCTTAAGTGTCGAGGTTGCATCAGGCGGCAGGACAAAATACAACCGTGTGCGGTTAAATATACCTAAGATGCATGCGTTAGACGCGGTATGTGTAGGCGTAGTGCAGTCTGTTCAGGATTGGGTTAAGCCGACGCTGACGATTAAATCTATGGGCCGAGGTTGTTACCAACGTACGCGCTTAAACGCGTACGGCTTCCCTCGCGGCTATTTAACTAGAGTGAAGAATATTGAAGGCTTTCAGACCGGGGATATGGTTAAAGCCTCTGTAATTAAAGGTAAGAATATTGGGATTTATACTGGTCGTGTCGCAGTGCGCGCCACTGGTAATTTTAATATTCAAACAGCAACAGAAGTCGTTCAAGGTATCTCTCATCGCTATTGTAAGGTTATTCAGCGTGGTGATGGATATGGTTATTCACAATCAGGAGCCGTTAACGGGAGTAGTCGTGTTCAGGTTGGCTCCAGAGTCATGGTTGCTTCGCAACCAGCGCTCTACCTCACCGCCCTGAAGGGCGATGTTTCACGCGCAATTCGATGAACGATCGCATTCAACAATTATTAGATCAAATCACAGCGCTTGAGGATGACTTACGTACAGCGCTAAGCGAACAGCCGTCCACCATGTTTTTTCAAATAAAAGGCAAACGGGTCGAGTTTGAACAATCCATTAAAGAAACACACCGGCGGCTTAAAAGAAACTTTTTTCGCTGGCTGATTACCGATCGCCCACAAAACCTAATTACCGGTCCTATCATTTACGCCATGATTATTCCATTAATCATTACTGACATTTTTATTACGTTTTATCAACTTACCTGCTTTCCAATTTATGGTATAAAAAAAGTACGCCGGGGCGACTACATAATTTTTGATAGGCAACAACTGAATTACCTTAATTTTATTGAAAAATTTCACTGCACTTATTGCGCTTACGGTACAGGGATGATTGCTTATATCAGTGAAATTGTAGGGCGAACCGAGCAGTATTTTTGCCCGATTAAACACGCCAGAAAGATTTTAAGCACACATTCGCGTTATGCGCGATTTTTGGATTATGGTGATGCGGAAGATTACGAAGCCAAGCTGGAAAAATATCGGCGTGCTTTAGGCAATGAGAAGTAAATCAGGATAAAGAAATGTTCGCACAGGCTGGTAATTGATGCATACGATTTAGGAAACCGCTCAAGCGATATCGACTCAAATTACATTGAAATAATGTCGATTAAAGCACGCGTTTTAGTCACAATATTTTTCCACATCTTTTTGTGCATCAAGCTTACCTTGGTTGATTTCATCATTACCCAAATATACACGCTCACCTTTTTCATCCGTTTTAGCAATTCGGCCACCATTGATATAAGTCGCTAAATTTGACTTAGATGCCTTGCAGTTTTCAAGCTTAAGCTTTAAGTCTGCCTGCTTTGCTTCATCTGCTTTTTTTTGCGCTTCAGCATCTTTAGCACGTTTGGCAGCAACCTCTTCTTTAGTTAGTGGCGCTTTATCCGCAGGCTCTTTTACTACTGCCGCTTTACCTCGGTTAATAGCTGTGGTGACGTCTCCCTCAACTGCAGATAGCGGCGCTTCACCTGTGGCTTTAGGTAACCTTTTTCCCTGCATCGGCTCTTGCTTCACATTAGATGCTGGTGGCACGTCACTATAACGAATGCTGCCGTCTTTATCTTTCCATTTGTAAATGTCAGCATTTGCCAGCATAGGCAACATTGCTATAGTCAGCAATAACAAGCGAATTTTCATACTAGATCCTTTTTCACACATTTCTTACATATTATGACCTATCTCAGTTACAAGCAAGTGTTGCGCGCTTACCAATTGCCGTAACAACCATCATGCGCCTTACTAGCATTGAGATGACTGACTGATGTTGATAAATGTAAATGTTAACAAAAATATCGCCCCGCTCTCGCTAACTCGCTCATATCTCTGTATAATTTCGTTTTGGGTACAAGGATTTACGCATGCGTTTATTGCAACAAGCTCTCACCTTTGACGACGTTTTATTAGTGCCAGCCTACTCTAATGTCCTGCCGCGCGAAGTGTCTCTCGCAACACAACTCTCTCGCAACATTCAGCTCAACATCCCGCTGTTATCGGCTGCAATGGATACAGTCACCGAAGCACCGCTTGCTATTGCCCTGGCGCAAGAAGGCGGTTTAGGCTTTATTCATAAAAACATGACCACGATAAAGCAAGCTGCACATGTTGCACGTGTTAAACGTTTTGAGTCAGGCGTAGTGAATGATCCTATTACAATTCAAAGCCACATGACGGTACGTGATGTGCTTGAGCTCAATCGTACGCATAAAATTTCAGGTATTCCTGTGGTGGATAACGGCAAAATTGTTGGCATTGTGACCAATCGTGATTTACGTTTTGAAACCAACCTTGATCAACCAATTAAAAACATCATGACACCACGCAATAAGCTGGTGACTGTGAAAGAAGGCGCCGCGAAAGAAGATGTTATTCGCTTATTGCACCAATATCGTCTTGAGCGTGTATTAGTCGTTGATGACTCAGACACACTAAAAGGCTTAATCACGGTTAAAGATATCCAAAAATCAACCGACCATCCTTTTGCGTGTAAAGATGCGCAAGGTAGATTACGCGTTGGTGCGGCTGTTGGTGTAGGCGAAGGTACTGAAGAGCGTGTGGCTGCCTTGGTTGAGGCGGGTGTTGACGTGATTGTGGTTGATACCGCACATGGCCACTCACAGGGTGTGCTGGATCGCGTGAAATGGGTTAAAAAACACTTTCCACACATCGATGTCATCGGTGGCAATATTGCAACGGCAAGCGCAGCATTAGCACTGGTCGATGCAGGCGCTGACGGCGTTAAAATTGGCATTGGTCCTGGATCAATTTGCACAACGCGTATTGTTGCCGGTGTAGGTGTGCCACAAATCAGTGCAATTTCAAATGTAGAAGAAGCTTTAAAAGGCTCTGGCGTACCATTTATTGCCGATGGTGGCATTCGTTACTCTGGCGACATTTCCAAGGCCATTGCTGCTGGTGCTTACAGCGTTATGTTAGGTGGTATGTTTGCAGGGACTGAAGAAGCGCCGGGTGAAATTGAGCTATTTCAAGGTCGCTCTTATAAATCTTACCGTGGTATGGGTTCGATTGGTGCTATGGAAAAAGGCTCTAGCGACCGTTACTTCCAAGACACCAATAGTGGTGCTGACAAATTAGTACCTGAAGGCATTGAAGGACGCGTGCCTTACAAAGGTAGCGTACTGGCAGTCATTCATCAGTTGATGGGCGGTTTGCGTGCATCAATGGGCTATGCAGGCTGCGCTACCATTGAAGAAATGCGTGAAAAGGCAGAGTTTGTACAAATTACCAGTGCGGGGATGCGTGAATCCCATGTGCATGATGTGCAAATTACTAAAGAAGCGCCTAATTATCGCGTTGGCTAATTCGCTTTAGGGTACCACTATTCATTCAAGTTGCTAACCGTAAAGGTCATCACCACCAATCTAAGTCGCTAAAGCAACAAGATTGGTGCGATAAGCCAGACAAGGCGCGAGTAAAAAATTGTGACGTAGCATATGGTTGATATGTAAGAAATAATTTTTTATGAGCAACGCAGTATAGCGACGGAAATTGAATGAATAGAGATGCCCTTAAATATTAACTCTAGCCACAGAAAAAACAACATCAGAGAAATCAATAGCTCTGGGGCTGTGTTCTCTGTGCATTTTGCGGCTAAAAAATGTCTCATTCAAAAATTCTTATACTCGACTTCGGTTCCCAAGTAACTCAACTTATCGCACGCCGCGTGCGTGAGGCACATGTGTATTGCGAAATTCATTCATGTGAAGTTTCTGATGACTTTGTACGCAATTTCGGCGCTGATGGCATTATTCTTTCAGGTAGCCATGCCAGCGTGTATGAAGAAGAAACAGACAAAGCACCACAAACGGTATTCGAGCTAGGCATACCAGTATTAGGCATTTGTTATGGCATGCAAACCATGGCACAACAACTCGGCGGCAAGGTCGAGGCAGGTCATAAACGTGAGTTTGGTTATGCTGAAGTGCGCGCGCATGGTCACTCTGCCCTATTCCGCGACATTCAAGATGGCACGAATGCTGAAGGTCACGGTTTGCTTGATGTGTGGATGAGCCACGGCGACAAGGTGACCAAATTACCTGCCGGCTTTAAAGTGATTGCCAGTAACGAAACGACACCTGTCGCGGCCATGGCAGATGAAACACGCAAATTTTATGCGGTGCAGTTTCACCCTGAAGTGACGCACACCAAGCAAGGTCAGGCGATACTTAACCGCTTTGTGTTAGACATTTGCGGTGCAAAACCAGACTGGATTATGGGCGATTACATCACTGAAGCTGTGGCTAAAATTAAAGCCCAAGTTGGTGATGAAGAAGTGATTTTAGGCTTATCAGGCGGTGTTGACTCAAGCGTTGCCGCAGCGCTTATTCACCGAGCGATTGGTGACCAACTCACTTGCGTATTTGTGGATCATGGTTTATTGCGCTTGAATGAAGGCGACATGGTGATGGATATGTTCGCAGGGCGCTTACATGTCAATGTTATACGCGTGGACGCTACCGACCAATTTATGGGGCATTTGGCAGGTGTGAGTGATCCAGAGGCCAAACGCAAAATTATAGGTCGCGAATTTGTAGAAGTATTTAAAGCCGAAGCCGCCAAACTTAAAGCGGGTAACGGTGGGCATAAAGGGGCAACCTTTTTAGCGCAAGGTACAATTTACCCTGACGTGATTGAATCAGGCGGCGCGAAATCCAAAAAAGCCGTCACCATTAAAAGTCACCACAACGTGGGTGGGTTGCCAGAAACCTTAGGCTTAAAACTGTTAGAGCCACTACGCGACCTCTTTAAAGATGAAGTGCGTGAACTCGGTGTGGCGCTGGGCTTGCCACCAGACATGGTATATCGCCACCCTTTTCCCGGTCCTGGCTTAGGCGTGCGTATTTTAGGTGAAGTGAAAAAAGACTTTGCAGATTTACTACGCCGTGCAGATGCAATTTTTATTGAAGAGCTACGCAACACTAAAGATGACGTCACTGGTAAAACCTGGTATGAACTTACCAGCCAGGCATTTACGGTATTTTTACCCGTTAAGTCAGTCGGCGTAATGGGCGACGGCCGTACTTATGATTACGTGGTGGCATTACGCGCCGTAGTCACCAGTGATTTTATGACCGCGCATTGGGCAGAACTGCCATACGCGCTTTTAGGTCGCGTTTCTAACCGCATTATCAATGAAGTGCGCGGGATTAACCGCGTGGTTTATGACGTTTCAGGCAAGCCGCCAGCAACCATTGAGTGGGAATAACAGGAGATCATCTATGAGTCGTGCATTTGTAAATGAAGAAAGATTTGAGCAAGCTGGCGACGATATTGTCGAGCGTCCGATTAGTGAGCATCCTAATTACGTGACACCCACAGGCGCACTGTCGCTTCAAACGCTTGAAGGCTCGTTGTTAGAGCAACTGGACACCCTAAAAGACACGACCGAGGATACCTTTGGTAAAGACAAAATTGCTGAAATTGAGCGTGATTTACGTTATGTGCGTGCACGGCTAGATTCAGCCATATTGGTTGACCCTAAAACACAAAGCCACGAAACAGTATTATTTGGTGCAACGGTTGAGGTGAAAGATGGCGAAGGTGCTCAGCTTAAATTTCACATCGTAGGTGAGGATGAAGCGGATGCCACCATTAATAAAGTCAGTTGGGTTTCACCATTGGCAAAAGCTTTGCTGGGTCAAAAAATTAGCGACACTGTCACCTGGCAACGTCCTGTTGGTGACATTACTTTAGAAATTTTGGATATCCATTACGAATCATGAACGTTAGCCAAGCCATTATAGAACGCCGCTCAGTCAAGGCGTATGACCCCACGCATAAAATGACGGAGCAAGAAATTACCAAACTAATGTCACTGGCAATACTGTCACCGACTGCTTTTAATATTCAAAACTGGCGATTTGTCGTAGTGGACGACCCCGCGCTTCGCAAAGAAATTCGTAAAGTGAGCTGGGATCAGGCACAGGTTGAAGAAGCCTCATTGCTGATTGTGCTAACCGCAGATTTAAAAGCATGGGCGAAACACCCTGAACGCTATTGGGTAAACGCACCCAAGCCGGTGCAAGATTATCTAGTGCCAGCCATAGGCCAATATTACGAGGGGTTAGAACAAGTGCAACGCGATGAAGCGATGCGCTCATGTGGCATGGCCGCCATGAACATCATGTTGACCGCTAAAGAAATGGGCTACGATACCTGCCCGATGGATGGCTTTGACTTTGATGCGGTTGCCAAACTGCTTAACTTACCAGCGGATCATACGCCAGCCATGTTTGTGGTGGTGGGCAAAGCTTTAAAACAAGCCTTGCCGCGTGGCGGGCAATTAGCGATGGATGAAGTCGTTATACAAAATAAATTTTAATATCCTGTAGGCGCGCAATAAATTGCGCGCCTACGCAACGTTTTTTTAAGGGTTCAACGTGTTAATCAGCAACAACATCACTGTGCAATTTGGCGCTAAGCCATTGTTTGAAAATGTCTCTGTTAAATTTGGCGATAACAATCGCTATGGTTTAATTGGTGCCAATGGCTGTGGTAAATCCACTTACATGAAAGTGCTGGCTGGCGAATTGGTGCCAAGTGCGGGTAATATTTCAATCGACAGCCATGAGCGTATGGCGTTTCTTCACCAAGACCAGTTTGCTTACGAAGATCAACGTGTGCTCGATGTGGTCATGATGGGCCATGAAGAAATGTGGAAGGCGAATGTAGAAAAAAATGCGATCTACGCTAATTTAGAAGCCACTGAAGATGATTACATGCGCGCCGCCGAGCTGGAAGGCGTGTTTGCGGAATATGACGGCTATACTGCCGAAGCCCGTGCTGGCGAGCTTTTGATGGGCGTAGGCATCCCGATTGAGCAACACAACGGCCCAATGAGTGCCGTAGCACCTGGTTGGAAATTGCGCGTTTTGCTGGTGCAAGCGCTGTTCTCTAACCCTGATATTTTGCTATTGGATGAACCTACCAATAACTTGGACATTAACACCATCCGTTGGTTAGAAGATGTACTGAATAACCGTGACTGCACCATGATTATCATTTCGCATGACCGTCACTTTTTAAACCAGGTTTGTACACATACTTGCGATATGGATTATGGGAAAATTACGGTTTACCCAGGTAATTACGATGATTACATGGAAGCCAGTACTGCCGCACGTGCGCAGGCAACCAAAGACAATGACAAAGCTAAACTGATGGTAGCTGAACTGCAGGACTTTGTGCGCCGCTTCTCTGCCAATGCCTCAAAAGCGAAGCAGGCGACCAGTCGTGCCAAGAAAATTGATAAAATCAAAATTGAGGAATTTAAACCTTCAAGCCGTCAATATCCGTTTATCCGCTTTGAGTTTGACGATCGCGACAAACTGTACCGCAACGCGGTTGAGTTGAAAAAACTCAGCCACGGCTTCGATAAACCGTTGTTTAATGATGTTGATATGATTTTTGAAGCCGGTGAAAAAGTTGCGATTATTGGTGAAAATGGTATTGGTAAAACCACATTTTTACGCTGCTTGGCGCGTGACCTGCAACCTAATCACGGCGAAGTTAAATGGGCTGAGAAAGCCAATATTGGCTACTTTGCACAAGATCACGAATACGAATTTGAAAATGGCGAAGACTTGTTTGAATGGATGTCGCTTTATCGCCAACCTGGTGATGATGACCAAGTCGTGCGGAGCATGCTAGGACGTTTATTATTTGGTGGTGACGATACTAAAAAATCGGTCAAAGTATTATCTGGTGGTGAAAAAGGTCGCATGCTATACGGCAAAATGATGCTAGCAAGAACTAATGTCATGCTCATGGATGAACCGACCAACCACATGGACATGGAGTCTATCGAGGCGCTCAATACCGCACTCGATAAATATAAAGGCACCCTGTTTTTCGTCAGCCACGACCGTGAGTTTGTAAGCTCTATCGCCACGCGTATTATTGAAATAAAGTCGAGTGGAATCATCGACTTTACGGGTAATTATGAAGATTACTTGACGAGCCAAGGGGTTGAGTAAACTTAATCCAGATGATCCATTAGCCGAAATAGTTTTTCTCACTGGTAATGGAATGACTAGGAGTCAACTGAAAGTGTTAGATTTTCGTAGCACTACCGCCATCCCCGTATCGAGTTCGGGGATGGCTCTAGCCTTCTCCATGCGTGGGGGAAGGCACTGGTTTCGCTCGAATGGGTTATTTGAGTTTAACGCTGTCATTTAACCTCCGTGGCAAACACATCTACACACTATTTTGATGCTCATGAGTGCCTGCATGATGTCTTTGGCTACACTACTTTTCGTGGTGAACAGCAAGCCATTGTAGAACATGTGGTTGCAGGTGGTGATGCCCTAGTGCTGATGCCGACCGGCGGAGGCAAGTCACTGTGCTACCAATTGCCAGCCCTCTTACGCAATGGCGTTGGCATTGTGGTTTCGCCACTCATTGCATTGATGCAAGACCAAGTTGACTCTTTGCAGCAACTTGGCGTGCAGGCTGCATTTTTAAATTCCAGCTTAAGCACAAATGAAGCCGGCGCAATTACGGCACAACTGGTGCGCGGTGATTTACAAATCCTCTATGTAGCGCCCGAGCGATTGCTCATGCCTAGTTTTTTATCACTTCTGGAACAGATAGAAAAAAACATAGGTATTGCGCTCTTTGCCATTGATGAGGCACACTGCGTATCGCAATGGGGACACGACTTTCGCCCAGAATACCGCAAGCTCACCGTTTTACATGAGCGCTTTCCAAATGTGCCGCGCATTGCGCTCACGGCAACAGCAGATGCACTTACGCGAGTGGAAATTGTTGAGCGGCTCAAACTTGAAAATGCGCGCCAGTTTGTTTCCAGTTTTGATCGCCCAAACATTCAATACCGCGTCACGCAAAAAGCCAACGCACGCCAACAGCTTGAAGCTTTTCTTGAAGCTGAACATGCAAATGACGCAGGTATTATCTATTGCTTATCGCGACGTAAAGTTGAAGAAACCGCCGAGTGGCTAAAATCGCGTGGATGGGATGCCCTGCCCTATCATGCAGGTTTAGATAGCAGCATACGCAATGCCAACCAGCGTCGATTTTTACGTGAAGAAGGCGTGATTATTGTCGCTACCATTGCGTTTGGCATGGGCATTGATAAACCCAATGTACGCTTTGTCGCACATCTTGATTTACCCAAAAGTATGGAAGGCTACTATCAAGAAACAGGGCGTGCCGGTCGAGATGGTTTGCCAGCCAATGCTTGGATGACCTACGGATTAGGCGATGTTGTCAGCATGCGTAAAATGCTGGACAGTAGCGACGCCTCAGAAGAACGTAAACATGTTGAGCGACAAAAACTAGATGCATTATTAGGCTTTTGTGAATCTACCGCATGCCGCCACCAAACCATATTGCGCTATTTTGGCGAACAGCATGACGGTGATTGTAGCCAATGTGACAATTGCCTGACACCTGTTGATACTTGGGATGCCACTCAACCTGCGCAAATGGCGCTATCTTGCGTTTACCGTACTGGGCAAAGATTTGGTGTAGTTCATCTCACCGATGTACTCCTTGGAAAAACCACACCTAAAGTTGAACAGTTTCGCCATCACCAGCTCAGCACATTTGGCATTGGCAAAGCCATATCACCCCAGCAGTGGAGTAGTGTTTATCGGCAATTAGTCGCAGCGGGTTATTTAGAAACCGATATGGATGCTTTCGGCGGCCTAAGGCTTAGCGAAACATCTCGTCCTGTATTGCGCGGTGAGATGCAAGTCTGGCTACGTCGTGATATTGAAGTCAGCAACCGAAAAGTCAGTAAAGTCGAGTGCGGGGCACGTGCAAAAGAATCTTACGCCGAGGTAAATAACGACCCACTATGGCACGCCCTCAAAGCCAAGCGTATAGAACTGGCTAAAGAGCAAGGTGTGCCACCTTACGTCATATTCCATGATAGTACACTACTTGAAATGCTTAATCTCCGCCCGGGTAGCCTGACAGAAATGGGTAAAATCAGTGGTGTTGGTCAAGCCAAGTTAACACGTTATGGCGATGAATTTTTGCAGGTACTAGAAGATATTGCAAACGGTGTTGACCGCTCGTCCTATATTTAAACCCCAATTAATTTAACTCAGATTAACCATCAGATAAATAATGCAAAAAACTAGGTTAATTATTTCTGTAGCTAAATCTTCAATCCTTGCGATTGACGCATCAACGCCTCAAACTCAGCAATCGGCACCGGCTGGCTAAACAAGTAGCCTTGGTAGGTGTGACAACCGTTGCTTTGCAGTAATTGGCGTTGCTGTTCGGTTTCAACGCCTTCGGCGATCACATTCAGGTTTAGCGTTTGTGCCAT
>JAUSAG010000020.1 GCA_030652995.1 Methylotenera sp.
TGAAGCACAACGCATGATAACGGCTGGAATAGTCGTTACTGCTAATGGAGGCACTGTCAGTCGTGGTGCTGGACGTAAGTCTAGTATTGCGCGCGTGCCGTTGAAGTTAGAAACTCCGTCGTTTACGGCGGGGTAGTTCACAGTGAATTTATGTCAGAACGCATTAAAACCATATTAGCTGTAGATGATGAACCCAGTATGTTGCGCTTACTTGAGATTAGTTTGCGTCAAGCAGGCTATCAGCCGCTGACCGCAAAAGATGGACGCGAGGCGCTAGAGGTTATCCGCACTCAGGATGTTGATTGCGTAGTGACTGATTTACACATGCCGCGTATGGATGGCTTGCAATTGCTCAAAGAGATTCGTCAAGATAACGCGGAATTGCCAGTGATTATTGTGACTGCACAAGGTGAGGTTAAATCTGCGATTGAGGCGATGAAAAACGGCGCGTCAGATTATATTTTGCGCCCGTTTGATTTAGAAGCGCTGGAAGTTGCCATTAAGCGCGCCTTGTCATTCGCGCGATTGGTGGTTGAAAACCAATTCTTGCGTGAGGAAAAATTAGCGCATACCGGTTTGGTAGGCAGTAGCTCTGTCATGCAGCAATTGCAGCAATCGATTAAACAAGTGGCCCCTGAAAAAGCTACGGTATTGGTCGCGGGCGAAACGGGTACAGGTAAAGAGCTGGTGGCACGTGCGGTGCATGCGGGTTCGCCACGACGCGACGCATTATTTGTTGCTGTCAATTGTGCCGCGATTCCGCATGAGATGCTGGAGTCCGAATTGTTCGGGCATGAAAAAGGCGCATTTACCGGCGCAATTAAAGAGCGTATCGGCAAGTTTGAGTTGGCGGATGGCGGTACGCTATTTTTGGATGAAATTACCGAGATGCCCATGCAGTTGCAGGCCAAGTTATTGCGCGCGCTACAAGAGAATGTGATTGAGCGTGTGGGCGGTAGTCGTCCTATTTCAGTGGACATTCGTGTGATTGCCGCCACTAACCGCAACCCGCGTGATGCGATTAAAGACGGTAAATTGCGTGAAGATTTATATTACCGATTGAATGTGTTTCGCATCGATTTACCCGCGCTAAAAGATCGAAAATCGGATATTGAAGCGTTAGCACACCACTTTTTAGCCAAGCGCCATGTGGAGATTTCTGTCGCAGCTATCAATGCTTTAATGCAGTACGATTGGCCAGGTAATGTGCGCGAGTTAGAAAACGTATTAGAACGCGCGGCGATTATTAGCGGCAATCATGCCATTATGCCGCAACACTTACCTGCTGAAATGACGGGCGAGCATGTAATGTCAGCAGTAATATCAGAGGTCACAACCAGTGTAACCAAGACCCTTGCGCTACCCCATGCGGTAGAGGTTTTAGAGCGGCGTTTAATTGCAGAGGCTTTGCTGGCAACCAACGGGAACAAAAGTCGTGCCGCCAAGCTTCTGGAAATTAGCGAGCGCTCACTTTGGTATAAGTTAAGTCAGTACCAAATGAGCTGACTTGGCTTAATCCTAAAAAACGGCTTTTCGTGGATAAATGCTTGTTATAGGTGAATGTCAGGGATTGTCTGTCTTGAGTAAATCATCTAAGCATAATACTATGAGGGAGTCATGCCATGGCATTACACTATAGCGAAATCCTTACAGCTGAGTTTAGGGGTAGCAATATTGCGGTTTAACAGATTCACCTATTGTTGTTTAGTCATGCTAACTGCTACCACTCAAGCGTTGGCTGAGGACTCTGATGTCCGCAATCAAGGTGATCTCACACAAATTCCAATCGAGCAGTTAGTCACAATGGACGTGCAAAGCGCGTCAAAAATTGCCAATCAAATCAGTATCGCGCCTTCAGCTGTTAGCATCGTAACGGCAGAAGATATTAAAGCCTATGGTTACCATACCCTCGCTGAAATACTAGAGAGTATGCGCGGACTTTATATTACCAACGACCGAGCTTATTCATTTTTAGGTGGACGTGGATTTGGGCGCCCAGGTGACTTTACCGGGCGCATTATGCTGCTACTGGATGGCACGCAGGTCAACAATAATATCTACAACAGCGGCAATCTTGAGTATGTCGGCATTATTGATACGGCGCTGATTGAACGGGTGGAGTATGTGTCTGGGCCGGGGTCTGCCATTTATGGCAACAATGCTTTTTTTGGTATTGTCAATGTGATTACCAAGAAAGGGCATGCCATTAACGGTTTGCAGGTGTCTGGCGAAGTGGCCAGCTATCAGGGACGTGAAGCCAAAATTCATTATGGCAAACGGCTGGAGAATGGTGCGGAGCTACTGTTGTCGGCCTCCGGTTTTAATAGCGATGGCCAGGATTTTTACTTTCCGCCAGTCAGTGATTTTAGTGGCGGTCTGGCGAATAATTTAGATGAGCAGCGCAGTCGGCGCCTGTTCGGCAAGCTGGAATGGGATGGCTGGTTTGCCGAGCTGGCTTATACCACGCGCAAAAAAGACATTCCTACTGCACCCTATGGGGCAGTGTTTAACGCACCGTATAATTATGAAGACACCATGCTGCTGGCGAGTTTGAAGCATGACAGGCAGTTGAGCTCTAGGTTGCAGATGTCTTTACACAGTTATTATGGTGATTTTAAATATCAGGGTTTGGCCACTTATCCGAGTGGTTTTTTTACTGAAGAATCCGTGGGGCAATGGTGGGGGCTTAACGCCCAGTTTGTGGGCACTTGGTTCCAAAATCAACGTATCTTGTTTGGCTCAGAGTTCAAGTACGATTTTAATCAAAACATATCATCTTCGGCACTCGACCTTAGTACGAGTGAAAAAACAATCAGCTTGTACGCACAAGATGAAATCACACTTAATCCGCGCTGGATGTTTAATGTTGGCGCGCGCGTAGATATGAATAAAGATGAATTGGGGCATGCTAACAATGATATCAGTCCCCGTTTAGCATTGATTTATAAGCCGCTAGAAACCACAACACTAAAACTTTCGTGGAGCACGGCGTTCAGACGCGCCAATCCATTTGAAAAATACTATACCGATGGCTATTTAAAACCCAACCCTAGCATTAAGCCTGAAAGCATCGAGGCGACAGAGCTGGTAGTCGAACATCAATTAGATACCGATACGCGCTTGCTGGGTTCTGTTTATCAGTATCAAGCAGATGACTACATCAAAAGCAATGGCGTTCAATTTAACAATACCAAAGGTGCTCACACCAAGGGCGCTGAGTTTGAATTTGAAAAGCACTGGCACAACGCTGTGCGTCTGCGGGCAAGTGCCGCTATTCAAAGCGCAGAAGATGGTGATGGTAACTGGCAGGTTAATTCTCCACGCCGGGTAGGAAAGATTAATTTCTCAGTGCCGTTGGTTAATCATGCGTGGCGTCTAGCTTTTGAAATGCAGGCTTATAGTGACCGTAAAACGGAGCGCAACACTGCCGTTGGTGGCTACAGCTTGGCTAACTTGACTATTTCAGCAGATAAGCTGTTGCCGAACCTAGGCGTAGCGCTTGGTATACGCAACTTATTTGATCGTGATTATGACCATGTTGCCCCAAGTAGCAACAATCTACAAACGGTTATCCCACAAGACGACCGTACTTACTGGTTACGCATGACCTACGACTTTAAATGAAACTGACGCGCTTATTTTTTAGCCTGGTATTTGTGGTAGAGCTTTTAAGTCTGCCACGCGTAGCCGTTGCAGACCCTGTTCCTGAGTACCAAATGAAGGCGGCTTATTTATATAACTTTGCTACGCTTATAACTTGGCCGACTCACGCAAATAAAGCAGTCAGGCTATGTGTATTAGGCAGTGATAGTTTTGGTGGTGCGTTGCAACAATTAACCAGAAATTCAAGCAGTAATACACGAATTACATTGTCGTATTTAGCCAATATGAATAACGTGCAAGATTGCCAAATACTTTTTATCGATGTTTCAGCACTTGACAACCCTGCCGAGATGCTTAAAAAACTAGAGAAAATGCCAGTGTTAACGGTGACCGACAATCTTGATTTATTTAATGCAGGCGCTATGATTGGGCTATTTTTAGATAACAAACGGCTAGTTTTTGACGTGAACTATGCACAGGCAAAAAATGCGCAGCTATCTATAAGCGCTAAGTTACTGCGTGTTGCACGCAAGGTGATGCAATAACGTGATGACACAGCAAAAAACCATCCGCGGTGAAATTAGATACTTAGCCATGGCGGCAGTTGTGGTGGCGCTCATTGTTACATTTATGTTTGGCGCGGTTTACAAAATTGCCGCCGAGCGTAGCGAAGCGACGGCTGAGTTAAAAGTGCTTGCAGAAATCACGGCATTAAATAGCCAAACCGCATTAATGTTTAATGATAAAAGCGTGTTAGAAGAAATGCTGAATGCGCTGGCGCCTAATCCGGACATTATTTACGCTGAGATATTAAGTGAGCAAGGCAAGGTTTTAGCGCAGAGGACGTTTAGGCAACAAGGTGGCGAATATAATGACGGCGCAGTCACACGCGTAGTACGAAAAGTGCTGGAGTGGGCGTTACGTGAGCATGCACTGGTAACAATTGAACATACCGTTACCCTAGATCAAAAAGCATTGGGCAAGGTAAGAATTCAATCAGATATGGTCACGGTTTGGGTTGAGGTGATCGCCTCCATCGCTGCGGCTATCGTGGCGATGATTTTGGCGTTAATTTTTAGTTTGTTGCTGATACGCGGTATGCTTAAAAATATTATGCAACCAATTGAGCGTTTAATTCGTAGTGCTAAAAACATTGCCAAAACACGTCATTATTCACAACGAGTAGAGCGTTTGGCAGATGATGAGTTAGGCGATTTAACGGACCAGTTTAATCTCATGCTGAGTGAGGTTGAAAAGCGTGAGCAGGAGCTTTCAGCGCAAAACAATCGTCTAGAACATGAAGTAGCCAGTAGAACGCAGCTTATCAAAGACTCGATGGAAGAAATGCAGTTGTTGCTAAACTCAATGGCAGAAGGCGCTTATGGCGTGGATCTTCAGGGTAACTGCACCTTCGTTAATAAATCATTCTTGCGTATCCTTGGCTTTGAGCACGAGGGTGAGATTATTGGCCGACATATTCATGGGCTCATTCACCATTCGTATGCGGACGGCAGCCATTGCCCATCGGATAAGTGTCACATGTATGCCGCCTATCAGCATAATCAGAAAGTGCATAATGCGGACGAGGTGTTTTGGCGTAAAAATGGTAGCGCAATAGCCGTGGAATACTGGGCGCAACCCATTGTTACTGATGGCGTCGTCATTGGTGCTATCGCTACCTTTATTGATATCACTGAGCGTAAAAAATCTGAAACAGAACTTAAAATTGCTGCGACTGCTTTTGAAGCGCAAGAAAGCATGATAGTGATGGATGCTGATCACTTGATTTTAAGAGTGAATCAATCTTTTACAAAGATGACTGGATACGCGGCGGCAGAGGTTATTGGCCGGAACGCAAGCATATTTAGAGCTGGTAACGTGGATGAAAGTTTTTACGCAGCTATTTGGGATTGCGTCAAGAAAGAAGACTCCTGGCAAGGTGAGGTTCAAAACAGGCGCAAGAATGGTGAGGTTTATCCGGGGCATGTTTCAATCAGTGCAGTTAAAAACCAAGCGGGTGTTATTACCAACTATGTGAGTACACTCACCGACATTACAACGAGCAAGGCGGCAGAAGAGGAAATTAAACATCTCGCTTATTATGACTCACTCACGGGCTTACCTAACCGACGGTTGTTGCTGGACAGATTGACGCAGGCACTCACCTTTAGCGCGCGCAGTGGCAAAGAAGGCGCCTTGCTGTTTATTGACCTTGATCATTTTAAGACACTCAATGACACTGAAGGTCACGCAGTTGGTGATTTGTTGCTTCAACAAGTGGCGGCGCGCTTAACTGCCGCGGTGCGCGAAGGCGACACTGTTGCGCGTTTGGGCGGCGACGAATTTGTGGTGATGCTAGAAGATTTAAGTGACGCTGCGTTAGAGGCCGCTGCACAAACGGAGGCTATCGGCGAAAAAATCCTTGAAGCAATATCGCAACCCTATCTGCTCGACAGGCATGAGCACCACAGCACGTCCAGTATAGGCGCTACTGTATTCAACAACCATCAATGCGGTATCGATGAGTTATTGAAACAGGCCGACATTGCCATGTATCAAGCCAAGAAAGCCGGCCGCAACACACTACGGTTTTTTGACCCGCAAATGCAGGAGACCATTAACAACCGCGCCAGCCTTGAGGGCGAGCTACGCAAAGCCCTAGAGCGCGAACAATTCCAG
>JAUSAG010000021.1 GCA_030652995.1 Methylotenera sp.
GAAGCACAACGCATGATAACGGCTGGAATAGTCGTTACTGCTAATGGAGGCACTGTCAGTCGTGGTGCTGGACGTAAGTCTAGTATTGCGCGCGTGCCGTTGAAGTTAGAAGCTCCGTCGTTTACGGCGGGGTAGTTCACATACAGATAATGTTATATAAAATCAAATAGTGACAGGCTCGTAGTCGCTACAAATGATTTTTGTGCCGCTTCCATAATGGTTTGATTTTTTGAAAGATCAGATAATGCACTTGCATAGTCAAGGTCTTGCAGTTCTGAAAGCGATTTACTGTATTGTAAGTCACGGTCGGTGCCTGCAGTGTCCAAGGTATCAAGCTCATTTAACTTAGAACCGACAGCCGCGCGTACATTAAGCACGTTGTCTAACCCAGTTTGCATACTACCGATGCCTGCAGCGATGCCAGCGCTAAAACCACCCTGATTTGCTGCGGTAAGTGGGGTGCTGAGTAATGTGACTAAATTGCTTATGGTGGCAAAAATATCGTTACCACCTGCTTGAAAAACATTATTGCCGGTAACATTTACCGCCATTTGACGTTGCGTATCTACCTGCAACAATTGCTGATTTCCATCCCCCTTAAAGTTATAGCTACTTACAATTGTAGCCGTTACTGCTGGTGGTATTGCCGGGGCGAAGATTTTAGTGCCATCAAAAGGCGGGGTGTCTGTTTTAAAGCCTGCGTAAAGGTAGTTGCCTGCAGCATCTTTGGTGTTAGCAAGCCCAATCATGGCTTCTAGTGTGCCGCTTAATTCTGTAGCAATAAACTGTCTCTCCTGGTCAGAAAACGTAGCATTACCCGCTGCTACCAGTGAAGATTGCGTAGATATCATCATACTGGTTAAGCTGGTGAGGTTAGATTCAATGGTGTTGAGTTTAAGTTGTGCCGTTTGACGCGTGTCAGCAAACTTGGCGTTGATGCTTTGAGCATGCGACACTTCTAAGGCGCGTGCGGAGCCGACCGGGTCATCTGACGGCGATGCAATGCGCCTGCCGGTGGAAATCTGTTGTTGCAGTTTCACTTGCTCAGATTGTAACTGGCTGATTTTAGAGATGCCAGACTGATAAATTGTATTGGTACTAATACGCATGATTGATTTCCTTAAACGGTGCTTAGTTACCTAGTCGCAATAACACGTCAAACAACTGGCTGGCTATCTGCATCATCTTGCCAGCGGCTTGATACGCTTGTTGGTAGCGAATCAAGTTGGTTGCTTCTTCATCTAAATTGACGCCGGATTCAGATTGCACGGCAGCAGTGACTTGCTCTAATACTTGGGCTTCAGAAATGCTTAATACATTAAGTTCACGCGTTTTGTTACCAACGCCATTTACCAGTTGACCAAAGGCATCGGAGTAACTATTTTTGCCGCCGTTTAAGGTTTTTTCACTTTGTAGGCCTGCTAATAATAGGCCGTTACGGTTGTCGCCGGGTGCGCCTGCGGTGTTGGCTGCTACAGTGAAATTATCGCCATTACTAAGTGTGCCAGATAGCGTAAAACTGGTGTTTGCTGTAGTAATGGTTGCGCCACTGGTATAAGGTACGAGGTCGCCAGGGGCATAGGTTGTTGATGTTGCACCTGATGTAACTACAACGGCTTGACTGGGTGTGAAGCTAAGGCCAGCACTAGGTAAAGTGTTGTAAGTCATTGTAAATGGTGCAGAAAGCGGGCTGGCAGCGTAACCGCTACCTGCTATTGGTGCAGTTATAGTACCCGTACCTGCATTGCTTACGCCTTCACTTGATGTAAGTGCGGGGCCTCCGACAGCAAGCTTATCGGGATTAGTTATTGCAACCTTAAACAAAGCCGCAGCATTCTGTGTTGGCTTAATCAGGAAATTGTCGCCAGCAAGCATGCTACCAGAATCTATCTTAAAGCTAACGCCATCGACTGTTTGTGGCAAGCTTGAAAAAGGAGGAGATGCTGACATATCACTTAAGCGTGTGATTTTGTAGTTTGTGCCGTCATATTCTAGGCGGTAATCACTTGCGGTGAGTGCTCGTGCATCTTCAACTTTACTTGAAACTACGGCTGGAGTAGCGTTTACATTTGTTAGCGGAGGCACTGGACTCGGGCTGGAGTTATTTGAATTTGCATTGACCGTTGGATTTGGAATGCTAAATAACGGACCTCCGGGGTTGCCATTTTTGTCCAAACCTTGGCTATGTTGCGCATTAAAGGTTTCGGCTAGTACTGTAGCAAGTTGCCCGATTTGGTTTTGAATGGTGTCTAATGACTCGGCACGAAATTGCAACAATCCGCCAATGGCGCCGCCAGGCAGGCTGTTAGTGCCCAATACGGTTGTTTTTCCACTGGTTAGATAGGCTACTTCAACCCGGCTTGGGTCTGTTGGTGATGCTGCAGGCACTAATGAAAACGTGTCTTTACCTACAACTAACGGCATGCCGTTGCCAATGTATATGTTATAACTGCCTTGCCCTTGAGGCACAACGGTGGTTTTAATTTGTTTACTAAGCTCTAATACCAGCTGATCACGTTGATCCAACAAATCATTCGGTGTGTTGCCATTAGCGCTCACCGCTTTTTCAATCGTATCATTTAAGCTTGCGATTTGCTTGGCATACACATTAACCAGCCCGATACTTGAGGTGAGTTGCGCATTAACACCGTCACGAATTTCATTTAGACGATTATTAGTGCTTTGAAAACGATTGGCCAACGACTGTGTATATGACAGCATGGATTGACGTGTTGCGGTGTCGCTAGGGTTAGCGCTTAAATCTTGCATGCTGCCAAAAAAATCACTCATTGCAGGGTTAAGGCCCGCAGCTGGGTTGGAAAGCATGTCGTTGATGGTGCTCATTTGTGTCTGATAGGTATTGATGCCAGTACTCGTCGCCTGACTTCTAACCACTTGTGCCGCTAATATGTCGTTATAGACACGATTGACACCGGAAATTTCAGTACCTTGACCTACATAGCCGTAACCAAAGTTTTGAGATTGCGCCGCCGCTTGCACCACAACTTGCCGTGAATAACCGGGAGTGGACGCATTTGCGATGTTATGCCCAGTCGTGCTAATGCCAACCTGAGCGGCTGCTAATGCGCTTTTTCCAATGCTTAATATATTAGAGGCCATGATATTTACTCTTTTTTAACTAATCTAACATATAGCTTTTCGGCATAAATACGTAAAACTTTAGGATGAAGCTTTAATAATCAAGCTTTAATGCAATTTTACAATGAAGGTGAGATTTTTTGAATAACGCTGGCCAATTTTGTAGCGTAATCAGGGTCAGTGGCATAACCCGCTTTTTGCATCGCTTGTGCATAACCATGGGGGCTATGTAAATTTTCCATGACGTTTTCATAGCGTGGATTATTTTGCATTAAGTTGGCAAAGTCTTTAAATGAATCCGCATAGCTATCATAAGCACGAAATTTTTCGATGCGTTTTTGCTTAATGCCGTGAATGTATTCTGTGGTCGTGGCTTCAACAACTTTACCATTCCAATTGCCAGTGGCTTTAATGCCAAATAGGTTATTGCTAGGTGTGCCGTCAGCCGCTTTGATTTCACGCTTGCCCCAGCCGCTTTCAAGCGCGGCTTGGCCTAGCATCAGGTGTGCTGGAATACCAGTTGATTGGCTTGCTGTTTCGGCATGGCTTGCCATGCGGTTTTTAAAATCAGTAGCACTACCATTTAATGCTGATGGTTGAGTCACCGCGTTATTTTGCTTTAATGCATTCGCTATATTATTCAAAAATGGATTACCCGTCAGGTCGGGTCGTAAGTTTGAGTGTGTATCAGCGCTGGTGTTTTTGTCCGTTACCGCTTGCTCCATCGCATTGTTGGCAGCGTAACCACCTTTACTCAACTGCCTTGCCAGTATGTCTGCTAAACCCAAACCCTTGGACGATAGGTTGGTCGTAAGCTGTTGATCGAGCATGGTGGTAAAAGTGCGACTTTGCTCGTTATCAAACGGGCTATCCTGGGGTGAGGCTTCACGCATGCTTTTGAGCATCATGTTCATAAAGATGGCCTCAAACTGTTTGGCAACTTCTTTAATCGCTTCTGGAGAATTTTCTCTGGCAGCTTGCTTCAGGTTGTTCAGGCTATTGGCATCAAACGCGACTTTTCCTGATAAATCTGCGCTATTGGTTAGGTTGTTATTAGTCACCATATTTTACACTCACTAGATGATTTCAAGCTCAGCACGTAGCGAACCAGCCGCTTTCATCGCTTGCAAAATGGCAAGCAAGTCTTGCGGTGTCGCACCAATCGCGTTTAGTGCTTTTACCACATCTGAAAGATTTGCGCCGTTATCCAGCTTGACTACCTTGCCCGGCTCTTTGTTAATGTCGATTTGTGAGCGGGCAGTTACCACGGTTTGGCCACTAGATAATGGTCCTGGCTGACTAATTACTGGCTCGGTATTGATGGTAACCGACAAGTTGCCGTGAGATACCGCACAGCTTTCCAGTGTTACAGTTTGGTTCATTACTACAGACCCAGTGCGTGCGTTGATGATGACCTTGGCAGAACTGGTGGCAGGTACTACATTGATGCTTTCGAGTGCGGCAAGAAAAGCAACCCTGTTACTGTTTGCTGGGGGTTGCACGCGAATCACGCGCCCATCTTGGGCAAATGCGGTATTTTGGCCAAACCGACGGTTGATTGCATCTGACACAAGTGTTGCTGTTGAGAAATCGGTTTCTTTCAGCTCTAAATTTACGCTCTCAGTCTGTGAAAGTGTGTTGGCAACAGCTCGCTCTACTGTGGCGCCGGCAGTAATTCTGCCCACGCTTAAATGATTGACCTGTGTTTGTGCACCATTCGCTGATGCACCCACGCCACCTACAACTAGGCTACCTTGTGAGATGGCGTAAATTTGACCATCGGCGCCTTTTAATGGTGTCATTAGCAATGTCCCACCACGCAAACTTTTTGCGTTCCCCATAGAGGATACTGTGACATCAAGTGTTTGGCCCGGTTGTGCAAAAGCGGGTAGCGTACTGGTGACCATCGCGGCTGCGATGTTTTTGAGTTGCAGATTGGTGCCTGGTGGCATGTTGACACCCATTTGCTGCATCATGCTGATGATGCTTTGAACAGTAAATGGTGTTTGCACCGTCTGGTCACCAGTGCCATCCAGACCGACTACGAGACCATAACCAATCAATTGGTTACTTCGAACACCTTGAATGGAAGCGAGGTCTTTTAATCGTTCAGCTTGAGCTGGTTGAATGACAAATATGCTAGTAAAAACTACTGTACAAAACACGCTGAATAGTTTTTTTCCAAAATTGCGCATCATCAAACTCTTTACCATGGCGCCATGCTTAGGAAGAAACGAGCAAAAATGGATGCAATTGCAGCGCCATCTATTTTGCTATTAGTTCGGTATTCAATACGTGCATCAGCCACTTTGGTAGATGGTATCGAGTTTCCTAACGAAATTGTGTCAGGATTGACAACACCTGAGAAGCGAACGAACTCTGTGCCTTTGTCTAAAGCCACTTGCTTCTCTCCACTCACAACTAAATTCCCATTGGGTAGTACTTCAATGACTGTTGCCGCAATTGATCCGCTAAATGTATTGCTTGAATTAGCATTTGCTTTGTCATCGTATGAGTTTGATGAGCTGGCGGAAAAGCTGGCGAGATTGCTATATGGTACTTTACCGATCAAACCGCCAACGAGTGGAATATTTTTAAAGTTGTTGTTGAGTTGGGCATCCGTGTTGAAATTAGCTTCGCCTTCTTTACTAGCAGAACTGGCATTCGCTTTTTTAGCAGCCGTATTCTCTGTGATATTGATGGTGATAATATCACCCACAAAGCGTGGACGCCGGTCTTCGAACATGGGACGGTAGCCTGCTACATTAAAGATTGCACCGTTATTGGCGCCAGTTTTCGTATCAACTGCTTTAGCAGTGGTCGGCTGTTGTACGACAGATGTTGGCGTCACTGCGCATCCACTAAAAGCTAGGGCGGTGATGAACATTAAACTTAGTGATGAGATTTTTTTAAGCATATTCCCTGATAACTTATTGAATACAGTATTTGAAAGCGCAAACTTATGCATAAGATAATTTGTGGTTAACATAAACGCCTCCAAAGTTTCATTAAATCTTGTGTTAAGCGCCATCACCCTTCATTACATTTGCGTCAGTTTCTGAAGCATCTGATCAGATGTTGTAATAGCTTTGCTGTTAATTTCGTATGCGCGCTGGGTTTGAATCATGTTGACTAGCTCTTCTACAACGTTAACGTTTGATGTTTCTACATAACCTTGGGTCAGCAAACCTGCGCCATTGGTACCTGGTGTGTTCGCATTTGCCGTGCCGGATGCCGCAGTTTCAACAAACAAGTTTTCACCATTAGCTTTTAAGCCTGCCGGGTTAATAAAGGTGGACAGTTGCAATTGGCCAATCTGAGTGACCGCAGTAGAGCCCGGTAAGCTCACTGAAACAGTACCATCTCGTCCTATCGTTAGACTTTGCGCATTATTGGGTACTGTAATTGGCGGCTGCACAGAGAAACCACTTGAGGTAACCAGTTGACCTTGAAAATCTACTTGGAAGGCACCGTCACGCGTAAAAGCCGCCGTTCCATCCGGGAGTAGCACCTGAAAGAAACCAGCGCCTTGAACGGCAACATCTTTATCATTGCCAGTTTGTTGTAAATTACCTTGCGTATGGATTTTTTCTGTAGAAACAGGTCTGACCCCGGTGCCCAATTGCAGGCCTGACGGTAACTGTGTTTGTTGAGAAGACTGCGCGCCCGGCTGCCTGATAGTTTGATAGAGTAGGTCCTCAAATACAGCACGTGATCTTTTAAAGCCGTTAGTGCTCACGTTTGCCAAATTGTTGGCAATTACGTCCATCTGTGTTTGTTGTGCATCTAGACCGGTTTTTGAGATCCATAGTGAGCGTATCATTTTGTTTCCTTTCAAGACCAACCGTCAATTAAATTTAGACCCAGCTTGTCAGTTTTTACTTTTTCAATAAGCTTATAGTAGCTGATAATCAACTAACTCAAATTGAGGAGTTGACTGGCTTTATTGGCGTTATTCTCAGCCGTATTAATTAACTTCATTTGTGTTTCAAACTGGCGCGCCAGACTAATCATTCTGACCATCGCCTCAACAACGTTTACATTGCTACTTTCAAGCGCACCTTGAACGACGCTAATGCGTGCATCAGCAATGGCTGGCAGACCATTTTTAGTGGCAAACAAACCATCCTCAGTACGCACTAAATCAGTGAGTGGCGGATTAACAAGTTTAATCCGTCCAATGATGTTGGATGGCCCCGGTAAAATTAAGTTGTTAACCGTCGAGATTGTTCCATCCTTACCTATGCTCACCGTGACATCCGGGGGGATCGTAATGGGTCCACCATCCCCCATGACGGTGAGGCCATTGGATGTTTGTAATACACCATTCTGACTTGTTTTCAGCGATCCATTTCGCGTATATGCTTCAGAACCATCTGCGCGTTGTATGGCAATCCAGCCTTCACCTTTTACTGAGATATCTAAATCTCGATTGGTCGCTTGAATGGCCCCAGAGTTAAAGTCGCTACCTGTAGTCGCATCAACCACGAAAGCGCGCGTAGGCAAACCAGCCCCAATTACCGGTACAGCTCTAAAAGAATCTATTTGAGATTTAAAGCCGGTAGATGTGGCATTTGCAAGATTGTGTGCGGTCGTAGCCTGTTGCTCAAGGATGTGTTTTGCACCCGTCATTGCCGTATAAATCATGCGGTCCATCGCGTGTCTCCTTATTCAGTTTGCTATAAGCGATTAGCTATTAACGGTTAACGTAGATTCACTAAGGTTTGCAACACCTGATCTTGCGTTTTAATCGTTTGCGCATTGGCTTGATAGTAACGTTGTGCTGTAATCATATTCACAAGTTCGGCAGTCAGGTCGGTATTAGAGTCTTCAACGGCTGAAGATTGCAATACGCCCAGCGGTCCGGTGCCTGGTGTGCCACCAAAGCTTGGTTGCGGTGCGCCGGAGCCAGCACTTTCAGCCCAGGCATTTCCACCTAGAGATTGCAAGCCATTTGGATTAGTGAAATTAACCAGCGTGACTTGACCGAGTATTCTTGATTGCCCATTGCTATAGCTGCCTACAATCGTGCCATCGGCCGCCGTATTAAAAGTAGAAAGGCGACCAGAGGCGAAGCCATCTTGCAATAAGCTATTGATGCTGAAGCTTGAGCCAAACTGTGTGCCTTTAGTGTAATCCATGGTAAATGACATTGGGCTTGCAGCCCCTGTTGCTACTGGCGGCGTACCGGTGGTAGGCGCAAAAGAAACTGGAATTGGATTGGGTGAACTTGTTGGATTAACGCCAGTACCCGAGACCGGAAATGTGAGTGTGGCTACCGGCGTCGTCGCATTGACCCCATTGGTAAAAACACCATCTGCGGTGGTGTAGATATTCCATACGTTTGGGGCGGCAGCTTTTACAAAAAAGGTTTGCAAAGTATGTGAAATACCATAACTATCAAATACTGACACGGCAGTAGAGTCGCTATAAGTTGTGGGGTCGGTAGGGTCGAACGGCGTGATTGCCGGGGCGGTTTTACGCGAATCTAAATTAACGATACCGTCGATTTCAGTCGTGCTCTGTGGCGAAATATCTGCGGTTGATATTTGCAGGTCAGCTGGCGCACCTTTCAATAGCGCACCTGATGCATCTGCGGCAAATCCAGTCAGCCGTTTACTTGATGCATCAACGATAAAACCTGACTTATCCATTTGAAACTGCCCGTTACGTGAATAAGTAATCGCGCCGTTGTTGCTCATGCGGAAAAATCCGTTACCGTTGATCGCGATATCTAGCGGATTATTTGTGCCGGTTACATTGCCTTGAGTAAACTGTTGTGCCACTGTCGCTAATTTTGCACCAATACCGATTTGTGTACCACCGCCACCAGAGAGTGAGTTAGCGTAAACGTCAGCAAATTCAGCGCGAGCTTGCTTAAAGCCTACCGTGTTCGCATTAGCTACGTTATTGCCGATGACTTCTAGTTGTTTAGACGCCGCATTAAGACCGCTTAAACCTTGTTGAAAACTCATTTTATTCTCCTGATTATTTTAATTAAGCACTAATTAAAACTACTTAATGGTGATGACTTATACATTGTGTTGATTTGGATCATGTTAAACATTGTTATAGATTCTGAATTAAAAGATCTCTTTTACGTCACTGGTGTTAACACTAGTCAGGTTGCTTAGATTCAATTTAATGCCATTGGCGTTATTTGATATGCTCATTACCTGCGCAAAACTTAAACCGCTCGCTGCTGCGGTGTTGTTTGCAATGGTTGCCGCCAGCTCAAATTGATAACTACCGCTTTTGGCGACTGAGCCGTCATTGGTAAAGCCATCCCAGCTTAACGGAGCTATGCCAGCATTTTGCTTGCCTAAATCGAGTGTTCTAACCACGTTGCCGGCTGCATCTTTAATCGTAACCGTTAGTTTGTCTGCGCCTATTGGCAGATCTGCACCAAAAAATCCGCCTTCGCCACTGGTGGTAATTTCGTTACCAGGGCTCAGCACACTATGACCGATCATGCTGGATGCCTGGTAAGATTGACCTGCCTGCACGTTACCAATCAATAATTCCAGCGTGTTGTTTAGCTTGTCAATACCGGTTACGGTAGAAAGCTGTGCCATTTGGCTCGTCACCTGTGCGTTATCCATCGGATTGAGTGGATCCTGGTTTTTCATTTGCGTGACTAATAGCGTCATAAACCTGTCCTGTGCGTTATCTATGCTATTGGTCTTACTGTTTTTCTGACCGTTAACAGAATCAAGTAGCGCCTGTGATGGGTTGTTTGAGGTACTTTGTACGGCTGCCATGATGATTTCCTTATATGAACGGTTTAAGCTGGAAACGATAGTTTTAAATTGCGCCTAATGGTTATGATTGGCCAATAGTTAACGTTTTAGAAAGCATGGTTTTAACGGCATTCATGGTTT
This sequence comes from Methylotenera sp., assembly GCA_030652995.1. Taxonomy (GTDB): domain Bacteria; phylum Pseudomonadota; class Gammaproteobacteria; order Burkholderiales; family Methylophilaceae; genus Methylotenera. The sequence continues at coordinate 9,981 of JAUSAG010000021.1, forward strand.
CTACATTGTTTTGGTAAGCGCGTGAGGCTGAAATCATATTCACCATTTCCTCAGTCACGTTAACGTTAGGCATGGTGACGTAGCCTTTTTCATCAGCAAGTGGGTGTTTAGGGTCGTATATAATTCTAGGCGGCGATTGATCTTCAATGACCTTGGACACCTTTACACCGCTAGCATCGGGTGACTTTGTCGGCACTGCGCTAAAAACCACCTGCTTGGCTTTGTAGGCGGTTCCATTGGCGCTGGTGGCGCTATCTGCATTGGCTAGATTGCTGGCTACTGCATTCAAACGCTGTGATTGTGCGCTCATGGCAGAACCGGAAATATTAAACACATTAAATAATGACATCGCTTGCTCCTAACCTACTTGATTAACTTGACAACGCAATTACTGGCTTTGAATAGCCGAGAGTATTGATTTAAGTCGGCCGTTAATCATAATCAAGCTCGCTTCATAGCGAATTGCATTGTCGGCAAATTGATTACGCTCAACATCCATATCTACGGTGTTGCCATCGACACTGCCTTGCATCACGGGGCGAAACAAAGCGCCACCTGTTAGTGCTACTTTTGATGGTACGCCATCTAAATGTTGAGTGGAAGTTTTTGAGGTGTTAAAACCTTCTTGCGCGACACCTGACATTGCATTTTTCATCACGGCGCCAAAGTCTAAATCACGCGCCTTGTAATTGGGCGTATCCGCATTGGCGATGTTGGCCGCAATAAGCTCTTGGCGCTGACCGCGCACTCTCAGAACATTTTGATGCAGACTCAACGCCGCGTCTAATTTATTGATCACGATATATCCTTTCACCAATACTTGATTTTTTTGTAAAGCGTATGTTTGTAAAGTGTATTTTTATCCTAAAGAAAATACTTTTTACACCGATAACACTGACGAGAGATAGTCTAAGGTGAAGTATCAAACTTCAATCAATAAAGCAAACGGGTAATTACTAGCCTTTTCTTAGTTTTGTTAGTGAGATGCATCCGTAGAATGCTTCATTGAATTGTTGTTAATCACATTGGAATTCAATATGCGTTATTTTGAAGATTGCCTCCGTGTAAAAATGCTAGGCATCGCTTTTTTAATAGTTGGATTACTTACAATTGTTGTATTGTCAGGTGCCTCTGTCGCGCATGCACAATCCACATCGGTTAATTCTGGTAGCAAGGTGGCGGTAAGTAGCCAAATTGGCAGGCATGACCTATCTACATTAAAACTTAAAATTGTAGATTTTTTAAATACACAAACCATTGGTTATCCAGGTGAAGTCAGTGTAAACGCAGGTGCCATTGATCCGCATTTGCGTTTAGCACAATGCCCTGAGCCACAGGTTTTTTTGCCTAATGGCAGTCGAGCATGGGGTAAAACCAGTGTAGGTGTACGTTGCAATGCACCTAGTGCGTGGACAATATATGTCCAGGCAAACGTAAGTGTTTCAGCACAGTATTTAGTGGCTGCAGCACCTTTGGCACAAGGGCGCGTTGTGACGGGGCAGGATTTAATTTTTGAAACAGGTGATTTAACGCAATTGCCAGCAGGTATATTTACCGAGATGAGTCAGGCGGTGGGTCGATTAGTAAATGTTTCCATGAATGCGGGCACTGTTATTCGGCAGGAGATGTTGAAAATGCCACCAGTGGTGCAACAGGGGCAAACAGTATCTATCACGACGATTGGTCGTGGTTTTAGAATCTCTGCCGAGGGAAAAGCGATTACGAAAGCCAACGAAGGTCAGTTAGTACAGGTAAAAGTGGCAAGCGGGCAGGTGGTAACAGGCATTGCGCGCCAAGGCGGTTTGATAGAAGTGGGATTTTAACAATAACGCAATTTAATCCATGTAAATTTGCTTGCTAAGCCAGTTGAATTCATCGTAAGCACGAAATAAAATGTTATTTTTTTACTAAAGTATTAAAGTTCGCTTAAACTATGCCGATATTAGCATTAAGGATGCGTGTAAAGCGCAAGGGCAATTAAAGTAAAAAGGATGAAACGTCATGAAAGTTAACGACACGATTAAAAATACGGCAGCACTTGGAGTTGATAAAGCGAATGTAGAAAAAGCCAATGCGGCTAAAGTTGAAGCGGAATCTAAACAAAAAACCGAGCAATCGCAGTCTGGTTCTAAATCGACTGAAAATGTAACGCTGTCGCCATTATCGACTAAACTACAGTCATTAGAAGCCAAAGTTGCCGCAAGCAATGTTTTTAATGCTGAAAAAGTCGGTGCAATAAAATCCGCAATTGAATCCGGTCAATTTACTGTGAGCTCTGAAAAAGTAGCCAACGGCCTGATTGAAACCGTAAAAGACTTACTCACTAATAGGGCAGCTTAACCTAAGATGAACGTTAAAAGTTCAAGCAAGCCTGTTTCATTAGAGCAAGATGCCCAGTTATTAGATGAGTTGCTGGCGTTGATGTCGCGTGAGCAAGCACATTTGTTAAAAGCGGATGTGGATGCGATAGAAGCCGTTATAGAAGAAAAATCCCTATTGTTGCAGCGTTTAAACCTTGCTGCTAGAGCGCGCTACGATGCGCTGTCTGTTAACGGTTTTGAAGCGAGTGAAGCCGGTATGGATACTTGGGTGCAACAACAAGCCAAGCCAAGTATTAGTCAGGCATGGGCTAAGTTTCAAAAAGCACTAAATGAAGCAAAAGAAATGAATCGACTCAATGGCGTATTGATCGCTAAGCATTTTAATCGTAACCAAGAATTACTTAATCACTTGCAAGGCAATTCAAGCAAAGATTCAGTTTACGGCAGAGATGGCCAAGCTAAATCGCAGACGCTTACACGCTCAGGGTTAATTGTTTAACGACTTGTCAGTGTGTCCGACTGGACTAAACAGGCAGAAACCACTGTCGAAAATTAAGCGGTGAAAATAAAAAATGCCTTAATGTTAAAATCATTTTTAATACTGTGTAACATCAAAAACTCATGGAAACTAAAGCTGGTTTCCATGAGTTTTTTCGCATGTGTGTTAGCGATGCCAGCTTGCGGCCTATTGATTGATAAGCCGATTGCTGTAGCGGCGCACGTTTGGCCGGGCTATGCCCCTATGTTTTTAGCGCAAGATGAAGGCTGGCTAAATGCCAAACAAGTGCGTTTAGTACAAACACGCAACGCAACAGCGTCAATTCAGGCATTGATTAATGGTGAGGTTGACGGGGCAGCGCTCACGCTAGACGAAGTGCTAAAAGTACGGTCTATGGGCTTGCCTGTTTCTGTGGTGATGGTGTTTAACGTGTCCGCTGGGGCTGATATGCTATTGGCAGATGCCAGTATTAAAAATTTACCTGAGCTTAAAGGCAAACGTATCGGCTACGAACCAAGCTCAGTCGGTGAGGTGATGTTGATCAAAATTTTACAAATGGCCCATCTCACTAAAAAAGAAGTTCTACTGGTGCCAATTAATGTTGACCAACACCATCAGGCTTGGCGGAATAAACAAATAGACGCGATTATTACCTATGAACCGGTGGCTACCCTATTATTAACACAAGGTGCTCACAAGCTGTTTGATACAAGGCAAGCACCTAACATGGTGATTGACGTATTAGTGTTGCGTAAGGATGCGCTAAATTTCCGTTATGCCACCTCAATTCGCCATTTAATTTCAGCGCATTTTCGAGCGCTACGTCACTTAAGCCACAACCCACACGATGCCGCTTACAGAATGGCAGCGCATTTAGGTTTAGGTGTGCAACAAGTATTAGGCGCATACAAAGGCTTGCAATTACCGGATGCAGCCAATAACTACCGTTTATTGGCTGCAGATAAGCAGCTTTTCCTTAATAGTGCCCATAGTTTAGCGACATTGATGTTTGAGCATCAATTGATTAAGCAGCCTAACGATTTATCATCATTAATCCGTGATGAGTATTTACCAAGAGACTTTAATGTGAATCATGATGAATAGCCAACCATCGAGATGGCCGCTTGTAGTGATACTAGCTTGCGTGGTTGCGATGGCTTTATCCAGCTTGGCTGCAAATGCAGCAGACCCGATAAAAATTGGTGTGCTTGCTTTTCGCTCAAAATCACAAACTTTAGCCCAGTGGCAACCGCTGGTCATCGTACTAAAGCAAGCCATGCCGGAACAAGACTTTACGATAGATGCCTTTACCTTGCCCGAACTAGACGCGGCGGTGGCTAGCCGTCAATTAGATTTTGTATTCACCAACCCTGCGCATTACATCAAATTAAACCGTCAAAGTGGATTGTCTGCACCATTAGCTACGGTCATTATGGCTGAACGTGGGCTGCCAATCAGTGTGTTTGGTGGCGTTATTTTTAGTCTCGCCAACCAAGATTCTATTCATACTTTAGCAGATATTAAAGGTAAAAATATTGCTGCTATTAGTAAGGATTCATTAGGTGGCTATCAAATGCAAGCTTACATACTTAACCAAGCAAACATTCCTTCACCACTAGAAGCCAAAGTAATGTTTACTGGAGAGCCTCATGACAACGTAGTGCAAGCTGTGCTGACAGGCCGTGCTGATGTGGGTTTTGTGCGTACAGGTGTGTTAGAGTCATTGGCGCGTGAGGGGCAGCTTGATATAACAAAAATAAAGATTATCAATCAGCAAAACTTACCTCATTTCCCAGTGCGAGTTTCTACGCGTTTGTACCCGGAGTGGCCGCTTGCGGCAATGTCGCATGTAAACGAAGCTGTTTCACGACATGTTGCCGCCGCACTATTTTTGTTAGAAGAAAATACCAATGCTACGGCCGCGATGGATATTCATGGCTTTACTGTCCCTGCCGACTATACGCCTGTGACTGATTTATTAAGAGCGCTGCGTGCGCCACCGTTTGAATCAGCGCCTACGTTTACTTTGTATGACGTATGGCTACGCTATCAATGGCAAATGATCATTGGTTTTATGGCTATTGCGCTCATTATGCTATTGAGTTTTCGGCTACAGTCCACCAGGCGTAGATTGCAGTTGGAGCACGGCGCGATGCAAGAAAGTGAGGCTAATCTTAAAGCCGTATTTGACGCCATGCCAGATGCATTGTTTGAGCTTGACCTAGATGGCCGTTACCATGCAGTCAAGTCGCCCAAAGGTAGTTTATTAGCTTTACCACAAAAGGCATTGATAGGTAGAACGGTGCAAGATGTGCTATCGCAACAGTCAGCGATGATCGTAATGGCCGCCTTGCAAGAAGCTAATGCGACTGGGCATTCACAGGGTAAGCAATTAGAGCTGCTTGTGCCACTTGGTTTGCGTTGGTTTGAGCTTTCTGTAGCTAAAAAATCCATTGATGGGCAGCTACCACGTTTTATTGTGTTATCTCGTGATATTACCGAACGAAAACGTGCAGAGGCGTACGAGCAGTTTCGCACACGCATATTAGAGCTGTTGGTTGGCGGCGAACCACTGCGTAAACTTCTTGAGTCTGTAGTTCTCGGCGTCGAAGCACTCAACACTAAAATGCTTTGCAGCATATTGCTTTTAGATACAGAAGGTAAATGCCTAGGTGACGCCATTGCGCCAAGCCTGCCAGACTTTTATAACAAGGCCATCAATGGTGTAGAAGTCGGTCTGGGCGTTGGGTCTTGTGGTACGGCTACATTTACAGGTGAGACTGTTATTGTTGAAGATATTGCAACGCATCCGTACTGGGCAGCTTACAGACCACTTGCTAATCGTGCTGGCTTGCAGGCGTGTTGGTCACAGCCGATTTTTGCTTCAACAGGGCGTGTTTTAGGTACTTTTGCCATCTATCATCGTGAAAAAGCAACGCCTACACCAGCTGACCTTGCGTTGATTGAGCAAGCTGCGCAGTTGGTGAGTATCGCCATAGAGCGCAAACAGGCTGAAAATAATATTCAAATTGCTGCCACCACGTTTGACTCCCAAGAAAGTCTAATGGTCACTGATATTAACCGTATGATTTTAAGGGTGAATCAATCATTCTCAAATATTACAGGCTATAGTGCAGAAGAAGTCATCGGTCAGCCTTCCAGTATATTTAGATCAGGCCGTCAGGATGAAAACTTTTATAAAGTGATGTGGGATAACATCAATCGTAACGGCGTTTGGCAAGGGGAAATTTGGAACAGACGTAAAAATGGTGAAATTTATCCCGGGTTTTTATCGATTAGTGCGGTTAAAAATGAACAAGGTCTTGTAACCAATTACGTGAGCATCTTGAGCGATATTACCGAGAGCAAGGCAGCGGCTGAAGAAATTCAAAGCCTAGCTTTTTATGACCCATTAACAGGGTTGCCGAATCGTAGATTGTTATTGGACCGATTAAATCAGGCCCTGGTTGTGAGTACGCGCAGTGGCAAAGGCGGAGCGTTACTTTTTCTTGACCTTGATCACTTTAAAACGCTCAACGATACATTAGGGCACGATATTGGCGATAAGCTGTTACAAGAGGTCGCTAATCGTCTGCTTACCTGCGTGCGAGAGGGCGACACCGTTGCACGTTTGGGCGGTGATGAATTTGTGGTGATGCTAGAAGATTTAAGCGAGAACTCTATAGAAGCCGCCACGCAGGTAGAACACATCGGCCATAAAATTTTAACCACATTGAATCAACCTTATCAGCTTGATATCCATGAACATCATAGTACCCCTAGCATCGGCATTGCTCTTTTTAGCGACCATGGTGCAACGCAAGAAGAGTTACTCAAACATGCCGACATTGCCATGTATCAAGCCAAGAAAGCCGGCCGCAACACACTACGGTTTTTTGACCCGCAAATGCAGGAGACCATTAACAACCGCGCCAGCCTTGAGGGCGAGCTACGCAAAGCCCTAGAGCGCGAACAATTCCAG
>JAUSAG010000030.1 GCA_030652995.1 Methylotenera sp.
GATGCACAAGGTACGATGGAGCATGGAAGAAAATCAGAAACTAAAAAACTAAAATCAAAACCGCCCGCTTGACCCACCTCTTGCCTCAAAGCTGGTTCGGAATTCGGCTATGAGGGGGAATGCGCGGGCAAATGTTCAAAACTGCAAGCCTCCCAAAACTGTTGAGCAATCAGGTTGTCGCGTTTCACCAAGCAGTGTATTTTTTGAATATCTTCACTTTTAATGGCACTTACAGCGGCATTGACTAATCGCGTGCCTATTCCTCTTTCACGGTAGTCTGGTTTAACTGCCATGTGGTAGAGATGACCTCGCCATACATCGTGTCCCGCCAGTATCGCACCTATCAATCTAGTGCCGGCATAGGCCGCATAACTGCAGGTTGGGTTTCTGTATAAAAATCTCGCCAGTACTTCAGGGGTATCTGTTTGCCGTACTTCAATATTGCCGGAAACCTCCCATAATCTGATTAGCTTGGGGTAGTCGCTTCGATGTATGGAATCTAAAACAACCGACTGTCTCATTGTTTATTCACTTAGTTATTTAGTGGCATGCGGGCAATTTGCTCAGCGCTGCCATATTGTTGAACGTAATCTCTAATCATCTGACGCACGACTTGCGATGGTGTCAAATCACGTAATGTACAGACTTCATCAAAGATCTGCTTTTTGGTGGGGTCAATGAGTAATGTGAGTCTGGCCGTGCGATTTTCCATAAGGTTTCTTTCATTTAATGTTAATCGTATGTTAATATAATTAACACTTAACCACAAACTTAATTTTCAATCATGATCGCTATTCTCGAAGCAAAACGGGCTGGCCTGTTATCAAAAGATCATTGGCTTAGTAATATATTGGCCGGTGTGATCGTTGGCATCGTAGCGTTGCCTTTAGGAATGGCGTTTGCTATTGCCTCTGGCGCTAAGCCGGAGCAAGGTCTTTATACGGCGATTGTGGCTGGTGGCTTGACTTCGTTACTAGGCGGTAGCCGATTGCAAATTGCTGGGCCTACGGGTGCATTTATTGTGATTCTTGCAGGCATTACTGCCAAGTATGGCATCGAGGGCTTGCAGGTAGCTACACTGATGGCTGGCGTAATGCTAATGTTGATGGGGTTGACGCGCTTAGGTGGGGTTATCAAGTTTATTCCAGCACCAGTGATAGTCGGTTTTACAACAGGTATCGGTATTATTATTTTTGTAGGTCAGTGGAATGACTTTTTTGGATTATCACCCGTAACAGGTATAGAGCATTTTCATGAGAAGTTCTGGCATTTAATACAGGCAGTTCCTACCCTGCAACTGGAAACAACGGCACTTGCCTTGCTCACATTGGCGGTTCTGCTACTTTCCCCGCGTGTGCTCAAGCGTATTCCATCACCGCTGATAGCGATGGTCGTGGCTACGGTAGTACAATGGTTCTTTAATTTTGAGCATGTGGCCACAATTGGCAGTGCCTTTGGAGGCATTCCGCAAACTTTACCGCACTTTCAAGTGCCGTCTGTCACGTTTTCTGAAGTATTAAAGTTGATTGGCCCAGCGTTCACTATTGCCCTGTTAGGCGCTATTGAATCGCTACTATCCGCCGTGGTGGCAGACGGCATGACTGGTACTAAACATGATTCTAATCAGGAGCTAATCGGACAAGGCGTTGCTAATATATTTTCACCGCTATTTGGTGGTTTCGCCTCTACTGGCGCGATTGCTCGCACCGCCACTAACATTCGTAATGGCGGAACCAGCCCGTTAGCAGGTCTTGCTCACGTCGTCACGCTTATCATCATTGTATTGGTGCTGGCACCGTTAGCTGCTCATATTCCGCTGTGTGCGTTATCTGCTATTTTATTTGTTGTGGCATATAACATGAGTGAGCTACATCGTTTTTCTCACATGGTGCGTACTGCACCAAAATCGGATGTGGCGGTGTTACTCATTACATTTTTTCTGACAGTGTTTGGTGATTTAGTCATCGCAGTTAACATCGGTGTGTTGCTGGCCTGTTTGCTGTTTATGAAGCGCATGTCTGAGGCGGTAATAATTAAGCAGCAAACCTATGAAACGCTTGTGCTGGAGGCTGACAATAAAGATTTCAATCTTCCACCTGAGACCGTTGTGTTTGATATTGAAGGGCCATTTTTCTTTGGCGCGGCACAGCACCTTGAAAGTGCATTAGAGCATGTTCACGGTCATGCAGAGGTGCTAGTTTTACGTTTAGGCAGGGTGCCATTCATCGATGCCACTGCGATGCAATCGCTAAGGGATTTACTCGACACTTGCAGGCGGCATCACACGCGATTGGTGTTGTGTGAGGCAAAACCCAATGTGCTTAACAAATTAAAACTGGCTGGGTTAGTGGGGCAGATTGGCTCAGAAAATATTCTGGAACATCTGTATCAAATCAATCACAGCGAGAAAGGAACGCAATGAGTAACAAGGTGTTAGTAATACAAGAAACTCAAACACCATCATTTGACGATGATGCTTTTGTGACTAGCCGAAATTTGATTGCTGAATACTGCAGTACGGAGTCAAGTGCTTTGTCTGCGATCACCAACGCACGTTATCGATGTGTGGTGGTATCTATGGATATGCAGCGAGAAGATCCGATAGCTATTATTAGTGCGTTACGCGGTGCTGAAAGTACACTTGGCTTATCTCCGACGCAGATACTAGTTGCAGGCAAAGCTCGTCAACCGACGCAATCTGAGCTCGCTAAATTCAACATCAGTGCGCATATCCGCTCGCATCATTTAAAGTAACTTTCACCACATAATTGTCATGCAAGCAGCCATGCTTTGGTCAATAGATCAATCAGTTAAATTTTCATTATTGACTGAGGTAACTTTTAGTTATTTAGCAATATCAGATCAACTTTTATAAAAGATGGTGCAATTTTTGCTAAAATAGCAAGTATTCATCACTACAAGACCTGCAAAATGAAAACATCAAACGAAACAACTGCAAAACCTAAAAAAACGGTTAAATTTAAAGCGAGTGTTATTCCTAAGCTCGAGCCGATTCATCAGACTTTACAGCATCACTTGGTTTTCTCAAGCTTCAAGACGAGCAGCGCAGCTACGCCTAGAGATTGGTATGACGCCGCCAGTTATACAGTGCGTGATCACGTGGTCGCACGCTGGATTAAAACTGCAGAATCTTATTACCGTGATGATCCTAAACGCGTTTATTATTTATCGTTGGAGTTCTTAATTGGCCGTATGTTGAGTAATGCTGCACTAAACTTGGGCATTAACGATCAGTTGAAAGAAGGTTTAGCATCATTAGGACATGATTTAGAAAATACCGTGGAATTAGAGACTGACGCGGCATTGGGTAACGGTGGTTTGGGACGTCTTGCTGCCTGTTTCTTGGATTCAATGGCAACCATGGATATTCCGGCGGCAGGTTATGGTATTCGTTATGAATACGGCATGTTCAGGCAGTCTATTGAAAATGGCCAGCAAGTAGAGAACCCGGATAACTGGTTGCGTTACGGCAATGTTTGGGAGTTTCAACGCCCAGAGGCAACTTATAGCATTAAATTCTACGGTCATGTATTGAAGTTCCCTACCGATGACGGCGAGGCGCAACGATGGGTGGACGCAGAGCATGTGGTGGCGACGGCTTATGATGTGCCTGTGCCAGGTTATGGCACGGATACGGTCAATAATTTGCGCTTATGGTCAGCTAAAGCTGCGCGTGAGTTTGATTTGCGCCATTTTAATGATGGTAATTATGAAAAAGCAGTACAAGAGCGTAACGACACTGAAAACATTTCTAAAGTATTGTACCCAAACGACACTTCGGTATTGGGTAAAGAGTTGCGCTTAAAGCAGCAGTACTTCTTTGTGTCTGCTTCTATACAAGATATTTTGCGTCGCTTTCTAAGTGCGCATGAGATGAAAACGCAAGATGATTGGAAGCTTCTTCCAGAAAAAATTGCAATCCAGTTGAACGACACACATCCGTCAATTGGTGTGGCTGAAATGATGTATCAGTTGGTCGATGTGCATGAGTTGCCTTGGGTATTTTCTTGGGAATTAGTAGGCAAGATTTTTGCCTACACCAACCATACCTTAATGCCAGAAGCTTTAGAAACTTGGACGGTTGATTTGTTTGGCCGTTTATTGCCACGCCATTTAGAAATTATTTATAAAATCAACTTTGAATTTTTACACATGGTCAACCACCACTTCCCAGGTGATGCTGATTTGCTCAAACGCGTATCAATCATTGATGAAAGTAATGGCCGCCGTGTACGTATGGCGCATTTGGCGGTTGTGGGTAGCCATACCGTTAACGGCGTGGCAGCATTGCACAGTGAATTGTTAAAGCAACATCTTTTTGCAGATTTTGATCGCATTTATCCTGGCAAGTTAACCAATGTGACCAATGGTATTACTCCACGTCGCTGGTTAAACCAAGCTAACCCTGGATTAACTGCGCTGATTGAAACCGCCATTGGTGCAGACTTTAAAAAAGATCTCACACAAATTAAAAAAATTACACCTTTAGCAGATGATGCCGATTTTAGAAAAGCCTTTGCGGCGGTAAAACATGCTAATAAAATAAGATTGGCCACAAAAATAGAACAAAAAACAGGTATTAAACTAAATGCCGATAGTTTGTTTGACGTGCAAATTAAACGTATTCACGAATACAAACGCCAGTTACTTAATGTGTTGCATATTATTACGTTATATAACCGTATTCGTAGCGGTGAAAAAGGCATTACGCCACGCACTGTGATTTTTGGTGGTAAAGCGGCACCTGGTTATTGGATGGCTAAACAAATCATTCGTTTAATTAACGATGTTGCGGCAATTGTGAATGAGGATGTTGCCATTGGTGATCAGCTCAAGGTGGTCTATTACCCTAATTATGAAGTTTCAGCCGCTGAAGTTTTATTTCCGGGCAGTGATTTATCCGAGCAGATTTCAACTGCAGGTACTGAGGCAAGTGGCACTGGCAATATGAAAATGGCTTTAAATGGAGCGCTCACCATTGGTACATTGGATGGTGCCAACGTTGAAATTAAAGAAGAAGTGGGTGATGAGAACATCTTTATTTTTGGCTTAACAACCCCGCAAGTGGCTGAAGTTAAAGCCAGCGGTTATACACCGCGTGATTATTACCATAGCAACCCAGAGTTAAAACAGGTGTTGGATATGATCGCAGACGGTTATTTCTCAGTGGATGAACCAAACCGCTATCAAGCAATCGTTGATAATTTATTGAATAATGATCAATACCTATTATTGGCAGATTACGCCAGCTACATTGAGGCGCAAGATAGAGTCGGTAAATTATATCAACATCAGGATGAATGGACGCGTATGGCTATTTTGAACGTGGCTAATATGGCTAAATTCTCAAGTGATCGTTCGATTAGTGATTATGCAAACAACATTTGGCATGTAACGGCAAATGCAAAGGCTAAAACAAAAAAATAAAGTAGTGTATTTAACTTAACTAGTAACCTCAAAACTTTAGACGTTTAGTTTTGGATTTAAAAAAAGCTTAATGTAAATTTATTGTTATTTTTAATTAAATGACATAAATTTACGTTAAGCTTTATTTTTTGGTGTTTGTTGATTGGAAATAATCATGCGCTTTTTTATGGTGGCGGTAAGTTTTGCTTTGTTTATTGGTCATGCTAATGCACTTGGCGTGAGTGACTTAACTAATACAGAAGCTAATAATGGTTTAAAAGCGGCATTGACTCAAGCTGCAGGCAAGGCTGTTAGTCAACTAAGTGCAACGGATGGGTTTTTGGGTAATAACGAAGTCAAAATTCCATTGCCAGATAGCCTTAAAAAGGCTGAGAGAACCATGCGCATGTTGGGAATGGGTAAGCAGACGGATGAATTGGTGTTGAGAATGAACCGTGCAGCAGAAGCCGCTGTGCCTGAAGCAAAAGCTTTATTAGTGGATTCAGTTAAAAAAATGAGCGTAGCCGATGCAAAAGCTATTTTGACAGGCGGTGATGATGCGGCAACGCAGTACTTCAAAAAACACACATCAGCACCCATGACTGAGAAATTTTTGCCGATTGTTAAAAAAGCCACTGAAGACGTGCAATTGGCGCAGCAATATAATAAATTTGCAGAGATGGGCAATAAGGTTGGCTTGGTAAAAAAAGAACAGGTGAATTTAGAGCAATACGTCACTCAAAAAACCCTTGATGGCGTGTATTTAATGATGGCAAAAGAAGAAGCTGCCATCCGTAAAGACCCAGTAGGGCAAACAAGTAGTTTGCTGAAAAAAGTGTTTGGCGCATTAAATTATTAAGCTTGATTGAAGCAATTATTCAGGGCGTTCTATAAATTTTTACTTATGAATTGCCCTTAGGTCAGTAATTTCAATCAGCGGCAATGCTCAATTTCGGCTTAATTGCCTCTAATCTGTTAAAATTCTGCTTTATCCAATCCATTGATATTTAGCTGAGTTTTAATGAGCCAATCTAAACCAAATCCTCAAATGATTAGTTTGCGCGGTAGCGCTGCTTTATCACCTTTTCGCGTTGAAAAAATCCAAAATAAATTAAACGATATTTGTCCAAATATAGGACATTTATATGCTGAGTTTTGGCATTTTTCATGGGTTGATAGCGTTGAGATAACAGCCGCGCAAGTCGGTAAGCTTAATCAGATTCTGACTTACGGTCCAAGTCTTCAGGCAGAGGATCCGCAAGGCGAGCTGGTTTTAGTGCTACCGAGAGTAGGCACTATTTCTCCTTGGGCATCACGTGCTACAGATATCGTGAAGCACTGTGGTTTACCGGAAATTCAACGTGTGGAGCGTGGTATTGCCTATTATGTGCAAACCAAAAATAGCGAGCCATTAACACCAAATGAACGCCAGTTATTATTGCCATTGATTCATGACCGTATGACTGAATCCGTGTTTAGCAATATGCAAGACGCGGCTAACTTGTACCATACTGATGCGCCAAAGCCGTTAACTACCGTCGATATTCTGATGGGTGGTAAAGTGGCCTTAAATCAGGCAAATAGCGATATGGGTTTAGCATTGTCGCCCGATGAAGTAGATTATCTGGTTGATAACTTTACTAGAATGCAGCGCAACCCTACCGATGTTGAATTGATGATGTTTGCACAGGCTAACTCTGAGCATTGCCGTCACAAAATCTTTAATGCAGACTGGGTGATTGATGGCGAACAGCAAGCGCTGTCGCTATTTGGCATGATACGCAATACGCAAAGGCTTAACCCTGGCAATACGGTGGTGGCTTACTCTGATAACTCATCTATTGTCGCTGGACAAAACCCGGGTGAAACCAGTAAACGTTTTTATCCAACCGGTAATGGCGCGTATGGCTATATTGAAGAAGAAATGCATTACCTCATGAAGGTTGAAACACATAACCACCCGACTGCTATTTCACCGTTTGCTGGTGCGGCTACAGGTGCAGGTGGCGAAATTCGCGATGAAGGTGCTACTGGTAGCGGCTCTAAACCTAAAGCAGGCTTAACAGGCTTTTCAGTTTCTAATTTAAACATTCCCAACTTTGAACAACCGTGGGAGTCAACTAACTACGGCAAACCCGGACGTATTGCTTCACCGTTGCAGATTATGATTGACGGGCCACTCGGTGGTGCGGCGTATAACAACGAGTTTGGTCGCCCTAATATTGCAGGGTATTTCCGCACGTTTGAGCTGGAATCTCTTGATTCAAATGGTAAAGCTGAGATGCGCGGTTACCACAAGCCTATTATGTTGGCTGGCGGCATCGGTAATATTTCAGCAAAACATTCAAAAAAGAATCCGATTCCAGCAGGCGCTGCTTTAGTGCAACTGGGCGGTCCAGCCATGTTGATTGGCCTTGGCGGCAGTGCGGCGTCTAGTATGGATACAGGCAGTAATGTCGAAAATCTGGATTTTGACTCAGTGCAACGCGGCAACCCTGAACTGGAACGCCGCGCGCAGGAAGTGATTGACCGTTGCTGGCAGTTGGGTGATAACAACCCAATTTTGAGCATTCACGATGTAGGTGCGGGCGGTATTTCTAATGCTTTTCCTGAGCTGGTGAATGATGCAGGCGTGGGTGCAAGCTTTCAATTGCGTGATGTACATAATGAAGAGCCAGGCATGTCGCCACGGGAACTATGGAGTAACGAAGCACAGGAGCGTTATGTAATGGCGATTGCGCAAGCAGATTTGCCGCGCTTTAAAGCGATATGTGAGCGCGAGCGTTGCCCGTTTGCGGTGGTAGGTGTTGCTACCGAAGCACGCCATTTAACCGTGGCAGACAATTATTTTGATAATAAACCTGTGGATATGGATTTATCGGTATTGCTTGGTAAACCACCGAAAATGACGCGCGATGTTAAAAGCACTGCAAAACAATTGCACGTTTTTGATACAAGTAAAATTGATTTAAAAGAAGCCGCAGCCCGCGTGTTAAGGTTGCCTGGCGTCGCTGATAAAACTTTTCTGATTACGATTGGTGACCGTTCGGTTACCGGTTTAGTGGCGCGCGAGCAAATGGTTGGGCCTTGGCAAGTGCCTGTTGCAGACGTTGCCGTAACGCTTGCCGGGTATGATACCTACTTGGGTGAAGCCTTTGCTATTGGTGAAAAAGCGCCATTAGCCCTTGTTAATGCGCCGGCATCAGGTCGTATGGCCATTGGTGAGGCTATCACCAATATCGCTGCCTGTTTAATAGATGATTTAAGTAATTTAAAACTCTCTGCCAACTGGATGGCTCCAGCTGGGCATGCAGGTGAAGATGCGGCCTTGTACGCAACTGTAAAAGCGGTCGGTATGGAACTTTGCCCGCAACTGGGCATTAGTATCCCGGTCGGTAAAGATTCCATGAGCATGAAAACCGTATGGCGTGAGGCGAGCGCTAATGGAGCAGTTGAAAGTAAAGCGGTTACCTCGCCTATTTCGTTAGTAGTAACGGCATTTGCCACAACGCCGGATGCACGTAAAACCCTAACCCCACAGTTGCAAACTAACGTGCCATCCAAGTTAATTGTTATCGACTTGGGTGCAGGTAAAAACCGTATGGGCGGCTCTTGTTTGGCGCAGGTATATGGTGAAGTGGGTGATGTGGCACCTGATGTGGATGACGCAAATCAGCTTAAACACTTCTTTAATACGATTGGGCAATTGAACCAAGCGGGGAAAATTCTAGCGTACCATGACCGTTCAGATGGCGGTTTATTTACTACCCTGGTTGAAATGGCATTTGCTGGCCATTGTGGTTTAAATGTCGATGTTTCAAGCTTGTCAGGCGATATTGTTGAGGTGCTCTATAACGAGGAGCTAGGAGCGGTTATTCAAGTGCCGGCGCATGATGCACCAGACATCGCTGCAAAATTCAACGGTTTGGCACATGTGATCGCTGATGTGACTGAGGCGAATCAAATTGAGATTAAGCAACAGGGTAACGTGGTGTTCAGTGACACCCGAGTCAATTTGCATCGGCTATGGTCTGAAACCACTTACCAAATGCAAAAGCTACGCGATAACCCCGTGAGTGCGCAGCAAGAGTACGACAAATTACTCAATGACAGCGATCGAGGTTTGTTTGCAGCGTTGACATTCAACCCAAGTGACAATATCGCAACGCCTTATATCAATACCGGTGTTCGCCCGAAAATGGCGATTTTACGCGAGCAGGGCGTCAATGGGCATGTGGAAATGGCGGCCTCGTTTGACCGCGCAGGCTTTGCCAGTTATGACGTGCACATGAGTGATATTATTGCTGGCCGTGTCTCGTTACAGGACTTTGCCGGACTGGTGGCTTGTGGCGGGTTCTCTTACGGGGATGTACTCGGTGCAGGTGAAGGTTGGGCAAAATCAATTTTATTTAACGCGCGTGCACGTGATGAGTTTTCAGCATTTTTCAATCGTCAGGATAGTTTTGCTTTAGGTGTTTGTAACGGTTGCCAAATGATGAGTAACCTACGTGAGTTGATTCCAGGTGCTGCGCATTGGCCGCATTTTGTGCGCAATAAATCTGAACAGTTTGAAGCCAGACTTGCCATGGTTGAGGTCTTAGAATCACCGTCATTATTCTTTAACGGCATGGCAGGCAGCAAAATGCCGATTGCCGTGGCACATGGTGAAGGTTTTGCCGAGTTTTCAAAAGAACCTTCTCAAACAAACGCTGTCAATGTATTACTGGCGCAAAAATTAGTGACCATGCGTTTTATTGATAATGCGTCAACACCTACTGAGGTTTATCCGTTTAACCCAAACGGTTCACCGCAGGGGGTAACAGGATTAACCAGCACAGACGGGCGTTTTAGTATTATGATGCCACATCCCGAACGTGTGATTCGTAACGTGCAAAATACTTGGCAACGTTGTGATGACGCTGAAGATAGTGCTTGGATTAGAATGTTTCGTAATGCAAGACGCAATATTGGATAAGTTAAAAGCGGTAAATTAAGTTGAAAATAACCTTGGAGAAAAGTAACATGAAATTCATTAGTACACTGTTAGTTGCAATCGTTTTAAGTTTTTCTATCAATGCCATGGCGCTCACAGATGATGAGAATATTGAGTTTGTTGAGGCTATTACAACGGGTAATTTGAAAATCGTTAAAAAATATGTAGAGGCTGATGCTAAAAATGTAGATGTAAAATCATTTGCTTGGTCACCTGTACAAATGGCGGCAAATAAAAACCAAATTGAAACCGTAAAGTACTTATTAAGCAAAGGGGCGGACATCAATTACGTGCATCCTTTGTCACATAACTCAGCATTTCATTTAGCTGCATTTAATGGCTTTGACGACATGGTTAAGCTATTGGCAAGTAAAGGTGCAAACGTAAACGAAAAGTTAAAAGCCGATGTGTCTATCCTTCGCCCTTTAAGAGATGGCGGCAACACCCACATGGTGGAATTGCTGACAAGTCTTGGTGTAACAGATGAAGGTTGCCAGGAAGAAAAATGTTTCTAGTAGTGTGACTTAAATCACGCACTAATCATAAAAATTATTTAGAATGGGGTTTTAAGTTATCTTAAATGCCATGAAAAAAATAATTACCATGATAGGTTTGGCAACATTATTGATAACCTCAGTAGCACGCGCTACTGAGGTTTTTGTTTTATCCGCTAACCCAAGCCATATACATGTATTAGCGGCTTCATGTGCGACTTGCCACGGCACCAATGGCAATGGTGTTGATCAAACGAAACCGCTGGCAGGTATAGGAAAAACAGATTTTTTAACAAAAATGTTAGCCTTTAAATCAGGTGAGCGCAAGGCAACCGTTATGCATAGGCATGCTAAAGGTTTGAATGCACAAGAGATAGAAGGTTTGGCTGCTTATTTCTCAGCGCAAATCCCGCGTCAACCTTCAGCGTTACCTTCACAAGTATTAAATAAAAATCATGCAAATTAACCGTCGCGACTTTGTAAAATTAACGGGTGTTAGTTTAGGTTTAGGTTTAGGTTTAGCCAATGCGAGTTTGTCAGCCTTTGCGCGCGCAACCAAGCCGCCGATAGGTCGCGTGGTGATTATCGGTGGTGGTTATGCCGGTGCAACCGCTGCCAAGTATCTGCGGCTATGGAGCTTGGGCGCCATTGAAGTAATTGTGGTTGAAGCTCATCAGCAGTTTGTATCGTGCCCACTAAGCAATTTGGTGTTGGGGGGCAGTAAAAGCATCAATGACTTAACTTTTGGCTACGATGCGCTTAAGGCAAACCATGGCATTCAATGGGTGCATGATACGGTAACTGCTGTTGATCCTGATGCAAAAAAAATCACCATGTTACGCGGTGACTTGAGCTACGATAGATTGATTGTCGCGCCTGGGGTTGATTTTATTTATGATGATTTACCTATGCTGGCAAGCGCTGAGGCACAGCAGCAGATACCCCACGCATGGAAAGCCGGCTGGCAAACAGTAAATTTGCGTAAGCAATTAGAAGCTATGCCAGAGGGCGGCGTATTTGTGATGAATGTACCCAAAGCGCCTTACCGTTGCCCGCCAGGGCCTTATGAGCGCGTGTGTCAGGTGGCCAGTTATCTCAAAGCGCACAAGCCAAGAAGCAAAATTATTGTGCTCGATGCCAATGCGGAAATTATCTCCAAAAAAGGCTTATTCATAAAAGCTTGGGCTAATCTGTACCCTGGTATTGTGGATTACCGCCCAGATAGTACGGTTACAAATGTGGATGTTGCGACTAAAACAGTCACCACCGATTTTGATAAAGTGAGTGCAGATGTGCTTAATATCATTCCGCCACAACAAGCGGGAAAAATTGCAAAAATAGCGAACTTGACCGAAAAAGATTACCCGTGGTGCGAAGCTAATTTTTTAACCTATGAATCTAAACTGGTGAAAAACGTACACGTACTGGGCGACAGTGTTGCAGCCGGCCTGCCAAAATCAGCACACATGGCTACCAATCAGGCCAAGGTGTGCGCCAACGCGATTGTGCAGTTGATGGCAGGCTTAGCCCCAGACTCGGCACCCGTATTCGCGAATACTTGCTATAGTTTTGTTACCGATAAAACTGCCATGCATGTGGCCAATGTGTATCGTTATGATGCAGCTAAAAAAATCATGATATCTGCTGAAGGTGGTGGTGTGTCGTCAGCCCCTTCAGATAAAGAAGGCGAATATGCGGCCAGTTGGGCACAAAACATTTGGACCGATGTGTTGACTTAATTTTTATCTCTATCTTCACACTAACGTGACTCAAAAAAAATGCCTGATTATTTAACACAAAATATGCTGAAGTTACTGACTTTTCTGCTGTTGTTGGCTACGCCTTTAGCCATTGCCAGCCCTGATTTAACGCAGATTAAACTTCCCTCTGGTTTTGAAATTAAGCTTTTTGCCAGCGCCGCTACTAAAAATAGCGCGGCACTACGCGGGGTTAGATTTATCGCATTTGACGCAAAAGGTAATCTTTACGTTTCTGTATCAAAAGCAAATAAAGTACTGATGCTACCCGATGCCAACAAAGACGGTATTGCCGATGAAATTATAACCGTGGCAGAAAACCTGAATGCGCCACAAGGCTTAGCCTTTGTGGGTGATGATCTTTTGGTGGCTAATCAAAATGGTGTAGTCAAGCTTAAACAGATAAATGGACAATGGTCAGCGCCGCAACCGTTTATAACAAACCTGCCGACTGGCGGGCATACGCTTAAAAATATAAAGTTAGGTGCCGATGGCTTTTTATATATCAATGTAGGTTCAAGTTGCAATGTGTGCCTTGAAAATGACCCGCTACGTGCAACGATATTGCGTTATAGCATTGAGGGTAAACCTGCAGGTGCATTAACAACATTGGGTCGTCATCAACAGTCCGCCATATGGGCGCGTGGTTTGCGTAATTCGCAAGGTTTTGCTTGGCACCCTGTAACCAAACAAATGTTTGCCACTAACAACGGGGCAGACAATCGATCTGCCACAAAAAATGGCGCCGTGGATGACGAATTGCCGCCAGAACATTTAAATAAAATTGAAGCGGGTAAACATTACGGCTGGCCCCACTGCTGGGCAGACCCCAATAATCTGAATGCACAGGTGGAAGATCCAAATTTCGCTGCTGAAACTGGGTTTTGTAACAACACGCAAGCCCCTGCAATCACTTTTACCTCACACACAACGCCGATAGGCATCACTTTTTTAGATAAAACCAATTGGCCCACTGAATATAAATCAGATGCCATTGTGGCAATGCATGGTTCTTGGAACCGTAAACAACCCGCCGGTTACCAGCTGGTTCGTGTAAAATTCAAACAGGATCAGACGCACACGGTTGAAGATTTTGCTACGGGTTGGTTGCATGATAAAGAGGCGTGGGGCAGGCCGGTTGATGTAGCTGTTGGGTCAGACGGTGCGCTGTATGTGACTGATGATAAACTAGGCACAATTTACCGTATTAACTATCAAGGTAAGTAAGGAATAAATAAGATGAAAAAACAGATCACTCATATTTTGTTAGCATTAACATTACTGTTGAATTTAAATGCACTGGCTGATGAGGCTAGTGTCGCCAATAACAACACTAATATGCTGGTCTATATTCAGCCCGTGGAGTATAGCAATCCCATCAGTTTATGGCATCCCTACCGCGATTATTGGTTTTACCAAGGTCCGGTGGTAGAGCGTTTAGCTATGCCTAGATTAACTCAACTATATGGCGCGGTGAGCCTGTGCGAGAGCAATCAATCTGCCAATACTTTAGTTTGGTTGCAACCCAGAATGTTTTATAACCCACAAGTACAACTATTTTATAGCGAGGTCACTGCCAATGTTTATACCGGTATTGGTAAGCTAGTAGGCACCTATGTGGGGGAGTTCAAGCAACATGGTTTTTTAAATATAAAACCAGATTATTGGATAGAAAAATCCTACGCGCGGGCTATTGATGAAATGGTCGCGAAAATGCAAGCCGATAGCGCGTTGCAGACCTTAATCAATACACCGCAAGCAAGTGGCACCAATGCCACCCCTTGTAGCATGGTCACTTTGCTACCGACACCCAGAATAAGAGCGATGTCTTTTTAGGAAAGACCTTTTGGAAATGACTTTTCAGGAATGAACTTAGGAGTAATTATGCCAAATACACTAATAAAATTAGCCTCAATTTTTGTCCTCAGTGCCCTAACGCTAGGTTGCCAAAGCACCACAAAACCGATTGCATACACACCACAAAAAATTACTGGTCTAAAAACGCCAGAGTCTGTAGTACAAGCCAAAGATGGCCGTATTTTTGTATCAGAAATCAACGCGTTTGGTAAAGATGGTGATGGCCAAATTACTGTGATAGGTGCATTAGGTAAAGCCTCTATTTTTGCTAGTGGCTTAGATGATCCCAAAGGGCTGGCAATGATTGATCAAGATTTATATGTGGCAGATAACACAAAAATCTTAAAAATCACGCCAACTGGCAACGTGAGCGTATTTGTTGCGGCAGAAAGCTTTCCAACTACCCCTCACTTTTTAAATGATTTAGAAGCCGACCTGCAAGGCAACTTATACGTGAGTGATAGTGGTGACTTGTTTAAAACAGGCAAGGGCGGTGCCGTGTATAAAATCAACCCGCAAGGCAACGTACAGTTACTTATTAACAACGCACAAGACGCACGCATTAAAGCCCCCAATGGCTTATTGGCAGATGACACTGGCAATGTATTGATGATTGCGGACTTTACATCAGGCGTGCTTTATAGCTTAAATACGCAAACTGCAGTTTTAACTGATATTAATGAAGGTTTTGGCGGTGCTGATGGTGTGGTGCATCATTCTAATGGCACCATGTACGTGAGCGATTGGAACAACGGCAAAGTGTTTAGCATCAATACCAAAGGTGATGTTGAACTGCTAAAAAGCGGTTATCAGGCTGCGGCAGATATTGCCATTACTAAAGATGAAAAATACATCATGGTGCCGGATATGAAAGCAGGCGAGCTAGATTTTATCCCGTTAAAATAACAACACTCAGTGAACGAATTAAGACAAAGTGCCTTGCTCTGGTTAGCAGAGTGCAAGGTTAGCAACAAAACATTAGGCGTTGCCGCGCTTAATCGGGCTTGGCTGGCAGGCCAAATACGTATTGATCTCAATATAGCGCTTGTTGCAGGCTTGATGATCCCCGGTCATCCAGCCAAACCAGAACTAGTGTCGCCGCTAGCCGTTAAAAAACGCTCTATGCGCACCGTTGAAGGCCGCGCGGCTTTAATCCACGCGCTGGCACATATTGAATTTAACGCCATTAACCTCGCATTGGATGCTATTTGGCGCTTTGCTAACATGCCGCTAGACTATTATACAGATTGGCTCAAAGTAGCGGCGGAAGAAGCCTATCATTTCAACTTACTCAATAACCATTTGCAAACGATGGGTTACAGCTATGGTGATTTTACCGGCCATAGTAGCCTATGGGAGATGGCACAAAGAACGCAAGCGGACGTGCTGGGCAGAATAGCATTAGTACCGCGCACCATGGAAGCGCGCGGCTTGGATGCCAGCCCACTGCTACGTAATAAATTTGTACAAGTAGGGGATACACAAGCAGCTGAAATTCTAGACATTATTTTACGTGATGAAATTGGCCATGTAGCGATTGGTAACCGCTGGTTTAATTGGCTGTGTGAACAACGCGGGCTAGATTCAATAGCCGCTTATGATAGCTTAGCTAAACAGTACAGCGCACCTAAATTGCGCAAACCCTTTAACTTGGAAGCTAGGCGCAAAGCCGGGTTTACTGAGGCCGAGTTGGCGTTGTTGAGTTCTTCAAGTAGCCTAGCAGCCTGTCTGACTTGAAGTAAATCGGCTGCAAATTCTCGCTTCGATTATTCAAGTCAGGCAGACTGCTAGATGTGACGCATCAGGAAAACCGACCAGCATTGAAATTATAAATGCTGAAATTGCTATGTAACTAATAGCATGCCTGCCATTTTAGACGCATTGCTGTCAAAGGTCTTGGTGCAAGTACATTTTGCATGATTGGCAGAACGCTCAATGAGACAATCAGCAAAATCTGCGTTTGAGGCAATATACGCAGATAAGGCTTTTACAACAACCTCTGCATTTTCGATAACAAACTCTCGAGTATGTAAAAGTGACTGTAGTATCGTCACGATTTCCTCTTTGTTAGCCTGATAACAGCCCTGCATCACCCACACCAGTTCAACCGTTGAAACCAGCGTAATGAAACCTGGATTTTCATTGGATAATGCCTCTACTAACTCAGTTGCTTTTGGTGACTGCACTTTATCGTCCTGCGCGATATAACGTACGATGATGTTAGTGTCTAAGCCAATCATTTATTTGCACCGTAAGTTGCGCCACGCGCTACAATCATTTGGTTCATTTGCTCTATTGTAACGGGCGTGTTTGGTATGCGTAGCAAGCCTTTTAGATTTTGTACTGGGCTGGTAGAGGCAACTATTAAAAATTGACCCTTACCTGATTCTACAAACTCAACCCTACTACCACTCTCAAGGCTCATGGCCGCACGAACAGCAGCAGGAATAGTGATTTGCCCTTTAGATGTGAGTGTTGCGGTTGACATAATATTCCTTTCAAATTTCAAATAAACTTACTTTAATGTAAGGATTAATTAAAGTCAAGAATCAATTAGGGTTAGATTATCCCCATTTGCCTTTATTTTCCCCCAATTTATTTTCCATGAGTCGAGGAATAATCGTGTCTGACCCTCATGGCACTCGGTTAAGAAATTTTTATTTATAATCATAGTGATACTTATGATCAGAAAAGATGGATATATTTATTCAGCTAATGTGGACCGACGTTAATGCTAAACATATGCAACTAAATACTGATGGCTTGCATAAAATTCTCAAAAAATAACTTTCTATCTACATGATTTTAATTGATTTCTCCTTTATCAAGTACCATGAGTGTCTGACCCCATTTTTTCATTTCAGGTACTCCGATTTTATAATGGCAAAAGCCATTGAAAAGTCGTATGCATCGAGGCTTGTTTTGAGTAAGCGTAGCCTAGATGCAGCAAAGTGGAGTCTGGGAGTTTCATGTGCATTACTCTCGATATTCTTGCATCGAGGGTAGTTTTCGAGGGTTGCTTAGATGATTTTTGAGAACCGCGCGCGATTGCGGTCGGTTTGTAAATAGCGATCAAACAACATGGCTACAGCTCTTACAAAAAACCAGCCAAAGTCGGTGACTTGCAAGCCGGTGTCTTCTAGCACGACCATGCCTGTGCCTTCCAGCTTTTTTAGCGCTTCTAGCTCTGATGCAAAGTAGCTTTTGAAATCAATCATGTAAGCCAATTCAATGGATTCATATTGCAATGTGCCTTGGCACATAATGGCCATAATCACGGCGCGGCGTACTAAATCATCGCGCGATAGCGCTAAGCCACGCACTACTGGAAAGCGACCTTGATTGAGTAGGTCGTAATATTCTTCAATTGTTTTAGCATTTTGGCTGTAAGTTGGACCTACGCGACCAATGGCAGAAACGCCTAGGCTGATTAAGTCACAATCCGGCTGTGTGCTGTAACCCTGAAAGTTACGATGTAGCCTGCCCTGGCGTTTGGCAATGGCTAAGGCATCAGTAGGTAACGCGAAGTGATCCATGCCTACATACACGTAGCCAGCATCAAGAAACGTTTTAATTGCATTAGATAGCATGGCGATTTTTGCTGAGGCAGCGGGTAACTCGTACGTATCAATACGGCGTTGTGGTTTAAAGCGCTCAGGTAAGTGCGCATAGGCGTAAAGTGCGATTCTTTCAGGTTTAAGTTCTACAATCTGGTTGAGTGTTTGCGTAAATGATTCAGGTGTTTGTTTAGGCAAGCCGTAAATTAAATCGACATTGACCGAGTCAAATTTCAAGCGTCGTGCAGCTTCAATCAGCGAAAAAACTTGGCTCTTAGGCTGAATACGATGCACCGCTTTTTGCACTTCGGGGTCAAAATCTTGTACGCCAAAGCTTAGGCGATTAAAGCCAAGTGAGGCTAAGTGTGCGAGGCGATTTTCATCTACCGTGCGTGGATCAACTTCAATCGAGTATTCACCGTTTGGCTCTAGCACAAAACTACGGCGGATCATCGCCATCAGCTCGCTTAATTCATCATCACTAAAAAAAGTAGGGGAGCCACCGCCTAAGTGCAGTTGCGAAATGGTTTGCCCAGCCCCTAAATGTTCAATATGTAAGTCAATTTCACGGCTAAGATAGTGTAAGTATTCTGCACTACGCTCGTGATGCTTGGTGACTATTTTATTACAGGCACAGAAAAAGCAAAGTGATTCACAAAAAGGAATATGCACATAAATTGATAGCGGCAAAGTCAATCCACCAACGCGACGCTGCGCCAGCGTTTGTTTGTAAGCTTCTTCTGCAAATGCTTCTACAAAGCGATCAGCCGTTGGGTACGAGGTATAACGCGGTCCAGAAACATCAAATTTTTGCAAAGTTTCAGGTGTTAGTTCTGGCGCAGCTCTATTTGATGCGCCAGACTGTATTGCAGCTTCATCGGTAATCATTATGCTACTCCTAATTTATGGTGTCACTTTGCCAGTAATCGGTTGAATAGTCCTTGATGCATATCAAATGAAAACATGAGATTAATATTTTTTCATACCTATGAACTATTTTCAGGTTGGCCTAATGTGAACAATCCTAATGATCACTATCTTGTGTGGAGCGGTCAGTGACCGCAAAAGAGCCCGTTCGCGTTCACTGACCACTCCTACAGGTGAATTAAGTGGGCAATTACTGATAATTGTTAATAGGCATGTATTTTTTTAGTTGCTAGATATTACGATTGACTAGCGACAAAGGCTTTAAAGCGGTATGCTTAGCCTAATCGACTCCATTGGTAGAATATGTACTCTATTACTACGCCAGAAGCCTTAAAAGTGGCTTGCTCAAATTGCAATCTGCGTGAGCTTTGCATGCCCGCTGGCTTTAGCGTTGATGAAATGAAAAGAGTTGATGAGGTGGTTGAAAAACGCCGCCGTATTAAGCAAGGCGAATTACTCTTTAGTAATGGTGAGACGTTTACATCGCTTTATGCGATTCGCACAGGTTTTTTTAAAACTTGCGTGACCAGTGCAGATGGCCGTGAACAAGTGACTGGTTTTCAGATGGCGGGTGAAATTATTGGCATGGATGGCATTGTGAGCGACCACCATAACTGTAATGCGGTAGCGCTTGAAGACGCCGAGGTCTGTGAAATGCCGTTTGCCAGTGTAGAAGAACTTTCACGCGAGTTGCCTGGTTTACAGCGCCATGTGCATAAAATTATGAGCCGTGAAATCGTCCGTGAAAATAGTGTGATGATGTTGTTAGGTAATATGCGGGCGGAAGAGCGCTTGGCGGCATTTTTGTTAAACCTAGTGCAACGCTTGCATGCACGCGGGTTATCGCAGTCTGAGCTTGTGCTGAGAATGACCCGTGAGGAAATTGGCAGTTATTTAGGCCTTAAGCTTGAAACCGTGAGTCGTGCTTTTTCAAAATTTAGTGAAGAAGGCATTATTGAAGTTAAGCAGCGCCATGTGAAAATAATCGCGCCAGAGGCGTTAAAAAAAATATTTAATCCGCAGACCTATTTTTAGTCAATTTTTATTGTTGATTGAAACTACGTTAGAAAAATATTTATCCACGAAATACACCAAAAACACGAACAAATCCAAAGCCTACTTGCTGAAAATAGAGCCATGAGAGCAAAGTATACTATAAATTTTTTTGGTGTTTTTGGTGTTTTTGGTGTTTTTGGTGTATTTCGTGGAGAGTATGAGGGTTTAATACTTATTGCGCGGAAATCTTTGCCGTTCACGGCGGAGATGAATAGCGCGGATGACGAAGTTATCCTTTGCTTACTGTAAATATAATATATTTTATAAAATAACATTCATGTTAACCGCCACTAAAATCCGCATCTATCCAAACAAAGCGCAAGCTGAGAAGCTTGCTAAAGCTTTTGGTTGTGCGCGTTGGTATTGGAACAATGCTTTAGCTGAGACTCAAAAAGTCTATCAGGCAACAGGTAAAGGCTTA
>JAUSAG010000038.1 GCA_030652995.1 Methylotenera sp.
AAAGAAAAGAAACGGTGCAGGATTACTCGTAGTAAAGTAGGGGCGGAAGGCTCCGAACTGGTTGCGGCAACGCAATCTACGCTAAGTGAGACCGCGGTAAGCCGTATGGGTGGCAACACTCATGCGCTCTGGTCGTTGACCTTAGAAACCCCCGCTACAACATCTGTATTTGGTGTTTAGCGGTGGGAGTCTTCATCGTTACATGTTGGCAATGATTTCATCGCCAAATTCTGAAGTACTTACCTGAGTAGCATCTTCCATTTGGCTAGAAAAGTCACTAGTGACACGCTTGGCAGTAATTGCATTTGCAACCCCTTTGAGCACTAAGTCAGCCGCTTCTACCCAACCCAAATGACGCAACATCATCTCAGCTGAAAGAATTAACGAGCTTGGGTTGGCAATGTTTTTACCTGCAATTTTTGGGGCCGTTCCGTGCGTTGCCTCAAACATGGCTACGGTGTCGCTTAAGTTTGCACCTGGGGCAATGCCAATGCCACCTACCTGCGCGGCAAGAGCATCACTCATGTAGTCGCCATTCAAGTTAAGTGCGGCAATGACATCGTAATCTTGCGGGTGTAGTAAAATCTCTTGCAAAAATGCATCGGCGATACAATCTTTAATGACAATGCCATTCGGCAGTTGGCACCATGGGCCACCATCAATTTCAACCGCGCCAAACTCTTGTTTAGCTACTTCGTAACCCCAATCTCTAAAGCCACCTTCTGTGAATTTCATGATGTTACCCTTGTGGGTAATGGTGACCGATTTACGATTGTTATCAATGGCATACTGAATCGCCTTGCGCACTAAACGTTGGCTGCCTTCGACTGAAACTGGCTTGATGCCAATCGCAGATGATTCTGGGAAGCGAAT
Source organism: Methylotenera sp. (assembly GCA_030652995.1). GTDB lineage: Bacteria > Pseudomonadota > Gammaproteobacteria > Burkholderiales > Methylophilaceae > Methylotenera. Next base: position 874 of record JAUSAG010000038.1, read on the forward strand.
TTTTTTGCGCATGCCCATATCACTTAAAAACGTGATGACTTTTTCTACTTCGTCTGACCCTGCGGCCCATTCAATGCCAGCGTAGATATCCTCAGTGTTTTCACGGAAAATCACCATATCAATTTTTTCTGGATGTTTAACTGGGCTAGGCACGCCGGTAAAGTATTGCACGGGGCGTAAGCACACATATAAATCAAGTTCTTGGCGCAAGGATACGTTGAGTGAGCGGATGCCACCACCCACAGGAGTGGTTAATGGCCCTTTAATTGAAATGACGTAATCGCGAACGGTTTGCATGGTTTCGCTAGGTAACCAAGTGTCTTTGCCTTCTTTATCTTTGCCATAGACGTTGACTGCTTTTTCACCGGCAAATACTTCCATCCATGAGATTTTTCGAGTGCTACCATAAGCTTTATTCACTGCGGTATCTACGACTTTAATCATCGAAGGTGTAATGTCAACCCCTATGCCATCACCCTCAATAAATGGGATAATGGGCTGATCAGGCACATTCAGCGAGTTGTCAGCGTTAACGGTGATTTTTTCGCCAGTAAGCGGTACATTAATTTTAGAAGTTACTTTAGACGTCATTCAAAATTCCTAACATGATAATTTTATTCAATAAACCTTTTAACGTCGTGTGCCAGTTTAGTCCGCACGACCCTGGCAATGGAAAAGCAGGGCACGCCACGTTAAAAGACTTTATTCCAGTGCCCGATGTTTACGCTGCTGGACGATTGGATACAGATTCTGAGGGTTTGCTTATTTTAACCGATGATGGTGCATTACAACATCGTTTAAGTGATCCCAAACATAAAGAAATAAAAACTTATTGGGTTCAGGTTGAAGGCGCGCCAGAAGATGCCGATTTACAATCATTGAGAGCGGGTGTTGATCTAGGTGATTTTGTGACGCAACCAGCCGCAGTGAGAATTGTCAGTGAGCCACAACATCTCTGGGCGCGTAATCCGCCAATACGTGAGCGCAAAGCCATCCCAACGACTTGGCTGGAGGTGAAAATATCAGAAGGAAAAAATCGGCAGGTACGACGCATGACGGCGAAAGTTGGCTTTCCAACCTTGCGTTTGATTCGGTATGCAATCGGGCATTACACACTTGATGGTATTGAGATCGGGCAGTATCAGGTGATCGCTAAATGAATATCAGAGAGATGAAACCTATTGCAATTTTTCGCCATGCTGAAATCGAAGGCCCTAGATATTTAGCAACGTTTCTTGATGAGCAGTGTATCCCTTGGAAATTGGTTAAGATTGACCAAGGTGAGCCGCTACCGACGTCAATATTAGCTTATAGTGGTATGGCGCTGATTGGTGGCCCCATGAGTGTGAACGATGATTTACCTTGGATTCCACCCCTGCTTAGTTTGATTCAGCAGGCCGTTGATGCTGATATTCCTGTGCTCGATCATTGCTTAGGCGGTCAGTTAATTAGCAAAGCGTTAGGCGGTGTTGTCACCAAAAATGCAGTGAAAGAAATTGGCTGGGGTGAAGTGACCGTTAGTAAAAATGATACAGCACGACATTTGTTTGGTGATATGCAGAGTTTTAATGGGTTTCACTGGCATGGTGAAACATTTAGTTTGCCAGCAGGTGCAGTGCACTTGATGGCAAGTCAACCCATCTCCGCGAGAATTCCCTCGACATGGGGAGGTTTAGTTGATACGGCGCCTTAATACTGCAAATTGATATGTTAAAATCATGTAACTTTAATTGAGGTAGCATCATGTCTGGTAACACGCTTGGCACACTTTTTACTTTTACTTCATTTGGTGAATCACATGGCGCTGCGATTGGCGGCGTGGTAGATGGCTGTCCGCCAGGTTTAGCGTTGAGCGCCGAAGATTTGCAAATTGATCTGGATCGTCGTAAACCAGGCACCTCACGGCATGTGACGCAGCGTCAAGAGGCTGATTCGGTTGAAATTTTGTCAGGCGTATTTGAAGGCAAAACAACTGGTGCGCCAATTGGCTTGCTAATTCGAAACACTGATCAACGCTCGCAAGATTACAGCAAAATTATGGACACATTCCGTCCAGGTCATGCAGATTATACTTATACACAAAAATACGGCGTGCGCGATTATCGTGGTGGCGGGCGCTCAAGTGCGCGTGAAACAGCGGTACGAGTTGCTGCTGGGGCCATTGCTAAAAAGTGGCTGAAAGAGCGCTTTGGTGTGATGGTACGTGGCTATATGAGTCAACTGGGTGAGATCGAGATTCCGTTTGAAACATGGGATGTCGTAAATGAAAATCCATTTTTCTCGCCTAATATAACAGTGTTGCCGCAATTGGAAGCTTATTTAGACAAGATTCGTGCTGAGCGCGATTCAGTTGGGGCTCAAATTACCGTGGTTGCGACAGGCGTGCCCGTAGGTTGGGGTGAGCCGGTTTTTGATCGCCTCGATGCTGAAATCGCCTATGCCATGATGAGTATCAACGCGGTAAAGGGCGTGGAAATAGGCGCAGGTTTCGCCAGTATTTCCCAGCGCGGCAGCGTACACTCTGATGAAATGATCCCGCAGGGCTTTGTGAGCAATCATGCAGGCGGTATTTTAGGTGGCATTTCTACCGGTCAGGAAATTCGTGTTAATGTCGCGTTAAAACCGACTTCCAGTATTCCGCAAGCGCGTCGTTCCATTGATAAAAACGGCAATGCAGTCACGATGCAAACCACCGGTCGTCATGACCCATGTGTGGGTGTGCGTGCTACGCCGATTGTAGAGGCGATGCTAGCTATGACGCTGATGGACCACGCACTTAGACATCGCGCACAAAATGCCGACGTGCAATGCGATACTCCTAAAGTTGTGTAATGGGTTTTTAAACGCAGACGCTAATTATTAATGGATTCATAAAAAGGTCGGCAGCCGCCGACTTTTTTATTGAAATTATCCCAATATGCATATAAAGCTTCATCGTCAACTTTCGCGCTTTTACTTTACCTACTACTTTTTTGTCGGTGCGTTTGTTCCATACTGGGGTTTGTATTTACAGTCAGAAAAATTCTCGCCAGCAGATATTGGTATTCTCATGTCTTTATTTCAAATTAGCCGTATTTTTGCGCCTAATTTTTGGGGGTGGTTGGCAGACCATACCGCTAAACGAGTGGTTTGGATAAAACTCACTGCGCTACTGGGTTTGTTGGGTTTTGTTGCGGTGTTTTGGGCGCATGGTTTTTGGGCTATCTTTTTTGTGATGGCGGCACTGAGCCTGTTTACCAGTTCCACATTGCCGCTTTCAGAATCGCTTACATTGGCGCACTTAGCCACTACTAACGGGCATTACAGCCGCATTCGCTTGTGGGGTTCGTTAGGTTTTATTGTCGCTTCTGTCATATTGGGTTTTGTGACGGAAGCTTATGGCATTCAGGCTCTGTTATGGTTTTTGCTTGCGGTGCAAATCATTCTATTTGGATTAACGTTTAAGCTACCCGAAGCAAAAATCGCCCCGCATGACCATGATGAATTTTCTATTTGGCAAGTGGTTAAGCAACCCAATGTCATCGCTTTGTTGGTGGGTTGTGCGCTGATGGTCACCGCACATGGCGTGCTTTATAATTTTTACTCAATCTATTTGAGTCAGCATGGCTACAGCAAAAGCGTGATAGGGTTGCTATGGTCGGTAGGGGTAGTCTGCGAAATTGGCATTTTTATGCTCATGCCAAAGATCATGGCGCGCTTTAGTTTAAAAGCAATTTTGCTCATCAGTCTTACTTTGGCGGTGTTGCGATTTGGCATGATAGGTGTTGCCATAGATAGCCTAGTGTTACTGATCATCGCACAAACGCTACATGCTGCAACTTTTGGCAGTTTTCATGCCGCGTCTATTGAAGTAGTTACGCAGTTTTTTAATGGGCGCCATCAGGCAAAAGGGCAGGCGATTTATAACAGTGTGGCTTATGGCGTGGGCGGCACTATTGGCGGCGTAGCGGGCGGCTACGCCTTGCAGTACTTGGGTGGACAGCAAACGTTTATACTGGCTGCAATTTTCCCATTAATGGGTTTACTCGTGATCGCATTCGGGTTGAAGTTGATGCATAAACCTCAAAATACACAAGGTATGTTTAGATGAAACGGATTGCTTTTTGGATGTTAAAATCACTCTCAATCGTACTCGCGTTGTCGAGTGCTAGCGCTGTTGCGGATACGCAGATCAATGTTGTCGGGCTATTTAGCAATAAAGCGGTGGTGATGATTGATGGAGGAAAACCCAAGATGTTGAGCGTCGGGCAAACTAGCGCAGGTGTTAAGCTAATTGCGGCTGACAGTAAAAGCGCTACTTTTTTAGTAGAAGGTAAAACTAAACAGCTGAAAATGGGGCAAGCGGCATCCATCGGTGGCGCAGATGCAAATAGCAGCCCCAGCGTGACTTTATACGCCGATGCACAGGGACATTTTTTCTCTGAGGTTTATATCAATGGTGCTCCGTTAAAATTTCTAGTGGATACTGGCGCCACTACCGTTGCACTGAACAGTGGTGACGCAAAGTCTGCCAAAATTGATTACAAGCGAGGTGAGCCCGTTAAAGTGGGAACAGCAAACGGTGTTGTAACGGCTTATCGTGTCACGATTGCTAATCTTAAAATTGGTGGTATTACACTAAGTCAAGTAGAAGGAAGTGTGTTGGAAGGTGGCTCCCCATCCGTAGTGCTACTTGGGATGAGTGCGTTAAATCGGTTAGATATGAAGCGTCAGGATATTGCGCTAACTTTGACTAAAAAATACTAGTTGCTATTTAATTTCGTGCACGAAATTGCACATCAGCATCATGCACGTGTTGAACGGTGTTATTTATATGTGCAGCAATCAACAGGAACGGCGGTGTAGGTGATATTTCTCAACTGTAATGTGATCGCAGATTGACTTACTCATGATTAAAAGCCAGTGTCAGTGTGGCTTTTAATCATGAGTATATTTTACACCCGACAAAACCAACTATTTGCGTTTATCTTTTTCAATTAACGCATAAGCCGAGTGGTTGTGTATCGACTCAAAATTCTCCGATTCAACCGTATAAGCTACAATGCGTTTTTCTGCATTTAATTGTGCCGCTACATCGCGCACCATATCTTCAACAAATTTTGGGTTGTCGTAGGCGCGTTCAGTTACATATTTTTCATCAGGGCGTTTCAGTAAGCCGTAAAGTTCGCATGAGGCTTGTTTTTCTACCAGATTGATAATGTCTTCAATCCATATAAAGTCGTTGACTAGCGCAGTAACAGTGACATGTGATCGTTGATTGTGTGCACCGTAGTCAGAGATCTTTTTGCTACAAGGGCACAGGCTGGTAACTGGCACCAGTACTTTAACCGTGATGTCGTATTTACCCTGATGGATTTCACCGATAAAAGTGACTTCATAATCCAGTAAACTTTTGACGCCGGAGATAGGCGCCGCTTTGTTTACAAAGTAAGGAAATGTCATTTCAACATGGCCTGATTCAGCTTCAAGGCGGAGGACCATTTCACGTAGAATGGTTTCAAATGACTCGATAGAAATCGCATGTTCATTCATGTTGAGAATTTCAACAAAACGTGACATGTGCGTGCCTTTAAAATGTTGCGGTAAGTGCACATACATATTGAAGACTGCCACGGTGTGTTGTTCACCACCGAACTTGTCTTTAACAACGACAGGGTGGCGAATCGCTTTAATACCGACTTTATCAATGGCAAGATGGCGTGTATCTACTGTATTTTGCACATCTTCAATCGGACTTGCTGGCGTTGTTTGGCTCATTTTATTCCTACTTTGATTACTTTTTAGATAGCTGCTAAATAATAGTTGAGTATAACACTAGGTTATTAGCTTCGCAATTGCAGAAGCGATGCCTTTTGCATCTAGACCACAATCTGTCAGCATGGTTGCATGGTCACCGTGTTCAATAAACTGGTCTGGCAAGCCCAGGCACAGCGTTTTAATTGGATGTTTAATCGTGTGCTGCATATTCTGTAGCGTTTCTAAAACGGCAGAACCTGCACCTCCCATCACGCAATTTTCTTCTACCGTGACAATAAAAGCATGGTCATTGGCTAGCTTTTCGATCAGCGTAGCGTCAATCGGTTTTACAAAACGCATGTTGGCAACAGTGGCATCAAGTTGCTCGGCGGCCTCTAGCGCTGGGTCAAGCATGGAGCCAAAAGCTAAAATCGCTATTTTGTTTCCAGTGCGAGCAATTTGCCCTTTGCCGATGTCGATAGAGCTTAGTTCTGGGTTAATCACGGCACCTTTGCCGCTACCGCGCGGGTAGCGCACCGCAGCCACGCCATTGTATTGAAAGCCCGTAGTGAGCATTTGTCTGCACTCGTTTTCATCGCTGGGTGTCATGATCACTACGTTTGGAATGCAGCGTAAGTAGGTTAAATCAAAACTGCCCGCATGTGTGGGGCCGTCTGCGCCAACCAATCCAGCACGGTCTATGGCTAACAGTACCGGCAGGTTTTGCAGTGCAATGTCATGGATGAGTTGATCATAAGCCCGTTGTAGAAATGAGCTGTAAATCGCAACCACGGGTTTTAATCCATCACAGGCCAAGCCAGCAGCAAAGGTCAGGGCGTGTTGCTCTGCGATGCCTACGTCAAAATAACGGTCAGGATAAGCTGCTGCAAAGGCATTTAAGCCAGAGCCATCGCACATGGCAGGTGTAATGCCAATCAGGCGGTTATCAACTGCCGCCATATCCACCAACCAGTCACCGAATACTTCGGTGTAAGTTTTTTGCGATTTTGCGTGAAGTGAATTGCCATTGAATGGGTCAAATTTGCCTACACCATGAAATTTATTTGGGTCATCTTCAGCCGGTTCAAAGCCTTTGCCTTTTTGCGTCACAATATGCAAAAACTGCGGACCCGGTAATTGTTTGATATTGTGCAGCGTATCAATCAAAGACTCTAGATCATGGCCGTCAATCGGACCAATGTAGTTAAAGCCAAATTCTTCAAACAGTGTGCCTGGCATGACCATGCCTTTAACGTGCTCTTCAGCGCGTTTGGCAAACTCCATCATTGGAGGCACGGCTGAAAGCACCTTTTTACCGGATGATCTGACTTTATTGTAAAAACGGCTTGAAAGTAATTTAGTTAAATAGTTGTTGAGCGCGCCTACGTTGTTTGAAATGCTCATGTCATTATCATTGAGCACTACCAGCAGGTTGGCATCCATGTCGCCGGCATTATTCAAGGCCTCAAATGCCATGCCGGCCGTCATGGCGCCATCTCCGATAATGGCGACAGCACGCCGCTCACTACCGGTTTTTTGCGCTGCGACTGCCATGCCGAGGGCAGCTGAGATAGAAGTGCTGGAGTGCCCGGTGCCAAAAGTGTCGTATTCGCTCTCAGCGCGGCGTGGAAACCCTGCGAGTCCCTGAGGTTTGCGCAAGGTTTGCATACGCGTGCGACGACCCGTGAGGATTTTATGCGGGTAAGTTTGATGCCCTACATCCCAAACTAGTTTGTCATCGGGTGTATTGAACACGTAATGCAGGGCGATGGTGAGCTCTACTACGCCTAAATTAGAAGCTAAATGCCCGCCCGTTTTTGAAACGCCATCAATTAAAAATAAGCGCAACTCTTGCGCTAGTTGACTCAGCTGTTTACGGTCCAGCTGTCGCAGTTGTTGAGGGTAATCAATGGTGTCGAGTAAAGGGGTCACAAGTTAGGTGTCATCAATAATGAATGTGAGTGCAATGAAAATAATCGTAATTAGTGATGTTAAAATTAATTGCTAAAAGCTGCGTCGAGTAATAAAACTTGCCAGCGCACGCAGCCGTTGAGCGCAATCGCCAAAGGGTGCTAATGCATCAATTGCAGCTTCATGCAGTTGTGTGGCATGTTTTTTGGCATCGGATAAACCTAAAATTGTGACATAAGTCGGCTTGTTGCTATTGGCATCTTTACCTGCTGTTTTACCCAAGGTGTGCGTATCTGCCTCAACATCCAAGATGTCATCAATGACTTGAAACGCAAGCCCGATGTTTTTAGCATAAATGCTGACAGCGGCAATGTGCGCCTCAGAGCCATTTGCGCCTAGCAAAACCGCAGCTTGAATCAGCGCGCCTGTTTTTAGCTGGTGCATGGTTTCAAGCTCATGTTGAGTCAGTGCCACGCCTACCGCACTTAGATCAATTGCCTGCCCGCCTGCCATGCCGTTAGAGCCTGCAGCTTTGGCTAATATATTGATCATGTTGATTTGCTGTTTTGCATTTTCACATAATTGTGGTGCTGATAATACTTCAAATGCCAATGTCTGCAAGGCGTCGCCTACTAATAACGCCGTTGCATCATCAAATTGTTTATGGCAGCTTGGTTTGCCGCGACGCAGGTCGTCGTCGTCCATACAGGGCATGTCGTCATGCACTAATGAGTAAGCGTGAATCAGCTCAACCGCACTGGCCGCCGCATCAGCAATGTTAACCTCGGTATTGCAAAGTTCAGCTGACGCATAACACAGCAATGCGCGTATGCGCTTGCCGCCACCTAGCGCACTGTAGCGCATGGCACTATGCAATGTTTGCGGCGCTAAACTTGCTGGTGGAAGTGTGCGTTCTAACACGCTCTCAATATGCGCTTGCTTGGTTTTTGTCCAAACCACGAACGCTTGACTTAACAAACTATGGTTTAATAATTCAGGTGCAGATTGGTTGCCCATGCCTTGATTACTCGTTATCAGCATTAAACGCAACCAATTGCTGACGCTCGTTTAACACCTTAACTTGCTGTTCAACTTCGGCGAGTGATTTTTGACAAAGCTCAAGTAATGCATTGCCGTGTTTATACGCTGCAAGTGACGCATCCAAAGGCATCAGGCCAGATTCCATTTGCGCCACAATGTTTTCTAGTTCGCTATAAGCTTGCTCAAAGCTGGGGGTTGATTCATGTGCCGCTTTGGCGGCTGATTTTGAGGCGGTTTTTGTGGTGGATGCAGACATAAATCAACGGTTTCGCTGTCGGGTACTTTTATTTACTTAATGTTGCGGGCATTCTGTTTGTGGATTGCCAGCTTAAAGCACGTCGTCACCTGACGCAGTTGCTTAGCCGTTTGAGTAAATTAAAGACCACTTGTTGTTTGGTAAGCCTATATTCTACCAAATATTTAAGCTAAAACCTGTTGTAAAAAGCGTTCAATATCTGCAATCTCTTCTGCACACACAGAATGCGCCATTTTATATTCATGCCAAGTGACGAGATATTGACAACTTTGCAGTAAATTGCACGAAATTTGGCTCATCTCAAGACTAATTACATCATCAAAAATACCATGCGCCATAAAAATTGGCGTGTTCGCATTGGCTGGATTTGCTTCAGTGGCTAGCTTGGCGTGTAGTGGTAAATAAGTCGATAAGGCTAATACTCCGCCAAGCCTTTGTGGGTAACGTAGTGCAGTATGCAGTGCGATCGCGCCGCCTTGTGAGAACCCTGCAAGCACAATACGCTCACTCGCAATACCTCGATCGATTTCAGTTTGAATCAAAGCATTGATTGTACGCTGACTGGCTTGTATGCCTGTCTCGTCCTCATGGCTCACAGGAATGATACCGTAGATGTCATACCATGCAGGCATGACGTAGCCGTTGTTGCGCGTTATCGCCATATCAGGTGCGTGTGGCAGAATAAATCTGACATTGGCAAGGTGTTGTGACTGCAATAGCTGTTGCACAACAGGTGCAAAATCATAGCCATCGGCACCTAAGCCATGTAGCCAGATAATGCTGGCATTGATTTTGCTAGTATCTATAGCAGGGTTGGTTAGCTCTAATGGGTGATTGTGGTTCATGGTGATAATGATTTATGTTATGGATGTGGCTGAGTGGTAATTAAAAAAATACGTGTAAAATCAAGCCGTCAATTTAACACGCCGTTGCTTAACGTTGAAATCATAGCATTCTACTCGCCTGCTGTACTTTAAGGCGACGCAAGTACTTTATTAAAATAGCTGTATGAAACAAAACAACTGTGAGTTTAGATGATGCAAATAAAAATACTCGGCTGTAGTGGTGGTATTGGTGACGACTTACGCACGACCTCCATGCTACTGGATCATGACATTTTGGTTGATGCCGGCACTGGAGTGGGTGATTTGACCATGAGCCAGCTGTTGGCGATTGACCATATTTTTATCACGCACTCACATTTGGATCACATTGCCTTTATCCCGTTTTTGCTAGATACCGTGATGGGGATTCGTGCCGAGCCTATTACGCTACATGCTTTGCCAGAAACTTTAAGTATTTTACGCACGCATATTTTTAATTGGAAAATATGGCCGGATTTTAATGTGATCCCAGATATTTACAATCCTTTTTTGCGTTACCACGCATTGAAATTGGGTGAAACGCTGGAATTAAATGGTCGTAAAATTACACCGCTACCTGTTAATCACGTCGTGCCCGCAGCGGGCTACCATCTAGAGGGAGAACAGTTCAGTTTAGTCTATACGGGTGACACGACCGAGTGCGATGCACTATGGCGTGAGGTGAATAAGATCAAAAATCTTAAGTACATCATTATAGAAACAGCATTTAGTAATGGTGAAATTGAACTAGCCAAGCTATCTAAACACCTTTGTCCATCAATGCTGATCAAAGAGCTTGCTAAGTTAGATCTTGCTAAGTTGACGGGCATTTCTGAAGTGCTGATCACACACCTAAAACCTGGCGAGAGTGAAACTATCATGCTTGAAATTGCAGCTAGTAGCCCTGTTTTTCCGGTGATGGCGCTAAAGCCTCACCAAATTATTTATCTGTAAAAAAATAAGGTTAGTGTGATGGCGGTTGATCAGGCAGTATTAGAGCGGTTAGAGCCGGTCGCAAAGTTATCTGCCGCGCGTAAGCAGGAGCTTGCAGGATTATGCTATATCGAGAAGGTGAATAAAAACATAGATCCAATGCGCATGAACATTACTAAAGCCTCGCAAGTGCTGTATGTACTGAAAGGCGACTTGGGTCTCAATTTTATCAATGGACACAAACTTATTTTGCGTGGCGGATCCCCAGCTGCAAAGCACCCAGTCAATAATGATTGCCATATCACAGCAACCATTGCGCTGACTGATCTTGAAATTCTGCGTATAGACATGGATTTGCTGGATATCATGTTGACATGGGACCAGCTCTCAAATGATGACGGTGTACCAAAGCAATTAGTCGCGCATCAATCCGCCCAGCCTGGCAGAACCCCAGCCGACTGGATGCATGATACCAATGTTTTTAGCGTCTCTAAATTACAAACCGGGGTGTTTAGCCAATTGCCTGCAGCCAACATTGAAGCGATGTTTGGACGTATGACGCACATTACTACGATGGCTGGACAAGTCATTATTCAACAAGGTGCAGAAGGCGATTATTACTACCTGATTCAGCGCGGCACTGTGGTTGTTACCAAGGTGGTGGATTTTAGCCAGCCCGCAGTGGTGATGGCTGAGTTAAACGAAGGCTGCGCCTTTGGTGAGGAGGCTTTAGCTTCAGACAATAAACGCAATGCAACGGTCACCATGAAAACGGACGGAGAGTTGCTCCGGCTTAATAAACAAGACTTTCAGCAACTATTAAAAGCGCCGTTGATTAAGCAGGTGAGCCGGGCCGAGGCAGAGGATAAAGTTAAAGCGGGTGCAGTGTGGGCAGACGTGAGGTTGCCATCTGAATATAGTTTTGAACATATTCAAGACGCGATCAATTTACCTTTAAATGAAATCCGCCAATGGTTGGTGAATCTGGATAAAAGCGCCCCATATATCCTTTACTGCCCAACGGGTCGTCGTAGCTCGGCAGCGGCATTTATTTTGGCGCAAGCTGGTTTTAATGTTTATGTATTGGCTGGCGGCACAAGAAGTTAGGCTTAATTATTGGAGTCGAAAATAATTAGTCAGGCTCTAGCGGTGGCGCTACCTTGAATAGTTCCTCAATTGTGGTGATGCCTGCGGCTACTTTTTCTGCACCGTTGATAATGAGTGGTTGCATGCCTTCTTTTCGCGCTAGTTTTGTGAGGTTGGCTAAATCGGTATCTGGCGTAATCAGCTTGCGTAATGCTGGCGTCATGGTGAGCATTTCATAAATGCCGCTGCGTCCTCTAAAGCCGGTATTGCGACAGTCCATGCAGCCAACAGGTTTGTAAACATACTCAGGTTTGGCTAGGTTAAATGTGCCAACTAGCGCGTCCCATTTACTTTGCTCAATAGGCTCGGCTACTTTGCAGCTCGTGCACAAAGTGCGCACAAGGCGTTGAGCCATAATACCCAGTACTGTTGAGTGGATGAGATAAGAAGGTACGCCTAAGTCTAAAAGCCGTGTCACAGCAGAAGGTGAGTCATTGGTGTGCAGGGTTGATAGCACCAAGTGCCCTGTGAGCGCAGCTTGAATCGCCATGTCGGCTGTTTCCAAGTCACGGATTTCACCCACCATAATAATGTCAGGGTCTTGCCGCATCAGCGTGCGGATGCCGTCAGCAAAGCTAAGCCCGATGTTTTGTTGCACTTGCATCTGATTAAAAGCAGGCTCCACCATTTCAATCGGCTCTTCTACTGTACATACGTTAACTTCTGGCGTGGCCAACAGACGTAGTGTGGAGTACAGCGTTGTGGTTTTACCTGAGCCAGTCGGGCCAGTCACCAAAATAATGCCATTAGGCGCTTTTGTCCAAGTGTTCCATTGATCTGCTTGCGCTTGCGAAAAACCCAGCGTTAAAAAGTCTTTACCTGAAATGTCAGGTGAAAATATCCGCATGACGAGTTTTTCACCAAAAGCTGTCGGCATGGTAGATAAACGTAGTTCAATCTCTTTGCCTTCTGCCGATAAGGTTTTGATGCGGCCATCTTGTGGGCGGCGTTTCTCTACCATGTCCATACGACCAAGTAGCTTAATACGGCTAGTGATGGCATTCATGATATTAGGCGGGAGTTGATATACCTGATGCAACACACCATCAATTCTAAAACGCATCAAACCCATATTGCGTCTGGGTTCAAGGTGAATATCACTGGCACGCTGTTCAAAAGCGTATTTAAACAGCCAGTCCACAATGTTCACTACATGTTGTTCATTGGCATCTAGGTTTTTATCTTTACCAAGCTCAACCAATTGCTCAAAGTTCTGCACACCGACCACTTGCCCTGCCTTGGCTAAATTGGCAGCGTGCATCGAGCTTGCTAGACTGTACATTTCAGGCAGATAGCGACTGATTTCTAGTGGATTGGCAACAACCAATTTCACTTTCATTTTAAGTACGCGCTCGAGATCAGGAATCCAGTCCGTGTTAAAGGGCTCAGTCGTCGCAATGACAGCCTCACCATTTTTAACAGCAATCGGCATGATTTTTAAGCGCTCGGCATAGCCTTTAGAAACGATTTGTGCAGCAGAACCAAAATCCAGTTTGAGCGGGTCTATGTGGTAATAATCCAAGCCGGCATGGGCGGCAAGCCAAGACGATAGCCATTCCACAGTAATAGCATTATGAGGAGATTTTAAATTTTTCCACTTTTGCTCACCAATGACGATGAGCGGGTGGAGATTGGAGCTGTCTAATTTACGGTCTTTGTAGAGCTTTTCAGCCTGAACTTTATCCAACATACCATCATTGACTAACATGCGTAATGCGTCGCCCAATGAGAAGCGGCCGCTTGATTTGCTGGGGATATCAGGCTTACTCATTTATATTACCTTGTGTGTTGATTGACTCAATGTATCTTAACATGCGTCTAAATTCTCGTGCTTTTAAAGTTTAAATTGTGCTTGGGTAACCAGCGTTTTAAGCCGATTGGAAGTATTTTTATATTTTAACGCGCATTGAAAAGTCAATCGCCTGTATATTTTTTGTGAGGGCGCCGATAGAAATACGGTCGACACCAGTAAGCGCTATTTCACGTATATTTTCTAAAGTAATGCCGCCGGAGGCTTCTAACACCGCTTTTGTGTTATTTGTAGCGTTGATTTCTACAGCTTGGCACAGTAAATCAATACTAAAGTTATCTAATAAAATGTTGGTGGCGCCCGCACAGAGCGCTTGCTCGAGTTCGTTTAAGTCTTCAACTTCAATCTGTATGGGTTTGTCTGCACCTAGTGCAAACGCGGCTTGCATTACAGCGCCAATGCTACCAGCCGCTGCAATGTGGTTTTCTTTAATTAAAATGCCATCGTATAAAGCCAAGCGCTGATTATGGCCACCGCCCACCGTGACTGCGTATTTTTGCGCTAATCTTAAGTGTGGAATGGTTTTGCGGGTGTCTAAAATTTTTGCATCTGTGCCAGCAATGGCCTCAACATATTTTCGGGTTTCTGTTGCGGTGGCAGAGAGGGTTTGTAAAAAATTAAGTGCACAACGTTCAGCCGTCAGTAATGATCTGGCTAAGCCGTTGATTTTACATAGCATTTGGTGTGGCAGTACGTGCTGACCTTCTGTGACAAGCCAATCAATCTGCACATTGGCATCGACATGCTTGAAACACACGTTTACCCAATCAATGCCACAAATCACAGCCGCTTCACGTACAACAATCGAGGCGCTTGCTATCTGCGTGCTTGGTACGAGTAGAGCGGTGAGGTCGCCAGCCCCAATATCTTCATCTAATGCCGCTTGCACTTGATTTTGTACCAAAGTCAGGAATGCGGCTGACCCATACGGGTAGGCGTTGTTAAATAATGTCTTTGTCATGATGAAGGTCGCGTTGATTGAACTATAATGCTACCAAACATTCCACCTATAGTAACAATAACATTCTTAAAATTATGAAGCTTTTATATACAGTAAACAGCCCATACGCACGTAAAGTGCGCATTGTGGCCGCAGAAAAACATATCGATATCACTTTGCAGGAAGTGGTGCTAGCTGACCCTGACTGCCCAGTGAAGCAATATAACCCGTTAGGCAAAGTGCCGGTGTTGATTTTAGCTGATGGCGATAGCTTGTATGATTCACGCGTGATTGCTGAGTATTTAGATAATCGCAACCCCGTCGCACATTTAATTCCTAAAGATAACGGCTCTAAATCTGCAGTACGTAGGTGGGAGGCGCTTGCTGATGGCGTGTGTGATTCGGCGGTTGCAGTGATGTTAGAGCAGCGCAAACCAGAGGCGAAGCAAGACCCTGCATTTATACTCAAACAAATGGATAAGGTCACACGTGGGTTATCAGCTTTCAACGATGAGTTGGGTAAAAATCATGATGCAGGTCAAAATAAATGGTGTGTGGATAATACTTTTAGCTTAGCTGATATTGCTGTGGGTTGTATGTTGGGTTATGTGAGTTTAAGGTTTGGTTCGGTGATTGATTTGGTAGCGAATTATCCAAATTTAGAACGTTTACAGGCTAATTTGCTTAAACGCCAATCTTTTAAAGATAGCTTGCCAGTGGCAAATTAACTCAGCATCAACTTTTTAAGCTGAGTTACCAATCAACCCATCTCCGCGAGAATCCCCTCGCTTAGTTGGCGTCTAAATAATGCCGGTTGTTTCATCCAATAAGCCAGAAAGTTGTGTTTTTTGGCGCATGGATTGTCTTTCATTTAAGCGTTTTTGTGCCGCCCGTGGCAAGTCTGTAAAGCGAATGGTATTGCGCGCGACGAGAAGCGCAATCAGGTCTTCCAATACGCGCGCTAAATGAATGTCGCTTTCACGAAAAGCATCACCTTCTGTAAGTGAGTGCTCCAAAAAATCAAGATATTCTTTTGCATTATTTTCAACTAGCAACCAGTCTTCACCAAGGTTCTCAGTAGCGCTTGCGGCGATGATTTCACCTCCTGCATTTTTTAGTATGTAAGCCATGTGAACCTCGATTGGTATTTAGGATTTAATTGTATGGTTGATGTTGTTGATTACGTTTAAATTTATGGGCGCTTAAATTGCGTTAGTAATAATACCGCCACCTAGACAGACGTTACTTTCATACACCACAGCCGATTGTCCTGGAGTGATTGCCCATTGTTTTTGGCCAAATCTAATTTCAACTTCATCTTTGGTTATGCGGTCAATCTCACATGGCGCATCAGGTTGGCGGTAGCGTGTCTTTGCCGCATACACCCAATTAGTCACGGGTGGTTCTGGGTCTATCCATGTCAGCTGGCTTGCCAGTAGACCATCGTTCAGCAGTAGTGGATGTTCGTGGCCTTGCACCACGATGAGTTCGTTTTTTGCCATATCTTTGGCTGCAACAAACCAAGGTTCACCGTTGCTATCGCGGCTGCCCCCGATTTTTAAACCTTGGCGCTGACCTAGCGTGTAGTACATCAGGCCCTCATGGCGACCAATCAGCTTACCTTCTGGCGTTTTGATATCACCTGGCTCACGCGGCAGGTATTTGCTTAAAAACTCCTGAAATGGCCGTTCACCGATAAAGCAGATGCCAGTAGAGTCTTTTTTCTCCGCATTGATTAGTCCCGCCTCACGCGCAATCTCACGCACCTCTCGCTTTAAATAGGTACCGAGAGGGAAGAGTGTTTTAGAAAGTTGCGCCTGGTTTAAGCGATATAAAAAGTAGCTTTGATCTTTGCTGCCATCATCGGCTTTCATCAATTGAAACAAACCCGGTTTTAAAGGGTTCTCACGTACCTGAGCATAATGACCAGTGGCGATTAAGTCTGCACCCATGCTCATGGCGTGATCTAAAAATGCTTTGAATTTAATTTCGGCATTACAAAGAATGTCAGGGTTAGGCGTGCGCCCAGCCTGATATTCGCTTAAAAAATTAGAAAATACACGGTCTTTATATTCTTTACTAAAATTTACCGCTTCAATGTCAATGCCGATTTTGTCGGCAACGGATACGGCATCAATCAAATCTTGTTTGCTTGAACAGTATTCGTCGGTGTCGTCATCTTCCCAGTTTTTCATGAAGAGACCGGTCACTTCGTAGCCTTGCTGTTTGAGCAGTAGTGCGGTGACAGATGAGTCAACGCCGCCTGACAGGCCGACGACGATTTTTTTCTTTTGTGATTTATTCAGGTTGGGCGTGTTTAGATTCATAAGTCATCAATTTATAAGTGTGTTACAACAGACAATGGAAAGCGTTGTCCGTTTAAATAGTCTTCAATACAGGTAAGCACTTGTGGGCTACGCATCAGCATGGCTTGACTGCGAATCTCATCTGCGGTCATCCATACGGCACGAATAATGCCTTCATCCAAGGCAACTTCTGGCTGATGGTTACTCACGTGACCTATATAGGCAAAACGCAGGTAGGTCGTGTCGTTATGTTCATGCTTCCAATGATAAACACCTAATAACGAGGTTGGGTTAAAGGTGTAGGCGGTTTCTTCCATCGTTTCGCGAACGACCGCTTCAAGCAGTGATTCGTTATCTTCCAAATGACCGGCAGGCTGATTAAAGCGATTGCCACGGTCGGTGGTTTCTTCTACCAGTAAGAATTTACCGTTGTCTTCAACAATTGCCGCGACGGTGGCATGAGGCATCCATTGCATGATGTGTATCTTAATGTTTAAGTGATTGCTATTTTACCCCGATTTTAACCTGAAGCAGTGGGTTTGCGCGTGCGCCGTTTATCAGTTGTTATGCCAGCAGTTTAGGGAACAGGCCGACTACTCCGTGTGCAATAAATTCAACGGCCATTGCTGCCAAAATCAAACCCATCAAGCGCGTCACAATGTTAATACCTATGATTCCGAGCCTGTTAGAGATGGCGACCGACAACCTTAACACCAGCCAAATGATGATACAGACAATGGAAATGGGAATAATTAAAGAAAGGTGCCCAATAAAGCTGCTGTTTTGCTGAGCGGCAATAATCATGTTACTAATGGCACCAGGGCCAGCCAGCAAGGGGATGCTGAGTGGTACAATGGCAATGACTTCACGCTCAGCCAGCGTTTGCGCTTCTTCTGGCGTTTGGCGGGTACCACTTTGTTTGCCGTGCATCATAGAGATGGCAATTAACATGAGTAAAATGCCACCGCCCACCTGAAAAGAAGGGATTGATACGCCAAAAAAATGCAAAATAGTATCGCCAAAAAAAGCCGAAACAGCCAGTACGATAAATACTGTAAACGCAGCTGTTTTTGCAGTTTTAGCACGGTCATTAACACTCCAGCCGTTGGTGGCACTAATAAAAATAGGCACACTGCCAATGGGATTAACAATGGCAAATAAAGCAATGGTGATTTTGAAAAGTACAGGCCAGTCTGTCATGAAATGCCTTATAAAATATAACTATGAAGCAATTAAATCTTTGTCAATTGGTGCATAGTAAATTAAAGTGCCAATATGAGTAACAACATTCTTACCCAACCAACCATTTATCTTGCATCACGCAGTCCACGTCGCGTGGAATTATTAGCGCAAATCGGGTTGCATTGCAAAATTGCGCCAGCAGACATCGATGAAACGCAATTGATAGATGAATCCCCAGAAGCTTATGTGACAAGATTAGCACATGAAAAGGCATTGGCATGCTGGCAAAGGCTGCCTGTTGCAGAAAGAGTGCATCCTGTACTTGCGGCAGATACTTCGGTGGTCTTGGCAGGGCAGGTTTTCGGTAAACCTGAAAATGACGATGATGCACGCCGCATGTTGCAGGCATTGTCAGGAAGTGTGCATCAAGTACATACTGCGGTGGCATTAGCATTTGCAGGTACGATTGAAGTTGCTTTATCTACGACCATGGTAGAAATGATGGCGCTTTCAACAATGCAAATTGATTGTTATATTGCATCGGGTGAACATTTAGATAAAGCTGGTAGCTACGGCATACAAGGATTAGCCGGCGCTTGGATTAAACGCATAGAAGGCAGTTATACTGGTGTGATGGGTTTGCCAATTTATGAGACAGCGGTTCTGTTGAGAAAGCATCAGCTGATAGTTTTGTAATTAAGCATGAAATTAAAACAATAAGTAAAACTAAAAATGAATGAAATGAGTATAAATTGAGTGAAGACATACTGATTAACGTCACCCCGCAAGAAACGCGCATTGCGATGATAGAAAACGGCGTCATGCAGGAGTTGCAAATAGAGCGTAGTTCATCGTTGGGTTTGGTGGGTAATATATACCGTGGCGTTGTTTGCCGGGTATTGCCTGGCATGCAATCTGCCTTTGTGGAAATGGGCTTGCAGCGCGCTGCCTTTTTGCATGCGGGTGACATTATTGAGTGTGGAGATTCTGCCATGCAGCGACCTATTCAGGAAGTGTTGCATGAAGGCCAATCTTTGATGGTGCAGGTAATCAAAGAGCCAATAGGCACCAAAGGTGCAAGGTTGACAACCCAAATCAGTATCGCCGGGCGCTTCCTTGTATATTTGCCGCAACAGGATCATATTGGCGTATCGCAACGGATAGAGTCTGAAGCGGAGCGTGAATTGTTAAAAGCACGTTTGCTTGGGCTTTTGCCAGAAAACCGCGTAGGCGGCTATATTATCAGAACCATGTCTGAAACAGCAACCGATGAAGAATTGCTCGCTGATATCGATTATTTAACTAAAACATGGGCACATATACGTGCACAAAGCATGCTGGTACCTGAACGCGCGCTGATTTTTCAGGACCTAAATTTACCCATGCGCGTGTTGCGCGATGTGGTTTGTGCAGATACCGAGGCTGTGCGTGTTGACTCCAGCGAGACTTATCAGAAGCTGGTGGATTTTGCTAATTTATATGCGATGACGGCTTTAGATAAGTTGGTGCATTATCAAGGTGAGCGTCCGCTTTTTGACTTGTATAACATAGAGCCGGAAATTGAAAAAGCGATGTCACGCAAGGTGGAGCTTAAATCTGGCGGCTATCTGATCTTTGATCAAACGGAAGCGTTGACGACGGTAGATGTAAATACTGGCAGTTTTGTCAGCGGTAAAAATCTATCAGACACCATCTTCAAAACCAACCTTGAAGCCGCGCAATCCATTGCACGCCAGCTGCGCTTAAGAAACTTGGGTGGCATTATCATTATCGATTTTATTGATATGGATGAAGATGCACAGCGCGAGGCGGTATTGGAGGAATTGAAAAAGGCAGTCGCGCGAGACCGTGCTCGCACTGGTGTGAATGGATTTACACCATTAGGTTTGGTGGAAATGACGCGTAAACGTACGCGTGAAAGTTTAGCGCATATTTTGTGTGAACCCTGCAGTGCTTGCCAAGGGCGTGGTGAGCGCAAAACCGCACAAACGGTATGCTATGAAATTTTACGTGAGTTATTACGCGAGGCTCGCCAGTTTAGCGCACGTGAACTACGTGTGCTAGCGGCACCTAAAGTGATTGATATGTTGCTAGATGAAGAGTCACAAAGTCTAGCGAACTTATCTGACTTTATTGGCAAGCCCATTTCTCTGCAGGCTGAATCAAATTACAGCCAAGAGTCATTTGATATTATTTTGATGTAGTTTATTTTGGTTGATGCGTGTAAAGTCAAGTCGCTCTATACGTATCAATCTTAATTATTGTAAGCTGTGTTTAACGCGGTGATGATCGCTATGACAATTGTGGGGTTTCACCAATAAAAGGCGCATTGTTTAATATCACGTCTTTTTTGATGTTGTCATTCTCCACTTGGCTTGGAGTGGCAAGCGAGTCTTGAATTGCCATTTTTTGTTTTTCTGGACTAAACTTAACGCAACGCATCAGTTTTAGTAAGATAGTGTCCAATTGGTTCGATTGCTCTTGATATTTGGCCAATTCTTTTTGAGCTATCTCAATATTCCTAAGTAAGTTGTCGGTGCTATTGTGAGACTCCATTAAAGATTCTGCACGTTTATCCAGTGCAATTTTGTGTACATTAATTTGGTTTTTTAATTCACCAATGACTTGGTTCAACCAACGGTTACAATCCAAGTGCGCCTGCTCAAACACCGCTTGAATTTGCACGCCTAGCCCTAAAAAAAACCGACGAATTAAAAAGTGTTTTTCGGTCAGAATATTGGCAGGGCTACTACAAAACTCTACCGTCACTTTTTCGAGTGCTTGCATATCTTTGATAAATTTAGTCATATCAAGCTCAACGGCTTCAGTCTTTTCAAAGCCGTGTTTACTCCAAAATAGATGGTATAAATCATCCGCATGTTTTTTGATAACATGACCTTCAATGCCGATTTCTTCAGCAAGGTTTATCGCTAGCCGCGTGAGGTCGCGCATGCTTTTGTTGAGTCCTGCGGTTGTCCAGCTGTCGCCCATATCCTGCTTTGTTTGCGCTAACGTGGTGTCTAAATAACCTAAACTTAAATGGCGCAGTAGTTTACTGCTTAGCCTTTTTATTTTTTCACCGCCTTGGTTAAACGTAAGTATTGACGCCTCGTAACGTTTACGTTCTGCCACTACATTGGCTAAAATTTCTTTTGAAAGGTTACGATTCCTGCTTTGTAATTCTTGCAGCTCAGTGAGTTGATTTTTAACGCTATTAATACGAATTTGCGCTAATTTACGTGATGATCGAATCATATTGGAGCATTCGGTCACCACCGCGCGCCCTAAAATCTCATGCTTTGACGATACCATTAAGTCAGCCAGCGAGTTTTCTAGTGCATTGATGCCACTGCGTTTTAATAACGCGTCATCTTTTCTGATTTTGGCGACCAGCGCTTTTTGTGCAGAGATGGCGAAAATATTTTTGGCATCTAAACTGAGCTCATGCGCAGTGTTTTTAATTTGTTTTTGAATCAGCGCTTCTACCTCGACATCAGTTTCCAGACCATCCCACAAAATATCAATTTTATTTAACACCACGAGTTTATGTGCAGCTCGCCTTTGTACGTAGTCTGTCCAAATTTGCATGTCGGACTTTGTGATGCCTGTGTCTGTAGCAGTTAAAAACAACACAGCTTGCGCATTGGGAATAATGCTCAGCGTAAGTTCAGGCTCAGCCCCCATGGTGTTTAAGCCCGGAGTATCTATGACAACTAGGCCATTTTTAAGCAATTGATGCGGATAGTTGATAAGCGCATGCCGCCACACTGGAATTTCGACCATATTCCGCTCCGTCAGTAGTTGACGTACACTTGGGTCTTCTTCATTCCAGAACCCTAGTTTTTTAGCAGTTTCTAGGCTCACTTCTTTTTTCTGTACTAGTGCACGCAAGGTTTCTTTCATGTCACTGGCTGACGTCGTATCTAAACGAATTTTATGCCAAACGTTTGGGTTTGATTTCAGGTAGGTGAGTGTGTCATCCGTGCTTCTGGTTTCAATCGGCAACAGTTTGATACAAGGTTCTTCACTGTCATTCCAGAAAATTTCATTGGGGCACATCGTGGTACGCCCAGGTTCACTTGGAAGCAGACGTTGATTAAAGTCTGAAAAAAACAAGGCGTTGATGGTTTCAGTTTTACCACGAGAAAACTCCGCAAGAAAGGCCAATACCAACTGGTCTTTCTTTATGTTTTCTTTGATGTCGTAGAGCCTTAGTTCCTGTATTGCATTTAGCGCATCTGCATGACCTGGCCAATCAATAAACTCGTCAATGGTGGTGATGAGGTTTTCACGCCATTGGCTATATTCATTGATTTTTGTGCTCAAGGTTGAGGTTTCTATTTCAACCTGACTGGATGCGCTATTGGGGATTGGTATGCTCATGTTGATATCTTAGCTGATCAAAGTTAATAACAAGTTGTTTTCTAACGGTATTAAAACAGTTGTAAGCAATAACTGTGCCGCTAAAATAAATACCAATGGGCTGAGATCAAAATTGGCGACGGGGGGGATTGTTTTTCTTAAAAAATTCAGGATAGGATAAGTTAAGCTGTTTAATAGGGGGGCAATCGGGGTGTGAGGGTTTACCCAGCTTAAAATGGCTTGTATCAGTACAGCATATAAGAAAATTGAAAGACTAAGGCTGATAATGCCGATGAGGCTGACGCCTAAAATTACGAACCAAACCTGATTGCCGACAATCAGTAGTGGAAATCCTTTCAGCCATAGCAAACTTACCGTGAGTATTAGCTGTGTGAGGTATGCCAACATTAGTGTAGAAAGATCTAACTTTAGCAAGCTCGGCACAATACGACGCATGGGTTTGACGGCAAAATTGGTGAGCGACACAATCATTTGTGCGACTTGGTTATGAAACGAAACTTTTGTCAGTTGAAAGTAAAAACGAAGCAAGAAGGCAATGGTGAGTAGTCCCAGTATCGCTTGCAGTAAAAAAATAATCGCATTATTGAGCATGGCAGAACCCTTTATTACTTGGCTTATTGACTCAGTTGATCGCCTAGCGCGATCGATTTATCTGCCGCGGCTTGTGTGGCTTGACTCATGGCATTTTTAATGCTGGACGCTTCCAAGACCAGAATACCTTGTTCTGTTGTGCCGCCCTTGGATGTCACTTGCGCACGCAGTGTTTTAACGTCGTCTGCGCTATTCGCTGCGAGCACGCTTGCACCAGCAAAGGTTTGTAACGCTAGCATGGTTGCGGACTCGTGATCGAGCCCTAATAGCACCCCAGCCTCTTGCAGGGCCTCTATCAAATAAAAGACATAAGCTGGGCCGCTACCTGAAATCGCAGTCACAGCATCCATTTTATCTTCAGTCTCAAGCCATAAGGTTTTACCAACGGCTGCCAGTATAGTGTTGGCTTGCTCACGCTCATCTTGGCTCACATTAGGCATGGCATACAACGCTGAAACGCCTGCTTGAATCTGTGCTGGAGTGTTAGGCATAACGCGCACGATTGCAGGGTAATTGTTGAGCCAGCGTGAGATATCTTTGCTTCTTACACCTGCTGCAATTGACACAATCAGCTGTGACTTTAAAACTTGGCTTAATTGACTGCACACTTCTTTCAATTGTTGCGGTTTTACTGCTAACACGATGACATCAGTGTTGTTAAATTCAGCATAAGTGTCGGTAACATGAACATTAAATTCTTGTGCTAATGCTACGCGTTTTTGTGCGTCTAACTCTAAAACTGTAATCGCAGACATTTCAAAGTTATTGTGCTTTAATCCGCTAATAATAGCGCGCGCCATGTTGCCACCACCAATAAAGCTAATTTTCATCGAATACTTCCTAAAGGGTTCATTTCTTATTTAATTCGTGCTATTGATGTGATCAGCGCCTTCTTATTTAGCCTTCAATTTTTAATCCTCAGTCGGCTGATGCTATATATTTGATTTTGCGTTAACGGCTAATCTTAGGAGGCAGCCTGGCACCAAATAATGCAGAGCCAATGCGCACAATTGTCGCGCCCTCGGCAATAGCTATCGGGTAATCATCAGACATTCCAATGGACAGTGTATCTAACGCAAAGCCCTTGGCTAATAAGTTATCATAACATTGTCGGACTTGTTTGAATTGGGCTTGTTGTTGATTTATGTCTTGGGTGGGCGCGGGAATCGCCATCAGTCCACGTAATTTTAATCTGGGTAGCGAGGCAATGGCTGAGGCCAGCGACTCTAAGTCGTATGGGGATACTCCGCTTTTACTACTTTCATTGCAGACATTGACCTGAATGCATACTTGTAGCGGTGCTAAATCTGTCTGGCGCGCTTCATTCAAGCGATGTGCAATTTTTAACCGGTCTACACTATGAACCCAAGAAAAATGTTGAGCGATAGGCTGTGTTTTGTTGCTTTGTATGGGGCCGATAAAATGCCATTCGATGGGTAAGTCAGTCAGTGCGGCTTGTTTATCAAGCGCCTCCTGCAAATAGTTTTCACCAAACGAAGTTTGACCAGCTGCAAAGGCCTCGCGAACGACTGCTGCTGCCTGTGCCTTGCTGACAGCAAGCAATTTTACCTGCTGCTGATACTTGCTAATAGCTTGTGCGGATTGAATTGTTGCTAGAATATGTTGCAAGCGATTGCTAATTGTGGTCATAATTCACTAAGCCTAGATTTATAGCATGGATTTAGAGCATGTAACCATTGATAATTAACCGTTGTAATTTAACCATCGTAATTATAGCAGGAGCTGGATCAGGTATGGATATCTCAGATTTACTCGCATTTTCAGTTAAAAACAAAGCCTCAGACTTGCATCTATCTGCAGGGTTGCCACCGATGATTCGTGTACACGGCGATATTCGAAAGATCAATGTACCTGCGATGGATCACAGTCAGGTGCATGACATGGTGTATGACATCATGAATGATGGACAGCGCAAAGTGTATGAGGAAAGTCTCGAATGTGACTTTTCATTTGAAATTCCGAATCTGGCGCGTTTTCGGGTCAATGCCTTTAATCACAACCGTGGCTCTGGCGCAGTATTTCGTACCATTCCATCTAAAATATTGACATTGGAACAGCTGAACTGCCCAGCGATTTTTAAGGATATTGCAGACACCCCCCGTGGCATCTGTTTAGTGACAGGCCCTACCGGTTCTGGTAAATCAACCACGCTAGCCGCAATGATTGATTACATCAATGAAAAAGAGTTTGCGCATATCCTGACGGTTGAAGACCCGATCGAGTTTGTGCACCAATCAAAAAAATGTTTGATTAACCAGCGTGAAGTCGGCCCGCATACCCTTTCATTTAACAATGCTTTGCGCTCAGCCTTGCGTGAAGATCCTGATGTGATTTTAGTGGGTGAGCTACGAGACTTGGAGACGATTCGCTTAGCGCTGACCGCTGCGGAAACGGGGCATATGGTATTCGGTACCTTGCATACAAGTTCGGCGGCTAAAACCGTGGATCGTATCATTGACGTATTTCCCGCAGCAGAAAAAGAAATGGTACGTTCTATGTTGTCTGAATCATTGCGTGCCGTCATTTCACAAACATTACTCAAAACTAAAGATGGGCAGGGCCGGGTGGCGGCGCATGAAATTATGATTGGTACGCCTGCGATTCGTAACTTGATTCGTGAAAATAAAATCCCGCAAATGTATTCGGCTATACAAACAGGCCAAAACGTAGGTATGCAGACACTGGACCAAAACTTACAGGATTTAGTCAAACGCGGTGTTATTTCAGCCAATGATGCACGCAGTAAAGCGGCTAATAAAGATGCTATTATGGGCTAGCTAGTTAGCTATAACATAAAAATAAAAGATGTGACGTAAGGGGAATAACAGTGCAAAGTCAGATGGAAAAAGGCCAGGCCGAAAAGTTTGTTTTTGATTTATTGCGATTGATGTTGGCAAAAAAAGCCTCCGATTTATTTATCACAGTTGGTTTCCCGCCAGCGATTAAAGTAGATGGCAAAGTGACGCCAGTCAGTAGCCAAGTGTTGTCGTCACAACAGGCGAGAGAAATAGCCCGTGCCATTATGAATGATAAGCAAACGGCTGAATTTGATGCAACCAATGAGTGCAATTTTGCTATTGGTATTCCGAGTGTAGCGCGTTTCCGTGTGAATGCTTTTGTGCAGCGTGGGTCAGCAGGTCTTGTGTTTAGAACCATCACTACTAAGATTCCAGAGTTTGAAGAGCTAGGGTTGCCCGAAGTTCTTAAAGATATTGCGATGACTAAACGTGGTTTGGTTATTTTTGTTGGGGGTACAGGTTCAGGTAAATCGACATCTTTAGCCGCAATGGTAGGCTACCGCAACCAAAACAGCTACGGGCACATTATTACGATTGAAGACCCCGTGGAATTTGTGCATGAGCATAGAAACTGCATCATTACCCAGCGTGAAGTTGGCGTGGATACCGACAACTGGCATATCGCCCTTAAAAACACCTTGCGCCAAGCGCCCGATGTGATTCTAATTGGTGAGATACGTGACCGTGAAACCATGGATTATGCAATTGCATTTGCTGAAACCGGTCATTTATGTATGGCGACATTGCATGCAAACAGTACCAATCAGGCCTTGGATCGTATCATCAACTTCTTCCCAGAAGAGCGCCGTCACCAACTATTGATGGATTTGTCGTTGAATGTACGCGCCTTTGTTTCGCAGCGACTTATACCTAAAAAAGAAGGTAAAGGACGCGCTGCTGCAATGGAGGTGATGTTGAACTCACCCTTGATTTCAGATTTGATTTTTAAAGGTGACGTGCATGAAATTAAAGAAATTATTGCTAGATCACGCGAGCTAGGCATGCAGACCTTTGATCAGTCGCTATTCGATTTGCACGAAGCGGATGTGATTAGCTACGAAGACGCCTTACGTAATGCTGACTCTGTAAATGATTTGCGTCTAAAAATCAAGCTTGATGGCAAAGGTGCCCATGGTAAAGATTTGTCTGCCGGATTAGATAGCTTGGGGATTGTTTAAGCACTTTAGCTTTCGGTATACGGACAGCTGATTTTACTTAGAGCGCGTCATGTTTGATGCGCTCTTTTTACATGGGTAGTTATCGTTGGGCGCTAGTGAAAGTAATAACTGGTCGTTATTTTCTTATCAGTAAACGGTTAAACCCAGATTTTCCATACATGGACGCCCACATTATGCCAAGCTGGGCAAATTGAGATCGAAGGTGTTTTGCGCTTGGATAAGCTAGGATGCTTATGTATGATCGTAACGATGGGTTAAACCGCACAGAGAACACTGACCTGTCTGAAATGACAGATCAGTTGTTGAGGTAACAATGAATTGAGTTTGCGGTTAGCTTAACTTTGGTAAACAATCTGACCACGAACTAATGTGA
Organism: Methylotenera sp.; assembly: GCA_030652995.1. Classification (GTDB taxonomy): domain Bacteria; phylum Pseudomonadota; class Gammaproteobacteria; order Burkholderiales; family Methylophilaceae; genus Methylotenera. The sequence goes on from JAUSAG010000038.1 coordinate 28,342, forward strand.
ACTTGTTTTTCCCTGGTAATTCCAGACCATTGAACGGCGTGTTTTTGCCTTGACTCTTGAGTTGATTGGCGCTGATTTTCCAGTATTCGGTCGCATCAAATATGCAGATGTCTGCATCGCGGTCTGTGTTTAAGTCTCCTGCTGGTATCCCTAAAATGTTTGCAGGGGCGAAAGTGATGTGGCGTAGCGCTTCTGCTAGGCTGAGGTTTTGTTGTTGAGCCCATTTTACGGTGAGCGGGAGTAGCAACTCTAAACCTGTCGCGCCAATTTCCGACTCTGCGAATGGTGCCATTTTTGCGTCATCATCCACAGGGGTATGGTCTGAACAAATGGCGTCTATGGTGCCGTCTTTGAGGCCGGCACTGAGTGCGTCTTTGTCACGTTGCGTGCGCAGTGGCGGTTTCAGGTGACAGTTGGTATCAAAGTACGCGATATCATGCTCTGTGAGGTGTAAGTGATTTGCGCTGACATCGCAACTGATGGTTAAGCCTTGCGCTTTTGCAGCACGAATCATAGCAACACCTTCAGCCGTGGATAAGCGGCTAATATGCACTTTTGCACCTGTTTCTTGAGCGATGCGTAATATGCTTGCTAGTGCTAAGGCTTCAGCCGTACTTGGAATACCTTTTAACCCTAATCTTGTGGCTACTTCACCATCATGTGCTACACCATCCGCTGCTAAAAACGGTTCTTCAGCGTGTAAAAATAATGTAAAGCCAAAAGTTGCGGCATATTCCATGGCGCGCCACAGCACTTGGGTGTCAGTAATAGCGACATTGGCCTGTGAGAAGCCTACGCAGCCAGCGGTATATAACTCACCCATTTCAGACAGCGCTTTGCCTTGTAACTGCCGCGTTAGTGCCCCTAGCGGATATACGTGGGCTAAGCCTTGCTGTTTAGCGCGATATCTGAGCATTTCTACTAAGCCGGGTTCATCCAGTACCGGGTCGGTGTCAGGTGGGCAGGCTAAGCTAGTGACCCCGCCAGCCACAGCAGCCTGCAATTCGCTGACTAATCTGGCTTTATATTCTTCACCCGGCTCGCGTAGTCTGGCAGACAAATCTACCAAGCCTGGGCAGACAATCAAATTGCTGGCATCAATCACTTGGTTGGCGATAAATCCATCGGGCGCAAGGCCCACGCTTACAATCTTTCCAGCGGCAATAAAGACGTCAAGCTTGCTATCGATGTTGTTTTTTGGGTCAATGACGTGACCATTTTTGATATGTAATTTCATTGGGTACCTCCACCGGCAGGCATTGGGTTGGCTGACTGGCCACCGGCTAGGATGGCCATTACGGCCATGCGAATCGCAATGCCGTAAGTCACTTGAGGCAATATCACGGATTGTTTGCCATCAGCCACGCTGGAATCAATTTCTACGCCGCGATTCATCGGCCCAGGGTGCATGACAATGGCATCTGGTTTGGCGAGTGCGAGTTTTTCCTGAGTGAGGCCGTAAGTTTTAAAGTATTCTTGTGAGCTAGGCAGCATGGCGCCGTTCATGCGTTCGTTTTGCAGACGTAGCATCATCACGACATCTACATCTTTTAAACCGGATTTCATGTCATGAAACACATGTACCCCTAGCTTTTCCACTTGCGCGGGTAGCAGTGTTTTAGGCGCGATGACGCGCACTTCAGGTACGCCTAAGGTCGTGAGTGCATGAATTTCAGAGCGTGCGACACGTGAGTGCAGCACATCGCCTACAATCGCAATTCTTAAATTATGCAGGTCAGGTTTGTACTTGCGGATAGTAAATACATCGAGCAAGCCTTGTGTTGGGTGCGAGTGACGGCCGTCACCTGCATTGATGACGTGAATGTGTGGCGGCACGTGTTTGGCAATCAAATGTGCCGCGCCTGATTGTGCATGGCGCACCACAAACATGTCGGCATGCATGGCGATTAAGTTATCCACCGTATCTAGAATGGTTTCACCTTTTGATTGTGAAGAGGTGCCGACATTCAGGCTAATCACATCGGCAGATAGTCGTTTTGCCGCAATTTCAAAGGTGGTGCGGGTGCGGGTGCTGTTTTCAAAAAATAAGTTACACACGGTTTTTCCGCGTAGTAAGGGTACTTTTTTTACTTCGCGCTCTGCTACGCCCGCAAAGGATTCTGCAGTGTCTAAAATTTGATTAAGTATTTTTTTCGGTAAGCCTTCGATTGAAAGAAGGTGTCGCAGGTGGCCGTCAGTATCGAGTTGAGGATTATTCATGCTCTTGTGGTCTCGCGCTGTTAATTTGTGAGGTAAGTGCTAACGCTAATCTGCCATCGGTAAGCTGTGTTAATTGTAGGTGTTGAGAAGCCTCTAGCGGAATCTCTACTGCGACGATTTGCGGTGCAATCGGTAGTTCGCGGCCACCTCGGTTGACCAAGGCCACCAGTGTAATGCTGGCAGGGCGGCCATAGTCAAATAGCTCGTTCATGGCCGCGCGCGTGGTGCGGCCAGTGTAAAAAATGTCGTCTATCAGAATAATATGTTTATTTTCTACATTAAACGGAATTTGGCTAGGTCGATTTTCTGCTTTCAAACCACGCTGGGCGTAGTCGTCACGATAGAATGAAACATCCAGTGTGCCATATTCAATGTTGTGAGTGGCGATGCTATCTTTAAGTAACACCAGCAACCTTTGCATCAGCCAAACGCCGCCGCTATGAATGCCGACAAGGGCGGTATTTTTTTGCAATAAAGGTTGAAGTTTCTGAGCCAGAATAGTGAGTAATGCTTCTGCATTGGGCAGTTCAGAGTTTGTTAGGTTTTTATTGAGCACTGTCATGTCCTTATTTTACTGAATATTCCTCATTGCTTGTAATTCTTATTTTTATCAGCTTTTATGAAATGTCATAGGCTATCAAAATAGCTTTGTAATATGGTTTGCGCGGCCACTTGATCTAACATCGTTTTTTGCGCACGCCCTTTAATACCTGTTTGATTTAATAAACTACTTGCTTCTACTGAACTGTAGCGTTCATCAATTAACATGACCGGTAGATTAAAGCGACCATTGAGGCGCCGTGCAAATTTTTTGCATAACTGTGTCACGGCATGTTCAGTACCATCTACGTTTAATGGTAAGCCAACGACCAGCAATTTAGGTTGCCATTCTTTGATTAGCGTACTAATCATCTGAAAGCGTATTTCGTTGCTCTCATTATCAATGGTAGTGAGCGGGCTGGCTGAGCCAAGTAAATGCTCACCTACAGCAATACCTATGCGTCTCTCGCCAAAGTCAAAGGCGAGAGCGGTGCTAGATTCCACGGCAGATTTTTCATAAACATTTTCGTTATCAATCAGCTGCATGTGTGTCACAGTTGACATTAAGCATGCCCTGCTACGTCGGACAGCATAGCCGGGTCAAACCCCAATAATGCCATGGCGGCATTAAACTGTGCTTCATGCGGTGTTTCAAACAAAATTTTATTTAACGTTTCCACATCTTTTGCTTCTACCGACAACCAGGCATTTTGCGCTATCTCTTGTTCAAGTTGGCCAGGTGTCCAGCCTGCGTAGCCTAAAGTGAGCAGCATTTTACTAGGTCCAGACCCAAGTGCGACGGCTTCCAGAATATCTTTCGAAGTGGTCAGCGCGGTTTTATCACCAATGGTAATTGAGCTATCCCATTCGCCGGCAGGTTGATGCAATACGAAGCCACGTTCAGATTGCACTGGGCCGCCATAGAGAACGGGGTTGCTGGCAATGGCGTTGTTTTTTAAATCTACTTTAATTTTTTCAAACAACATTTCGTAAGACATGTCGGTAGGGCGGTTAATCACGATGCCCATCGCACCATCTTGATTATGCGTGCAGATAAAGGTAACAGACTTGGCAAAGTAAGGGTCTGTCAAATTCGGCATCGCAATCAAAAAGTGGCCGGTGAGATTAATATTTTCTAGTGTCATCATTACTTTTGTGTGTCTGCTTCTAAATAGCCTGTTACTTCCAAGCCAAAGCCCGCCATGCTAGGCATCTTGCGTGGGCTGGCCATCAGTTTCATTTTTCCGACATTACAATCGAGCAGTATCTGCGAGCCTATCCCGTAGGTGCGAAGCTCTTGGCTGATACGAATAGGTTCATCAGCGCCTTTAATGCGCTCGACAATGGTTTTGCCGCTTTCTTGCTGATGCAGCAATACCATGATCCCTGCTTCCGAATTTGCAATTACCTGCATTGCTTGCAAGGTATTCCAGCTATGCGTGCAACTGCTGCTATCAAGCAAGTCGAATATTGACAGTGGCTCGTGTACGCGGACCAGTACTTCTTGTTCTGGTGTCGGGTTGCCTTTAATTAAAACAAGGTGTGTTTCTTTGGCGATTTTGTCCGTATAGGCAATCAGCTTCATTTCACCGAAAGGCGTTTGCACGATGCGCTCTGCCGCACGTTCAATCAGGCTTTCTGTCTCAGCACGGTAATGGATTAAGTCAGCAATAGTGCCGATTTTTAAACCATGTTCAGCTGCAAAGGTCATTAAATCCGGTAAGCGCGCCATGCTGCCGTCATCTTTTAATATTTCACATATCACGCTGGCGGGCTCCAAACCTGCCAATTGTGCTAAATCGCAGCCAGCTTCTGTATGGCCTGCGCGAACAAGTACACCGCCATCCATCGCGGCCAGTGGAAAAATATGCCCGGGGCTTACAATGTCGTAAGGTTTGGCTGCTTTTGCCACTGCTGCTTGAATCGTGCGTGCGCGGTCAGCGGCTGAAATGCCGGTAGTGACGCCTTCTGCCGCCTCAATGGAGACGGTAAAATTGGTGCCCATGCGTGCACCGTTCTTTTGCACCATTTTGCTTAAATTTAATTGATGGCAACGCGCCTCAGTAAGGGTTAAGCAAATTAAGCCGCGCCCATGTTTGGCCATAAAATTGACATGCTCTGCCGTAGCAAACTCTGCCGCCAACACCAAGTCGCCCTCGTTTTCGCGGTGTTCGTCATCCACCAACACCACCATGCGGCCTTGTTTGATTTCTTCAATAATTTCTTTGGCTGGGCTAATCACTAATAAGGTTCTCTAAAAATGGTTGGTACACATTGGAATAGCTTTGATGCAATGCAGTGAAGCTACTTCTGTTATTTTATGTGGATTCATTTGACCATTCTGTCATGCGCTCCACGTAACGGGCAATTTGATCAACTTCTAAATTCACATGACTCCCTGGTTTTAAAAATTGTAATGTGGTGTTTGCCAGTGTGTGTGGAATCAAATTGATGCTGAATTCGTCACCAGTGACCGTGTTTACGGTCAGGCTCACGCCGTTCGCGCAGATTGAACCTTTAACAGCAATATATTTGGAGATGGCATGCGGCGCGCAAATATCAAGCCGCCAGCATTCGCCAAGCGACTCAAACTTAACTACTTCTCCCACGCCATCTACATGCCCGCTTACCAGGTGGCCACCTAATCTATCTGATAAGCGCAGGGCTTTTTCCAGATTAACAGCGTGTGCATGTTGCAAACCTTCGGTCACTGATAACGTTTCTTTTGAGACGTGTGCCCCGAAATGAGTTGGGCTTAAATTGACTACGGTTAGGCAAACGCCATTCACCGCAATGCTATCGCCTAGCTGCACGTCGCTCATATCGAGCTGATGGGTTGCAATGGCAAGCTGCATATCATCGCCAACTGGGGTGGTCTGCGTGATTGCACCGACTGATTGAATGATTCCTGTAAACATAGTCTTAATTTTAACAGATAACACTAGATAACGATTGGAAGCCTGCTAAAATCTGTCCTATGAAATCTTTGCCCTTTGAACTATTCGTCGGTTGGCGCTACACGCGCGCCAAGCGCAAAAACCATTTTATCTCATTTATATCACTCACCAGTATGATTGGCATTGCACTTGGCGTGGCGGCGTTGATTGTGGTGCTGTCGGTAATGAATGGTTTTCAAAAGGAGTTACGTACACGCATTCTGGGTGTGGCATCACATTTGGAAATTACGGGCAGTAATAATCAATTGGCAGATTGGCAACGTGTTGCTGAGTTTTCAGTCAAGCAACCGCATGTGCTAGCTAGCGCACCTTACATCACAGCGCAAGGTATGTTGAGTTACGACCAAGGCGTGCAGGGCGCGATTATTCGCGGTGTTGTTCCTGATGCTGAAGACAAGGTCGCCGACTTGGGCAAGCACATGAAGGCTGGAAGCTTGAATGACTTACGTGCCGGTGAGTTCGGTATTGTTTTAGGCGCGGATTTAGCCTACGCGTTAGGCGCACAAATTGGGGATAAAGTGGTGGTAATGGCACCACAAGGGCAATTTACGCCGACTGGCGTGGTGCCGCGTTTAAAACAATTTACTTTGGTGGGTCTGTTTCAAATTGGTATGTATGAGTATGACGCCGGCTTAGCGCTGATTCATATTGATGATGCGGCCAAGCTGTATCGCATGGGGCAAAACGTTTCCGGTGTGCGCTTAAAGCTGAATGACTTATTTGATGCGCCAACGATTGCTGCGGTCATGTCTGCTCAGTTAAATAATGCATCAAATCCCGATGGTAATTATTTTGTCACGGATTGGACACGGCAACACGCCAATTTCTTCCGAGCGGTGCAAATGGAAAAACGCGTGATGTTTATTATCCTCACGCTCATTGTTGCGGTTGCGGCGTTTAATATCGTTTCAACCTTGGTAATGGCCGTCACCGATAAACGCGCAGATATCGCGATTATGCGTACGTTTGGCGCAAGCCCTGGCAGTATTATGCGAATTTTTATGGTGCAGGGTGCTTTGATCGGGGTGATTGGTACTGTGCTAGGCGCATTTTTTGGTATTTTGCTTGCGTTGAATATTGAAACCATTATTCCGTTTATCGAGCGCTTATTTCAAGTACAGTTTTTAGCCAAAGATGTATATTACATCAGCGATTTACCTTCAGATTTAGTATGGTCAGATGTCTCCACCATTGTGATGACATCGTTTTTCTTAAGTTTACTAGCTACAATTTACCCAAGTTACAAAGCCAGTAAAATCAATCCTGCGGATGCCTTACGTTATGAATAGCCTTGTTTCCCAAGCTATCGTCTCTTGTCACGGATTAAACAAAACTTACCAAGGATTGGATGTTGCCGTGCTCAACGGCATTGACTTAAACATTAACATCGGTGAGCAAGTGGCGATTGTCGGTGCGTCAGGCTCTGGCAAAAGCACCTTGCTACATTTGCTAGGCGGCTTGGATACACCGAGTAGCGGTGAAGTGCATATTCTAGGCAAAAATCTCACGCAGCTGTCGGAGTCGCAAAAAGGTGACTTACGTAATGCCTCGCTTGGGTTTGTCTATCAGTTCCATCATTTATTGCCGGAATTTACCGCGCTGGAAAACGTAGCGATGCCATTACTTATTCGCCGTATGGCGCGTGGGCAGGCGCTTACCATGGCCTGTGAAATGCTCACCAAAGTGGGTTTAGCGCATCGCCTGGAGCACATGCCGGGTGAACTTTCCGGTGGTGAGCGACAACGTGCTGCCGTAGCACGGGCGATGGTCACGCAACCGCAATGTATTCTTGCGGATGAACCGACGGGCAACCTCGACCGTCACACTGCACATGTTGTGTTTGATTTGTTACTGGAAATGAATCAAGTGCAAAATGTGAGCTTGATCGTAGTCACCCACGATTTAGAGCTTGCGGAGAAAATGCAGCGGCAGTATAAGTTAGTCGATGGCATGTTGATGCCACTTAACGCAACGCTGTAAGCTTTACCTTAAGCCGTGATTTCTTTTGCGCTGACTTTTGTTTTCGGTGCTTTTTGTTTACAACAAATGCCTGTGTTGCCAAATCTGGTTTGGGCGCTTTTGCTTATTCCTTTAGTTCTAGTTGATTTATATCTCCGCAGTTCATCTCACTCAGTTTTAAAAGTTTTCAAATACCCACTCTGGTTAATTTTAAGTTTTTTATTCGGTTTTTTTTGGGCGGCTACTTTAGCCGCCATTAGACTCAGCGATGCGTTGCCGCGTGCGTGGAAGAGTCAACCCGTTGAATTAATTGGCGTAGTTCCAGCGTGTCTGAATTAACCGAACGCGGTGAGCGGTTTCGTTTTGATGTGGAAAAAGTGGTCACGCTTGGCGCAATCATACCGCGTCACATTTATCTTAGTTTTTATCTGGCGAATAGCTGGGTAAAAATAAGCAGGCCGAGGTTCAAACGACACCACGGGTGGTCGCGTTTAGAGCGGGTGAGCGCTGGCAACTTACCGCACGCTTAAAGCGACCTCATGGCACACAAAATCCGCACGGTTTTGAATTTGAGTCGTGGGCGCTGGCTGAAAATATACGAGCAGCAGGTAGTATCAAGACCAAGGCCAATAATAAGAAGCTGCAAAACTTTGTTTGGCAGCCTAAGTATATGCTTGAGCATGTGCGCGAGAAAATTCAGCAACGTATTGTAAAAGTGCTCGAATACAAGCCCTATAGCGGCGTGATTCAAGCGTTGGTCATAGGTGACGACAGCCAAATTGCAGCAGATTATTGGCAGCTGTTTTTACGCACAGGCATTTCGCATCTCATGAGTATTTCTGGCTTGCACATTACCATGCTATCTGGCTTGGCGTTTGGGCTGATGAGTTTTATTTGGCGGCGCATACCGCAGATAGCAACCAGACTTCCCACGCGTAAAGCCGCCACTTTGGCAGGCGTGGTGGCTGCGTTAATTTATGTGCTGATTGCTGGCTTTGCTTTGCCTACCCAACGGACCTTGTATATGTTGATGGTGTTTGCATTGGCGTTATGGGCAGGGCGGCAGTTGGTTATTTCTCAACCGATTCAAGCATCCCGCCCCTGAAGTGGGTGAGCGTTACCAAACATTTGGCAGCGCTATGTTTCGATCTGGCTATCACGGAGCAATTGAAATTAATTATCTAGGAAGTAAGTCTACAATTGAGGCATTGAGCTGCCGTAGCCAGAATAAGCGTTACTGGCATGACCGCTTTCATATTGAATAATTTGAAAAATACCTTGCATTAAGTTTAGGCCGTTTATAAAACCATTGCAGTTGTAGCTTGCCCAAAAGCAGACTACAAGCTAAAGTATCGCAGGGGCTGATTTGCCGCATTTATAAAGAATTTTTTAATAGCATTTGAATTAGGAGTTGCACTGTGTGGGATATTATTCAAGCAGCAGGCTGGCCAATTTGGCCGTTGATCATTGCATCAGTCGTGGCTGTAGCCATTATAGGTGAGCGCTCTTTCGCGTTGCGTGAAAGAGCCGTGGCACCTGCAAATTTATTGCCGGAGCTACAAGCATGGCTTGCAAAGGGCGGCATTACTAAAGAAACGATTGGCCGCTTAGAGCAACACTCTTTACTGGGTCGCGTTTTTGCTACGGCTTTAACCAATGCTAAATATTCACGTGAAATTACAAAAGAAGCCATTGAAGAAACAGCGCGTGCGGTCGCTCATGAGTTAGATAAATACTTATCTACACTGGGCACTATTGCAACGGTAGCGCCGCTGATGGGTTTGTTTGGTACCGTGTACGGCATGGTAGAATTATTTGGCGCATTTACCGCTACAGGCCATGATGTGGCGCAATTCGCACGAGGCATTTCAGTGGCTTTGTATAACACTGCTGGTGGTATTGTCGTGGCAGTGCCAGCGATGATTGCTTACCGTTATTTCCGCTCAAAAGTGGATGGTTTGTTAATTGATATGGAACAGCAATCGGTTAAGTTGGTTGAAATTCTACACGGCGAACGCAGTTAGATTGTTAAGACGCATGCATTGCGCCTCACGCTTTGCATAAAGCTAAAATCTTAATTTGACCAGTAAGGGAATTATATGAATTTTCAACGAGGAAAGCGCCACGAAGACCTCGAAATAAATCTCGTGCCGTTGATTGATGTGCTGCTAGTGATTATTATCTTTTTGATAGTGAGCGCCACTTTTGCACGTACCAATGAGTTGCAAATCAACTTACCAACGGCTGAGGCAAACGTGCCGCAAGATAAGCCTTTAATGATAGAGGTGGCGATTGATGCCAGTGGACAATACGTGGTTGATGGTAAGCGCTTGACCGATAACGCGGTGGGGGCGATAGGCGCTGCGTTACAAGCCGCGGTTACTAAGAGCAACAACAATAAAGAGCCGACAATTGTCATCAATGCTGACGCGAATACTACGCATCAGTCCGTGGTTAACGTGATGGAAGCCTCGCGAGTGGCTGGATATACACACATCACTTTCGCGACACAAGTTGACTCCAAATAAATAATACTAAGTCTTATAGAGTGTTTTCTACAACGCATGATCAATTTAAATTTTTAATACTGATGCTTAAACGCATCCTTATATTAAAGATGAGAACATCATAAAAATATTCAAGTACTGAAAATGACAGACCTCTAAAGATGACAAAAGTTAGGCGTAACAAACAAAATCTCCCTGAAATTTCAAACGCAAAAGCACTGTATTTGCGCTTGTTTCGTTATGCTTGGCGTTATAAGTATGTATTTGTCACCAGTATTCTTTCATTAGTGGTGCTTTCTGCCAGCAACACCGGCTTTCTCGCGCTGATTAAACAAGTCACCGATGAAGGTTTTGTTAAAAAAACAACAGGCCAAACCGTGCTGTTGCCGCTGATGATCTTTGGTTTAATGATGGTTCGTGGCGTGGCAGGCTATATTTCGGTATATACCATGCGCGTTGTCGCGCGACGCGTGGTAGAAGATTTCCGCAAAGAAATGTTCAGCAAGTTGATGTTGCTACCCGTGCATTACTTTGATGCCCGCTCGTCTGGGGCGCTAGTATCGAAGTTTACCTACGATGTTGAACGGCTCTCCAGCGCAACCACTCGATCTTGGCTCAATGTGTTGCGTGATATTTTAACTGTCGTCGGCTTGATTGCTTATATGCTCTATCTTGATTGGCGGCTCACGCTTGTTTTTGCCACCGTACTGCCATTCGCTACTCTATATATCAGAAAAATAACCCCTAAACTAAAAGCCAATGCCAAAAACGTGCAGTTCAGCATGGGTGAAATGACTAAGTCTGCAGAGGAGGCGATTAGCGGACAACGTATCGTTAAAATTTTTGGTGCTCAAGATTTTGAATATAAGCGTTTTGCAGACATTGCGACCAATAATCGCCGCATAGAGCTACGCTTAACGCGTATTTCAGGCTTAAGTAGCTTTATTGTGGAAATGTTTGCTGCTTTGGCTCTGGCTTTGGTGATTTATTATGCTATGGGTAGTTTCTCCGTGGGTGAATTTGCAGCTTTTGTTGGCGCGCTGCTGATGCTGATTTCCCCCATTAAGCATATCGCCGCTGCTAATGAAGACTTTCAGGTAGGGTTGGCTGCGGCACAAAGCATTTTTGAGGTGATGGATGCCGTACCAGAGCAAGATGAAGGCAAAATTGAGATTAAACGCGCAAAAGGTGAAATTGAATTTAAAAATGTAACCTTACGTTATGAAAATGCCAGCGGCGTAGCGCTTGATAATTTAAGTTTTAACATAAAGGCTGGTGAAAAAGTCGCCTTGGTTGGGCGCTCAGGTGGTGGTAAAACCACATTGGTAAACTTGTTGCCGCGGTTTTACGAATTACAGCAGGGTTTGGTATTGCTAGATGGTGTGGATGTTCGTGCCGTCAAGCTTAGAAGTTTGCGTGAGCAATTTGCACTAGTAAGCCAAGATATCGTGTTGTTCAATGATACTATTTTTAATAACATTGCCTATGGCGTGCTAAGAATTGCAACTGAAGACGAAGTGATCGCCGCAGCTAAGGCAGCACATGCTTGGGAGTTTATTCAAAAACTACCAGATGGTCTGCAAAATGAAATCGGTGATCGCGGTGTACGGTTGTCTGGCGGGCAACGTCAGCGTATCGCGATTGCACGCGCCATATTGAAAAATGCACCAATACTATTGCTTGATGAGGCCACCTCTGCTTTGGATACCGAATCGGAGCAACACGTGCAGGCGGCGTTGGACACGCTCATGCAAAATCGAACTAGTATCGTAATTGCGCACCGACTTAGCACCATTGAAAATGCCGACCGCATTATGGTGATGGAACACGGTAAAATAATTGAAAACGGCTCACATAATGAGTTGATTAAACTAGATGGTCATTATGCCAAGTTGTATCGAAAGCAATTCAGTTAGTGGGTATTTCCGTGCTTTGTAAAAATGGATAATTGGCTACAAGAGCAATGGCTTAAGTTTACTTTTTGGCATATTTTCCTCATGCCGCTGTCTTGGGTTTTTGGCATGCTTACTACTGTCAGAAAGTGGCTATATAAAAACGGCTGGTTAAAAAGTGTTCGTTTGAGTGTGCCTGTTGTCATTATCGGCAACATCAATGTGGGCGGTACAGGAAAAACCCCCCTTGTTATCTGGCTTGCAGAACAGTTGCAGCTTGCTGGATACAAGCCCGGCATTGTTAGTAGAGGTTACGGCGGTAACACTAAACAAGTGACAGAAGTAATGACCTTTAGTAACCCATTCGAAGTCGGTGACGAGCCAGTGTTGATTGCTACGCGTACATCTTGCCCTGTATTTGTTAGCGTAAATCGCATTGAGGCAGGGCAGGCATTGTTGGCAACATATCCAACATGTAACATCATTATCAGTGATGATGGCCTGCAGCATTATCGACTGCAACGCGATGTTGAAATTATTGTGTACGACAGCGTCAAAGGTTTTGGCAACGGCGCTTTGCTGCCAGCAGGTCCGCTACGTGAATCAAAAAATAGACTAAAAACCGTAGATGCCGTGGTCAGTAATGGTAGCGTAGTGAACAATAAGTTGTTAGCAGTGAAGCCAATTGAAATGCAGTTAGAATCAACAGCTTTTTATAATGCGCTTGATAAATGTATAACATCTGACGCACAAGTATTTTTGCATCAAAAAGTGCTGGCAATTGCTGGTATAGGTAACCCTGATCGATTTTTTAAGCAGCTACGACTGTTGGGTTTGAATTTTCAAAGTCGCGCTTATGCTGACCATTATGCCTTTAAGGCAGAAGATTTTGCAGGCACTGAGGCTGACATTGTCGTGATGACAGAAAAAGATGCGGTTAAATGCCGTTCGTTTGCAAGACCTAATTTTTGGGTGCTACCAGTAAACGCTGTGATAAATAATGAATTATTAGTCATAATATTAAATAAATTGAGAATGTAAAATGGATACAAAGCTCCTTCAGATTTTGGTTTGCCCTGTCACCAAAGGCTCGTTGATCTACAATAAAGCAACTAATGAGCTTATTTCAAAATCTGCACGGCTTGCCTACCCGATCAAAGATGGCATTCCAGTGATGCTGGAAGATGAGGCGCGACGCTTAGCGGACGATGAAGAAGTTGCATAACGCTAAACCAATGGAATCCCCAGAATTCTATGTCGTTATTCCGGCACGCTATGCCAGTACAAGGTTACCTGGTAAGCCTTTGCTGGAAATTGCCGGCAAGCCTATGGTGGTGTGCGTGGTTGAGCAAGCGCAGAAAAGCGGCGCAAAACAGATCATCGTTGCCACTGATGATCAGCGCATTGTCGATGCGGTAACCCAGTATGGTTATACGGCAATGCTTACACGAGCAGATCACTTGAGTGGTACGGATCGCATTGCTGAGGTGGCGTTGCGCAAATGTTGGCCAAATGACGCTATTGTGGTTAATGTGCAGGGAGACGAACCTATGATAGATCCTTCTCTTATTGTAGAAGTGGCAAAGATGCTGCAAAGCAACAAAGAGGCTGTAATGGCAACGGCATGTCATCCCATCCAGAGCAAGTCAGACTTTTTAAATCCAAATATAGTAAAAGTGGTATTAGACGGGCAAAGTAATGCGCTATATTTCAGTCGCGCGCCGATTCCTTACCCTAGAGACGCTTTTGCTAATAATGAGGACCTGCCATCCAACATCCCTGCATATAGGCATGTTGGGTTATACGCTTACCGTACAAGTTTTCTTAAGCAATATACAAGCATACAGCCCGCTATAATTGAGCAGTATGAATGTCTTGAGCAGTTACGTGTGTTGCACCAAGGTTACAAAATCGCAGTAGCCATTTCTCAAAACGCTCCTGCGACTGGCGTAGATACAGAGCATGACCTAGTCTACGTACGAAGCCTTATGCAGTAAACGCCAATACTAGGCCTTGCTCAATAAGGTTTACATACAACAATCTACTTAAATTGTCACAATAGTTCTTGCGAAACCCATCTAGCTTTGTTATAGTCTCACCTCTCGACGGCAAGCATGTCGAGCCGGACGCGGGATGGAGCAGTCTGGCAGCTCGTCGGGCTCATAACCCGAAGGTCACAGGTTCAAATCCTGTTCCCGCAACCAAAAGTTTTAGTGCAGAAATACGACTCAGCGATAATTAAAAGAGTTTTTAAATTATAGTTGACGGGTTTTAAAATCCCTGTAGAATGCGCGCCTTCGCTAACGAAACAAGTAAACGAAGCGCTGCAAAATACGAGCGATGTTAATTAAATAATAAAT
>JAUSAG010000042.1 GCA_030652995.1 Methylotenera sp.
GTTCCAACTAATTCACGATGCACGACTGCTTTGATGTGTCCAATTTTAGGTAAATAGACCTTACAGCCTTCCATCACCTTCACCCCTTGTGGGTATTGAATGCTTTGCTTGCGGTGCTTGTGTTTGAACTGTGGATATTTAGCCCTGCGTTCAAAGAAATTCACGAATGCACGGGAAAGATGCAGGCTTACAGACTGCAATACTTGGCTGTGCGTTTCGCTTAGCCATTCAATCTCGGATTTAAGTTGGGGCAATCGGGCATTTAGCTGGAATTGGCCTAAGCCTTTACCTGTTGCTTGATAGACTTTTTGAGTCTCAGCTAAAGCATTGTTCCAATACCAACGCGCACAACCAAAAGCTTTAGCAAGCTTTTCTGCTTGTTTGGCATCCGGATAAATTCTAATTTTAGTGGCGGTTAGCATAACGTTTATCATATATGTAATTTAAAGTAAGTAAAGGATGTCTTCCTTATCCGTGCCATTCATCTCCGTCGCATCAGGAAAACTGATAAGAACTTTCATCTAGCTCAGCTAGTGAAGTTCTAAAACGGCAAAGATTTACGCAAAAAATTGTTAAATTTGTTGGCACTGCTTTATTGATAAAGTTAGCGATTCACGCTAAACCCTATTGTCCACAAAATGTGGCTTTTAGTTTACTCATGCAACTGCCTCTTTGGTAGCCGCATTATAAAATCAGCACCAGTATCAGCCAAAGTGCTTTTTTCTACAGCCAGTGAGCCAAAGTGAGCGGTTACTATCTGTTTTGATACCGCCAAACCCAAGCCGATTCCTCCTGGGCGCTGTGTAAAGAATGGGTCAAAAATTTGCTCTTTTTGCGCTTCACTAACACCGCCGCCATTATCCGCAACACTGATAATCACTTGGCCTGCTGTTTCAGATAACGACACCACAACTTTGCCGCCCATAGGCAATACCTGAATGGCATTCAGTAATAAATTGAGGATCACCTGCGTTATTTGCTCACCGTCGCACTCTACCAACAGCGCGTTAGCCGTAGCCAGGTCTTTAATTGCCAACTCTAAACTAATGTCTTTTTTATTGGCCTGCATACGCAACATGGCAACAGTATGCTCCAGCAAACCTACCATATCATGCATAGCAAACTCCGGCTGGCGTGGGCGCGCGGAATCAACCAATGTCGAAACCAATTTATTCAGCCTTTCGGTTTCTGTGGTGATAAACGCGACAACTTCCAAACCCTCTGTACTCAAGTTTGTTTCACGCGCAAGCACCTGCGCTGATGAGCGCAATATGCCTAATGGCGTTCTGATTTCGTGGCTCATGGCAGCGGCCATTTCACCCGCCACCGCCAGCTTTGCAGCACGCGTCAGATTCTCTTTTGAGAGCGATAAGTCTTCCATCATTTTGCTAAAGGCATTCGACAAAGCGCGCACCTCAACAGGCCCGCCAACTGGGGGCAATGCTCCTTGCGACGAACGCATGAATCGGTTGGCGTAGTCTGTCAGGCGCGCCAGCGGCTTGGTAATGCTACGCGCTAATAGTGCCGCCAGAACTGTGGCTAAAAACGCAGTCACTATCAGTAAAAAGATAAAAATATACCCCATGCGATGCACTGGGGCCATCACCACTGATCGATATTGTGTAATAGCGACGTGCCAGTTAAATATGGGTGGAGTGGCTAAATTATTAGCGATAGAGCGCACTGAGATATCATGTGCATCTGTGATTTTTTTCCGGTCTCGCGTTTGGGCAAGTTCCTGAAACTCAGTAGCATTTTCATCGAGCAATGCTGCCGCACTGCCCTGGCTTCTCGTATGGTTAAGAATACTTTCAATGTACTTCCAATCAAATAGCACCCACAACGTACCGATTTTTTGCTGGTTCACGTCCCTTATATCACTGGCGATTGGTAGCCGCTGCTGCGTGAGCTTTGCAAGTAGTACGGGGTGATTTGCAAACTGGATTTGCATCCACGCTGCGTGGGTTGCGGCTGGCTGGCCTATCTCAGACGGCTTACTCGAAGCAATCACAATATTGTCATTATTTACCACATAAAGCGCTTGATAAACACCACGGTAACTCACTTGCAGCTCACTTAAAAAGTTAGACAACCGCTTGTCAATGTCTCCTATCGCGGCCTCATGCATGATTTCCAGACGACTCCAAGACACTACATTTTGCAATCGCTCAAACATCATGTTGTCAATTTCACTTAATGCTGCCGTAGCGCGCGCTTGCATGTCCCGCGTAATTTCCTCACGCAACACTGTGCGTGCTTGATAAAACGTAAGCACTGTTACAATCAGCATCGGCAACAGCGCCGTGAGTAAAAAACTTACTAACAACAGTTTTTTAACTGACAGCGGCTTGAGAAGTAACGGCTTAATCCGCATCGATAACCATGTGTTTGTTCACTATAAATTCCCTTTTGACAGAATAGAATATAATTCAGGCTGTAGCATCAACCTGATTCTATCTCTATCAAACAAAGCTGTTACTTAATCTAACAAAGCAAATGTTAGTTTGGAGCAACCATGCGTTTTAATAAACTCATTTTTAATGGCAGTGTAGCCTTGCTACTCCTGCTGTGCAAGGCTGCAAGTGCAGATGATTCCGCTCGCCTCAACAATGGCTTTATTGATGGATTCAGGTTAGGTGGTTACACCAGTGCAGGCATTACAGTGCCAAGAGATGCGGAAAGCCAGATAAGCCTCAATGAAATCAGCCTGATTTTAACTTGGGAGAATGAAAGTCGCTTTAAGTTTTTTGGAGAACTGGAACTTGAAAAGCCGCTGGTTTGGGATGACGATAATAAATTCAACGCCAAACAAAGCTATGTTGACTTAGAACGACTATACCTCGATTACAACTTTTCTGAAAAAATAAACTTGCGCGCCGGTCGTTTTTTAACCCCTGCAGGTCGCTGGAATCAGCTACATGCCGCACCATTGGTGTGGACCAGCACACGACCACTCGCCACCAGTCGACTTTTTCCAACTTCTACTAATGGCCTCATGGCATTTGGTGCTATACCCATTGACAACAGCGCCCTTGAATACACAGTCTTTGTTGAAGCCCTCAAAGACCAAATACACGATACCGACGAAATTGAATTTGACAACGTAAAAGGAGCACGCCTTGCATTTGGCCAAGAAGCTAACTTTGGCCTGAGTTTGATGTCGTTTAATGAAAAAACAATAACTAACCCCAGCTACCGCATGCTTGGATTAGACTTCATTACCCACTATAAAGGCATTGAGTTTTTAGGTGAGGCATTTCAGCGCTGGGATAATCATAATAAAGACGGTGGTAGCGGTGCTTACCTTCAAACAGCAGTGCCCCTGCCTTTAGCGCAAAACTGGACTGGAATCGCACGCGTGGAAACGTTTCATCGGCCAAATGAGGGCCATCATAAACGTTGGCTTATTGGCACAACCTGGCGCATGAAACCAACACAATTATTAAAACTTGAGTTTACGGGTGGCAGCGGCAATGAGCCGGAATCTCCTCGCGGCTTCTTGGCATCTTTTGCGGTGCTGTTTTAATGCAAATACCAAGTCTAACTAAACTATTAAGCGCTATGCACTTAACTGTGCACATCGTTATGCTTTTTTGCCTAGCGGCACCAAGCGCTATTTATGCCGCAGAGAAACCCGTGATAGCCGTCATTGCAGCTAACGATCACCCCATTAAAAGCATTTCACTGGCCGAACTCAAGCTGATTTATTGGCGCAAAAAAACTTATTGGGCTAATGGTCAACGGATACATCCTGTGAACTTGCCCTCCGATAATGTATTGCGACTGCAATTTTCCAGCAGCCTTTTAGGCAGCCTGCCCAGCGCACAAAATGACTACTGGAACGGCCTGTATTTCCATGGCACCTCACCACCGCACGTAGTCTACTCTGATGAAGCTGTTATCCGATACATCCAAGAAACCACTGGCAGTATCGGTTACGTAGATGCCTGCAAACTAGATGCGCGCGTAAAACCAATTTTTTGGATAATGCCCAATGGCGAAATGAGCGTTGATTTACCGAGCTTCAACTGCAACTAATCATCTACTCCACGCCGACAAACTCTTTCAAATCGCCATGTTTATAAGCGCGTGCAGCAGTTTGATAATAAGCGACAGCTTCATCCACTAAGCTTGCATTCGCGACCCCTGAGCTAGCCTCCAATGTTTGGGCGTCAACATGGTAACTTTCTACTGCTTGCTTGGGAGAAAGCACGACCAAGGTATCGTTTTTATAATAACCTAGTGCTTGATAATTACTAATAAAGGCACGCTCAGGCAATTTTTTTGCTGCGGCCTCAAACATTGAT
Organism: Methylotenera sp.; assembly: GCA_030652995.1. Taxonomy (GTDB): domain Bacteria; phylum Pseudomonadota; class Gammaproteobacteria; order Burkholderiales; family Methylophilaceae; genus Methylotenera. The sequence continues at coordinate 4,308 of JAUSAG010000042.1, forward strand.
TGCCCATAAAAATGCTCCGCGCCTGAAGCTCCCAATACATCCAGTAAGGTCGGCACAATATCAATTTGACTAGCAATGCGTGAGTAATGTCCTACTGGCAATAAATCTGGGGCATAGAAAAACAGAGGGATATGATATTTTCCTACTGGCAACTTGGTTTTCCCTGCGACCGACGCACAATGGTCCGCAACAATCACAAACAAAGTATCTTTGAACCACGGCTTGGTTTTAGCATGTTCAATAAACTGCCCAATGGCATAGTCAGTATATTTAACCGCACCTCTACGGCTACCCTGCGGCAAATCAATCTTGCCTACCGGGAAGGAATAAGGCCGATGATTACTGGTCGTCATAATATGCGCAAAAAACGGCTTATTCGTGTTGACGTTTTCATCAAATATTTTCAGGGAGTTGTTAAATAAACTCTCATCATCTACACCCCACACGTTTTCACTTTGAATCGTACTTTTGTCAAAATCCGTACGATCTACTACTTTATAGTCATTACCTCTAAAATAAGTATTCATGCTATCAAACACACCATATCCACCGTAGATAAAAAACGTAGAATAGTTTTTAGCTTCAAGCAACTCACCAATGGTCGCTAAATGTTCAGAATTCGGGCGATGTACAATCGCTTGCCCTGGAATCGGCGGAATCGCGATTGAAAGCGCATCCAAGCCACGCACAGTGCGCGTACCGGTTGCAAACAACTTATCAAACACCAAGCTCTCGCTCCCCAGTTTATCTAGATACGGTGTTAAATGCTCTTGATTACCATAAGCCCCTAAATACGAAGCAGATAGACTTTCGACAGAAATTAACACTACGTTTTTGGGTCTACGTGTAAACGGCCCTAATGCTTGAGCACCTTGTGCACTATCATCGCTTGGTGCAGCAATCACCGCGCTGGTAGTTTTTCTATCTACACCCACGGCTTTTAATAAACTAAGTGCTTGCGCTTGCGGCATGGTTTTATAAAACTTATCGTAATCCAACTCGTTACGGCGAGCGGCAGCGGAAAAACTAAAAATACCATTGCCAGATAACTCGTTGGCATAAGCGTTTTTACTAAATTCCATTTGATCTACATTTGCAAATTGGTAACTCATTACCGGCAACACGAATGCAAGCGCAGCTAAGCTCAATTTTTCCTTGCCTGTCTGTTGTGCTGTTTCAAAACGCACGAATCGACTCAGCGCAAACAAAGCTGCAATAACGATTAAAGCAATGCCGAGCAAGATCAATGGCACTGGGTAAGATTCACGGATATTACCAATCACCTCATTGGTATAAATTAAATAATCCACTGCAATAAAATTAAAGCGCGTAGTGAATTCTTGCCAAAAAATAAACTCTGACACCGCACCAAACAGCAAGCCAAACGTCACAAAAAATGCCATTATCCAGCGCGCCTTTCGCAACCAGGCCTTGTCGCTCATAGCATTAGGCATTAGCGCCGAAACCAACAACCACGGCACAATCAAGTACGCCAAAGCGGCAATATCAAACCAGAGTCCGGTGAAAAAAACGCCTAACACTTCACTCAGTGCCATTTGTGAAAAGCCAACTTGCAGGCTTAACACTAGGCGCAACAGCAGCCAAATAGAAAGCGCTATGCCAGAAATAACCAGCGGAAATGAAGCGGTATAAGTTTTATTTCTGAATAATGTCGTCATGTTTTTTTGTGTCTTTAGTTTCTATTTTTAACCCAGATTTTCCATTAGATGAAAAATCACCTAATAATGGAAAATCTGGGTTCAATGTTGTTATTTCAAAAAATCGTATGTTTTATGTAAGCAATGCTTTATTGGACGGCCATATCCAATACAGCAAAAGCAAGACCACCCAAACCACCCAACCGCTCCATAGCACATGTGATAAAAAATGAGCGCCACGCATGACTTGGGTCAGGCCCATCAGCAATCCCATGGCGAGCCCAAGCCATAGCATCTTGTTAGCAAAGCGCGGTCTACTATGCATAAAAGCAAAATAAAACGCCATCAGCGCAAAGCCCCCTGAAGGATGCCCAGCCGGAAAACAACGCCCCGCCTCTACGCCTGCGGGCGGAGTTGCAAACAATTCGAACAAGGGTAAGTCTCCACCGTACATGGCAATATCCCAAGGGCAACCATGCTGGTTATAGTGTTTAAGAATAGAAACAGCAGTAGTCGCAACAACCATCCCTACAAACACCCATAACAATGATTTTCTATATACTTTCAAATTAGAAAATTGATAGCTGGCGGCCGACAAACCCAAGCTAGACAAAGCGATTGCAACCATTAACCACTTAAGATCGACATGCATCCATTGCGATAGAAATTCATGGCGTTTCAGCGAGAATACCTGCTGTTGTGCATCAAAAAACAAATTTGTTAACGATATATCCCACTGCACTTTTGAATATATCGTTAGCATGAAAATAGCAAATATCAAGGCGGGTGATATATGCTTAAACCAGAATGCTTGCTTATTGTTAAGTGGCGACAGTATTTTAAAAGGCATGGATGCTTACAGTGAAGGGACCCTTAACCAACTTGCAAGCACCATGCCAGATAGGTAACTGCTTGTTTTGTTGTTAATTTTGTAAACGCTAAAAACCAACCCATACAATAAATGCAGAGTTTTACAGGATAATTGGATTAAGTTACGCAAGTTTTGCATAGTAACCACACTTGATTAACCCGTTAATTACCCCATCAAATGCGCTAATTTTTCCTGAGTTCAACAACATCTTAAAAAGCCTGCCGCCAACAACCCATTGATAATCAATCAATTTTATAGCCAATATCTTATTTTCACCAAAGGAGAGGCTGGCATTTTTGGCCAATATTTATTGCTAATAAATAATTAGGCACGCAACTTGCCTAATGCTAAGCAAGATCAATCAGATGGTGAAATACAAAATGCTTAGTCTAAGTTTTAGTGCCAGCCCCACATTTTTTCATGCCGAAGCGGCTTATAAAAGTCGTCCGTTAGTTGCGTCTAAAAGGCATCGTGCTGAAGACGTCACCGTAACAACGTCTGACATCTACGCAGCTGATCGTGCTGAGATTGAGCAATTTATTCACGACGTTTTTGCCAAAACCTACGGCGCCAATGTGCAGCATTTTATGCCGCACCTAGTGAGTTTGCGTGATGAAAATGGCGAACTGGTTGCCGCATTTGGTTTACGCAAGGCAGAATGCGAGTTGTTATTTTTAGAGCAATATTTAGATGTGCCGATTGAAAACATGCTATCAAATCGTTTTAATCAGACCATCATCCGCAATCAAATTACCGAAATTGGTAACTTAGCTGTTTCCAACCCGCGCAATGCAGGCGTATTGATTGCGCATGTAATTCAACATAGCTTGGATATTGGCATCGAATGGTGTGTGGCAACGGCCCATCACAGCTTGCAAAATGGTTTAATCAAAGGCGGGCGCGATGTGTTTGCACTGCAAGCCGCAAATAAAAACCGACTCAGTCTAAATGATCAAAAGACTTGGGGGCGTTATTATGACACGGCAACACAAGTGATTGCAGTGAGAGGTGTGGCGGAACTATAAGCGTGAGAAAAAAGCACTTAATCAATCAAGCGATTGCATATAACGCACGCCAACAACCCAGCAAAGTAGCATTGCAAGGTGACAAAACCAGCAATGAAGTACAAGGTCTGACTTATGACGAGCTTCAAACGGCAATCAATCATCAAGTTCGGGCTTGGCGCGCGCTTTGTGCCAACAAACACCCTACCATGGCAGTCGCTGTAGAAAACCATCCAGCTTGGGTCGTTTTAGACTTAGCCGCGTTAGAATGCCAAATACCGCTTGTGCCGTTACCGTTTTTTTTCTCATCTGCCCAATGGTTGCATGCCATGCAAGACGCGGGTGCGAGCGTACTAGTCACCGATCATCCCGAGCTGTTTGAGCCGCTGTTAACGGAAAATATTACAAAGTCATCGCAGTTTACGCTAGCTGGAAAAACGCTCACTCAGTTTGAATTCAACGCAAAGAGCACCGTTAATTTACCGATTGGCACCGCAAAGATCACCTACACGTCTGGCACCACGGGCAGCCCAAAAGGCGTTTGCTTAAGTGTGGATAACATGCTTAATGTAGCAAGCGCGATTGCCCAAGCCACCAAATTATCAGCTAAAGATGTGCATTTAAGCGTGTTGCCACTCGCCACTTTGTTAGAAAATGTTGCAGGCGTTTATGCTTCACTGCTCGCAGGGGCCACCTGCGTATTGCTACCAACCAGCACAATAGGCTTAAGTGGCGCCACGGGTTTAGACATTAAAAAATTACTGGCTACGCTCAAACAAACTCAAGCCAGCACTGCGATTTTTACCCCAGAACTACTGCACGCGCTGGTATTATCTGTAGAAGCTGGGGCTACCCCGGCCGACGATTTACGCTTTTTAGCAGTGGGTGGCGCATCAGTCTCGCCCGCTTTACTCAAACGCGCACAACAATTATCCATCCCCGTCTATGAGGGTTACGGACTTTCTGAATGCGCATCTGTCGTGGCGCTCAATGTGCCATTTATCAATAAAATCGGCAGCGTTGGCAAAGTGCTGCCACACGTTAATGTTGAATTTACCGATGAGCATGAAATTATCGTTACTGGAAATGCTTACCTCGGCTATGTTGCTCAACAGGAAACACAACAAAATAGCATTGCTACCGGCGACATTGGCTATCTGGATGAAGATGACTATCTAATCATTTCAGGACGCAAAAAAAATATTTTTATTACTTCATTTGGCCGCAATGTATCGCCAGAATGGGTAGAGCGTGAGCTGAAAATATCACCTCACATTGCGCAAGTTGCTTTATTTGGCGAAGCCAGACCCTGGAATGTTGCGGTAATTGTGCCCAGAATAAATGCAACTACTACGCAAATTGAATATACCGTGCAAGCCCTGAATAAAAGCTTGCCCGATTACGCCAGAGTTACACGCTGGATTATTGCCAATGAACCGTTTACGTTAAACAACCAACAATTGACTGCAAACGGCAGAAATCGGCGCGAGATGATTTTGCAATGTTACCAAGATGAAATTAACGCACTATACGAAGGAGTTGCACCATGACCGTTTACCAAACCCTACTTCAATCCACTGAAAAAGAACGTGCTGAATTGCTTAGCCTGCCGATGATTACCCAAGGTGGTAAAGGGAAAATTTCGCTAGCTACTTATGAGGGCTTTCTCACGCAAGCTTACCACCACGTCAAGCACACCACGCCGCTACTCATGGCTTGCGGTGCACGCTTACCCGCACATTATGAATGGCTACGCACCGCGATTGGTGAGTATATTGAAGAAGAAATGGGGCATCAGGAATGGGTGCTTAATGACATTGCCGAATGCGGTGGCGATAAAGAAGCAGTACGTGCCAGCAAAACAGTGGCAGCTAGTGCCAGCATTTCTACGGAAGTCATGATTGCTTACGCTTACGACATGATTAACCGCGTCAATCCGATTGGCTTTTTTGGCATGGTACTAGTGCTGGAAGGCACCAGTACCGCAGTTGCCACGCAGGCAGGTGAAACATTAATGCAAAGTTTAAACTTACCTAAAAAAGCCTTTAGCTACCTGCTCTCACATGGCTCACTTGATATCAGCCATGTGTCATTCTACGAAAGTTTGGTAAATCAAGTCACGGATGCAAACGATCAAGCCATGCTAATTCATAGCGCAAAAGTTTTTTATAAATTATATGGCGATATTTTCCGTACAATAGACGCTGAATTTATGCAAAACTAACGAGCAGAACTTCATCGGGAGCATGACTGTGCAACTAAAAAACAAGCGAATTTTACTCACAGGTGCCACTGGTGGCATTGGCAAGCATTTGGCACTCTTATTGGCCAGAAAAGGTGCCAAGCTTGCAATCGTTGGCCGTGATACGGACAAGCTAGAAGCGCTAGCCAATCAAATCGCTCAAAAAGGCATGGTTGCAACGCAAATTATTGCTGATTTTGAGGTGATGGGATCCGCTGAAAGGGTTGCAACCGAAGCCTTAGAGAAACTTGGCGCAGTGGATATTTTAATCAACAACGCGGCCATTCTTGATTTTATTCAATTTGAAGACCAAACCCCTGAACGCATTGCACAAATGATACATATCAATGTCACCGCACCCATTCAGCTGGCGCGCGCATTGTTGCCACATTTTAAAGCCAGCAACCAAGGCCATTATGTAATGATAGGCTCTATTTTAGGCTCGATCGGGTTTCCACATTATGCAACTTATTGTGCAACTAAATTTGCCGTGCATGGTTTTTCGCAAGCCTTGCGCCGCGAATTAGTGGATACCAATATCGGCGTTACTTACATTGCACCACGTGGCGTAAATACACAAATGAATGATGCCGCCACACTCGCCATGCTCGCCAAAACCGGCGGCAATTTAGATGAGCCTGAAAAAGTAGCGACTATTGTAGTCAATGCATTAGAAAATGAAAAACAAGAAGTGTTTATCGGCCAACCCGAGTCATTTTTTGCTTGGCTCAATGGCGTAATGCCACAGGCAGTGAATATCGGCTTAAAAAAACAAGTTAGACTGGCCAAAAACTATGTCAACAGAAACCTAAAATAGCACAACTAAATCAGGTTTATACCAGCTTTTGAACCATTCAGGTTAAAAGTACAACACTACTGGAAATACGGTTACTGCCAATACTAATATGAGCCAGTCCATGCCCCAGCGCTCAAGATGCCCCGTGAAGTGCAAAAAAATCGTTGTAATTGCAACGACGTAATATGCTAAATAAATAGTCAGTGCCATATATCCACCAATACAGTTGTGTAAATTTTTACCCATCACTAGTTTAGCAAAAATTATTTAATAAAGCTTAACTTTAATCGCGCATTAAAGCCCTTGCTACATAGTTTACCCGACCAGCTCTCTAGGTTTTTCTTTAAAGTCCCTGCTTTAAATCACAAATCGCAAGGTAATCACTTGACTTAAGCACTTGGTTTTATTGCCGTTCTAGCGTATATTCCTCCCATTGCTAGGGGTCTGTATTTTAACCAGAATACAGTGAGACACACCCTTTGAACCTGATGCGGGTCATACCGCCGTAGGGAAGCACTTAACATGCTTCCCTGATGATTTGATGTGGGCGAAGCGACTGACGCTTACCCGCAAATTAAACCAATAGGGAAGCGGCTTCACTGCTCCCTATCTTATTTTGGAGCTATACAGTGAACGCAACTGATAAAGAATTAAGCAAAAACCTCGCAAAGTTTTTAACTGCCACCGCCGAAGTTGACCCTGCCACCACACAAGCTTTTGCTAAATCACGCAAAGTCTATATTGAAGGCAGCCGACCCGACATTCGCGTACCGTTTCGTGAAATTTCGTTAAGCGACACGCCATCCATGTTTGGCGCAGAAAAAAATCCGCCGGTCATGGTCTACGATACATCAGGCCCTTACACAGACCCCAATGTAAGCATTGACATCCGTAACGGCTTGCCAGCTTTGCGCGCGACCTGGATTGCAGAGCGCAATGACACCGAGCAGCTAGATGGCCCCAGCTCAGATTTTGGTGTTGCGCGAAAAAACGACCCAGCACTGACAGAAATGCGTTTTAACCTGACGCGCCAGCCACTACGTGCTAAAGCGGGCATGAACGTGAGCCAAATGCACTATGCACGCCAAGGCATTATCACCCCTGAAATGGAATACATCGCTATCCGCGAAAATCAACGCCGCGAAAACATGAGCGAACTGCTACAAACGCAACATGCAGGCCAAAACTTTGGCGCAAGCATCCCCAAAGTAATTACGCCTGAATTTGTGCGCGATGAAGTCGCACGTGGTCGCGCCATTATTCCGATGAACATTAACCATCCTGAAATCGAGCCGATGATTATTGGCCGTAATTTTCTGGTAAAAATTAACGCCAACATTGGCAACTCTGCACTTGGTTCCAGCATTAGTGAAGAAGTTGAAAAAATGGTGTGGGGTACGCGTTGGGGCGGCGATACCGTAATGGATTTATCAACAGGTAAGAACATTCACGAAACCCGCGAGTGGATTATCCGTAATTCTCCAGTGCCAATCGGCACTGTGCCGATCTACCAAGCATTAGAAAAAGTAGACGGTAAAGCCGAAGACCTCACTTGGGAAATCTTCCGCGATACGCTAATCGAACAAGCCGAACAAGGCGTGGATTACTTCACCATTCATGCCGGCGTACGCTTGGCTTACATCCCGATGACAGCAAAACGCATGACCGGCATCGTGTCACGCGGCGGCTCAATTATGGCTAAATGGTGTTTAGCGCATCATAAAGAATCATTCCTGTATGAGCATTTTGAAGACATCTGCGAAATCATGAAAGCCTATGACGTTAGCTTTAGTTTAGGTGACGGCTTACGCCCAGGCTCAATTTACGACGCCAACGATGAAGCACAGTTTGCCGAACTCATCACATTGGGTGAACTCACTCAAATTGCCTGGAAGCACGACGTGCAATGCATGATCGAAGGCCCAGGCCATGTGCCTATGCATTTGATTAAAGAGAACATGGAGTTGCAACTGGAGCATTGCGGTGAAGCCCCATTCTATACATTAGGCCCATTAACCACAGACATCGCACCGGGTTATGACCATATTACTTCGGGTATCGGTGCCGCCATGATTGGTTGGTACGGTTGCGCAATGTTATGCTATGTCACACCAAAAGAGCATTTAGGTTTGCCAGATAAAGAAGACGTACGTGTTGGCATCATCACCTACAAAATTGCAGCCCACGCGGCAGACTTAGCAAAAGGCCACCCTGGCGCGCAAATTCGTGACAATGCATTAAGTAAAGCGCGCTTTGAATTTAGATGGGAAGACCAGTTTAACCTTGGCCTAGACCCAGAAAAAGCCAAAGAATTTCACGATGAAACGCTACCGCAAGATGGTGCAAAACAAGCGCACTTTTGCTCAATGTGTGGCCCACATTTCTGCTCAATGAAAATCACACAAGATGTACGTGACTACGCCGCCAATTTGAACATTTCAGAACAAGAAGCGTTAACAAAAGGCATGCAGGAAAAATCGATTGAGTTTGTGAAAAAAGGCAGTGAGGTTTATCAGAAGGTTTAGTTCTATCTAAATGTCATTGTGCGTACGCGCAATGACAAATAAAAAAGGCAGGCCGGAGTGGTCTGCCTTTTTTATTTGAAGCATATTAACTTCTTACCGTAGTATGACGGCGTATCCACTCAGCAAAAGCTTGCTCACTAATCTCGCTAACAACAATGCCAAGCACAGCGAAAGTTGCATCCGCCTGCGTTGCAGTTAACTTTTTACCATTTAACAGAAAAAACAAACCAGTCGCCAGCAATGCACCTATCGTGTATTGCTAACAAGAGCAAGACAAGGGATGGTGATTTACGTGCCTCTCGGCGACAGTCAAGATATCACTCGGACACCCGCATTTTATGCTGATACTTATGACTATTTAAAAAAAAGTGGAATTCCTGAACTCTAAAATTTTATCAATAGGGGCATGTGTGATTGTTTGGTAAAATAGCTTACAAACTACACGAATACCGACTATTTTGACAACCATTAAACTAAACAAGAATCCTAACGACACGCTGGTTAAAACCAGCAAAGCCCCTGTGCGGCGTACAGAGGTTGCAAAGCGTGACCGTAGCGTAGCGCCACCTAAAGCTACTGTGCCGGCTAGAGCAGAGCCACAACCAGTGCAACAAGAGCCGGCGAGCCGTGCGCCATCTAACCAATCGCCAGCCAAAGCGGGGCAGCGCAATCATCGTTTTGATGGCAAGTCACATCAATCAACTTCAGCGGATGCTGCGCCGAATGAGCGCAGGCCTTATGACGCGAGGCGATCAGATAATAGTCAAGAGCCTAAGCAAGCTAGACCAGCGGGCGCCGATACGCGCACCACGCCACGCCCTGATAAAAACGAGCCGCAGTATCGCCAAGCGCCGCGTCGTGGTGGCAAAGTGCGTGATGGTTATGATGCGGTTGCTACGCCGCAATACGGCGCTGCCGCAAAGGCCGCTTATAAATCGACTGCCATTAGCACCGATTTACCACGGCTTTCAAAGGTGATGGCGGAGCGTGGTATTTGCTCACGTCGTGAGGCGGACGAATGGATTATGAATAGCTGGGTTATGGTTGATGGCGTGATTATTGATACGCTAGGCTCGCGCATTAACCCAGATGCTGAAATTGTAATCAGTAGCTATGCGCATGAGGTGCAATCAGAATTAGTCACCATTATTTTGCATAAGCCCGTGGGTTATGTAAGCGGACAGGCGGAGGATGATTACCAACCTGCAATTGTGCTGGTGCACCCCGATAACGAGTGGTTGGATGACCCCGAGTTAAATCAACACCATGCTAAAGAATTTCAACGTCGTTTTTTGCATGGTTTAGCGCCAGCTGGCCGCTTGGATATTGACTCGACCGGAATGTTAGTACTTACTCAAGATGGCCGTGTGGCACGCCATTTGATCGGTGAAAATTCAACCGTTGAAAAAGAATATCTGGTGCGAGTAGAAGGTAATTTAACTGAAGCAAATATGAAATTGCTCAATGTTGGTTTAAGTTTAGATGGCGAAAAACTCAAACCGGCTAAAGTGAGCTGGCAAAATGAAGATCAATTACGTTTTGTATTACGTGAAGGCAAAAAACGCCAAATTCGCCGTATGTGTGAAATGGTAGGCTTGCATGTAGTGGGTTTAAAACGCGTGCGTATTGGCAGTGTAAACTTAGGTAAATTACCCGTTGGGCAGTGGCGCTATTTACGCAACGATGAACGTTTTTAAGCTATTCTCAGATTTAGTCAATGAACTAAATATAAAATTAACTACAACAAGGAGGTTGGTTTGGGATTATTTGATAGTTTAGCTGGTGCAGTGTTAAGTAATATGGGTGGCGATAAAGGTGCTATGTTGCCAATCGCTATGGATCTATTCAAACAGAATGGTGGCTTAGAAGGCGTACTAGCCAAGTTTAATGAAGCTGGCTTTACTGAACAAGTGGCTTCTTGGGTAAGCCAAGGAGGTAACCTGCCAATCTCTGCGGAGCAAATCATCCAAGTACTGGGTCGTGACAGTATCGCCAGTATTGCTGAAAAACTCACCATGTCGCCAACGGATATCAGTAAGAAAATTGCTGAATACCTACCGCAAGTAATCGACAAAATGACACCTAACGGAAAAGTAGATGGTAACTCGGGCAATCTGCTTGCGGCTGTAATGGGCATGCTTAAATAGGCAACCAAGTCGCATTATAAAAGGTGCATACGCCCCTTTTCTATTAATCATTCAAATGCTTTGTATCATTGCTGTTAATATGTATGCTATCTAAATGTAGTGCCTTGATATTTACTGACTGGCTTTCAAGCCGCTTAAAACCTCTTTCTTTATAAAAATCAACCCATGGATCTCTTGTTATTACTTAAAGCCGCTTTACTTGGCATTGTTGAGGGCGCTACCGAGTTTTTGCCTATCTCCAGCACCGGACATTTAATACTGGCTGGCGACCTGCTCAACTTCATGACCCATGAAAAACGCAACGTATTTGATATTGCGATTCAACTAGGCGCCATATTAGCGGTGGTGTGGGAATATCGTACGCGTTTTGTAAGCACATTTGCTGGGATTGGACGCGACCCCATCGCCAACCGCTTAATCGTTAACTTATCCATTGCTTTCTTGCCGCTGGCTATTTTAGGTTTAACGTTCGGCGACCTCATCAAAACACACCTATTTAAACCCGTGCCAGTCGCCATGGCATTTATTATTGGTGGGTTTATTATTTTGTGGGCAGAGAAACGTACACATACTGTCACCATAGAAACCGTTGATGACATTCGCCCCTTAGACGCTTTAAAACTAGGGCTAGCGCAAGCAGTTGCGCTTATTCCTGGTATGTCGCGTTCTGGCTCTACCATTATCGGCGGCTTATTTTTTGGTTTATCTCGCAAAGCAGCTGCAGAGTTTTCATTTTTTCTCGCAGTACCAACGCTAGGCATCGCCTCTATTTACTCAATGTACAAAGACAGCGCCCTCATTAGCATGGATGACATGGGCGCATGGGCAATGGGGTTTATATTTTCTTTTATTAGTGCCATGATTGCGGTTAGAGCGCTTATTCGCTATGTTAGCCACCATGATTTTACGATTTTTGCATGGTATCGCCTCGTATTTGGCGTAATTGTACTAGTGACAGCGTATACAGGCTTAGTGGACTGGACTGTACACTAAAGTAAAAACAATATGAACGCGCATATACTGATGATGCCAATAGACTAATCATCAATATGACTTAATAAGGTGACATCATGAAAAAATTATTGAAATACAGTCTGCTTGGTATTGCTGGCGTGGTTGCCTTGCTGGTTTTGGCCGCTGCCATCATCTCCGCCACATTTAACCCGAATGATTACAAGCCGCTTATCATTAAGCTAGTGCAAGAGAAAAAACAGCGCACACTTAATATTGAAGGTGACATTAAGCTCGCGTTCTGGCCAAAAATTGGTGCTAATTTAGGCAAGGTTTCTATTTCAGAACACAAATCTGATAAACAATTTGCCTCTATCCAAAGTGCGAAAGTGGCGCTGGCCGTGTTGCCATTACTAAAAAAACAGTTGGTCGTAGATACTATTTATATTGATGGCGCAAACGCCAACATTATTAAATACAAAGATGGCAGTACCAATTTTGATGACTTACTCAGCAAAGACGATGAGGAATCACAAGACATTAAGTTCGATGTTGATGGCGTTAAAGTGAGTAACTCAGCCGTAACCTACACTGATGAAGGTACTGGTGCTAAATACGCACTCTCAAAATTCAACCTGTCTTCTGGCCATATCGCCTTGGCTGAACCAGTCGATTTAGCCACAGATTTTACTCTTGTTGCCAATCAACCTGTAATTTCCGCTAGCGCTAAACTCAAAGGTAACTTTTTGGTTGACCCTGAGACAAAGCACTTTGCGGCAAAAGGGCTGGATGCCTTAATTAAAGGTGATTTATTAGGTGGCAAGGATGTAGAAATTACGGTGAATGGTGATGTTGATGCCAAACCTGAAGCGCATGAATTTTTGATTGATAGCTTAAAACTGGCTGTTTCTGGGCAATTTAATGGCGCCAAGCTCAATTTAGACTTAAGTGCGCCTAAATTAGTCGCACAAAAAGATGAAGTTACTGGCAAAAAAGTAACGGTGAGTATATCGCAAGATAAAGCCGGCGATACTTTCAAGGCAAACTTAGTGCTAGCTGACATTAAAGGTTCACCAAAAGCCTTGCAAAGTAGTGGCATTACCGGCGATATTGCTGGCGTACAAGGCAAGCGCACCATTAACGGTAAGTTTTCTTCACCCTTTAATGGCAATCTTGAAAACCTGATTTTCGACTTACCCAAACTTGCAGGCAATTTGGACATTAAAGACCCTAGCTTGCCTAGTGGTGCGTTGCAAGGTCGCTTTGATTTAAGCCTGCATGCGGATGTTAAAAATGAATTGGTGAATAGCAAATTTAATTTAAATATCGACGACACCAAGTTAAATGGCGATGTGGCAGTCGCCAGCTTTAAAAAACCAAATATCAAATTCAACCTGAATGCCGATAAACTTAACCTCAATAAGCTGATTGTAAAATCTAATCAGCCTGCTACTAAAAGCAGCGACAAACCTGCCCAAGAAAATAAAGGTGGGCTAAGCGCGCTCAAAAATATTTTGCTTGATGGCAAGCTGAATGTGGGCAGTATTTTATATGAAAAATACCAAGTTTCAGGTTTAAACGTCAATATCAAAGCAGATGGCGAAAAGTTAGCGTTAACTGGTCTTAACGTAAAATTAGACGACAGCCGCATTAAAGGCAGCGTAGGCGTCAGCCATTTTGCACACCCGCTTTACACGTTTGATATTGATATTGATCAGCTAGATGTGGATAAGTATGTGAGTGACAGCTCCAAGCCAGCCGACAGCAAAGCCAGTGATAAGCCGCTGGATTTAAGCGCACTTAAAGCGCTCAATGCCGATGGTTCACTACGCATCGGCAACCTGAAGTATGGTAAAACCAAAGCTTCTAATATCCGTATCGATTTAAAAGCGGATGGTCAAAAATTAAGCTTGAACCCAGTCGCCGCAAAAGTGGATGATAGCCAAATTAACGCTAACATTGGCATTACACGTTTTAGCGACCCAATTTATAGCTTTAATGTGAACATCGATAAGTTAGATGCGGATAAATACATCACCAAGAGTGACCAGCCAGTAGCTAAAAGCACAGGTGACACACCAATTGATTTGAGCGCACTAAAAAAGCTTAACGCGTCTGGTGACGCGAAAGTTGGCTGGTTAAAATTGGCTAACGTAACTACGCAAAACGTCAATATCGGGCTTAAAGCAGATAACGGATTGGTAACTGTTTCACCATTTTCAGCCAATTTATATCAAGGCAGCATGAACGGCATATTAAAAGTAGATGCCCGTGCAACGCCTAACATCAGCTTTAAGCAAGACATGAAAGGCATTGCCATTGGCCCATTGTTAGTAGATGCGATTAACAACGACATGCTAGACGGCAAAGGCACGCTCAATGTTGACGTATCCACTTCTGGCAACAGTGTCACCGCCCTTAAAAAGGCGTTAAACGGTAAAGCCGCTGTCAACCTTGCAGACGGTGCAATAAAAGGCGTAGATATTGCAGGCACTATTCGCGATATAAAATCCAAGGCAACCCTTTTTAAAGATAAAAGTAGCCTCGGCGCAGATCAGTCTAAAAAAACCGATTTTAGCGAACTCACGGCCTCTTTTGATATTAAAAACGGTGTTGCGCATAACGAAGACCTCGCCATGAAAGCGCCGATACTGCGCCTTGCAAAAGGTGACAGCCGGGGCGAAATTGATATTGGCAAAGAAACCATCAATTACTTAGCCAAACCAACGGTGGTTAAATCACTTAAAGGGCAAGGCGGGGCTGATTTGGATACTTTAGCAGGTCTCAGTATTCCAGTAAAAATCACCGGTACATTCTCCGCCCCTAAATATGGTATGGATTTTGCGGCCATTGGAGCTGCGGTTGCAAAGTCTAAATTATTAGATCAGGTAGGCGGCGAAAAAAGCGGTGCGATAAAAGAATTACTCGGCGGTGGCGATAAAGCGGATGCGCTACAAGGCTTGCTCGGCAAGAAAAAACCAGCTGAGGCAGCACCGTCAGAAACATCAGAAGCGCCAACTGCACCTGCTGAAGCACCAAAATCAGTAGAAGACCAAGCAAAAGAAAAAGCAGCAGAGAAACTTAAAAAGCTTCTTAAGTTTTAACCGCTATGTGGCAATTAGCCTACATCTACCTAGTACTTATTGTGTCCTGGTGCATTCTCACTGTTCCCAGGCCCATGTGGGCCGTGTCCTGGCGGTACCACTATGCACGCTGAAAATACTGTAACCACACACCCAATTAGCATCATCGTTAGAAAATTTTTCATGTTATCTCATTCAAATTAAGGATTAACGGAACAAGTGTCATTTCGAGCAGAGTGAGAAATCTAAGTGGTTGATTTAAAAAGATTCCTCTCTACGTTCGGAATGACATAAGTGACTTATTCCGTGAATCCTTAAATGCTTCTCAAGCTCAACACTTTTCAGGTCAAGAACCAGCATAACAGATGAATGACTTTTCAAGCCGCCTAATTACATGGCAAAAACAATTTGGGCGCCACGATCTGCCTTGGCAAAAGACCACAGACCCTTATGCGATTTGGGTGTCTGAAATCATGCTACAGCAAACCCAAGTATCAGCTGTTGTTGCTTATTACAGCAAGTTCATGATGCGGTTTCCAACCATATCTACGCTAGCTATTGCCACGCAAGATGAAGTATTGCAGCACTGGAGCGGTTTAGGTTATTACTCGAGAGCGCGTAATTTACACCATGCCGCACAAACTATTATGCATGCGCATGACGGTGAGTTTCCACAAGACTTTGTAGCCATTCAAACACTACCTGGCATTGGCCGCTCAACCGCAGCAGCGATTGCTTCATTTGCATTCAATCAAGTGCAAACCATTCTTGATGGCAATGTAAAACGTGTGCTAACAAGGCATTTTGCGATTACAGGCTGGCCAGGAACGCCTAAAATTGAAAAGCAATTATGGGCGCTTGCAGAAAGTTTATTGCCTAAAACAGAGATGGTGGCATATACACAAGGGTTGATGGATTTAGGCGCTACGTTGTGTACCAGAAGCAAACCCAAGTGCGGCTCTTGTCCATTGAGTAGCAGTTGTGAGGCTTACAAACAAAATCTAGTTGGCACGCTGCCTACACCCAAACCACGTAAAACTATCCCCGAAAAACAAATTACCATGTTGATCTTGATGCATGGTAATGAAGTGTTGCTTGAAAAACGACCTCCCACCGGCATTTGGGGCGGATTATGGAGTTTTCCTGAAACTGAAGCCACCGGTAATTTTGCAGTAATCTCACATGACAAATTTGGCATTAGCGTGCAGATTGACAAGCCTTTACCTATATTAAGCCATGCCTTTACACATTTTAAGCTACACATTCTGCCGCAACCTTTACAAGTAAACAAACAGTTAACTCAGACCAAAGAAGCCGGGCAAGCATGGCTAAGTTTAGAGGATGCAATAGACGCGGCCATCCCAACGCCTGTCCGTAAAATACTGCACGCTTTAATACAGCGCGGATGCTAAAACCCAGATGTTCTATCTGGCGGATTTACGCTTTGACCTAGCTTAAGAAATCTCAATAAAAATTAGCAATTACCTTGCCGAAAAAGGTCGTCAGGCGTAACATAAACGTAGCGTTACGTGAAATTCGCACATGAAATTAAGTAGTTATATAATGCTTACATCGCTTATTGCTATCAAAAACATCAAGGAGAAACTGTAATGAGTATCAATAATTTACCTGCTGGAACGGATGTCACTAAGGCGCAATTAATCTCTGACTTTAAAGTTGTAATCAGTGATGCAGAAGCGCTAATCAAGGCCACTGCGAGCCAAGGTGGAGAAGCCTTTGCCTCTCTTCGCGCAAAAACAGAAGAGTCGCTTGCGGTAGCAAAAGAGAAAATGGCAGATGCGCAGGAAGCACTCATAGAAAAATCTAAGGTTGCAGCCCAAGCAACAGACGACTATGTCCATGAAAACCCATGGCGTGCTGTTGGCGTTGCTGCTGGCGTTGGTTTGATTATCGGCTTGCTAATCGGTAGGCGCTAAATTTCGATGTCTGCAGAAAACAACAATCAAGGGGAAGGGTTGTTTCAGTCCCTCAAAAGTCTGATAGCAACACTTGTTGCCATCGTGCATACTCGCCTTGAGCTGATTAGCACAGATTTGGAAGAAGGGCGCGAACGGTTAATTTCACTATTGGTGATGGCTTTTGTGTCACTTTTCTGCTTGTGCTTTGGTATCGTGTTACTCGCCATTTTACTGGTCGTCGTGTTTTGGGACACCCACCGCCTATTAGTGCTAAGCTCGCTGACCGCTGTTTTCTTTGTCGCGGGTTTATGGCTGTGCGTCCTTGCGATACGCGCTTTAAAAGCTATGCCTAGAATGTTTGCCGCCAGTTTGGCTGAGTTATCAAAAGATCACCAGCAGCTTGATGCAGACAATTAAAGCAATCCAAGGGAAATCAGTGCATCACGAATTAACCACATTAGCTGAGCGTCGCCAAAAACTGATTCTCAAAGCCGCATCTCAACGCGTTACGTTAGCGCATAGCATGGTGCCATTACGCCAACCGCTCATCATTGCAGACCGCGGTTTACAAGTAGCGCGTTATTTTAAACAGCACCCTGTTTTAATGTTGAGTGTTACCACTTTGTCAGCAGGCTTAATGCGCAAATTACACATTGCCCGCTTTAGTGCATTGCTAAAAACAGGCTGGTCAGTATTTCAATTAGTGCGTAGTGTGCGCCAGTCTTTAGTTAAGGATTAACTGTTCAATAAAAACGGTTTTAAGCAACACAAAAACACTCGCCAATAAAAAAGCGGCTTATAGCCGCTTTATCTTATGGGTTCTACTTATTTCTGATCCCAAGAATCTTCCCACATACAATGTTTGATTTTATGGCGGTTAGCAATCAGTTCATCAATAGTTGGCTCGTCATTCAATGCACGCTTAATCGCCAATTTAGTCGCATCGTAGTTGTTTTTGTACATATCAGCTTTGTCCAATGTGCCTTCTTTTTCAAGCGCGATACAACCCGGGTCAATCCACACCAAACTGATGATACACAAGTCGTTCGCTTGCTCTTTAGGGATAATACCTTCAATCACGCAATCCAAAATAGCATCAGCCGTTGCTGCTTGTACCACGCCACCAAACAAACTTACATCGGTGCTACCTTTTAGCGTCACTTTTGGCACTGTCATACAAACTGGGCGCACCATTTGGTTAATATCACGCACGGCAAACATTGCAGTATGACCTTTGTTTTGCGCCATTAAATTAGCAAATGCCTGTCCAACAGGGCCATCTACAGCACCGATTAAAATTTCCGGCATCGCCGCGGTAACATCTTTACCTTCTGTATAAACAGTTGCTTCGCCCGCTTTAAAAATGATTTTTGACATGAGAAATCCTTGAAGAATGAGAAATGGTGAATTGTGTAAAAGTGACTTTTTGCTTAACGCCTGAAACTAAAGTTCTATAAGTTGAGATTTTATAGAATAGCCCTGCTTTAAGCAATTTACATCGCATTAATTAAAATATTTATGCGATTAGACACAAATTTCACGCTAGCCTGCTGATAAGTTAATGTAAGGAGGTATGGCTGCTAATCCACTTAGCTGACCCTTAACTAGGAAGGCCCACCTACCGTAAATCGGCTAAAAAGCAGTCACATAAGCTAAGCTGTATTTTTTCAACTTAAACAAATTAGTTTAAAATAGGTTTTTTAATGTTGTTGTGACCCAATCTTGATATTTCAACAATTTAGAGTATTAATCAACAAAACCAAAAACGGCAATAGATTCAACATGCATCATCAAATTCAAATTACTGGCTAATATGTGGCCATCAGTACTGTAAATTTAATCTAGGAAACAGACATGTTGAGATCGATCAATAAAATTATCCTGACTGGTCTAATCACGACATTGCCGGTGATACTGACGCTTTATATACTTTACTGGTTTATTCTGGCAACAGAGTCCTTTCTTGGAGGTGCAATCCGAGCTGTGTTGCCGGAGGAATTGTATAGGCCTGGGATGGGGGTAATCGCCGGCCTAGTGGTAGCCTTTTTAATAGGGTTGCTTATGCAATCCAGTATTGCGCAGCAATTCTTTTCCCGGATCGAACGGATTGTGTATCGGCTGCCGTTAATTAAATCAGTGTATCTGTCGATTCGTGATCTACTGGATTATTTTTCGTCAGAAAAAAAGAAAGATTTTGAGCAGGTCGTAGCAATCACTTTTGGAGATGCTGGCATGCAAGTGGTTGGTCTTGTCACTCAGACCGACATGAACCACATGCCTGCGGGATTCAACCAGCAAGACAGTTTGCTAGTTTATATTCCTATGAGTTACGGTATTGGTGGTTTTGCAGTGCTTGTTCCACGTAGTGCTACACGACCTCTTGACATGAGCATGGAAGATGCAATGCGTTTCACGCTCACAGCTGGGGTTACTGGCGATCCGAAGTTAGAAAATAATGAGAAATAGGCGTAAATCGGCTAATAGCAGAGATTTAAAAAATCATTGTTCAGTTGGGTTAGCTCCCGATTGAAACGTAGCTATACGTGCAACCAACACTTTATCCACGCGATTTTTATCCATGTCTACGACTTCAAACCGACAGCCTGCTGTTTCAAAAAAATCGGCCACCTGCGGAACACGCCCCAGCATATACATAACGAAACCACCCAAGGTATTGAAAGCGTTTTCTTCCTCACCAGGTAAATCTTTATCGTTTCCCAGCACGAACTTTAGACGTTCGATAGTCACGCTACCATCAATCAGTAACGATCCGTCTTCTCGTGTGACGACATCCTGTTCTTCTGGTGCATCCGAGGAAGGCAGTTCGCCAACGATCGAGGTAAGCACGTCGGTCAGCGTCACCAGCCCCTGCAATTCACCATACTCGTCAACAATCAATGCGCATTGCTGGCGGGATTTACGAAAGTTTTCCAGCAGATATGTGGTGGACACGTTCTCCGGCACATACAGCGGCGGGAGCAAAGATGGCTCAATTGCAAGTAGCTTGTTTGCTAGTGCATCCTTGAGAATATCTACCGTACGCAATATTCCAACGACATGATCTAACCCATCGCGGCAAACCACTAAACGTGTGTACGGACTTTGGGCAATACGATTGCGAATTTCATCCTCAGGCTCAGACAGATCAAGCAGATAGATGTCGTTTCGATGTGTCATAATCGCACTAATGCGCTGATCATCAAGACGCAGCACGTTGGATACAATCACCTGCTCACTCTCATGGAATACGCCAGCTTCGAAGCCCTGCCCCATTAAAACCTTGATTTCTTCGTCGGTTACGGGGGGTCCCTGCATGCGAGTTGCGCCTATTAAGCGCAACAAAAAACTAGAGGACGCTGAAAGTAGCCAAACCAATGGCCATGCCAGACGTGCCATCATATCCATTGAAGGAGCCATCAACGAAGCCGTTTTCTCTGGCGCCAACAACCCCAGTTGCTTGGGAACTAACTCGCCGATAACGACAGAAAAATAGGTCAGCCCGACAACTACGACTGTCAACCCAATGCCCCTGGCATAAGGTTCAACCAATGCAAAATTGGCAAGCCAAACAGTTAAGGGATCAACTAGGGCTGTCTCGCCAATAGCGCCGCTCAAAATACCTATTGTGGTAATGCCAACCTGTATCGTTGAGAGAAAGTTAGATGGCGAGTTATTTAGAGCCAGTGCTGATTGCGCGCCGGGGCTATCGTCATCAGCCAGTTTTTGTAATCGTGCCTTGCGGGAGGAGACTACGGCTATTTCAGACATCGCCAGAATGCCATTAAGAAGAATGAGAAACAGAAGTAAAGCAATGTCCATTGTTAATCCGCTCAAACAAATGCCGTTGCATAATTATATCAAATGTCACGTTTTTACACAGCCTGTCCCCTTAGCTGACGGTCAGGCAATCATGACAATAAGGCTTGTCATCAGTCAGCCCATTTTCTCTATTACTTCATGGGGTTATCGCTTAAGTAAGTGCCATTCGTGTATAACCCCATTTTTATGAGGATCAACAATCAAACTCCTGCTGATTTCGCTAAAGCTTGTATGGAAAATTTCGAGAAAAATACTGCATAATACAAATACTTGCCCTGTTATTAAACAGGGCCTAACTCAATTGGCCTAACTTCGTTATTGATGAGAAGAAAAAAAATGTCCGACACCACCAGTTCCAAGGGTCGCGCCCGCTGGCTACTGATCGTTTTTGTTGCCGTCATGCTCACCGTGTCTTCAGTGGCGTGGATGAGCATCGGGGCCGGCAAGGCAGTTAGCCAACAAGCTGAGGAACTTGCCGAACAGCGCATTCCAGAGTTGCGCGAAATTGCTGAACTTCAATCCGCCATGTCAGATCGGGTAACGCAGCTCTATCTTTCTTATTCAACCGGCGAGCGGCTGGTTTTACAGACGCAATACACCGAACGGGCGGAGCGTGTACATCTTCATGTGGATGCGCTGAGCCGGTTAAATCTGATGCCAGAAAAGCGCCAGGAATTCCTAGCCATGGTGCAGGCGTTTGATTTGCAAGCTCATCGATTTGATCAGGAGATGGCCAAAGGTGCAGACCGTAGTTGGGATATGCTACGTGAGCATTTGGCCGGTGCGCAAAGCGTGATTGATCAGATGACCGTCATGCTCGCCATGTGGCGTGATGAAATCAGCGTGACTGCACAAAAGAGCGGTGAGTCAGCACTCAGTGAAGTTGGCCGGCTGACCAAGTTGCAATTGGGTTTCAGTATCGCCGTCCTGCTGGTTTCCGCCTTTGTGCTTATCGCATTGTATGCACGTCTCAAGGATCAGGACGAACTTTACCGGCGTGCTTATTTTGATGGTGTCACGGGCTTACCGAATCGCTGGAAACTGGAGCAACAGCTACAGATCAAGCTCGATCAGCATGGGACAGGTTGCTTGCAGATTCTGCGGATTGATCGCCTGAAAATTGTCGCCAGTACCTATGGGCACGAAACAGCGGATCAATTGATTCAAACCACGGCGCGCTGGTTGCAGACGCGTCTTGCATCGCATAACATCCCACATGGGCTTTATCGCTTGAATTCTGATAGTCTGGCGATTTTGTGTGAGCAGAGCGCTGCGCGTGCGGATGCTGAGCGCCTGGCCCAAGATCTGGCCAGCATCAGCAACCGGCCCTTCGAGTTGGGTGAGCGCGAGCTACGTATCGCGCTGGACATCGGCATTGCGCTCTTCCCTGGGGATGGTGAAAGTGTCAGCTGTCTTGTGCGTAATGCTGATGCCGCACTTAATGCAAAATCGAACGGAATCCACTACCGTTTCTTCGAAAAGCGGATGACTGACGATTCGGCATTCTGGCTGAGCACCGAGGGCTTGCTGCGGAGTGCGCTGGAGAAACAGGAATTTGAGTTGCACTACCAACCCAAGCAAAGTACCGATGGCAGCACAACGAAAGGGTCGGAAGCCCTTATTCGCTGGCGCCAGGGTGACAAACTGGTTTCTCCCGCACTCTTTATTCCCGTCGCCGAGGATAGTGGTTTGATCTTACCGATCGGCACCTGGGTGCTCTACGAAGCGTGTCGCCAATGGCGCGCCTGGGCGGATTCTGGGCTACCGTTCCTGCCAATTGCCGTCAATGTCTCGGCCCAGCAGTTTCAGGATGAAGCTTTTCCGGCGCTGGTTGCAGATGCCTTGCAGCAATACGCCATTCCCCAAGGCATGATCGAACTGGAAATTACCGAGGCCGTTGCCGCCGACCATCCGGAGCGCGTTATCGCCACCATGCAACAGTTAAAACAGGCAGGTGTTTCGCTGGCCATTGATGATTTTGGAACGGGCTACTCGTCATTGTCCTATTTGCAGCGCTTCCCGATTGACACCTTGAAAATCGATCAGGCTTTTGTGCGAACCATGGGCAGTTCGCCCGAGGATGCCGCCATCGTCAGTCTGATCATGTCGCTGGCCAAGTCACTTCGTCTGAAAGTGGTTGCCGAAGGTGTCGAAACAACCGAGCAACAGGAGCAACTTTCGGCGCTGGATTGCGATCTTCTGCAAGGCTATTTGTTCAGCAAGCCAATCCCTGCGACGGAATTCGCGCTCCGCCTGCAGTCTACACAATCTGCATCACAATAAAAATCTGCCATGTCCGAGCGTCCTTACCCTCACAGAAGTGAATCAAGGAAGGTGAATTCAAGTTGCAAGTGCACCATCTAAGCTTCACAATATTCACATCTAAACTTGCATCGCGGTCATAGCTCTGATCCTTAGCGGCATAGTAGCCTGCAAATTGAAACGCGTGCGTCCACTTCAATTGCAGAGTGACTTCTTCTAGCGCAAGGTCGCACCGCTAAAGAAAATACCCGCGAGAATCAGGATGCCTCGAATGATCAGTGTGTTGAGACGCATAGAATTGAGATTAGCTTATTACTTGAGATGCTTCTTATGCGTTAAAGACCTGCAGAAAAATCATTAAAATGTTATTTTTTATGTTTATGCGCATGCGATGACACAGTAAAGATCGCTTATGTGCTGAAAGTACTCATTAACGTTGTAAATCTGTGCGGCTACTTAGTCCCATAAAGTTGACATTCAGAGACACACACAAGTTTCAGCCATGGGCAGAACTGGTCACGGTTATGTTACAAAAGTGAAAAAAGTAGCGTTCAGCCGCGGGCTTTCTAACCCAGCCTCATATTCACATGCAAAATTCCCGCATCCAGATACGGCTCGCTACACACCTCAAAACCTGCCTTTTGATAAAAAGGTATCGCATGCATTTGTGCTGAAAGTGTAATTGGTTGCATGCCTTGTTGCTGATATTGCGCCACTGCCGCATAAAGTATCGCTTTGCCCACACCTAAGCCTCGCCACGGCTGTAGCACCGCCATACGGCCTATGCTGCCATACCCCGGCAACCTTGCACAGCCTATGGCGACACCTCCGTCATTAATCGCTAGTAAATGCAGAGCTTCATCATCTAGACCATCCCATTCCAACGCAATCGGCACGTGTTGCTCAATAATAAATACTTGCTCACGTACGGTTTTTAGCTGTATCGCGTGGGTTTGCCATATTACTTTTTGAATATCGAATTGAATATTGAAATCGTGTTGCAATGTTTACCTCTTGCAGGCTGTAGCAGTAACAGGCATTATGCGTCTTTATGTTTTAAATTTATCGATTTATTTTAAGGCTTTATATGCAAAAATATTTACCTACCGTTGCACGAGTTTTATTATCGCAAATTTTTCTAGTTCAAGTTGTCGCACTGATTATTGGTTTTAGCAGTCACCCAGAGGGTTACCAGCAATATCAGGCTCAACTTGGTAGTTTAGGCCTGCCCGGAATTTTTGCCCCATTGATTATCTTAATTAATCTGCTAGGCGGTGCGGCTTTATTTTTGGGTTACAAAACAAAGGCATTTGCATTAATCATGGCGATTTACGCTGTGATTCTTACTTTCCTGCTCAAATTACCTGTATTGCAATATCTTGCGATTGCTGGCGGCTTGCTGATGCTGTACTTGAACCCGAATACTGCATGCAGTATTGATAATTTGAAAAAATAACTCCGGCTATTCAGTAAAATAAAGTGGCCTAGGATATTTCCCTAGGCCGTTTTTTATTCCCACTCCAGTGCGGGATAAATTGTATTTACATTTCGCCGGTTGGCCACATCAAATAGCTTCCATTTACCTTTCTCAGATGCGGCCGCAGTATCCATTGATTTTTCCATGCCTTCGTTATTTTTAATGCTGTTGCGCACATCGGCTAATAATACGTTTAAATAACGCTGTGCATCCGAAAGTGCTGCAATCCAGTCTTTAGTGACTGGTCCATGGCCTGGCACTACCTGTTTTGCATCACTCGATTTAAGCTTTTCTATCTCTGCGATAAGTCCTTTAACATCAGATTCAATGACGGGTGTACGTTCAATAAATAAAAGATCACCTGTAAACAAAGTACCAGTTTTACTATCAATCATTGAAACATCAGTATTGGTATGGGCAACAGGGTGCGCTGTCAGCATTAATTTACGGCCGCCTAAATCCAGCTCCAGTTTATCCTTAACGGCCAACGTGGGTTTAATCAACTCCGTGCCGACTGCATCCTCATGCAGAAATCTTGCATTGAGTTTTGCATATTGCTCTTTTCGTGACTCCATTGCATTTGCCAATTTTTCATGTCCGACAAACTCAGGTTTGTCTGCAAGAAAAGCCGCATTACCGTAAATATGGTCTGGATGAACATGGCTATTCACCACATACAGCACAGGCAGTGAGGTTATTTGTCGAATCGCCTCGCGTAACTGCCGACCCACTTTTAAACTGCCTCCAGTATCTATTACCGCTACGCCACGGCTACCCACAATAAAGCTTATGTTGCAGATATCCCCTTGATAGCCGGTATCAATATCGAGGTGTTCACCATGATGCACATAGATGCCATCACCGACATTTTCCATCTTAAAATCTTCTGAACTCGCCTTGACTGACTGCACAGCCTGCAAGTTAGCACAGCCTATAAGGCTAAGTACGCTCATGATTATCATTAGAATTCGCATGAATTATTCCCTATGTGAGTGTTACCGATTAGAATGATGCGGTTTTATGCAATTATTTGCTGTGATGCATGTCACATACAATAAGTTTAATTTCTTCAGGATATTACTATGAATCAGGCTTCAACACGTTATACAAAAGTAGCGGTAATTTTGCACGGGCTAGTTGCCCTAGGTATTTTTACCATGTTTGCACTTGGCTGGTATATGAGTGACATTCCAAAAGAGGCGGCAAAGCAATCAGCTTTTGATCTTTTTGATTTAGGTATTTATACATGGCAACTGGCAGAAGAGGCCAGCCCCAGAACCTTCTACTTCAATTTGCATAAATCCATAGGCGTAACATTATTAGCCTTGATTGCATTTCGTGTTTTTTGGCGTATCACGCATCGCCCGCCTGCAATGCTGACTTCATACAAAGTATGGGAGAAGAAACTTGCCACAGGTACACATCACTTACTATACCTGCTGATGGTTGCCGTGCCATTGTCAGGTTTAATTATGGCGCTTAACAGTAAATATGGTTTGATGTGGTTTGGTATTGATGTAATTGGTGGCCTAGACAACAAAGATGTTCGCGAACTATTCAAAGAGGTGCATGAAAGTGTAGGGGTTATCATGCTGATAGCGATTATTCTGCACGCTACAGGGGCACTGAAACACAAATTTATTGATAAAGATGACACCATGAAAAGAATGTCACTGAAATAAGCACTGAATAGCAAAAAGCCCATCGTTGATGGGCTTTTTGCTATGTATTTCAATACGTTATCGATCTAGTCCGTCTTCTACGATTTCTCCGCTAACCGCATCACACTCGATTTCCCATGTGTTACCGTCTTTGCCTTGAATATCAATATCAAACAACATACGTCCATCGTCCTGCTCCATCTCGACCTCAATCACTGCACCAGGATGGCGTTCCAGAGAAGCCTTGATGCAGTCATTCATTTTGGCGTTATGCTGTTCTGCATCTGTAATTGCAGGCCTTACATAATGACGGTTCTCTTTTTTTAGTAGAATTGCGCCCGCTGCACCCACCCCAACCAAAGCAACGGCTACTAAAGCTAAAACGATTTTTCTCATCATATCTCTCCTGATTAAATGACAGTGTGAATTGTACAGTGATAGCCTTAATGGCCTGTATAACTTAAATCAATTGATACATCATTCTCAACTAATGGGCTATGCTATCACACCACAGCACTTTTCAAATTAAGACTGATGGTATTGCATGCTATGAATGCGCACTGCTTGAAGCATGGCTGCTGCATTCTCAGGTGGCGTCCATTGTGTAATGCCGTGCCCTAAATTAAATACGTGACCATTACCATGCCCATAGCTAGCCAATACGCTCGCTACCTCTTTTTCAATTGCCTCAGGCGTAGAAAGCAATATTGCGGGATCGAGATTACCCTGCAGTGCTACTTTATCGCCCACTCGCTTACGCGCACTACCGATATCTACTGCCCAATCTAAACCTAGTGCATCTGCACCAATTTCAGCTTGTGCTTCTAGCCATAGCGCGCCACCTTTGGTAAATACGATACTGGGTACTTTTTGGCCTTCGCTATTTTTAGTTAAACCTGCGACGATTTTTTGCATATAGTTGAGTGAAAACTCCTTATACGCATTGTGTGAAAGCGCACCACCCCATGAATCAAAGATCATCACAGCCTGCGCACCCGCTGCAATTTGCGCATTTAGATACTGAATCACCGTTTGCGCCGTGGTTTCTAAAATATGGTGCAGTAAATCTGGGCGCGCATAAGCCATTTTTTTAATGGTTAAAAAGTCTGTGCCGCCTTTACCTTCCACCATGTAAGTAGCGAGTGTCCACGGACTGCCTGAAAAACCAATCAACGGCAGACGGCCATTCAGAGCTTTCCGAATGCTACTGACAGCATCAAACACATATTGCAACTTTGCCATGTCGGGCACGGTTAGTTGTTGAATGTCAGATTCTTGTTGTAGCGTACGCTCAAATTTAGGGCCTTCACCTTCTTCAAAATACAAACCTAGACCCATTGCGTCCGGCACAGTCAAAATGTCAGAAAAAAGAATGGCAGCGTCAAGAAGTGGATAGCGATCTAAAGGCTGAAGGGTTACATCTGTTGCAAATTGTGCATTTTTACAAAGCTGCAAAAAACTGCCCGCAGTTTTGCGACTTTCACGATATTCAGGTAAATAACGGCCAGCTTGGCGCATCATCCACACTGGGGTGTAATCGGTTGGTTGACGCATCAAAGCGCGAAGGAAGGTATCGTTTTGTAGTATTGTCATGAGCTTACTCAAAAATTTGGGGATGCACATCATATGCATCCCCAGCCATTTTACTAGAATTAACGCTACTTAGCGTGGCAATACTGAAGTGCCCATTAAAAATTCGTCTACTGCACGCGCAGCCTGACGACCTTCACGAATTGCCCAAACCACCAATGATTGGCCTCGACGCACATCACCCGCTACAAACACTTTAGCTTTATTAGTTGCGTAGCAACCTGCGCCATCCGTAGTTGCTTTGGCATTACCGCGCTGGTCTTTCTCAACACCAAATGCTTCCAGCAACTTTTGCACTGGAGAAACAAAGCCCATGGCCAAAAATACCAAATCTGCCGGAATAGTAAATTCTGAACCAGGCACTTCTGCCATCTTGCCGTCTTTCCACTCAACACGCGCTCCTTTAAGTGCAACCACTTTACCATTTTCACCAATCAGTTCTTTAGTGGTAATTGACCAGTCACGGTTTGCGCCTTCTTCATGCGAGCTTGAAGTACGCATTTTGAGTGGCCAGTTTGGCCAAACAAGTTCTTTATTCTCTTTTTCAGGCGGCTGTGGCATCAGCTCAAACTGCGTAATACTCGCAGCACCATGACGGTTTGAGGTGCCAACGCAGTCTGACCCTGTATCACCGCCACCAATCACTATGACGTGCTTACCTGTGGCTTTGATTTGATTAGGGACGTTATCGCCCGCAACCACTTTATTCTGCGGCGTCAAAAAGTCCATCGCAAAATGAACACCCTCTAACCCACGGCCTATCACTGGTAAATCACGGGGGTGCTCTGCACCTGCGGCTAAGATGACCGCATCAAACTCCGCGACCAAGTCATCAGTACTCACATTTTCACCTACGTGCTGATTTACGCGAAACTCAACGCCTTCAGCCCCCATTTGCAACATGCGACGGTCAATATGTGACTTTTCCATTTTAAAATCTGGAATACCATAACGTAACAAACCACCAATTCGGCTATTTTTTTCTAACACAACCACATTATGACCCGCTCGTGCTAATTGTTGTGCCGTAGCCAAACCTGCGGGGCCTGAACCTACAACAGCTATCTTCTTACCTGTTTTGTTGGGGTTGATTTGCGGCTGCACCCAATTATTTTCCCACGCTTTATCAATAATCGCATGCTCGATAGATTTAATACCTACCGCATCATCATTGATATTCAAAGTACAAGCTGCTTCACAAGGTGCAGGGCAGATACGACCCGTAAATTCCGGGAAGTTATTGGTTGAATGCAACACATCAATCGCACCACGCCAATCTTGGTGGTAAACCAAATCATTCCAGTCTGGAATAATATTGTTGATGGGGCAACCTGTCGTACAAAAAGGAATGCCACAATCCATACAACGTGCACCTTGCTGTTTGGCTTGGTCATCGGTCAAATGCAACACAAACTCTTTGTAATTTTTGACGCGGCTGGTCACTGGAAGATAGTCTTCTGACAAACGCTCAAATTCTAGAAAACCTGTAATTTTGCCCATTATGCAACCTCCAGCACTTTATCTTCAGCGAGTTCTATCAACGCGCGTTTGTATTCATTTGGCATGACTTTGATGAATTTATCACGATATTCATCCCAATGTTGCACAATAGTTTTTGCGCGTTCGCTATTGGTATAAGCGATGTGTTTAGTCAGCAGGCCGAGCAATATGGCTTCGTCAGGTGTACCTAAGTGATGTACCGCATCCGCACTTACTTGGTCTACATGCAGGACTTTTTCCAAGGAAACCATACCCAAATTGCAACGTTTAGCAAACTGGCCGTCTTCATCATACACATACGCCACGCCACCACTCATGCCTGCGGCAAAGTTTTGCCCCGTAGCACCTAATACTACCACTGTGCCGCCTGTCATATATTCACAGCCGTGGTTACCTACGCCTTCAACCACAGCCGACGCGCCCGAGTTGCGCACACAAAATCGCTCCCCCGCCACGCCACTGAAGTATGCTTCGCCTGTGGTTGCACCGTACATGACGGTGTTGCCGACAATAATGTTTTCATGCGAAACACCACGGAATGCGACAGGTGGCTTGATCACAATGCGGCCACCGCACAAGCCTTTGCCTACGTAATCGTTCCCTTCGCCTGTGAGCTCAAGGCTAATGCCTTGCGCTAAAAATGCCGCAAAACTTTGGCCTGAAGTACCGGTAAATTTCACTTGAATAGTGTCATCCGGCAAGCCTGCCTGACCATAGCGCTTAGCTACTTGGTGCGACAACATCGTGCCTACGGTACGGTTTGTATTGGAAATAGGTAAATCCAACACCACCTGCTCGCGTCTTTCTAAAGCCGGCTTAGCGAGTTTGACCAATTTGTTATCCAGCGCGTTATCCAAACCATGGTCTTGCACATCATTGTGCTTGCGTGACACACTGACGGGCATTTCAGGCAAATGAAATACTTTGCTGAAATCCAAACCCTGGATTTTCCAATGGTCAATACCTGCTTGCATGTTCAGCAAATCGGCACGACCAATTAAATCATCAAATTTCTCAACACCCATCTCGGCCATCAGCTCGCGCACTTCTTCAGCCACAAAAAAGAAGTAATTGACTACATGCTCAGGCTGACCAGTAAAGCGCTTGCGCAATTCTGGGTCTTGCGTGGCAACACCCACCGGACAAGTGTTGAGATGGCACTTGCGCATCATGATGCAGCCTTCAACAACTAGGGGCGCGGTGGCAAAACCAAATTCATCGGCACCCAGCAATGCGCCAATCAGCACATCGCGGCCAGTTTTAATTTGCCCATCCACTTGTAATACCACGCGACCACGCAATTGGTTCAGAACAAGCGTCTGTTGTGTTTCAGAAAGCCCAAGCTCCCACGGCGTACCCGTATGCTTCACCGATGAAATAGGCGATGCACCTGTGCCTCCATCATGCCCTGCGACTACAATATGATCTGACTTGGCTTTGGCTACGCCTGCCGCCACGGTTCCGATGCCTGTTTCTGACACCAGCTTCACTGAAATAGTGGCGCTAGGGTTGGCATTTTTTAAATCATGAATAAGCTGTGCCAAATCTTCAATCGAATAAATATCATGATGTGGCGGTGGTGAAATCAAACCCACGCCAGGCACTGAGAAACGCAACTTGGCAATGTATTCTGAGACTTTATGGCCTGGCAACTGGCCACCTTCACCAGGTTTTGCACCTTGCGCCATTTTGATTTGGATTTGGTCGGCATTTGATAAATACTCAGCTGTTACCCCAAAGCGACCTGAAGCCACTTGCTTAATGGCCGAGCGCATGGAGTCGCCCACATTAAGCGGAATGTCGGTTTCAATTAAATGCCGCCCAATCACGGCAGCAACGCTCGTACCACTAGTCACAGGTATAAAACGTTTTGGGTCCTCACCCCCCTCACCCGTATTCGATTTGCCGCCTATGCGGTTCATTGCAATCGCCAAAGTTGCATGGGCTTCGGTTGAAATTGAGCCTAGTGACATCGCGCCTGTGGCAAAGCGTTTAACGATTTCTTTGGCAGATTCAACGCGATAAAGCGGAATAGACAAATTGGCCGGTTTAATTTCAAACAAGCCGCGCAAGGTCATGTGGCGGCGTGCTTGATCGTTAATCAGCTTGGCATATTCCTTGTATGTTTCATATTGACCTGTTCGCGTTGCGTGTTGTAGCTTGGCAATTGAGTCAGGTGTCCAAGTATGTTCTTCACCGCGCACGCGGAACGCGTATTCACCACCTGCATCCAAGTTATTTGCCAGCAGAGGGTCTGTACCAAAGGCGGCGCTATGTAAGCGTAACGCTTCATCAGCGACTTGGTCTAAACCGATACCTTCAATATTGGTAGTTGTTCCCGTAAAATATTGCTCGACAAACGCGCTGTTTAAGCCAATGGCTTCAAAAATTTGCGCGCCACAGTATGACTGATAAGTTGAAATGCCCATTTTAGACATCACTTTATACAAACCTTTGCCAATCGCTTTCACAAATTTCTTAGCGGCTTCATCAGCGTCTTTAGTATCTAAATGTTGAATGGTTTCAAACGCCAGCCATGGGCAAACAGCCTCTGCACCATAGCCGCCCAGAAGCGCAAAATGATGCACCTCGCGCGCTGAGCCTGTATCGACCACCAACCCAGTGCTGGTTCTTAATCCAGCTTGCACCAAATGTTTATGCGTTGCAGAACAAGCTAGCAAAGCTGGCACTGCCAAGCGTGTTTCGCTCACATTTCTATCTGAAAGAATAAGAATATTGAAGCCGTCTTTAACCGCTTTTTCTGCTGCACTTGTGATGCTTGCAACGGCGGAAACCATGCCAGCCTTACCTTGTGTGGCAGGGTAGGTAATGTCCAGCACCAAGGATTGATGCTGGTTTTGCGTGAGTGTGGCAATTGCCTTTAATTGCGCTAACTCTGCTAAGGTCAATACAGGCTGGCTAGCTTCTAATCGAATCGACGGTGCAGTTTCGTCCACTGCCAACAAGTTAGGTTTAGGGCCAATAAAAGTGACTAGCGACATCACCAATTCTTCACGAATCGGGTCAACGGGCGGGTTGGTCACTTGCGCGAATAATTGCTTAAAGTAATTATACAAAAGCTTAGGCTTTGCTGATAACACGGGCAGGGCAGCATCATTACCCATCGAGCCATAAGCCTCTTCGCCTGTTTGCACCATCGGCTGTAATACATATTTAATATCTTCTTGTGTATAACCAAAAGCCTGCTGAACATCCAGCAAGTTAGCGGTCATTTTAAAATCACTTTCAACTTTTGGCATATCGCGCAAAAAGTAGCGTGATTTTTTCAGCCACTGCTGGTAAGGCCTGGCGCTGGCAAGCGCATTTTTTACTTCAGCATCGGCAATAATGCGACCTTGCTCCATGTCAATCAGCAACATTTTTCCAGGCTCTAGCCGCCATTTTTTAACAATTCTTTCTTGCG
The DNA here is from genome assembly GCA_030652995.1 of Methylotenera sp. Lineage (GTDB taxonomy): Bacteria > Pseudomonadota > Gammaproteobacteria > Burkholderiales > Methylophilaceae > Methylotenera. The sequence goes on from JAUSAG010000042.1 coordinate 37,237, forward strand.
GAAATGTAATCACGCCCATTTCTGATGCCATCATCACAATGTCGTCATCGGTCACCAAATACCTTGCAGGACGCAAACCATTACGGTCTAAGGTTGCGCCTACCATGCGGCCATCCGTAAACGCAACTGCCGCTGGGCCGTCCCATGGCTCCATCAAAGCAGCGTGATATTCATAAAAAGCACGACGCTCTTCTTCCATCAATGGGTTGCCAGCAGTATCCTTTGCGCCCCAAGCTTCAGGAATTAACATCATCATGGCATGCGGTAAGCTGTAACCACCCGCCACCAGTAATTCTAAGCAATTATCAAAACAGGCAGAATCAGATTGGCCATCAACAATCAGTGGCCATAGTTTTTCTAAATCCTCACCGATTATGCTCGACTTCATGGTTTCATGACGCGCCGCCACCCAATTCACATTGCCTTGGATGGTGTTAATTTCACCATTGTGCGCAATCATGCGGAACGGATGCGCTAAATCCCATGCGGGGAATGTATTCGTAGAAAAGCGTTGATGCACTAGTGCCAGCGCAGACACTACCGTGCCATCGCTTAAATCTTTGTAATAAACGCCTACTTCATTGGCCAGCAACATGCCTTTGTAAACGATCGTGCGTGAAGACAATGAAGGCATATAAAATGCAGCATTGTCTTTTAATTCAAGCGCTCGTACTGCATGCTCGATGCGTTTACGAATGACAAACAATTTGCGCTCAAATTTATTCTGGCTCTCTGGATTTTGATCTGATCCCGTTGAGGCAATGAATACCTGACGCATGGTCGGCTCAACATCACGCGCGGCTTGTGCAATGTTGCTGTTATCCACTGGCACATCGCGCCATCCTAGCAATGTTTGATTTTCTTCTGCAATAATCTTGGTGAACAAGGCTTCACATGCGGCACAATTTTTAGCATCCTGCGGCAAGAACACATTACCTACTGCGTACTGCCCTGCTTCTGGCAAGGCGAAACCAAGCTTGGCCGCCTCTTTGCGCATAAATGCATCTGGCATTTGCATCAGCAACCCTGCACCATCGCCTAATTTAGGGTCGTAACCTGTTGCACCACGGTGCGTAAGGTTGGTGAGTAACTCCAAACCTTGCTGTACAATTTTGTGGCTTTTTTTACCCTTAATATGCGCCACAAACCCAACGCCACAGGCGTCACGCTCATTGCTAGGGCGATATAAGCCCTGCGCTTCAGGCGCTAACCAATTTTTGTTTATCTGATTTAACGTTTGATCCACTGCCTGCTCCATCAACCTTAACCCTCATGTTTGAGTACACTTTAGCCATTTTACTACCAATACAAAATACACTGTCGTCTTAGAAATAAGCAAAAAGTGTGCAAGTTATTAATTGTTAACAGTTATTTTACATATTTATTTTAATAATCTTATAAAAATCAAAAGGTTGCAACTCCCCCCCCTAAGATCAGTTGTTGCGATATTTACATTTATGCGGCTAAAATTTGTACCTGTGCCTTATTTTGCATAAGCATATATGCACCACGATAGTGCGGCTTAAATTTATATGCACCTTTTTAGTACTTTCAATCTCAATTAGCCAACACTTTAAATACACGTACATTGACGAAAACCGTTAAACCTAGAATAAACAGTTTGTGCACGAGATGCGTTAGGTCGGCATTTTACCTTCAAGTAAAAACTCGAAAAAACATAAAATAAGCGATTTTACGCACAAAAAAACCCGCAACAAAAGTTGCGGGCTTCGCCTAACTAAAAGCTAACTTATACAACACCTTGGTCAATCATTGCATCTGCCACCTTACGGAAGCCTGCAATGTTAGCACCCAACACCAAGTTGGTTGGCTCGCCAAATTCAGCTGCTGCTTCACTTGCGCGAATATAGATATTTTTCATGATGTCTTTTAATTTGGCATCTACTTCTTCAAACGTCCATTGTTGCATGCTACCGTTTTGCGCCATTTCTAACTGGCTGGTAGCAACACCACCCGCGTTAGCCGCTTTACCTGGGCCGTAGCAGATTTTAGCTTTCAAGAACGCCTCAACAGCTTCAGGAGTTGACGGCATGTTTGCACCTTCAGAAATAGCAATACAGCCATTTTTTAACAACTCTTTAGCATCAGCTTCGTTCAACTCGTTTTGCGTAGCGCTTGGAAAAGCCGCTTGGCAAGGCACAGACCAAACCGCGTTTCTACCTGCAGGGTAAGCGCTTACTGGTGTGTATTTTGCATCTTTATGGGTTTCAAGGTATTTCTCTAATGATGCACCTTCAACTTCTTTCAGTTGTTTAAGCAAGGTTAAATCAATGCCTTTTTCGTGGTAGATAAAACCGCGTGAATCGCTACAGGTCACCGCTTTGGCACCTAATTGGTGCAATTTTTCAATGGTGTAAATCGCCACGTTACCCGCGCCTGAAACTACACATGTTTTTCCAGCCAAGTTATCACCACGGCCTTCAAGCATGTTTTGTGCAAAGTAAACTGCACCATAGCCAGTGGCCTCAGTACGACCCAACGAACCACCCCAGTTAATTTTTTTGCCAGTCAATACGCCTTCGTAGCTACCTGTTAGGCGTTTGTATTGACCAAACATATAACCAATTTCACGGCCACCTACACCAATATCGCCCGCTGGCACATCCACAGTAGCACCAATATGACGATAAAGCTCTGTCATAAATGATTGGCAGAAACGCATGATTTCGTTATCTGACTTGCCTTTTGGGTCAAAATCACTACCGCCTTTACCGCCACCAATGGCTAGGCCAGTCAGTGAGTTTTTGAAAATTTGCTCAAAACCCAAAAACTTGATAATGCCTGAGTAAACCGTTGGATGAAAACGAATGCCGCCTTTATAAGGGCCTATTGCTGAATTAAATTGAACGCGATAGCCTTTATTCACTTGCACATCGCCTTTGTCATCAATCCAAGAAATGCGGAAAGAAATTTGACGCTCTGGCTCCACAATACGCTCGATAATTCCGTGCTTTCTGTATTTTGGGTTTTTATCTAACAACGGGCGAAGTGAAACTAACACCTCTTCAACCGCTTGGTAAAATTCAACTTCGGCTGGGGCTGATTTTTTTAATCTTGCAATGGTTTCGGCTACGTAGGGCATGATGTCTTCTCAAATTTAGGGTTTTAATATATTCACAACCGCTAAGCATCATGGATTTTTTAAGTAACCATGACTTAAAATACAAATCGCACTTTATTGGTGCGTTAATTTTAGCGGGCAATAACTTTACCCCAATTTGGTGCATATTTGCAAGAATACGTAGTTAATTTTTTATACTGGAGAAAGCAACCTTTGCCACGTCTAGCGTTTTAGCTATGTCTTCATCGCTATGTGCGGCTGAAACAAAGCCAGCTTCAAAGGCTGATGGGCCCAGATAAATACCAGCATCTAACATGCTGTGAAAAAACTGATTGAAGTGCTCTTTGTTTGATTGCATCATCTCATGGTAAGAAGTGGGGCATTTTTCGCAGAAATATAAGCCAAACATACCGCCCACGCTTTGTGCGTTAAAGATTACACCAGCATCTTTAGCTGCCGCCTTCAAGCCATCCACCAGTTTTTTGGTTTGTGCTGTTAATTTAGCGTGAAAATCTGGCGCTTGAATCAGCTCTAAGGTTTTTAAACCAGCCGTCACCGCAACAGGGTTGCCCGATAGCGTGCCAGCCTGATAAACCTTACCCACAGGGGCCAAGCATTGCATAATATCTTTACGCCCACCAAATGCACCTACCGGCAAGCCGCCACCAATCACCTTGCCCAATGTAGTCATATCAGGCTTGATATTATATAAAGCTTGCGCACCGCCCAATGCTACGCGAAACCCCGTCATCACTTCATCAAAAATCAACACTGTGCCGTGTTTAGTGCAAAGCTCGCGCAAGGCTTGCAAAAACTCCATGTGCGGCACGATTAAGTTCATGTTGCCGACAACAGGCTCAATAATTACACAGGCGATTTCATCACCTGTTGTACTAAATAAATCTTTTAACTGCTGCGTATTATTATATTCTAGCGTTAAAGTGTGAGCGGCCACACTAGCTGGAACGCCTCCTGAATCTGGCTCACCAAAAGTGAGTAAACCTGAACCAGCCTTTACCAACAAACCATCTGAATGGCCGTGGTAGCAACCCTCAAATTTCACAATTTTATCGCGGCCAGTAAAACCACGCGCCGTGCGGATTGCGCTCATGGTCGCTTCGGTGCCGCTACTATTTAGGCGCACTTGCTCCATGCTTGGCACAAGCTTATTAATCAACTGCGCCATTTCAAGCTCTAAACCTGTTGGCGCACCAAAACTCAAACTATTTGCCGCAACCTCCTGCACCGCCTTAACCACTTGCGGATGCGCGTGACCTACAATCATCGGCCCCCATGAGTTGATATAGTCGATATACTCTTTACCATCCACATCCCATAACCTAGAGCCCAGCCCTTTTTTAAAGAAAATCGGCGTACCACCGACGCTACGAAACGCGCGCACTGGCGAGTTCACGCCACCTGGAATAAGCGTTAAAGATTTTTCAAAGAGGGTTTGGTTAAGTGAGGTCATAATATGAATAACTTTGTGAATTGTTGAGTGGTTAATTTTACGTCATCTGCACTAAAAATTGCGTTAATCACCGCAATTGCATTGGCACCAGCGCTGATCATTGACGATGCATTTTCTAAGGTAATGCCGCCTATCGCAATGGTAGGAATAGTGAGCTCAGATTTAGCGCGAGTAAACAATTCTAGCCCCGCCACCGGTGCATGCGGCTTAGTGCTCGACGTAAAGCATGCGCCAAATGCCACATAATCCGCACCCGCTTGTTGTGCTGATAGGGCTAAATCAAAACGGTTATAACACGAGGCGCCCATGATTTTATTTGCACACAACTTGGCACGTGCTTCGCTTAAATTACCGTCATCTGCGCCTAAATGTACGCCATCTGCATCTAACATCAGGCAGAGCTCGATAGAGTCGTTAATAATCAGCGGTACGTGATATTGGCGGCACAGGGGTAGCAATGCGCGCGCTTGTTGCGTTTGTAGCTTGTAATTAGCAAGTTTGTTGCGATACTGCAACATTTTGATGCCACCCTGTAGCGCGGCTTCGACTTTGGCCACCAGCACATCGGTATTTTGCTCGTCCGGTGTGATGGCATATAAACCTGTAATCATACAAAAAATAACTTATCAATCACGCCGCTAGTGCGTTTTAACACTTATATCACCACCACTTATGGGAGTGTCTTCTTCATCGCGCGCCCAAAACATGCGGTCTGGAATATATTGCCCCATGCCAGGCCTAAAGCCGTTTTTAAGGGTTTGCCAGGTATATTCCTGCGCTTCAAGCACCGCTTCTTCTAGACTAAGCCCGTGCGCCATGCAGGCCGCAATCGCGCTGGTTAGCGTACAGCCAGATCCATGATAACTGCCTGGCAGGCGCTCCCATTTATAGGCTTTAATCAGCTTGCTGTCACCGTATAAGGTGTTGGTTACCTCAGTAGTACGCTCGTGCGTGCCGGTAATCAATACGTATTCGCTACCCATCGCCAGCAGGCGTGCGGCTACTTCATCCAAGTTTGTTAACGTCACTTCATCAGTATCATCACCAAAAGCAAATCTGCGCGCTTCAAGGCTATTGGGTGTAATCAATGTGGCCTGCGGAAACAGTAGCTCAACCATCGCCTCCATCATTTCATCATTGCTTAAATCGTCACCACGGCCTGAGGTTAAAATCGGGTCAATCAGCAATGGTATATCAGGATAATCGGCCATAATTTCGGCAATCACCGCTATATTTTCAACCGAGCCTAACAGCCCTAGCTTAAATGCCGACACTTGAACGTCTTCTAAAATGGCGCGTGCCTGGTCATTCACCCAATCTGCGTCCATCGCCAGCACGCCATCTACGCCCACGGTATCTTGCGCGGTGATTGCCGTTACCACAGAGAGTGGATGACAGCCAATGCTGGCAAATGTGAGAATATCTGCCTGCAAACCAGCACCACCGCTAGGGTCTGTGCCTGCAAAAGTCAGAACTGAAGGAGGTGCAAGGTTTACCATTATTTTCTTCTACTGTTATTAAGTCTTAATCACATTAAAAATGGAGCGGGTGACGGGAATCGACTATCGCCATATAAACACCGCCAATAATAGATCAATGAAAATTAAGTGCAATTTTTATACGTTTTTTTATACGTTTTTAAGTTTGCTTGTATCTAGTGCTTTCGTATTTTACAACCACTATTACACCATGGGGCATGGTTATTTAAATATCTTTTTTGGTTGCATTTATAAAGCTGAAATTAAGCTGATGGGTTCCTGTATCTAACCCTTTTGAGGAATTGCCCGCCTATACCCCCGTCTGCTAATTCGCAGGTGCGTGAATTTAGGGTAGTCTATGGGTTCCATACTTTAAGGTCATTGATTATTAGACCGCCTACCTCGCGCGCGGGCGCGTAGCTCTGCACTATGAACATAATACCGATTGTGTTTAATTGCTGTTTTCAGTGTTAGAGTTAAGCTAAGTGTAAGCAGATGGTCTGGTAGAAGTAAGGTCATTGATTATTACATGACCCTACCCTCGCGCGCGGGTGCGTGCGTGCGTATTGGTCGTGAAAGTCTAAGGATTTAAGCTAGGGTCGTGAGTATCTCTAGCATTGGCGTGGGGGTCGTGTAAACGTTTACACTTTTTAAGCTTAATTAAAAAACCACGTCTTAGGTGGCTTATGTTTTAAATCTCACTAACAAACTGCTTTTGTTCTCGTAAATATCTAGCCGCATCTTGTAGCAATACACGAAAGCCGCCTTTAAAAGCGTTACGTGATACTTTAGCCTTACCTAAGATTGTTTTCGCGCCCGTGCTATGTTGCCACGGTTGCCATTGCCTGATTAGTTCCGCTTGTCGCTGCTTTCGTTCCATTGTCCAGCCATTCATTAGGTTGTGCCTCCAATAGTTTGTTTTGAGAATGTTGCTTTTCTTTCACGTGCGCGCGCTCGTGCGTATTGGTATCGAAACTACCGTTATTTACTTGCTGATTGCCACTAGTGATATTGGCTTGTTTTACGAATGTAGCTTGCTTTGGGTATTTAAGCTCAGTCAATGCCTGTATGGTTGCACGGCTTTGGCTTTGGGCTTTCAATGCCATATTCATAAACGCGGTATATTGAGCAAGCTGCGTTTTACTTGCTGCCATACGCCCTAATGTCACAAACATAGTTTGCAAGGATTGTGCTTGGCTAATCAGCATGGCTTCAATCGGTTGCATATCGCCAGCTTGAATAGTCTTTATTTTGTCGTTTAACGCACTAGCCACATCAGGTATTTCAGCTTTGGGGATTATTGAGCTAGTGAAGCTGTCCGTTAATATCGCACCCATGTGTGAAGCTGATAAACTCACTTTGGCGTAACGCTCACTTTCAGACTGCTTATCTTGCTTTGCTAGTGGTGCTTTCTTTTTGGTGGTCACTTGTTTAGTCGTCATATTGTCGCCTTTCAATATTTTCATGTCTGTAATGATTGCTTGCTAATACCGCTCTTACCCTTCACTCCAACAATACGCTTCACAGAATTAACAGTGTGTAATGGTATAAATACATTGTTCTCGGTAGTCGTGCCAGTGAAAGTGCTTAAAAGTGGCTTTACAAGCTCGGTAGTCGTGCCAGTAGATTGCTTCACTGGCTCGGTAGTTGGGCTTGCACTGGCACGGTCATTGGGAAGCATCTTTTTTTTCGCCATAGGTGGTTTTCGCCTTGGCGTTGGTATTAGATTGCAAAGTGTATAAGCCCCACGTGAATAACTTTTAGCACTAATATCTAAGCTAACGTAATTGCTAATTTCATGCCAAGTAAGTGCAAATAGGTCTGCACCCATGTTTAAGCCACCCCATTTAGTTTGCACAATTAAGCCACGTTCAATTAACTCATTACGCGCTTTGCGGTTGTTTTCATCACACGTCCAGCCTTGGTTATACAACCACTTTTTAGCAAGGTGTAAACGCCCATTGTTATTACCACTATGTTGGCGCATCAGTGCAAACAATAAAGCCTTAGCCTTATCACTCGCACCTTTAAAGCTAACGCTATCTAATACAGTCCAGGGGATTGCACCATAACCGCCTGATATAGTTTCTAGCCGTGCTTGTTTGTTTTTACGCGCCATTGTTTAGCTACCTTGCAATTGACTTAAAAAGCCAATCACCCCCATTAGCTCGCTTTCAGTCATATAGGCTAAATCATGCGCTATGGCATGGCTGTTAAACTTCATACAAAGCACGTAGGCGCGTTCAAATAACATGGCGTAGGTCATTATGCCACCTCGCTATTTTTAATCGTTTCTAGGGGCTGTTTTTGCGTTAGCACATAGCGCGCAATGCCTTTGTGATTTATGCCGTGCGGACTTGTCCAGTTATCTGTTACGGTAACGATTAAGTAGCCAGCGCGTTTTAATTCCATAATGCGCGGTGCGGGTGACATGATGTCGAGGTGTTCGCGGGCTTCGCTAGTGCTTATGTTGCCACTTTCAAAAAGCCAGTCTAATAATTTTAAGCGTTGATTAAATGCGCTGTTATCAGTAAATTTTGTGGTCATTATGCACCACCAATACTGAGGGCAATAACCAGTAAAATTAGCAACATGTAGATTAAAAAAGCTATGCTAAAATATGCATCGTGTTTAGTTTTATTGGGGGCGGCTTCTAGTGGGGCTGCCCTTTTGTTTTGGGTGTTCTCAATGTTATTAGCCATGATTACACCTCAACTTTTGAGGCAGATATACGGGAATCAATCCATGCTTGAATATCACTTTCAAGCCAGCCAATTGCACGTGCGCCTAATGATATGCTTTTAGGGAATGTGCCATTTTTCATCATGGCGTAAATGGTGCTACGGGATAAGCCTGTCCAGTCTTTGGCGGCTCTTAAACGTAAAAACTTTTTCATACTGTTTACTCTTTTCTTATGATTTAAATTACTAAAAATCACCAAGTAAGGGGTAAATGTTTGCTCGTTAGCGTCCAATGCTGTGCCATGAGTTATCACAATATCGATAATAAAGTGTTTACTTTTGGTTAAACTATGGTTTACTATTCTGATAAGTTAGCTTATACAGAAACATATAATTAAATTATAAAGACTTATAAGCCAATAACGAACTACCAAACAAATACCGCCTTGATAGAGTGCTTTAATCAAGGTCAGTAAACAGTGTTCTACGCTGTCTGTCTGAAAATGACTGGCATCAAGGTTATGCGATCTAGACAATTGCATAACCTTTTCTTTTGGGTGAAAACAAAAGAATCTATTTACTACATATTGTGGTGTAAAACTTAATCCCCCTGTATATTTTGTGTTTGAATAAATCCGATAAGCGTGATTAAAGCATAGCGATTAAAGGTGATCAATCTGTTTTTTAATTAAAAACCTGAAAATATATTTAGTTAAGCCACCACACCCACAAAATAGATCGTAAATACTTAATATCAGCATCTATGCCTGCTTAAATGACAATACCTTTGCACCATCGCGTGCAAGGTCTAACTGATCACTCCACCATTGCGCTAACTGTCTGCGTTCCGCTTCATACGTAGCTTTGTTATACGTAGCCCTTATTGCGTTCTCATCTTTATGGGATAAAAAAGCCTCGATTACATCAGCTCTGAATAATCCACTCTCATTGGCTTGCGTGCTGAAAAAGTGACGGCAACCATGTGGCACAATGTGATAATCAATAAATACATTTCTAAAACACTTGCGAATAGTCGCCTCTGATAGCTCTTTATCGTTCACACGGCTTGCAAATAGATATTCACTGCTACCCGTATATACCTGCAACTCTTTTAACGCGTCTATGGCTTGCGTAGATAGCATTATGGTGTGGGCTTTGGTCATGTGCTCTTTAGTTTTTGAGCGTTCTAGCGGTAAAGTCCAGATTGCGTTGACTAAATCAAACTCATGCCACTTGGCGGCTCTTAACTCTGTCGGTCGTTGTGCAAAATGTAATTGTAAGTAAGCGCACGTAGCCACTTCAAAACTGCCACGATACTTGGCAAGGTTACGCAATAGCGCACCCGCATCTTGCATGTTCTTTAAATGCGGATAACCTTTTACAACTGCGTTTTCTAGTCTAAGGTCTGTCGCTGGAATTGGATTTTCTGATATGAGTTTGTCACCATAAGCAAAATCAAATACCGCTTTAATCCATGATCTTGTCTGCCCCATCAATTCAAGCGCACCGCGTTTTTGCATCACTAACAGGCAATTACGCACCATGGTGTTATCAATATCTTTTATTGGGTATTTGCCAATCACGTTATAAACATTTGCTTTAAATGTTTGCTGTATTTTCTTATGACTGGACATAGTCAACTTACGACTTTTAATAGCAAGCCAGTCTGTCGCCACTTTCTGAAAAGTATTATCCGCATCAATGGCTTTGTTCTCTTTGGCTTTTTTCTTTAATAGCACGGGGTCAACATGATCATCTTTTACCTGCTTTGATTTTTCACGCGCCATTGCACGCGCATCACTTAGCGATAACTTAGGATAAGCCCCTAACTGGATCAGTTTAGGCTTGCCGTGTAATGTCGTTCTGAGCTGAAAGTATTTGCTGCCATTAACATGAATAAGCAGGAATAAGCCGTTGCCGTCACGAAGCGTATATTGCTTGTCTTTAGGCTTTGCAGCTTTGATTGTGAGATCGTCCAGTAAATCAGAATTTAGCTTAGCCATACAATCCCCATCAAGTGTATAAAACGTATAAAAATTTAAGCGTATGTGGTTTTATACGTTTTTTTATACGTTTTGTAAATGGATTTTATACGCGTGCTTAGTACATAGCTGGACGCTATATATACTTAACTCATTGAATATATTGTGAAATAATACGAATTTGGACGGTAAAAAACATTGAAATGGAGCGGGTGACGGGAATCGGACCCGCGTATCGAGCTTGGGAAGCTAGCGTTCTACCATTGAACTACACCCGCAGTACAACCTACTGTTTAATAAAATCTCATGCGTTTAGCTATGTGATTTCTACAGGCACATTTTACCACTAATACCATTGGCACTATCAAATCACTGCGCGTACTTATTTTTGCGTACCAACAGCATGGCATCCAAATTAACGCTTTGATGGCAAAAGAATAAATTTAAAAAACAACTGAAAAAATCTAAGTTTTTAAATAATAGTTATTTATTTTAACCATTAGCTAACAGTTTAACCCCCTAGGATAATTGATTGCACCTAGTCAAGTGGACTTATAAAGTGTGCCATTAAGCTAATAGAAGTGTGCGTATTTTTTACGGGTGTGCTGGCGTGTGTCATTTACACCACCGGAACGACCATAAACAACTGGCCCTTAAACTTACACGGCAAACGGCAAATTTTGTCCATTTTTACCGGAATAACTTAACTCAATGAATAATAACTTTTTTAAATTAAGCGGGGTTGCGCTAGCCGTGGCTACTTGCTTCTCATCCAACGTTTGGGCGGCAGACTCTGCCGCCGATGCACAAGATGTGGCGCAGTTGCGCAAACAGCTTGGCGAATTAAACAGCCGTTATGAAGCGCAAGGCGCTGCCTTGCAATCTTTGGCGCAACGGTTACAACAGCTTGAAAATTCAGGCCAAGGGCAGGCAAGGCCGATGCATGCCGTGAATAAAACGGTAGTTGCGGCTGACACCAGCGCCAATCAAACGACCAGCGATGAAAGCCGGGCGGAACAAGTGACCAACGAGCCTGTGGTGAAAGAGGCTCCTGCATCGCGCGGTGCCGAGGCGGTTTATCGCGAACAGAATGCACTATTTAATAAGACTTTTACATTGGAGACAGGGGTTAGTTACAGCCACTCTGACCGTCGCCAGCTAACGCTCAATGGCTTTTTAGCGCTGGATGCAATTTTTCTTGGCAACATTAAACTTGATAATGTTAAATCCGACATATTTCAACTTGATGTAACTGGGCGTTATGGTGTGACAGACCGCTTACAATTTGACTTTAATGCGCCATTTCTTTACCGCACTTCAACCTTTGAATCTGCCGGTGCAGGCTCAAGCGGTACAAACTTTGATGAGCGTGATGTAAGTAATACTAACATTGGCGATGTGAGCGCGGGCGCCTATTACCGGTTATTTCCTGAAACACCGACAAGTCCAGACGTTGTTGTAAACTTAAGGGTTAAAGCACCAACCGGAAAACATCCCTATGGCATCAAGTTCAATAAGGTAGGTGATGTTGCAGCCCCAGACGATTTGCCTACCGGTAACGGTTTGTGGTCACTTTCTACTGGTGTCACCGTGGTTAAAACTGTGGACCCAGCCATTTTGTTTGCTAATATTAGTTATTCACACAACTTTAGCCGTAAATTCAGTGACATAAGTGGAGGAGATACTCCAGTAGCAGGTGAAATTGATTTAGGCGACTCATATCAGATTGGTGGCGGTTTTGCCTTTGCATTGAGTGACCGTATGAGTACCAGCATGTCTTATGCGCACCGTTTTTCACAAAAGGCGCGCATTAAAAAATCGGGAGCTAGTTGGGATAGCATCGTAGGCAGTGATGCCAGCGCTGGCTCGCTTAACTTTGGTGTCACGTACGCCATGACTGACAAGCTTACAATGGTGGCCAACGTTGGCATGGGCGTCACGCCAGATGCACCGGATGTGACGGTGGGCATCAAGTTCCCGTATATTTTCTAGGTGTTGCAATAATTAAGCGTAGCAAACATAGCCACTTCAAGTAAGTTCAGCCATTCGCAACAACAAGTAATTGATTAATGAGCCCTTTCAGGGCTCATTTTTTTGCCAGCCAACCAGGTGGTAACGCCCCGTACATTTTGCTAAACGGGCTCATTCACATCACAATTAGCAACCCCGAGCAGAACATTCAAATACTGTGCTATTTACACGTCAAAAATATCAACATTTACTCACCCTAATGCGCTAAAGCTAAATTCACCTGATATGTTATGATAAACGCACAAGTACTGTAATTTTATTTCATACTTTAACAAAAGATACAATAGGTTATACTGCAAAATCGGTTGCAGTTTACAATTGATTACACTTGAAGAAGGGCCGTATGGCAACCAAGAACGTAACCAAAAAATCGAATAAGCCAGCAGTCGCAGATAACGTGCGCGACGCTGGGTTTCCTATCATCGGCATAGGCGCTTCTGCCGGCGGGCTAGAGGCGTTTGAGCAGTTTTTTCATCATCTGCCCAATGATTGCGGCATGGCATTTGTACTGATACAACACCTTGACCCTAGCCATGGCAGCATTCTCACCGAGATTTTACAACGCTCAACACAGCTACCCGTGGTTGAGGCGCAAGACCAAATGCAGGTTGCCCCCAATGCTGTTTATGTGATTCCACCTAACCGAGATATGGCGATTTTTCATGGGAAATTGCAATTAAGTGTCCCTAATGAGCCACGCGGTCAGCGCATGCCGATTGATACATTTATGCGCTCGCTGGCTGAGGACATGGGAGAAAGGGCCATTGGCATTGTGCTCTCAGGTACTGGCACTGACGGCACACTAGGGTTGCGCACCATTATTGGTGCTGGTGGTATTTCGCTTGTACAAAAGCCAGAAAGCGCAAAATTTGACGGCATGCCCACCAGCGCCATTCAGGCAGGCTATGCCACTTACATACTACCCGCTGAAGAGATGCCGCAACAGCTAATGGGAGATTTACAGCACCTGATAGCCCCTAGCGTTGCAAAACCATCTCAACTGACTGAGGTTGGCATTAACCATATTTTAATGGCGTTACGCAGTGGCTGTGGGCATGATTTTTCACAGTACAAAAAAACTACCATCACCCGCCGCATTGAAAGGCGAATGTCGCTGCATAGTATTGAAGATGCCGAAGTTTACTTGCGCTTTCTCAAAGAGCGTCCAACTGAGGTGCAACTGTTATTTAAAGAACTACTCATCAATGTCACTAATTTTTTTCGAGATGCTGAGGCTTTTGAGGAGTTAAAACTAAACATTTTGCCGCAAATGTTAGCAGGCAAAGACCATGATTATGTATTCCGGGTTTGGGTAGCAGGTTGCGCTACGGGCGAAGAAGCGTATTCAATTGCTATTTTGCTACGCGAATGGATGGACGAGAACCAGCGTGAGTTCAGAACCCAGATTTACGCGACCGATCTTGATGACGATGCCATAGCGACCGCACGTGCAGGTTTTTATTTACCTAATATTGCGCAAGATGTGTCTGCTGAGCGGCTACGCAAGTATTTTATCAAAGAAGACTCAGGCTACCGCGTACGCAAAGACATTCGCGAGATGGTTGTGTTTGCTGTGCAAAACGTAATTAAAGACCCACCTTTTACCAAGCTGGATTTACTCAGCTGCCGCAACTTGATGATCTACCTTGAGCCAGCATTGCAAAACCGGTTGATTCCTACCTTTCATTATGCGCTCAAGCCAGACGGCATACTGTTAGTTTCACCATCAGAAAGCATCGGCAATCATACCGAGCTGTTTGAATCAGTCAGCCGCAAATGGAAGCTTTACCGCGCCTTACATAGTAGCGCCTCTGCACGCAAGCTGTTGACCAGCGGTTTATCATGGAGCACAGCTGTCACCAGCAAAGTGCCTGAGGTCATCATTAAAAAGCCTAGGGATGCCAGTTTTGTAGAGCTAACGCGACGCATGTTATTGCAGCTGTTTGCACCGGCTTCGGTCGTGACCGACATGCAGGGCAATATTCTTTTTGTGCATGGTGATACTGGCAAATATTTACGGCCTGCCCCTGGTCAGGCTTCGCTCAACGTTATTGATATGGCGCGTGAAGGTTTGCAACTCGAGTTGCTTTCCATGATTCATGCTGTTGTTAAAGATAACTTGCAGACATTAAACCGAGAAGTATCGATCTCATTTAACGGTAGCCTGTCGGTTGTAAACGTCAGCTTACGTAAACTTGAAAGCGCTGAACCAGGCGAGAATATATTGCTACTGAGCTTTCAAGATATTGAAACCACTACGCCTAAAAAATCCAAACGCTTGCCACGCACAACTGAAAGCGGCGTAAAACTGCGCATAGACACGCTAGAGCAAGAGCTTGCACATACCAAAGAAACCTTGCTGGCAACCATTGAGGAACAACAAGTCACCAATGAAGAGTTGCTCTCTAGCAATGAAGAAATGCAATCTACCAACGAGGAGCTTCAATCCACTAATGAAGAGCTGGAGACCTCTAAAGAAGAGTTGCAATCGGTCAATGAAGAGCTGATTACAGTCAATACAGAGTTACAGTTCAATATTGAGCAATTGTCAGGCATGCAAAGTGACATGAAAAACCTGCTCGACAATGTGAGCGCTGGTATTATTTTTCTAGATCAACACCTGCATATTCGCCGCTTCACTCGTGAAGCCGTGCAAATTTATCGCTTGGTGCCAGCCGACGCAGGCCGCCACCTAGGCGACATTAAAACTAATTTGTTAGGTGACGAATTACTACTGCCTGCACAAGAAGTGCTGGAAACGCTCACGCCTTACGAGCGAGAAATACAAGCGACCAATGGCCTATGGTATCTGGTACGGATTCAGCCTTATCGCAGTTTAGATAATGTGATTGACGGGCTAGTGCTTACCTTTACCAATATCACGGCACGCATAGAAGTGGTTGCCATGCAAGATTCGCTGGCGCTGGCTGAGGGCATTGTAAATACTGTGCGCGAGCCGCTTGTGGTATTGAACAATGCTTTACAGGTGGTTTTTGTCAGCAGTTCGTTTTACACGTTGTTCAAAGTATCATCAGATGCAGTCGTCGGCCTGCCGATTTATGAGCTGGGTAGCGGTGAGTGGAACATTCAGGATTTACGTAACCTACTGGAAGCGGTGCTGACTCGCGGTGAAGTGGTTGATGATTATTTGGTTGATCATGATTTTCCGACCATTGGGCATCGAAAAATGCGACTGAATGCACGTCGCATTGTGGGGAAAATGGCCAGCACGCAACTGATTTTACTCGCAATTGAGGAGATCAAATGAGTGATAATTTAATCAACAAACCTGACCATAAAAGTTTAGAGGGTAGAAATAGAGCGGCTTTCGAGCGCCGTAATTTGAGGCATGAAGCTGAGCTACTATTATCCAAACAATCCAAGTTGGCAACCACGGATACACTGCCTGCAGATGAGCTATTACAGGAACTCCAAGTACACCAGATTGAGCTGGAGATGCAAAATGAGGAGTTGCGGCGCGCGCATATTGCATTGGAAGAATCACGCGACCGCTATTTAGATCTGTTTGAGTTTGCACCCGTGGGTTACCTTACGCTTTCATCCTCAGGCTTGATTACCGAGGTAAACTTTAGTGCAGCCGAGTTGCTGGGCTGCGAGCGTAAAAAATTATTGCAGCGCCCGTTCTCGCGATACATTGCACCCGAATGGGTTAACCAGTTTCATCTGTATATGGCGCGCTTGAGTTGTCAAAATGACAAAAAGAATTGTGATATGCAAATCAAACGTGAAAATGGTGAGCTAAGGTTTATACACTTGGATACGCTCCCTGTAAAAGCCGAGGATGGCACGGTTACGGTGCGTATTACGCTGATTGACATCACCGAGCGCAAGCAAGCTGAAGAAGAGCTACGTATCGCTGCCAAAGCTTTCGAGGTGCAAGAAGCCATGATGGTGACAGATACCCATAACACTATTATTCGCGTGAACAAAGCCTTTACAAGGATCACTGGCTATCAGGCTGAAGAGGCCACCGGCAAGCCGTCATCTATACTCAAGTCTGGGCAGCATGACAATGCGTTTTATCAGGCGATATTTGAGGCGATTGACCGTAACCAATACTGGCAAGGCGAAATTTGGAACCGGCGCAAAAATGGGGAGCTGTTTCCAAGCCTGATGAACATTACAGCCGTCACCGACACAGAGGGACAGGTAACCCATTACGTAGGCTCGTTTTTAGATATTACCGTGCAAAAACAGGCAGAAAAAGTGCTGTTAGATGCGCGCAAACACTTGGGAAAACAAGTTGAAAAAACGGTTGCCGACTTGACGCTTGCCAAAGTAGAGGCTGAAGAAGTGAATACTGCACTAAGAGTCATGATTAAACTGCGGGAGACGGAAAGTTCAGACGCTAAAAATCTACTGATTCTTGAACTCAAGCAGGAAGTGATGCCATTTTTACAAAAGCTTAAAGGCGCTAGCCGTGAACCCAAGCAGGTGCGTCTGCTGAACGCGCTGGATAGCAATTTGCAGCGGCTGATTACTTCTTACGGTTCAGCGTCCAGCCTTTCATCTGTGTATAAAGCCCTAACGCCCAAAGAAATTCAAGTGGCCTCCATGGTGCGTGAGGGTGCCTCCACCAAGGCCATTGCCGCAACCTTGTCACTTTCACCAGAAACCATCAGCATTCACCGCAAAAACATTCGCTCAAAGCTCGGCCTCAGCAGTAAATCAGATAACCTGCGAAGCTATCTGATTACACTACACAACTAATCACGCTTAAAAAAATCAACCTCAGAATAACCATTTATTTAAGAAAAATGGTTAATACGCATAGCCATTCCTTACCTTTTACTCTCCCTTTATTTGCAATTGCTTGTGCTTTTTTATGCGCATACGATGAAGGTGTGGAGTTGCCAGCACTTAATTAACGTAAACGTTAGTGTTTGGGTGGTGCACGCAATTTCATTATTCATAGCCATGACTAAGGCTTGATTGCAGAGCATGACGAACACTTTGCCACGGTGATTGTTAGTGATTATTTAGTAAAGGACTAAAAAATGAGACACGCATGGGACACAAAGAGCAAGAAAAATAAATACGGTGCGGAGGATAGGGAGCCTTTTTATGATAAACATGCGCACTCGGTTGCTTCACGGTCTTATCATCAGGCGAAACAGTGTGGGTTTTTCTCTGGAAAAAACATACTTGAGTCACTAGAACAAGAAACGCAATATGCGGTTGGCTCAATCTCTAGGCGGAATAGCGGGCAATATAAAAGTAATACGAGCGAGGATCTTGTTTAGGAGTCCGACCGTGTGTTTACCATATGCTTAATACAAATCTTTACTCGAAGTTGCTTGATGTAAAAAACATTCAAGTTGTTATTTAGTTTCGTGCATACGACTTTTCATGTGCTTTCACTCAGAATAATGAGCTTTAGCTCATATATTACGTGGGGAAGCCAAATACTGGCTTAGCACTTAGTAGATTAATAGTACTTATCAGTTTATTCTGATCGTAGTACCGATAGTGGTGCAAAGGTGTTACTCATAACAAACACAGATGACTCGTTATAACCGAACCGTTTCCGCCCCCTGCAAGGGGTCGGGAATATTTAGCCCAATGAACAATCTAGAATAAAAATGGCGTTTATCATGAAAAATGAATCTGACAAGTTGTTGCAGTTTCCTAAGTTGCGCCAAGTCGCTGAGTCGGAAATAGCCCGCATGCATGAAGATAAGACTACCGACGCTAAGGCAGATGAACTCTTGCATGAGCTTCATGTACACCAACTTGAGCTTGAAATGCAAAATGACGAGTTACAACGTACTCAAATGGCGCTGGCAGATTCACTCAGCCGTTATGTAAGCCTATATGAATTTGCACCAGTAGGGTATCTGACCCTTAACGAGAATGGTGTGATTGATGAGGCCAATTTAGTCAGCGCTGAGTTGCTGGGCGAGAACAGGGCAACACTGTTAAAGCAAGGTTTTCAGCGTTTTGTTTCGCCTGAAGACAGTGCTTGTTGGCATCAGTATTTTCAAAAATTAGTGCAGCAGTATGACAAGCATACAAGCTGCGATGTAAAAATGCGGCGAGCAGATGCTAGCGCATTTTACGCGCGGTTAACCTGCCTGCCGTTGGGCTTAAAAAATTCGATGCAGGTTGATTCCGGCAAGTTGACGGTCCGCGTGGCACTGACTGATATCAGTGAGATAAAGCTGGCAGAACAGGAGTTACGTGTAGCGGCGGCAGTGTTTGAGTCGCGCGAGGGCATGATGGTGACTGATGCCCACAGTATCATCTTAAAGGTGAATAAAGCCTTTACCGACATGACCGGTTACTCAGCCCAGGATGTGCTAGGGAAAACACCGCATCTATTGAGGTCTGGGCGCCACGTTGAAGATTTTTATGCGGTCATGTGGTCTGGCATTCATCATACTGGTGCGTGGCAAGGTGAACTATGGAACCGCAAAAAGTGCGGAGACTTACTTCCAGTATGGCTCACCATCACTGCGGTAAAAAGTGAGGCGGGCGAGGTATCGAATTATGTTGCAACGTTTACCGATATTACAGCACGCAAAGTGGCAGAAGATGAATTGCAGCAACTGGCTTTTTATGATTCGCTAACAGGGTTGCCCAACCGGCGGTTGCTGTTAGACCGAATGCATAGAGCCATTGCTACCAGCGCACGGACCCGACGGCATTGTGCGTTAATGTTTGTGGATTTGGACAATTTCAAAGGGCTGAACGATTCGCTAGGTCACGATACTGGCGACCTGATGCTGAAAATTGTTGCCCAGCGCTTGGGGATTAGCGTGCGTGAAGGTGATACTGTCGCTCGCTTGGGTGGGGATGAATTTTTGATCATGTTAGAAAACCTGAGTGAAGACCCTCAGGAAGCAACAGCCTTAACCGAGATGATCGGCAATAAAATACTGGCCGCTATCAATAAGCCATTTCAACTGGTGGGGCATGAATATAACATTAGCGCCAGTATCGGTATAACAATGTTTACCGACCATCGCTATAGCGTGCCAGAACTGCAAAAACAAGCTGACATTGCGATGTATCAGGCTAAATTGGCTGGGCGCAATAGGTTGCGACTTTTTAAGCCAGAGACATTTACTGACAGCCCCACCCAATACTTTAAGGTTTGAATGCAATGTCATTTTTAAGCAGATACAACCCATGAGACAAGTTAACTATTTGCCATTTTTTTATAAATATAATTGACCGAATGGTTATCAATAATACTAATTAAATAACAATTTAATACCCTTTATGGCAACTTGCTTATGCAGTATGTGACGAATACAGTTATATGCTTGCGCGATCTGTTTTTTGGGTATTTAAAAACCAAAGGCGGTTAGTAATGTACAGTAAAGAAAATCGAAATTTGCTTTATTTTAACTCCTCGGATAAACCTTCCGTTCTGGTAGGCGAAATGTGCAATGCAGGATGGGATGTAAAATTAGCAAATAATGTTGATGGTGCAGCTAGTATTATCGACAAATACACCCCGCATGTCGCCATCGCACAGTTTGATGGACTAAACGACTCACTGGCATCGCCGGTTGAAAATCTTTTCCGCAATATTGATCGTGTAGAGTGGGTGGCTTTGCTACCTAAAAGCTGCATAAATAAAAGCCATGTCAAGCAGATAATCGGTGAGTCCTTTTATGATTTTCACACGCTTCCACCCGCCCCAGAAAGACTATTAGCAACACTAGGTCATGCCCACGGCATGGCATCAATCAAGTGGGGGGATGCGGCTATAGACCTTGAGCTACCGATAGGTGAAGATGAAATGGTAGGTGCCAGCCCGCAGATGTTGGAACTGTTTCGCAATTTACGCAAAGTTGCTGGCGTTGACGCGCCGGTGCTGATTACCGGAGAAAGTGGCACTGGTAAGGAGCTGGCAGCACTTGCGTTGCATGAGCGCTCAAGCAGGCGAAACATGCCATTTGTAGCAGTAAATTGCGGCTCACTGCCTAGCGGCCTTATTCAATCAGAATTATTCGGGCACGAAAAGGGCGCCTTTACTGGTGCTAGCCAACGCAAAATTGGCCGCATTGAGTCGGCTGCAGGCGGCACCATTTTTTTGGATGAGATTGGTGATTTGCCACTCGAGTTACAAGTGAATCTTTTGCGCTTTTTGCAGGAAAAAACCATCGAACGTGTAGGTGGCACTTCACAAATTAAAGTGGATGTGCGCGTGCTGGCAGCCACCCACGTTGATTTAGAAGTTGCCGTTGCAGAGGGGCGTTTTCGTGAGGATCTTTACTATCGCTTAAACGTACTCAAAATTAAAACCCCAGCTCTGCGTGAAAGACAAGGCGATGTTGAGGTGTTGGCTAAGTATTTTTTTGATAAGTTTGCCCACGAAAAACGGCGCAATGTCAAAGGATTTTCACCTTCAGCCTTGCGCATCATGAATCAGTACGCATGGCCCGGTAATGTGCGCGAGCTTATCAGCCGCGTTCGCCGCGCCATGGTAATGTGCGAGCGACGCTTAATTACGCCAGAGGATCTTGATCTTGATCGGCGTGACGGCAAACGATTAGTCACCACGTTGGAGGCTGCTAGAAACGCGGCAGAAATAGAGGCTATTCGCAATGCCTTGAAAAAGAATAATGGCAATATGTCAATAGCAGCACAAGCGCTTAAAGTGTCACGCATGACCTTGTACAGACTTGTTCAAAAATACGAGTTGGACTTTAAGCAAGATAGCATTAGCGACCTCATTTAAACGCTCTGCGTTAATCCAATTTTTTTATCTTAATCTACCCTGATAATTCATTAGAACTGATCTGTTCCTTCCCCCTTGCAGGGAGCTCCGGTTCTTGGCATCCCCACATGAATATATCTGCTAAAGCAGATTATTCATGTATGAAAGGGTAGAGCCTGCCCCGTACTTGATACGGGGATGGGGGTAAGGTAGCAATTGCCACGTTTCGACCCCCTCACTAACCCTCCCCCTGCAAGGGGGAGGGTTATTTAGCCTGATGAACAATCTGGGATAAAATCTCCCTGCGAGAGGGAGTGAGATCAAACCTCAGGCAAACCTTGAGACCATTGATAGCGGCTCTCATAAGTGCATACCTGTAAATAAATACATGGCTTTGTAGGCGCGCAATTTATTGTGCGCCTACAAAATAATTGGCTGTTACCATTATTTTATGAGATTCGCTATCACATCGAACTTAAGCCACCTCAAGCCTACACATGGCTTTATCACCCGCCACCTTTATCGTTAACCGTGTATCAAAACTGAAACAGTTTTTTCAGTTATTTTTTCTTATATATTTCAATGACATACAAAAATACACGAATCTTTGTGTAATACGAATGATACAAAGCCGCGCTATGGAATATTCATGTAAATACAAATTAAATTAACAAAAACAAGTAGTTATAAACATGGCACAGTCGTTGCTAATACTATTACAGCAATAATCACAAAAATAATCAGGTAATAAAGTTAGGGTCAGTGAGCAAGGAGCGAAATAGCATGGACTGGTTGACTAAACATCAATCCGTTAATAACGGATTAAACGGACTACGGTTCGTTGGTTGCATGTTAGGGGTAATCGGGATGTGTTGTTCGACTTCCGCGCTTGCTGACCCGCTTTCTGGGTTAGTTGAAGATTCAGAGTCTCTATCTTTGATCGGCAATCAAACTACGGGGAATCAAGCAAAATCGATGACGGATATTGATTTGTCAGTCATCAGCGGTAAGGGCGGTATAGCAGCAAACTTAGGCGACAACGAGAGACTGGCTGTCATTCTTTGGGACGAACGTGGAGGCGGTAATCCGCGCACTACAAATAATGAGGTTGGTGAGCGTCAGGGTTTCCAAAACGTTAATCTGACCATTAACCAAAGATGAGATGGAGATATACGATGAATAGAGATATGTACAAACATAAAATGCACGCAACGATACCAGCCGCATTATTCATAGCGATAGAGGGGCTATATGCCGCGCCGCTTATGGCAGGTGATGGCATTGTGGTGTTGCAGCGTGATGTGCCTGTTCGCAATGCTATTCGTGAAGGCAGTCCTGGGCGCGCTACCACTATCGATGTTTCACCTGACGATAAAGTAAAGCAAGTAGTGAGTGGCCAGCAAGCGAGCCTTAGGTCTATGGAAATAGGTGATAGCGAGTTTGCCAATATTTCAACTGATACCCCACAGGGTTTAGGGGTAGTGGCGAACGCGACAAATGCAATGGGGTTATCAAATGTAACGGTTGGTGGGCATGGTCTGAATAGTACGGGCGGCGGTTCAGTTCAATCGCTCGGATCAACACTCACCGGCACAGTAGGTGGGGCAGTAGGCGGCGCAACGGGTCAAATGGCTGGTGGCATTGCCGGCGCGACGGGCGCTTTAAGTGGCTTAGCTGGCGCAGTAATGCGTACTAGCGGTCAGTAAGGAGGTGGCTATGAAAGGTTCAACTCTTTTAGTTTCAACATTGCTAGTGGTGCCAACGGTGTTATATAGCGGCTTGGTCATGGCGCAAGATCCTTTGCCAGATTTACCCGGCTATGTCACGCAGAGTGTCATTGATAGCAACGTTTTAAGTCATGTGCGCGGGCGGTTTGCCGTCAACATGACCGCAGGAGATTCAAATGTCCAGGCAAATGCCACAGCAGTGGCATTGGGTGCGGAAGGCGGCTCGGCTATCGGGTTGGTAGGCGGCATTCAAGTGACAGATCCACGGCAAGGTAACTTGCCAGACCTCGCAACTGCGTCGATTGGGAGCAATGTCTTTGCAAATAGCTCAGGCTTGATTTCAGTCAACCAATCTAGCGGGGTAGGAAATGCACAAGCTAACGGTGCGGCGTTTGCCATGGGTTTTGAAGAGGTGGTAGCGGAAAGCGTGCTCTCCGCCGCCACTTCAAATGCAGTACCAACTGGCGCAGGAGCTGGCAAGAGTCACCAAGCAGTATCGATCAATGATACCGCGTTTGATGGTGCACACGGGCTAGTTCAGGTTAACCAGTCGGCGGGGTCGGGCAACAGTACGGCCAATAACTTCGCGCTTCAGGTGCAACTGGGTGCGAAACCGTAGTTTTTTGTTTTATAACCAACCTTAATCGGAGAATATCATGAAATTACAATTAAATAAAACCCCAATTGCGTTGGCATTGGCTGCACTATTTATCTCGCCAGTCGCTTTTGCAGAAGGTAACAATAACAGCAATAACCATGACGGCGTGAGTATCAAAAAAGACATTAGTCTTGAGCAGGACATGGTCATTAAAGGGGTCATACTTGTCGGCGGCATTGCTCGTGTTGATGCCAGCTCAACCGCTATCGTAGATGACAAACAAATTAACGGTAGCAATAATGTGTTAAACAACGAAGTGACTAACGCTGCGGCAGTGAATGGTAATGCCCTCAATAATGCTTCTGGCAATATTGGTGTAAACGTTACCGCTGGCGACAATAACCAGCAAGCTAACGCAGCGGCTTTCTCTGCAGCTGATGCAAGCTTTGTATTTGGTTCATCTGATGCAGAAATTTTTGCTACTCAGGCTGTTATGGGTAATACCACAAACTACCAAGGCAACACCAATGCTGCCACACTGGGTGGCAATGCATTAGCTAATGCCTCTGGCAATATCGGCGTTAATATTTCTGCCGGTAACAACAACCAACAAAAGAACGATCTGGCTGCCTCAGTTGCGGTGGCACGTATCGCGACTGCTACCGTGCAAGCTAATCAGTTAAACGGCGGCAACACTACAAACAACACCCCAATTCATAAAGAAGAAGTGCAAAATGTTGCGGTTAATCTAGCCTTGAATGCTAGCGGTGGTTACTTTGGCGGTGGTTTCGGCGGCTATAGCGGTAGCGCATCTGGCACTACTGCTGGCACTTCAGATCAGATCGGCAATGTCTATCCTGACATTTGGACTGGCGGCAGTCACCCAAGCGGAAGCCCAGCAGGTCACTTTGACCTAGACACTCAAACTCAAGGCGGTAGTGATCTTAACAATGATGGCGGTGCGTTAGCATTCAATAATAGTGGCACCTACTCAGGTCGCGAGCATGGTCACTTAGGCTTCGTTGAAGCTGGTGTTCAATCACTCACCGGCACTGTGTCTGGATATATTCCAGTAGTGGTCGCAGTTAACCTAGCAACTACTAACACCTCAACATTAGGTGATAACGCACTGATGAATGCCTCTGGCAACATTGGCGTGAACATTGCGTCAGGTACTAATAACCAACAATTTAACGGGTTAGCAATCTCAGCAACTCAATCTGGTGTTGGTGGCGGTAGTAACGGTGGTGGCGAGTTTTAAATTAACTAGTCGCGCGTAGATAGCTCAAAAGGCTATTGAACGAGTCCCAGTCGGCGCTTTCCGGCTGGGACTTAACCGCTAATAATATTTTTATCGCGTTACTTAGCAGTAATTTTAGCAACAATTAAGGTGCGGAAAGAGAGTGGCCATGCAACACCACATTAAGCACAAACAAATTCTAGTGTTCGCGGTCGTCGTGCTTGCGAACGTCGTTGCAGCGAGCATTGGACATCCAACCTCAATATCATTAGTTTCACCGGTAAAGGCCGCTGACATAGCATTTGGCAATGTTCTACCTGGGGGTGGCGTCATCCGAAAAAATCTCATCAGCATGCGTGAAATGAAGTTCGTCAACATGGTGCAGCAACACACTGATTTTAGCTGTGGAGCAGCGGCGTTGGCAACCATTTTGAACTACGTCTACAACCAGAACCTGACCGAAGAACAAGTCATTGAAGGTATGTTAAAAGTAAGTGACGTGGAGCTGGTGCGTCAAAAAGGTTTTTCACTGCTGGATATTAAAAATTATACGCAAAGCATTGGCATGCGTGGGCGTGGCTATAACGTACAAGCCGCCACGTTAGAAAAAATTACTATCCCGACTATCGTATTACTGAATTACAAAGGCTATAAACATTTTGTTGTGCTTAAAAAAGCCACCGCAGATAAAGTCTATATTGCAGACCCTGCCTTGGGTAACCGCATTATGAAGCGGGCAGAATTTGATGCCAGCTGGAACGGTATTGTATTTGCGGTGATTGGTCAGGGTTTTAATCGTGAGTCTGTATTGTTGCAACCAAAGGAAGGCCTGACTGCACGTACCTTAATCAACAACTACCGCCCATTAACCGATGCCGAGTTATTTGATTATGGATTTGTGCGTTCTGACCTGCTCGGATTATGAGCATAGCAAGACGCCGATAGCGCCACGCTAAAGTAATAAATAACCCAGGAATTAATTAAGCTGGGGTGTTTTAAGGAGGTTTAAAAATGAATATTTCAATTAATGTTTCTAAAATGAATTCGATTCAACATGCACAGTATTTGCGCCAGTTGGCTACGGAGTCTATGCCAACGCTAAACATCAAACCTAGCCCATCGCATGCAAAGGCAAATATCAAAAGTTATCCAAAAAAACTAGCGCTAGCACTTGCTGGGATGGTCGCTTTTTCACCAATGGCTAATGCCGCATTGCCACCTAACATTGATGTATTTAATAATATACAAGAGGTATCTGATGGTGACTTAGGCCATATGCGCGGCAAGTTTGCCAGCAATAATCAGGTCATGTATTTTGGCATAGAAATGGTGAGCCAATGGCAAACACCAACCGGCAATCTGGTGACGGCGGGTGCTAATCTTAATATTGATTTTCAAGTTAATGGCAGTACACCAACCGTGCAATATGTGCCTACGGTTACGATAGTATCGCAAGGGCAGGATGCAGCCTCAGCGCAAAATGGTAGCACTAATTCCGTGAGCGGTGGCGCGGGGCTAGCCAACGTGAGCGGCGTTTCTCAAAGCATTCAGGTAGCGGGGCAATCTAACAGCATTAATAACGGGATTGATATGCAGGTTAATATTTCGTCATCTGCACAGGCTGGCGGCTTGGTTTCCAGTGCGCTACAAGGTCACGCTGGTTCAGTGTCTGCGAACGCGGATGATGGCACCGTGGCCACGGTGACACTCTCTCACAATAGCATCGGCGTTAGTGTTGTTGTGCCCGGGCAAGGACAGGTATTACAACAAATCCGCAATCAGGGCATGTTTCAGTCGGCACGTATCGGCGGCGATCTTAACCAGATTCACAACAACATTACGATGCATATCGGTTTAAATAGTGCAAGCGGAGCAGGCTCTGCCGGTGCCTTTGCTGCTTTACAGGGCCTAAAAACCTTGCCGCAAAATGGGATGTTCTAAACGGATTATGTAGTGTACATTTGATTGAAAATATAGCATTAAATATTGTGATGGAGTAGAGGAGGGGCGCGGGTGATACGCCTATGATACAAGTCTATTGTCAAGGATTAGGGTGCAATTGCCCCATTGCACCCACCATAACGCCATGGGCATGAAACAATGGTTATCCATCATCATTTGAGTATCATCCTCGCCCTCCTCTACTCCGTCACTATTTTCTATTATCAAAATTCTAGCGGATTAACATCTACCGACCACCTTACCTTAGTAGCAATCGTCTGCGTTCTGATCTTGCCGACCAAATGCTTAAGTAGTTTTTGCAATGCAGGCCGATGGCTCGCCTGCATCAACACATGCCCACGCTCCATGCCTTTTAAGCGTTCCATTTGCGGGCGCACTGGGTCATAAACCAACACCTCATTGCTTAAACCGCGCGCCTGTTCAAATGCAAACTGCAAAAACTGTTGCACCAACGCATAATCATTAGCTTCCGCGCGCAATAATGCCATAAACACATAGGGCGGAAACTGCACTTGTTCTCGCTCTTGCAACAAGTCATTGGCGTAACTTTCATAATCCTGACGGCGCAAGGCATTAAACAAGGCGTGATCTGGAAACGCGGTTTGAATAATCACTTGCCCCGCTTTGTCAGCACGGCCCGCACGGCCAGCCACTTGCATGAGCTGCGCAAACAAACGCTCACTGGCTCTAAAATCCGGGCTATGCAGGGCGCTATCAGTATCAATCACACCGACCAATGTCAGGTTTGGAAAGTCATGGCCTTTGGCGAGCATTTGCGTACCCACCAAAATATCAATTTCTTGGTTATGTACACGGTCTAAAATATCGACCAGCGCATGTTTACGGCTGATACTGTCACGATCTACCCGCGCAATGCGCGCAGTGGGCAGCAGTAATGCTAAGGTTTGCTCTAAACGCTGTGTGCCATGGCCGGTAGGGTGCAAATCGGCATCGCCGCAACTAGGACATTGATGGGGGATTTTTTGCTCATAACCGCAATGGTGACAGCGTAATTTCCGTTGCCCTAAATGCACCACCAGTTTGCTACTGCAACGCGTGCAAGCGGCAATCCAATGGCAGGCTGAACACAACAGCACTGGCGAATAACCACGGCGGTTGATAAACAGAAGTGATTGTTCTTTACGTGCTAATCTTAAACGTAAAGCTGCAATAAGCTGTGGCGTGAGCCCTTGTTGCAGATTCACTTTAGCGGTATCGATACAATCAATCTGTGGCAGCTGTGCCGCGGTAACTGCACGTTGCTTTAAGCTTAGTAAGCCGTATTTGTTAGCTTGGTTTTGATTAAAGGTCGCTTTATCAGGCTGAGCTTGATTGCCAACCGCGTTGTACCAACTTTCAAGCGCGGGCGTTGCAGAACCCAGCACTACTGGAATATTCAGGCGTTTTGCCCTTACCAATGCCACATCCCGCGCATGGTAGCGCATGCTATCTTGCTGTTTATACGAGCTATCATGCTCTTCATCAATAATAATCAGCTTTAAATACGGTAACGGTGTAAAAATAGAAAGCCGTGTGCCGATAATAATTTGTGCCGCACCAGATTGCGCTAGTTGCCAATGATGTAAGCGTTCACTCTCACTCAAACTACTATGTAAACTTACAAGGGTAAATTGGGGCAAGCGCGCTCTAAACCGAGCTTCTAGCTGTGGTGTAAGATTGATTTCAGGCACGAGCACCAGTATTTGCGCGCCATGATTTTGAATGTTTGGTTTTTGAGAAGTGTTGACTGGAGAAGTGGCGTCTTGCAATACATGTTGCATCAAACGTATATACACTTCAGTTTTGCCGCTACCAGTAATGCCATGCAATAGCCACGCTTTAAACGCATGAATATCTTTGGTGATACTTGCCACTGCCTGCGTTTGCTCATCGTTTAATGGCGGCTCAGGCGTTGCCAATATGGCTGGCAAACGTTGCGCCGCCAGCACCTGCTCACTTTTAGCATACCCTAAATCAACCAGCGCCTTCGCAGCTTTACGCGCCGTGCTAGCAATTGCATCCAACTCAACTTCAGTTAACTGCTTAGCCGTTTGTAACGCTGCTAATACACTACGCAACACACGCTGCCTTTTTGCAATGTGTTCAATATCAGCTTGTTGCCCCAAATCTGTCAGTTGATAGGCAAATTGCTTGCGTGACACAGCGGGTGCAATTTGGCGTAAACGTGCAGGCAATGCAGCCAACAAAGCCTGACCAAACGGATATTGATAATAATCTGCGCTAAATTTAACCAAGCTTAACATTTGAGCATCGAGCGACGGCTCATCCGTAAACGCCTGTGTGATGGGTTTTAGTTTTTCTACGGCAAATTCGCTGCTATCTGCAACGCCCACCACAATACCAATCTGGCTACGGCGTCCAAATGGCACCAGTACACGCTGGCCAATTTGCACGATTAGCCCACCGCTCAAATAATCAAATAAGCGGTCTAACGGTACATCTAATGCAATTTTTAGTATGGGTTTGGACAATGGTGATTGATTACGCTGTGATTAAAAAATCTGATTAAAGAAAAAGTAAATGCAGGCGCTACACCCAGATTATCACTTCGCGTCTGAATTGATAATCTGGGTTAAAATACCGCTTTTAGCATTTTATGCAATTATTGTGAAAACACATCTTACCCAATTATTAGCCACCGCCGCAAAAACTATTGCGCCTGATGTTACTGACTTAACCATTTTATTAGAGCGCCCAAAATCTGCAGACCATGGCGATTTTGCCACAAATTTAGCGCTGGTTCTGGCTAAACCACTCAAACAAAACCCACGCATCATTGCCACGCAAATTCTCGATGCCTTGCCGGCTAGCGACTATATCGCTAAAACTGAAATTGCAGGGGCCGGTTTTATCAATTTCTTTTTGAGCCCACAATCTAAACAAGTGGTCATTAAAGACATTTTTAAAGCAGGCAACCAGTATGGGCGCAATACCATCGGCAATAAACAAAAGGTGCAGGTAGAGTTTGTATCGGCTAACCCGACTGGGCCTTTACACGTAGGGCACGGGCGCGGTGCGGCGGTAGGGGATTGCTTAGCCCGTCTGTTAGATGCAAATGGCTGGGATGTGACGCGTGAGTTTTATTACAACGATGCTGGCGCCCAAATTGATAACCTCACCATTTCTGTTTTGGCGCGATGCAAGGGCATCTCGACTGACCATGTGAGCTTTCCTGAAAACGGTTACCGTGGCGAATATATCAACGATATTGCGGCGGCTTTTCTGACCAAACACACGGTCATAGCCGATGACATTGAAGTGACCGCCAGCGGTGATATTAACGATTTAGAATCAATCCGCACCTTTAGCGTGGCGTATTTACGCCACGAGCAAGATTTAGACTTAAAAGCGTTTCAAATTAAATTTGACGTGTTTTCACTCGAAAGCGCCCTTTATACCACCGGTAAAGTTGAACAAACGGTGCAAGCGCTCATTAACAGCGGCCACACATACGAAGAACATCAAGCACTTTGGCTCAGAACCACCGACTTTGGCGATGATAAAGACCGTGTCATGCGTAAAACCGATGGCGGCTACACTTACTTTGTGCCTGATATTGCCTACCATACCGATAAATGGAATCGCGGCTTTGTGCGCGTTATTAACGAGCAGGGCGCCGACCACCACAGTACCATTACCCGCGTTCGCGCTGGCTTGCAGGCTTTAGACATTGGCATTCCACAAGGCTGGCCTGATTACGTATTGCACCAAATGGTCACCGTGATGCGTGGCGGAGAAGAAGTAAAACTCTCTAAACGTGCAGGCAGTTATGTGACCCTGCGCGATTTGATTGAAGAAGTCGGTTGCGACGCTACCAGGTATTTTCTGGCAGCACGGCGTGCTGACTCTCAATTAGTGTTTGATATTGATTTAGCCCGTAGTCAAAGCAACGATAACCCGGTTTACTACATTCAATATGCGCATGCACGTATATGCAGCGTACTGAGCCAATGGAATAATGATGCGGCAAACTTGGCCCATGTAGATTTAAGCCCACTCACAACTGCGCATGAAACCGCACTGATGCAACGCCTGAGCGAATACCCAGAAGTGGTTGCCAATGCTGCTACCGAGCTTGCGCCACATGTCATTGCTAACTACTTAAAAGAGTTGGCAAGCGACTTGCACAGCTACTATAACGAATATAAATTTTTAATTGATGACGAAGCACTTAAGCTGGCACGCTTGAGCTTAATCAGCGCCACACAACAAGTGCTTAAAAATGGGCTGAATTTACTGGGTGTAAGCGCCCCGAATAAAATGTAGGCTAGCTTTAAAAAATTAGGATTACATGAACATGAGTAGAGATTACAAACCAAGCCCTGAACGTACGAAAAGAGCCAGCAAAGGCAGTCCTTTTTTTGCTGGGTTTTTAGTAGGGGTTTTATTAGGGGTAGGCGCATCACTGGCAGTTGTCATGTATATCAATGGCATTGATAGCCCTTTTACCCGCTTGAAAAAGCCGGCTCAACCAATTTCTGAAAAAATTGCAGAAACCGCAAATACTCAAGTCGAGACTAATAATAACCAAGTAGATGACGTGGATGATAAAACACGCTTTGATTTTTACACCATTTTGCCAGGTACCGAGCGCAAAGTGGCACCTGAAGAAATAAAAATTAAAGAAGAGCCTCAAACGACTACACCCAGCAGTTATTTCTTACAAGTGGGCGCTTTTGCAACCGAGGAAGATGCCGACAACATGAAGGCTAAATTAGCATTACTAGGTTTTGAAGCGCAAGTACAAACCGCGACTATTCCGAACAAAGGTATTTTGCACCGCGTGCGCGTAGGCCCTTTAGATAATTTAGATCAAATAAACAAATCAAAAACCGAATTAACAAGCAACGGCTTTAAAGCCGACCTGATTAAAGTAGATAATGAAAACCAATAGCCAACATTCTGGTCAATCGTGAATAACGTTATTATTAACAAAACTTATGTCAGCCAAATTCAACATCATTCGTTTTAGATAGGCAAATCTAAAACGTCATTTAAACTAAGGAAAAATATCAATGAAGAAATTATTAACGGCTTTAATGTTACTTGCCTCATTCAATGTGATGGCAGACCCGCAACTGGGTAAAGATTTTGATAAAACGGCTCAAGTCATCACCTCCGACACCCCCAATAAAATTGAAGTGATCGAACTGTTTTGGTACGGCTGCGGTCATTGCCACCAAATGGAGGCGCCGCTGAGTGCATGGGTAAAGAAATTACCAGCTGACGTAGTATTCAAGCGCGTACCAGGCCTGCCGCAACCTGCTTGGGCCCCAATGGCAAAAGCTTATTATGCGATGGAAACTTTAGGTGTTTTAGAAAAACTTCACGCACCATTATTTGAAGCCATTCACACAAAAAAAACACTCAAACCAACGGATGAAAAAGCGGCGATTGACTGGGTAACCAAGCAAGCTGGTTTAGATAAAAAGAAAGTTGAAGAAGCTTTCGGGTCATTTTCTACCAATACCAGCTTGAACCGTGCAGCGAACATCTTCCGTGCATCAGGTGCCACTGGCGTGCCTAGTTTAATTATCGATGGCCAGTTTATTACCTCCAGCACTATGGCGGGCAACAATGATGCCGCTTTAAAAACAGCAGACTAC
Organism: Methylotenera sp.; assembly: GCA_030652995.1. Taxonomy (GTDB): domain Bacteria; phylum Pseudomonadota; class Gammaproteobacteria; order Burkholderiales; family Methylophilaceae; genus Methylotenera. The sequence continues at coordinate 69,808 of JAUSAG010000042.1, forward strand.
ATCATTGCAAATATTCGTGCGGATAAAGCTAGAGCGACAACACCGGCAAAAAAGTAACTGAATCCACAAGCTGGTTTAAAACTTTTTACAAAAAAATATTTAACTGGTAGCTTTGTAAAATAGCGGTAAACTAAAGTAGCTTGTGAGCATTAAAACCAACCCGTTTTACCTTGTGGTAATACGGGTTTTTTACATTCATGTAACTCGTTTTTATTCTGGAAAATTCTATGAAAGTTTTTATCACAGGCGCATCAAGTGGCATAGGTGAAGCACTTTCACATGAATATGTAAAACGATACATAAATGAAGACACATTTATCGGATTGGTCGCAAGGCGCAGTGAGCACTTACATAAACTGAAAAAAAGTTTAGAGAGTCATCGCAACATTAAATGTGCAATCTACCCACTTGATGTGAGAGACAGCGCTGCACTTGCCTCCGCTGCCGCAAATTTCATACAACAATATGGCACACCAGATGTTGTCATTGCCAGCGCAGGTGTGAGTAGTGGCACCCTTACTGAACAACAAGAAGACATTGCCACATTTCAAGCCGTCATGGACATCAATGTCCTTGGACTAGTGCATACTTTTCAACCATTTATTGAAGCCATGTGCAAAGCAGGGCAAGGGCAACTCATTGGCATCGCCAGCGTGGCAGGCATACGCGGCTTGCCCGGTGCAGGCGCTTACAGTGCCTCAAAAGCAGCGGCCATTGCTTACTTAGAAAGCTTGCGCGTTGAAATGTTGCACCACAACATTGCCGTCACCACCATCGCCCCAGGCTACATCCGCACGCCAATGACAGACATCAACACGTATAAAATGCCGTTTTTAATGGATGCTGATATTGCTGCAACCAAGTTTGTAGATGCTATTGAACATAAATGCCGCTTCTGCGTGATTCCATGGCAAATGGGCTGGGTAGCCAGATTAATGCGGCTTATTCCACCTATCTTGTGGGATTTTATAGCGAAAAATGCGCCGCATAAATCGCGCATTCATGTTGAATAATTAAATAGGGCAGTTCTGCAATAGCATTGCGCCAAATCAAATATCGCAATATGCGTACCGAGTTGAGTACGATAATGAAAGACCTGACCCCATGCTTACGATTAAAATTCACATCCCACCAGGATGGGCATAATGCTAGGAATTTTTGTATGGGGTTAAAACCCCACGCGTTAGTGACAAGTTATATTTTTGCAACGCGTGGGTCACCCGTGACCCATTACCCTACTTGGCTACTAGCGGCAGGCAAAGCTAAAGAAGGCAACGTTGGTGGCGTGTATACGTAAATTACTGACTATTTTAAATACAATGGCGAAATCAAACACCCCTTGGCAGGCATCAAAAATAGTTTGATTATCATTTTATTTCAAGACAGTTGCTGTCCCCTATTATTCTAGAAGTTTCTTGCCTGATGCCAAACATGCAATATTTCTACCGCTTCATCAGTGTTGCGATAAATGAGTGTAAAAGGTGTACGGTGACCGACAACCAGCTCTCTTGTGTTTTTGATAAAGCCTATTCGCCCAGGGTGAGCTAACGGTTGAGTAATTAGGGAGAGTGCTGCTTCGTTAATTTCATTACGTATGCGCTTTGCCGCTGTAAGATTGCGTTCTGCGTAAAACTTTAATACTTCTGCAAATTCTAACTTAGCGGTAAGTGACTATTCAAGCCGCTTTTTTTTCATATTTCGCGAGAATAGCGTCTAACTCTTGTATGACTTGCTCATGCGTCACCATAGCCCCTTTTTCTGCATCAGCAATACCATGCTTAACACTTTTAACCACACGCTCTAATTCAAGTAGGCCATGTTTTAAAACATGCGGCATAATTTGTTTAACACTACGGCCTGCATCGGTCGCTAATTTCTCAATACGTTTAAACTGACTTTCGGTGAGAACGTTGTCCATCTAATTTCTCCATTAGAGTTCATTCCATTATGCTGATTAGCAAAAAAAGATAAAAGTAAATAAATGCAGGCCATCGCATCACTTACACGAATTCATTAGTTCAAGTAGGGCGGACTCGCAAAGCAGTCCGCCGAATGAATATCGAAACATACAGCGTACCGTAAACTGGTGTGCCATACGAATTGATGCTTAAGCTAAATCTTCAAATTACCTCGCAATTGGCTTATATCTAGTACGTTTAGGCTTCGCGCCTTTGTCGCCGAAATTGCCGCAGATTTCTTGCGGCTTAGTTTCGGCGGGCATGCCCCTTGCGGGTACAGAAGGCTTTCGTAATTAATTTATGAAATTTTTCGCCTAACGGGTAATTGGTTTGTATCTAATACGTTTCGGCTTCGCGCCTTCCTCACCCAGACGTTTACGTTTATCCGCTTCATATTCCTGATAATTACCGTTAAAGAACGTCCATTGTGAGTCACCTTCAGCCGCCAAGATATGCGTTGCGATACGGTCCAGGAACCAGCGGTCATGTGAGATCACTAATACGCAACCTGCAAACTCCAGCAACGCATCTTCTAGTGCACGTAAAGTTTCTACGTCTAAGTCGTTTGATGGCTCATCTAGTAGTAATACATTACCGCCTGAAATAAGCGTTTTAGCTAAATGCAAACGGCCACGCTCACCGCCGGATAAATTACCAACTAACTTTTGTTGATCGCCACCCTTAAAGTTAAAGCGACCGATATAGGCGCGAGATGGCGTTTCATAACGTCCCACGGTTAAAATATCCGAGCCGCCGGAGATTTCATCAAACACGGTTTTAGCATCACTCAATGCATCGCGACTTTGATCTACATAAGCCATTTTCACGGTTTGACCAATTTTCAGTTCACCACTATCTGGCTGCTCTTTACCGGTGATCATTTTAAATAATGTTGATTTACCTGCGCCGTTCGGGCCGATAATGCCGACAATCGCACCAGCTGGCACACTAAAGCTCAGGTTATCAATCAACAAGCGGTCTTTAAATGCCTTGCTTACGCCATTAAACTCAATTACTTGGTCGCCCAAACGCTCACCGGCGGGAATAAAAATCTCCTGCGTTTCGTTACGTTTTTGATATTCGGCACTGGCTAACTCTTCGTAGCGAGCAATACGTGATTTACTCTTCGCTTGGCGTGCTTTCGGGTTTTGGCGCACCCATTCTAGTTCGGTATTTAGTGCTTTACGGCGTGAAGACTCTTGTGATTCTTCAAGGGCTAACCGTGCTTGCTTTTGGTCTAACCAGCTTGAATAATTGCCTTTCCATGGAATACCATGACCGCGGTCTAACTCTAAAATCCATTCTGCCGCATTGTCGAGGAAGTATCTATCATGCGTGACCGCCACCACGGTGCCTGGGAAGCGCACCAAGAACTGTTCTAACCATTCCACTGACTCTGCATCCAAATGGTTGGTTGGCTCGTCTAGCAGCAGCATATCTGGCTTAGATAGTAATAACTTACACAAAGCCACGCGGCGCTTTTCACCGCCTGATAATGGGCCGATTTTTGCATCCCAAGGTGGTAACCGCAACGCATCAGCAGCAATTTCCAGTTGCGTGGTTAAATCAGCACCGCTAGCCGCAATAATGTTCTCGTACTTAGCTTGCAACTCAGCCAGCTTATCAAAATCTGCATCGGGTTCTGCATAAGCCGCATACACAGCCTCTAAATTAGCTTGTGCCTGCATCACTTCACCCATGCCAGACTCAACTTCTTCACGCACCGTTTTTTCAGGGTCTAACTGCGGTTCTTGTGGTAAATAACCGATAGAAATACCCGGTTGCCACTGCACTTCGCCTTCAAACTCTTTATCTACGCCTGCCATAATGCGCAGTACAGTTGATTTACCTGAACCATTTAACCCCAGCAAACCAATTTTGGCGCCAGGAAAAAAAGACAATGAAATATCTTTAATAATTGTTCTTTTAGGTGGGACGATTTTGCTCACGCGGAGCATAGACATTACGTATTGGGCCATGACTTTTACTTAAATAATTTACAAAAATGAAAGCTTAACAGAAAGCTGGGTGCCTTGCTCGCTATCAAATATAGCAAGCGCAATGTAGGTATAATGCATCTACTTCAAAGAATGCTAAAAAACACATGGCTATAAAATCCACTATTTACAAAATAGACATCCAAGTTTCAGATATGGATCGCAATTACTATCAACAGCACAGCCTCACGCTAGCTAAACACCCATCTGAAACCGATGAACGTGTAATGGTCAGGCTGCTTGGCTTTGCGCTTTACGCCAATGAAGCACTTATTTTTGGTAAAGGCTTAAGCGACGTTGAAGAACCAGACCTATGGCAAAAAGACCTCACCGGCGCCATCGAGTTATGGATGGATGTAGGCTTGCCCACTGAAAAAGACATACGCAAAGCCGCAGGGCGTTCTAAACAAGTGGTGGTGATGCTTTACGGTGGCAGAATCGCCGATATGTGGTGGGAGCAAAACAGTAAAGGCCTACTAAAACTCAACAATCTTACCGTTATCAACCTACCTGATACGCAAGCACTCACGAATATGGCCGCACGTAGCATGAATATCAGCTGTACTATTCAAGATGGTGAAGTTTTGGTGGGGCATGATCAAGGTAGCTTTGACATCACGCCTGTGATTTTGAAAGCACCTAGTAAGGCGTATTAGCACAACACAATACGCTGAATGAGCGCTTTATTCTTGCGATGCAGTTGTTAAATTTTTGAGTCTGCTCAAATCTTTCCGTCCAACCCCATCTGGAAATATTTGTGTACGATTTTTTCCTGATTCTCTAACAACCAATCAATACTTGGCTCGTTGCTCATTGCTTTTTTAATGGCCTTTGCCGTCGCCTCACGGTGAATATCGAACAAAATTTTGTGATCCAAATTTTCTTGCTCAATCACGATAGGGTTTAGCCACACCGAGACAATAATACCTAAGTCATTGGCTTTTTCTTTTGGAATATCGCCACAACGTACCGCATCTAACACACCATTAGCAATTGCAGCCTGCACCGTACCCATTAAAATATTGGTGTAACGCGTGTCTTTTACAGTAACTTTACTTACCATAATAGTTGCTGGGCGCACCATAATATCGGTATTCATAATGGCTAGTACGCGAGTATGGCCTTTTACTTGGTCACCTAAAAGATTAGCAAATGCTACGCCCATCGGCCCTTTCATTTCACCAATAGCAACTTCGGGCTCAGCTGCTGTACCCACTGGACCACCTGCTACCAGTGCCTCGCCAACGCGCATGATAATTTCATCACTCATGGTTTTTCCTTCTTGATTTTATTTCTATAAATTCCATCGTTACTGGTTTGCACTATTTGTAGAAGAGTAATAAAGTTTCATACTAAACTACTACGAAAGCTGAATATTTACATTTGAGAAAACTCAATTTTTTAACAAAAGCATCATACTAAAATTGAATGACCGTCATTTTCACTCTGAAATATAAGTAATAAAGTATCATACTAAATTACTATTTGTAGGGTTGTCACTCACCAATTAAAAGTTTCAACTAAAATTCTATTAGTACTCATCGTCATCTAATCCATAAAATTGCCAAGCATCATTACCAAGCAAGCGTATTATCTCTTCGTGCGCCTTACCAATCATGGTCGGTAGATACTTTACTTGTGCGTGCCAAACCTGAATACTGAAAAAGATGTCGGCCAACATCCCTGTATCCAAACGTGCCAACTGCATTTGATTTAGCAGGGCGAATGCTCTATCTACATGCGTCCCAACCAGCTCGCGTTCACTATTCTTGTTTTCATCAATATCACAAACGATTGTAGCCAGTGCCTCCAGAAAGGTTGTCTTGTCTTTATTCATAGTACGATCCTGAGAATTTAAGCAGCTTGCAGAAAACTATTTACATCATAAATTTTCCCAACACTCAGCTTTACCCATGAGTGAAGCTGAATGTTGATTGACACTAAGATGCTCAAGAAAGTTAATCGTCAATTTTACTAACAGAGTTATAAATCAAAGCGCCAAGTATTGCGCCAACAATAGGAGCGAGCCAGAATAACCATAGTTGATCTAATGCAATACCACCTTCAAATAAAGCTGGACCTGTGCTACGTGCAGGGTTTACTGATGTATTGGTCACCGGAATGCTAATCATGTGAATTAGCGTAAGCGTAAATCCAATTGCTAACGGTGCTAATCCCGCAGGTGCGCGCTTGTCGGTAGCGCCCATGATGACAAACAAAAACATTGCAGTCATGATAATTTCTATAATCAAAGCTGCCATCATGCTATAGCCGTGAGGTGAGTGAATACCAAATCCATTAGAGGCTAAACCACCCGTATAACCAGTCATGCCACTGGCAATCGTACGAATAAGCAATGCGGCAAGGATGGCACCAAACACTTGGGCAACGATGTAATGCGGCAATTCTTTTGGGTTAAAACGTCCGCCAACAGCTAAGCCTATTGAAACAGCAGGATTAAGATGACAGCCTGAAACATGGCCAATCGCATAAGCCATGGTGACTACGGTTAAACCAAACGCAAATGAAACACCTAAATAACCTAACCCTAAATCTGGAATGCCAGCCGCTAGTACAGCACTACCACAACCACCTAATACCAGCCAAAAAGTACCGATCAACTCAGCTAATGAGCGCTTAGATAAAGACATAAAACCTCCGATAACATAATGATGTTTACATTTAAAATGAGACCGCAGCTAACAGTCTAAATTTTTAATCCCTAAATACTCAAAATAAGTTTCATCACATCTGAACTCACATATTCTGAAATATTAGCTAAATAACAACTCCCAAAGGGAGTTCCTTGGTTACCACAAATTCCACCATCTCTTTGTTGTTTGTGTGGATGCTTGCTGTTTATCCGACATGAACGTACTTGCTGAAAATTCCCATGACTGTGTTGCAAATCCCTTATTACGCAGAGCTGCTGCATATTTTTGGTCGGTGACGAGTATATGGTCACGAAGCCAGTGTTTTAGAAAGTTAATCACTTCAAACGAGATGGATTTTTCTTCCATAAAATATTTCTTTGCAACATTACTGATTTCCTCGATAAATTCTTGATGAATCCTGTGATGTGCAGCAAACTCTCTAGAATCATACGCGGCATCCTGCATCAAACGCTCTTCTAACTAGAAATGGGTTTTGGTATAGTCGATCAGTGCATCCAACACCTCCGTAGTCACGATACTGTCTTCTCAATTTACAATCGAAACAAACAAGCGATTAAGGATATTGATCAGTACGTTGTGCTGGGAATCAATTTCTTGTATACCGACACTCATATTATCCGACCACTCAAAAAAAAGGCTTTTCAGACATAATTATTCCCAACTAAATACTCAAAAATGATCGTAAATCTTATTTATAGCAGCGGCATAAATCCTTTGAATTTCTGTGTTCACCGCATTTTTCACAAAATAATGTTGGGTGTTTATTTAAACAACATCATCCCTTCCATTACGCACCTAAATTCATTTTTAATTATTTATTTCTTTTTACCCCAGTGATCTGCACCGTCACTCGCCGATTGGTCTGCAAGCAATCTGTGAGGGGGTTTGTAGGCTTGGTCGATGTGCCGCATGCAACAACTTGGTCAGCCTTGCCGCGCCCTTCGGCTTCTATCACATGATTAATACCGCCATTTTGTAAGTAACGCTTCACTGTCAGTGCGCGCTGTTCTGAGAGTTTTTGATTATATTGAGCACTACCTAAGCGGTCGGTGTAGCCGATCAGGCTGATACTGTTAATTTGTACATAGCCAATTTTAAGTTTTGTGATGAGTCCATCTAATGTCGCTCTGCCTTCAGGCAATAAAGCATCGCCAGTTGACTTATCAAATTTAAACAATGCATCTGCAGATAGATTGATTTGCTCAACTTCTGCAACTACAGGTGCTGCTACAGGTGCATTCGGCTGCGCAACAACAGGGGCTGGCACCGGAGCCGGAATGCAACGATTGCCGGTCGCCTCAGCCTCTGCTACAAGGTCTTCTGCTATTTGAATGTAGGGCTTAGCATGGCGCCAGCCTTGTTGTTTGTTTTCATTACCAGCATGGACTAGTTCAACTTCTGCACAGGCTAGTTTTTGCGCGTAACACTTAAGCCCTTTGCCTGCTTTTAGATTGGCCGCTTTAGCCCATAAATCATCGCGTAACTTGTCAGCATGATTCACCAGTGGCGTTTGTTCTGCTGGATTAGGTTGCGTGTTTTGTTCTAATGCCGTCAATATTGCGTCAGATTGCGTTAACGCTTCTTGGGTAAAGTTTGAGCGATCGTTACGCGTATATTCATGTAATGAAACATCCAGCCAGCATTGCGCTTTTGATAAGTTGTAATCTGCAACTGGGATACCCGTATTATTTAAAGCGGCAATGCGCGCTTGTGTGGCAGCATAGGTTGCTTGATCAGCTTTAATCGCCTGATCAGTCATGCGGTCTTGGACTGCGTTCAATTTTGGTTCTGCTTGAGCAATACTTACACCACTAGTTAGCATCATTGCTAATAGCAAACTCGTGCGCATTGTAAGGTTAGTTTTCTTCATAAAAGCCTCGTCATCATTGGTGCTATTGAATTAATTTTTTATTTAGGTGCTAGTCGCGATTTAAAGCACGATTGGTTTCTGGCTGATTGCCAGCAAACAAGTTTTCGTCAAACTTAAAGCGCAATCTCACGTAAAAACCGCCTGCAGTGTAATCTGACCCTGAAAGGTCTCGATCACTAAAGCCAGACCAGTTGTACCCAGCAGAGGCCCATAAGTTGGTCTGCAATTGATAGCCAGCCTCTAGGCCTGCTGCCCATTGTTTTGCACTGCCTTGCGGGCTGTAAAGGACACTGCCTAACATGCCTACATCCCACTTCTCGTTAATGTCATATACTGCTCGACCGCCTAACAAATAGGCGCTATAGCGTTGGTCTGTTGGGAGGGTGTAGTCTGTTGTTGATTTGGCCGCACCTCGTCCTGTAATCCACCAAGGCCTGCTTGGGTGGTAGTCCATGTGGGCAGATACGATATGCGTACGGTAGTTGTCTCCTGTATCTTGCGCTTTATCACGCGCCATTTTGTATTCATAGCGTGCAAGTCCATTGACTTTGTTGTGGTCAACAGGACGCCATGCGGCCCCTAGCTGGAAGCGATCTTGAATGGTATTGCCCACAGAAGCACCTGTGGCATTGTCGCGATTGTCGGTATAGAGTAGGTAATTACGTGTGAGTAATGTCCAGTCACGATCAAGCTTACGCGCTAATGCAAGGGTATTGAGCCATTGATCTTGTGATTGATTACCTGATGCAGATTGATCATCAAATAAGCGGCGATATTCTAGTCGACTAGAAAGCTTCCATAGCGGATTGGCGGTGTAGTCCATCCCTCCCGTCAGCGCTAAGGCATCACGCGCGCTGCCTCTGAGAATGCGTAAGTACTCAACGCCTGTATTAGCGACCAAGCCTTCTGAGACATGCCAGGTATTGCGCACACCGTTAGCAAGTTGCATATCTCGGATGTTCGCTTGCTGACCAGATAAGGCGTCACGCAAACGATATTCACTAAAGAGACTGCCGCCTTCCATATAGCTGGTGTCAATCCCTGCACTAAAACTGGTGCTGCGGTCGCCGCCATTGACAGAATAAGCAGAGGCTAGTCCTGTTTGTGTTTCAGCTCGCGCGTAAAGCTTGGTGCGCTCTGCAATTTGGTATTGTGTCCCTAGCAATAAACGTTTTTGATCTTGCTCTCCACGCTCAACTAGGCCGTCTAATCCCAATTTTTCTGTGGCTTGGTAGTGCGCACTGACGCCAACAGTGTTTGCATTTAAGGTTTGTGAGGCAGCCAAGCCTGTACTGGCAATGCCTGTTGATGCTAAGCCATTTTGATCAACGCCTAAGCCATAAAAGCCGCCAGTCTGACCCAATGCGCCACCGAGCGGGGCGCTGTTACTGCCGATGAGCGCGCCTGTCGGCATGGCGGTATCTTCACGGATATGGCGCGCAAATATATCCAATTTTAACTTGTCATTCACTTTAGCGGTAAGCCCTAGCTTTTCACCAGTACGTGAAGCCTCTACTAAACGGTCTTCACTGCGAATCGCTTCACCAAACACACTAAAGGTATCGTTCAGCACAATGCGGCCACGCGCGCCCGCCTCACCTTTGCCTCGGGTATAGCCTGAAGCGTTGTTATCAAAATCATCATCTGACTTTGCCCACCATGCCTTAGCATCCCATGGCTTAAGTGCGTCTTTCCCACTTTGACTCACTATTTCCAAACGATAGGCATTGCCACTGTCTTTTTGACGCAATTCACCAGCTTGCCCTGTAGGAGTTGCAAACAAATTAGCCCCATTTTGGTATTGTGTTGAGATTGAGCGTGCAACCTCGGCAACGAGCATTGTATCTTCACCTAATTTAATGCCTGTATTCAGGCTATTTAAGCGGTAAGGTGAAAGTGGATTACGATCTTCAACCCACGATCCACCCACTTCTAGATTGTCAGTCAATTTAATTTGACCATCCAAACCACTCACCCAAAACTCCGGTCCACCCTGATCGACTTCATAGGTAATGCGTAATGATTGCGGGTCACCTTGAGGCGTCAGCGCCATGAGTGGTGTTTTCAGCAAAATACGTCCACTAAATGGCTCAAACACGTAATCTTCAAAGCGCGCTAGTGTTTTAACCTCTTTAATCAGATTAATTTGGTTTTTATCACGAATGACAATTTCAATTTTTTCAGAATTCTCAAGTGCAGAATTGTTTTTTACTGCAAATGGCCCAGAAGTCCCATTGCCTGGATATTCTTCAATCACCTGTTTTAGGCTGTCTCGCAACGCAAAGGCGTTACCCATCACGTTGCCTTTTTCATAATGACCGCGCACCCCTGTCGCCGTTCGGTTATATTGCCCAAGGTTGCGCAACTGTAGCCGCGCCACACTGCCACCACCGGTTTGCTGACTAAAGCCATTGCCTGTTGCAAAATCGCCATAAAGAATATAGCTTTTGTCTTTGTCTACTCGTACATATAAGCGCTCGCTAGACCGTGCGTCAAAACCATGAATCGAACTATCGCCATACACTGGATAAAACTCATCTGGGCGAACGTCACGTAATAAGCGTGTACGCGTTGCTTTATCAGAGTCATAAGCTGCCGTTAATAATGCATCGCCTTTGATTTTTCCTTTGATAAAGAAAGCCGTACGCATGGCAGCGTTGGCCTTGCCATTGCTAAACTGACGGCTCCAACGGTTGATTTCCTGCTCAAATCCGTCATTCTGACGCGTAGGAGAAAGCGAACCAGCAGAGATATGGCGCTTACTGATAATCCCTTCCACCAAACCTGCAGCAACCATTTCTCGCAATTCAGGCAAAAAGCTAATGGATCCAGCAGCAGTCACGCCACCAGCCGTAATCCGCACTTCTACATCTTTAGGTTCTGAAGGCGCTAAAAGCTTAAATGTTGCCACACCATTTTCCACTTTAATCTGCGTGCCTGGCGTTACTTTATCTAAGTCTAAACCTTCTGGGCCTAATTCATCCGTTTTAGCATTTGGCAACAACAACCGTCCACCATTCACCTCAACCGTGATGTAAGCTACACCAGCGAGTGGTTGTGCATTTTTATCAAACAGCTTGACCGTGAGCTCAGTTGCACTTTGTCCATCTGCTGGCAACCCATCTTTATCAACTTCTACTGCAATTTTTCCAACAACTGCATTAGCCGCATAATCAATGCGGCCATTTTGGCTTTTATCCGCGTAAACATCCAATGGCGCTTGGCTTGTTGCATTGGTTTTTGGCGTTTGATAATCTAGCTGACTTGCAATATCACCACTAGCGCTTGATTTAACTACACCATCGTAACGGTAACCATCTGCTTGAGCCAAACCCGTCCCACACATCGCGGCAGCTACCGCAATGGTTATCGCACGCAGGCGCAACGGTTGTGTCATTTGTTTTAGTATCTTCTGATCTTGCTGTTGGGCAACAACCATTTTTTGATCATTCAGATTCATCTCTTTTATTCCTGACGAATTGCGTAAGGAGAATGTGCGATTAGTTAGCATGTTCGCCCTCCTTCACATCCCGCAAGTAATTGCCGCGTGAGTTGCCGCTTGCATCAGGCAAGCTACTGACTGGCTGATTGTTCACAGTCTCCGTGACGGTGGCATCTCCCCCGCCTCCCCGTGGCTTAACGATCGGCTGATTAGCACTATCCGTACCTTGCTGAGGGTAATTTGGAGATTTACCCTCAAATTTAAGTGCGGGGCCGTTTTTACGCTCTGTTTCAGGCGCACGCACTTCACCTTGACCACGACGCGCTTTCACTTGCTCCAACACGGTATTTGAACAACTACCTTCCGCAAAGTCTCCGCGGATAAGCTCGCCATTTTTAACATCAAGGAACAAGCTGTTTGCGTCGCCTGCATTACGGTTGCTGGTCGTGGTTAAACGGCTACCGCGCGGCAAGGTCGCATTGTCAGCTTTGAGAACATGTGTACGTGGGCTGATACCGCAATAACTGTATTTGCCTTCTACATCGGTAATAAAGTACGTACCATCTTCCATATAGAGGCGTACACCTGGCACGCCGAGCTCTTCTGGGTCTTGAATGTGGTTGTTGTTACAATCCACAAACACTTTCCCTGCAACACATGCATCATTGGTAAACACACCACCAGTGACTTTTACGCGAAATTGCGCAGTATTAGACACTCCGCCACCTATTGCATGTGCATACACACGATTGATACCATCTCCCTGCATTGCGCCCACACCAACACGCACTTTATAAGTGACGGTGACAGTGTCTGCCGCATTCATTGTACCTATTACAAATGTAAGTTGTGGGCCAAGGTTGCCTACAGGTAATGGATTAGCTAATGCTATAGTAGTTGCTACCGCACCTTTAGCGATAGTAGCCGTGCCTGGGATGTATTTAAAACCAGCAGGTAAATTGTCGACTAATTGCGCACTTGCTAACACACCGTTACTCAGCTTGGCTTTAATCGTATACATCACCGTATCACCAATCTCAGCAATCGATTTATTCCCTATTTTGCTGACAAATATGGTCGGCGTTACTGCAGGGTCTAGCGGGATATGGTTGTTGACAATATCCCCCGTACTCGTTGCTGGCAATCCACTTAGCACAATCTGGAAGTTAAAACTATACTGGGTAGACTGTGCGCCAGTAGGCGCAGTCGCTTGCGCTTGAATAAGATTAATCGCACCAAGATTTAATGCTGGCAATCCACCAGGTAAAGCCACCCCTCCCTGTAAAGCATTGGGAGGCAAATAACCGGCCGCTGGGATGACATTAATGGTGTAGTTTGCCGTGCCTGGACAAGCAGGAACAACTACCGGTGCTGGATTGATTAACAAATACTCATAATAGCCATCAGGACCTGTAATTTGTGGATTAACGCCAGCCACTAAACACAACGGATTGACTGGGTTGCCATTCGACAGTAAGGTCACTGTTGCTCCTTGAATGGGGTTGCGCGTCACCGCATCGTAAACAACCCCATTAGGATCTAAAGGCAATGATTGATGCACTAAATTAGTGCCCGCAATTAATGTAACGTTTAGCTTGCCACCTGTAGCATCTATTGTAGATGTACCACTTGCCGTTGTTGTACTTGTGCCTAATGTAGTGCCTGTCATGTTGTGGTTATACGTAGGCACGCCAAGAATAATGTTGCTTGTTGCAGGATCTCGGAAACGCACACTATAAGGAACGCCAGGCGTCAACCCATTCACGCTATAAGCACCGTTTACATCTGTAAACGTGTTTTTAACAACCACTCCTGATGCGTTTAGCACCTCTACTACGAAATTAGGAACACCAGGCTCACCACCAGTTAGTGCACGATCATGATTCAGATCTCGCCAAACAATCCCACTAAGCGAGGCAACTTGAGCCAATCCAAAGTTTACATTGGTCAAACTAGATGTTAATACTTGGGCAACTTGCGTACTATCTGGCACATCTGGCGTTTCTACTGCGCCCCCTGTGCTCTCACCTGTTTTTACCCAAGCGCTTGGTAAGTTAATCACTGGCGGGGCTGAGCCTATGGTCACAGTGCTGGTGGTCACTAATGCTTGATAGTTGGTATTAGGGGATATAGGCAAACTATACGCACCAGTGGCTGCATTTACAGGCTGACTGGCAATAACCACCGTACCCGCAGCATTCGTTAATACCACATTGATACCCGCAAATGCAGCATCGCCAGTTTCAGCACCTTCCTTAAGTTTATTGCCATTGATATCACTAAAGACAAAACCACTTAGATTTAATTGTGTGAATGGAAGTAGCACGTGGCCTGGGGTGGGCGATTCTTTGTCTGCAGCATCTATCGCAATATAAGGAATATCGACGGTAACCGCTCCATCCACTGTGTCTATACGCATGCCAGCTAGTTGCGCTACCGTCACGGTCACACCCGTTCCAGGGAAAGTGCCTGCGGTGTAAGTAGTAACGTTAATGGTGATGCTGGTGACGTTACTAGGGAATGCCGTGACTTTGATTTGTGTAACGGCTGTCGCATCAGTGGCATTGCTGCCTGTCGCAGTCGTTGGTAGTGTGCCAACAAATGCGCCTGCATTTACGGGTAATGTCACCGTGCCGCCTGGGTTAACTTGGCTGGCATATGTGGCAGTACCCGCTGTCGGCGGTTGTTCAATCCCGAAGTTACGGTCAGTCACATTGGTGGCGCCGATAGTAAAGGCGGCAGAAATACCATCTGGCGTGCCGTCGCTGCCTGCGCCTGCACCGTTGCTTTCTCCGGTACTCACCCAGCCAGCTGGTAAGCTGCTGCTTGCGAGCGTGCCTGTGAGGCCGGCGGTGTTACTGAGCAGAATGCGATAGCCGCTACCTGCAGGGACGTTGCCCATGCTGTAAGCGCCATTGACCGCAATCAGGCTGCTGGCGACAATGGTGTTGCTGCCATCAATCAGGTAAGCCGTCAGCGTGCCGCTGCCCGCGTTGGTGCCCGTACCATCATTGACGAGGTTGTCTGTCAAACCATTGGTATCGTTATAAACGCTACCGCTGACGGAAACCCCGGCAAACGGTAGGTTCACCGCGCCAGCCGCAGCCGACACCTTACCTGCCGCATCAATGGCAACATAAGGAATGCTGGCCGTGATCAAGCCATCGACTGGGTCGAGCAGCATGCCAGCAAGCTGCGCCACAGTAACGGTGACACCGCCCACTGGGAAGGTACCAGAGGTATAGCTCACACCATTAATCGTGATACTGGTGGTGTTACTTGGAAATGCCGTAATCTTGATGTGTGTGACCGTCGCATCGGGGTCGCTAGCATTGCCGCCCGTCACGCCTACGGGCAATGTGCCCACAAACGCGCCCGCCCCGACCGCAACGGTATTGGTACCCGTTGGGTTGGGTTGGCTAACATATGTGGCAGTGCCGGTAGTCGGCGGTTGTTCAATACCAAAGTTGATGTTCACAATATCGGCCGCGCCGTTGATGTCAAAGTTGGCGGATAAACCGTCGGCGATATTAGCGCCTAGTTCTGTATGCGCAGTGGTGCTATCGCCATTCACTTCACCCGTGTTGACCCAGCCTGCTGGTAAGCTGGCGATAGGCGCTGTCGCGTTAATGCTCGCCGCTGTACCTGCCGTGTTGCTAAGCACCACATGGTAGCCCGTGGCGATTGGCACATGGGTAAAGCCATAACTGCCATTCGCAGCCACATCACTGTAGTTCACCACTTTATTGAGGTTGTTGACCAGATAAGCCGTCAATGTGCCGCCAGCCACCGCTTGCGTGCCTGGGCCATTGACAAAGTTGTCGCCCAGTAGACCGTTGGTGTCGTTGTAAACGTTGCCGCTCACAATCACACCTGGGTGCGTGGCGGTAAAGGCCACAGTGCCGCTGTTGTTGGTATTTGGCAATTCAACTTGTGGGCCAGTCATGGCCGTGTTGGCAGTGTTCGTCACCACGGTACCTGTGGGGACAGCGGCACCCAGCAGTACCGTAATCGTGATTGGTCCGCCAACGGTGGCGCCTACCCCTAGCGGCAGTGCGCCAGTGTAGGTACAACTAATGGTAGATGGCGCGGTGCTGGCAGAGCAATCCCAATTGGTGCCGCTCACATCCGCTGGACCACTAATGCTGATGTTGCCGCCTGTTAGGGTGTCGGTCATTTTAATGACGGTGCCTGCAATGGCCTCGATAGGCCCGACATTGGTGCCAGTGTTGTTCTTCACGGTGATGGTGTACACCGAGGTGCTGCCGGATAGACCTGTAGTAGGAAGTACGGTTTTAGTCAGGATCAAATCTGGCGCGGTAATTTTAGTGCTGACCACATTGGAGGTCGGATTGTGCGCCAGCAAAGTATTGGAGTCGCCAGTAAAGTCATTGGCGAACAGGTCGCCTGGGTTACCACCTGTGGTGGTGACCTGTGCAATCAAGCTATAGGTATCACCTGCCGTGAGTTTATCCAGATTGGCATCACCATTGTTATGATGCGGGATGACTAAAAAGGCCGTGGCATCGGCGATGGTGGCTGGGCAGTTGGCAGTGCCGAATTGTGCGACCGTACACCAGTTGGTGCTGCCGGCGCCGTTGCTGCCCAAACCGGTGAGGATATGAGTAGCACTGCTGGAATCACGCGAGATATTGGCAGGTGCGTTGCTGGTGTAAAGGATTTGCGCATTGGCATCGCCCATTGTGGCAAAGCCGCCAGCGACTGGTAGCGCAAGGGGTGCGCTGAATTTAATAGTGCCGGTATAGGCAGAAGCAGGTACACGACCATCGCCTACATAAGGCAGGACGTCTAAAATTCTGGCATTGCTGAGGTCATTGCCAATAGCACCATAATTATAGGTGTAGCTAAAGCTGCCGTTCAATGGGAGCAGGCTCTTGCTGACTTGCTTGCTGAGGAGCAGGCCAGGGGTGGCGCTGACATTCAGTAGCCAGTTGCTAAAGCTGCAATTCTGTCCGCTGACACACTGAAAGCCATTGACCATGTTGTAAACCGCATCTTGCTTGTTATTCCCAGTGGAATCGGCAAATGAGGTGTTATTAAGCACAGTGGCGGAGGGGGCGGCAACAGCCACCGTGGTGTTGAATTTGATGACGGGCAAGTTACCTGCCGCATTACCAATTGTGGCTTTAGCTACCGCTTGATTGGTCAAGGTCCAATGGCAAGCCGTGACGCCACCCGTCAGCGGTTGAGTGGGGAACAGTGCCACTGGCAAGCCGCTCACCGCACAGGTCGGGTCAGGCAGTGCCGCGCCACCCATGGTGCTGCTACCCGCCACATAGCTGACGTAGTTGGGCAGCACGTCCCACACATCTATCGTGGTGGTGTGGGCATTGGTGCTGGTGGTGGCATTGACCGTCAGGGCGTAAGTAATGGTATTGCCGACTCCAACCAAGGAACCTGCCGCAGGGTGACTGGAGGAGGTTTTACTGATTTGGATGTATTCGTTTGAAACGATCTTAAGTGCCTCAGAGATCCGAGGCACAGGCGTCGCAAAACGGGCTGTGTTGGTTTGCCACATGGCCTGATTTGGCGCAATAGCATTAGCGGTGCTGGCCCCTGCAGTGAACGCGCCGCCAGGGGCGTTGTCGGTCCCGCTATAACTGTACGTGGCATTCACTTGCAAGGGTATCAGCAGCGCCATATTATCAGCTGGCCCCGGGAACGTCGTGTAGTCGGCGCGAACACGCGAGACTTCTTTCAGGGTATGGCCTGCGCTCAGCAAGCTGGCAACCGATGGGTACCAGGTGATGCTGGGGTCAGCACAGTCTGAATCGGATTGTGCAGAACCAGTAGTAGCAGGATAGCTGTATTCACTGGCCACCGTGTTAAAGCTGCTCCAAGTGCCACCAGCCGAGCCAGCGCCGCCTATGCCCAAGCTGTAAACATAGTTGACAGGGGGACCACTAAATGTTCGCATCGCAACGCCCGTTAGCGGGTCTTTTACAAAGCCGGCGTTACTGGTATAACTGTTTGAAGTGATATCAAAAAAAGTAAAGCGGGCATTGTCGATTTTATCGCAGATATAACCCGCCCCTAGCGAACCAAGATCGGTGTTGAAAACACGGACTGATGCCGACAATACTTGCCCTGGTGATGCTTGGTTAACCCTGCCATCGGCACTCACAGGGTCAGCCTGCGCTACATCCAAACCAAATGGGTTATTTGCGAGAAATGGGTTGTAAGACTTGGACATAAACGCCGAGCCAACGTTATATACCGCCGTTCGGACGGCTTGGTTATCGGCCAAGGTTGGTTCTGTATTGGCTTGCCCAGTGACCGAGGTGCCAGCCAAGGTGGCTCTATTCGTCAAATCCTGCGTGCTAGGTGCTGGTGGCATTGGTGGCATATCCGTCAGCGGTGCCCACAGCACCACGGCCTTGCTCGCCACCCACCATTGGTTGGTTGAGTCATTTTGATTGATAGGATTGACCAGCGTTGCAGCAATTGCGGCATATCCCATTTTGGTTGGATAGAAATTCAGTGAAAAGTCGGTGTTATTCAGCGTCAGTGTGGCGGTTTTAGTGGTGTTATTAAACGCGGTCTGATCACAGGTACCGCCACGCGCCACTACCCAATTCACCGTGCTGTTAGGGGTCATGCCATAATCCCCAACAATGGCGTAGGCGTTATCGATATTGGCGTTAGCAGCACGCCAATCAGCGCAGCCGTTCTGCCCAGCGGCCGAGTAGTCAAGCACCAGATAACCTGGTGAGTTGATACTCCAGGTCAGCAAGCGGCTATTAGGGAATTTACCCGCGCTACTAAAGTCTTCGCTAATGGTGTAAGCGCCGTTAAGCGCCTCCAGCCCTTTGCGCGAGCCTTGTGCAAAAACCCCTAAGTTATAGGAAATAACATAACCGTTCTCACCCGCTGGGCCTGAGCCTGGCACGAATTGTGGCGGGGGGTACGTATTCTTAGCCAAATTCCAGCGCGGTGCCGCTGATACCGTCAGATTCGACATGCCAAAGTAGGTGGCGCCATCGTTCTCTACCGTCAGCGCACTGGTGGCAGGATTGGTTAAGGATTTGTATGTCACCGTGGGTGCGGCGACTGTGGCGCCATTAGGCGCAGAGCCAGCAACGCGCATCATGAAGTCTTGTGTGGCGCCGCTGGTTGGGCTGGGTTGTACGCAAACTAGGGTTTGACCGTCAGCAGAAACACCTGAGGTGGTGCCAGCGGCAATCTGCGCCGCACTCAGCGCGGTTGCGCTGATGTTTTGGCAGCCGCCTGCGCCTGTGGGTAAATCAAGGGCGCTAAAGTAGGCAATCTGCGGTGCAGCTGGGCCGACATAACTACCTGGCAGGGTGCTGGCACCCATGGTTAAGGTGAGCACGCCGCCAGTGTCTTGCGGGCTGATGGTGTAGCCCACGCGGTAGGCAGCGGTGTCGTGCGTACGAATAATATTATCAGTCGCGCTGGCATCATGCCCTGCGCCGCTGCCATCAAACGGTGCGGTGCCGGAGAACAGCATACCGCCCACCAGTTTCGTCACTGCGGCCTGGGCGGTGACTGAGCCCATTAGCACCATGGCTGGCAACACGACAGCAAGCAACAGTCGCGTGAATCGCGATTGATGGTTTTGCGGGCGAACTAAATTAACATTTGAGTTAGTACATAACGATGATCGTGAAACAAGCATAGCAACCTCTTAATATCTATATACCTAAAACCAAATGATCTTGGGTAGTTAAAGCAAATTATTACCGCTGGAGAAAAACTATTGACTGTTATTTTTTTAATTTAAGTCATTCATGCCAATCCAATTGACAACTTAATGAGACCTTTGCACGAATGCAGTTTCTGCTCTTTTCTAGCAACCAGCCATACAACTGCGCTGTATCGACAAACCGCGCTTAAGATTAAAAGCCTTACCACGCTAATGCTTGGTAAGGCTTTGGTTTTACTTCATCAATCCTTGTTAAATTAATTAACTATTTGCAACCTGATTCACGTTGTTTTTCAGCAGAAAGAACAACACGACGGTTAGGTGCTAAACATTCAACTAATTTTTTACCTTTTGCACCAGTACATTCAACTACGGGTTCTGACTCCCCTTTACCTACAGCTTGTAAACGATTTGCATCAACGCCCTGTGACACCAGGTAATCTTTTATTTGATTAGCACGGCGCTCTGATAGTTTTTGGTTGTATGCTTCTGATCCGATGCGGTCTGTATGCCCAGCCACCATGACTAACTCGATATCTGGGTTTGCTTTGATTTTAGCTACGGCATCATCTAATGCTGACTTACCATCATCCTTTAGTTTTGATTTATCAAAACCAAATAATTTTTCAGCTGAGATCGTAATGGTCTCCAATGTTGGCTTACAGGCTTCAGGGGCTGGAGTTGGCGCAGGCGTTGGCTCAACTACCGCAATTGGCTCAGGCCTTGGTGCAATCACTGCTGGCGCTGGTTCTGGCGCTACCACTACAGGCATAGGTGCTGGTGCACCAAAGCGGAAGATACCGCCTAAGTTCAATAAAGTGTTACCAATAGTGCCGTCAGCATCAAATGTTGTACCTGTCGCTTTAGCATTTGAACGAGTCCATTGATGGCGTAAATCAGCTTGCAAACCAAAAGTATCGTTGAATAGGTATTGCGCACCCACACCAACGTTTGCTAACCATGAAGTTTTGCTCTTATCAGTAATAGCAATATTGCTGTAATCAACATTGTTACGCGCAGCACCTAAACCAGCCAGCAAGAATGGGCGGAATTTATCACGGCTGAACATATACAATGCATCCACGCCTAATGTTGTTTGTTTATATCTGCCACCAACACCTGCAATATTGGTATCTTCGCTTGCACTGTTGTAACCTAACCCACCTTGAATGTCCCAGCTTTGGCTTATTTCTTTACCAAGTTTGATGAATGCGCCACCACCATTATTTGCATCTAAATCGCTATCTGTGTTCATGTAGCTTACGCCTGGTACAGCATACCAAGCACCACGATACATATCCTCAGCTGATGCAGCAAATGTTGAAACACCCAACATTGCTGCCACTGCGATATTAATAAGAGTTTTATTCATTTGTTTTACTTCCTAAGCTTAAAACTTCATTTAAAAAATTTGATGCGATGAAATGGACTGTCAATGACCTTCAATCAACCGACCAGCGTTATCAGCCAGACCCTTGCTGGGCAGATGGAACATCTTGCTGGCACGCTAATTCGGTGATGCGTCAGAATCCTCAGGTCTACTTATCTCAAGTTGCACACTATGATTCGGTTTTATACAAACCACAATCTCCACTCTATTATTACAGGCAATCGGCCACTAGGCTTTTTACCCATGCGCTCGACCGAAACCACTGCCACTGGATTTTTACCACGCAACATTTTCCTTCGAAAAATATTGCACTTCAAATTTGAGCGCGCCAAGCTTAAAATTCAATCAGAACACTGATATTAAACGCAAAGTTAAAAGAACTAATTGCAAAATTAACAGTTATTTACACAATTAACAGTTATTTACATAACTATCAAGATGCGCCTAAACCTGCATAAAGACATCACCCACCCATAAAGGTGGTTTGATTACTTTGACCATAATCCCTTGTTATTACACAATAATTTCCCTAATATATCTGATTGTATGATTCCAGTGATAACCACGTTACAATAACCAATGTGAATATCTTAACTAACGAAAAAATGAAAATCGCATTTTTAGAAGATGAAATAAGTTCAGCTCTGCCTGTAATTGAGTGGCTTAAGGAGGCTGGACATGATGTTGACTGGTTTAAGCTGGGCCAAGAGTGTATACATGCATTACTTGATAGACGATATGACGTATGTTTGCTTGATTGGATGCTACCAGACGTCAATGGAACTGAAGTGTTGGAACACCTCAAACTAAAAGGTGCCTTGCCCCCAGTGATTTTTCTCACAAGCCGCAACACAGAAGAAGATATTGTGCGGATACTTCAAGCTGGAGCCGATGATTACATTGTTAAACCACCCAACAAAAAAATATTACTTTCTCGAATTGACGCATTAATACGGCGCAGTACAACCAAACCTAAAACGATTGAGCATTTCGGCCATCTCAGCGTAAATTACATGCAGCATAAATTTGAACTTGAAAGTACAGCTGTTAAGCTGACGGAGAAAGAAACTTTTCTTGCATTATATATTTTTAAGCATATTGGCACACTGGTCTCACGGACTTGTCTAAGTCAAGCTGTATGGGGTATCAGCGCAGAAATCAACTCGCGCACCATTGATGTACACATCTGCCATTTGCGAGAAAAACTGAAGCTGACACCAGAACATGGTTGGCGGCTGAATTGCATTAATCGTCAGGGCTATCGTCTTGAACGTCTGGAATACTAATTGAAGCTATGAAGCAATTAACCTGTTATGGACTACTTTTAGGCTTATTGGTGAATTCAGCGGTTATAGCCGCTGATAGCGAGCCAGAGTGGCGCTACACTATTCGTCCAGGCGACACACTCATCCAGTTCTCGACACGCTACTTGGTGAAGACTGCCGACTGGGGGCAATTACAAAAACTCAATCAAATCATTAACCCTCGTCGACTTATCCCTGGTCAGACGCTACGTATTCCGCTTCACCTGCTCAAGCAACACCCTGCACCTGCGCTAGTACTTGCGGTGACGGGTAGCGTACAAGTTAACTTACCAAACTCCGCAGCCTACGAACTCCATTCAGGCGAAAAACTTTATTCTGGTGCCAAGTTACACACAGCCGCCAACAGCAGTGCCACATTACAATTTGCGGATGGTTCTACCGCTATGGTACAACCAAACTCAATCATGCAGCTTGATACTATGAGCGTATATGAAGGTGGTGGCATGGTGGATACAAAGCTGAGATTGCAGCAAGGCCGAGCTGAAATCAAAGCTAATCCAGAGCATAAGCCAGACAATCGAATGGAAGTCATCACTCCTTCAGCGGTTGCTGCGGTTCGTGGAACAGAGTTTCGCGTTGCGGTTGAAAACGCCGTGACACTTGAAGAAACATTGGATGGTCGCGTAGGTTTAATTGCTGCGAATCAGGAAGTTCCTATTGCCGCTGGATATGGCAGTATTGCAGAACAAGGTAAGCCAGCGCGTTCACCAGTTTCACTACTGGCTGCGCCAGACGTACATGCCCTACCAATCAAAATAGACCGCCTGCCCATGCGTTTCGAACTTGCGGCGCAAGAAAGTGCTGTGGGCTGGATTGGTCAAATTGCACCAGATACGTCTTTTCAACAAGTGTTGCTTGAAAAAACAAGCGACACACCACGTCTATCATTTGCTGACCTGCCTGATGGTAAGTACATGTTGCGTGTTCGCGCCAAGGATATTTCAGGGTTACAGGGGGTAGATGCTGTGCATGCATTCGAGTTAAATGCCCGCCCTTTCGCACCGCTATTGCTGACTCCTGGCAACAATGCAACCGTGCGCACGGCGCAGCCAGATTTGACTTGGAGCGAGGCAAATGGCATTAATATCTATCGCATTCAATTAGCGCGCGACATTGCTTTTAGCGATAAGATTCTGGATGTATCCTCATCTCAAAACCACCTAAAACCAACTCAGGAATTAACCCCAGGAGACTATTACTTGCATGTCGCCAGCATTGCTGGCGATGATCAGGGGCCATTTTCTGATGCAATCAAATTTACTTACAAACCAGCCCCAGTCGCGCCAGATTTAACACTATCAGCGCTATCTTTCGACGATAAATCAATGTATGTCAGTCTGCCAACACCATTAGAAGGCTTACGATATGAAGCTGAATTGGCTTCAGACACAACACGCAACCAAGTGCTGTGGCACGGAGAAAGCATGGATGGAAAATTACAAATGCCACGACCAGATGCTGGCAAGCAATATCTCTCGGTTCGCATGATCGATACTGATGGCACCACAAGCCCATTCTCCACGCAAATCATTGAAGTGCCCCACAAACAACATTGGAAATTGTTATTGTTGTTGCCTTTATTTGCGTTGTAGCTGTTGAAGCGTCCCAATTTCAATGACCGCCTCTTTACTGGCCTGATTCTGCTAACCACATCTCTGCTGGTTAATTTCAGCGGAGAGCTTGGGCGAGTGGATAATTTGCTCTACGACCTTGGACAAAGGCTACACAGCGACTCAACTCCATCAGACATGGTCATAGTGGCTATTGATGAAGAAAGCCTCTCTAAGCTAGGACGTTGGCCTTGGTCACGGCATCAACACGCGAAGTTAATTAATCGCCTCAAAAATGATGGCGCTCGTGTCATCGGTATGGATCTGATCTTTGCCGAGCCTGATACCATTGATCCATCCTCAGATAAAGCCTTGTCAGAAGCAATTCATCATGCTGGAAACGTCGTACTACCTGTGTTAATGGAAAGTAATCGAGTAAATGGCCAACTGATTGAAACGCTGCCATTACCGACGTTTTCTAATCATGCTGCCACGATGGGAAGCGTACATGTAGAGCTTGATGAAGATGGCATTGGTCGCAGTGTGTATTTGTGGGAGGGTCTAGGTATACCTGCCTGGCCTACCTTTGCACAGGCGATTTTACAGGCAGCCAATATCAAGCCACCACATTTATCAACCACTGCACCAGAACAATCTGAGCAAGACTTTAAGCCATTCACCCTCACACGTAAGGATCAACGCAGAGTCAGCTTTCTAGGTAAGCCGGGAAGTGTACAAAGTCTATCGTATGTGCAAGTACTGAATGGGGAATTTCCATCTGGCCTATTCAAAGACAAAATCGTGCTAGTTGGCGCGACAGCATCTGGCATGGGAGATTTTATACCTACCCCTGTTTCTGGCTTACATCAGCCAATGTCAGGTGTTGAGTTTCATGCCAGTGTCATTGATTCTATGCGATATGACCGACTAGTCTATCAAGTACCACATTGGGTAACGGTGTTAATAAGTACATTATTGGCAATCTCCCCTATTTTATGGCTACCTCGCCTCGCACCGCTTCAAGGTTTACTCATCAGTACACTCTGGTTTACCTCCGTCGCAGGCATCAGCATGCTATTACCCAGTTTACTCGGCGTATGGTTACCACCCTCAGCCGCACTGCTTGCCATTGCATTAGCCTACCCAATCTGGAGTTGGCGCAAACTTGCTTCAGCGCAACGTTTTTTGGATTATAGTTTGCAGCTTTTGCACCAGGATGCTGCGTGGATAGAAAGACGTATTGACAAAAATCGTAAGGTCGATCACAAGGATAATATGCAATCCCGTATTGCACAGGTGCAGACTGCCTCGCAACGACTCAGACAATTACATGAAGATCGCCTTGAGACACTGGCATTTATCTCGCACGATTTACGTGCACCGTTAATTGCAGCCATTTTTCATATGGAATCTTCTGCAGATCACTTGCGCACACCATTAGAGCGTGCATTGAAACTTGCTGAAGACTTTTTGCAGGTATCACGTGCCGAAATGATGGACGCCAGCCGCTGGCAAGAAATAGATTTGACAGCGGTACTGCATCAAGTCATGGATGACGCACACCTAGCCGCACGCGAAAAATCAATCCAACTTGTGCGTGAAATACCGCATGAGCCTGTCTGGCTTCAAGGCGATTTTACTCTGCTACATCGGGCCGTGCTTAATCTTGTACTGAATGCGGTCAAATTTTCTCCTGCAGATGCTGCGGTGACGTTGGCCTTGAATGTTTCACCACAACTTGCCATCGTGAGCGTCACCGATCATGGTCCAGGTATTTCTGCCGATCAGAAAGAAAGGCTATTCCAACGATTTAGCCAGGCTGGAAGTAATGCTGCCATGCCTAAAGGCGCAGGACTAGGCTTGTATTTCGTACGCACAGTAGCAGTCAAGCATGGTGGTAATGTAGACGTATTGAGCGAGCAAGGAAGCTTCACCCGTTTCACGATACAGCTTCCACTGGCGTTTCATTCTAATCCCTGACAAAACGCAATACTAATATTTATCACAACATTGTTTTCATCAAAGCATAAAATCTATCTGCCCAATGCTCGACAGAATCAGCAACAAGCAAACCTTTACTTGAAGCAAATGATTTGGGGTGAGAGATGGCATTGAACCTTTCCGTTCCGCAAAATTTAGTAAAAATCTGACTTGGCCACGCAAGTGATTTTTTTACTAACACTCGCTCCAACTCTCCAAGCTGTTTTTGCCAACCAGAGGGTGAGTTCAATAATAAAATCATGGTAGATAGCGAGTTAATGGCATCCGATGTGTCGACTTCTAAGATATAAAAAGTTGTTTCCTAAACGGCAATTTCAATTACGGCGATACATCGAGGATTTCCGTCAGTACTTAGCAGGTGTTTTTTACATCTAGCGATATGTGGTAGCTTTCGCAATTGGTTTGATTTTATGATGCATCCATGCTTACTGACCAGTTGATCTAACATTTTCTGAAAACACTGGAATTTGTTTGCATACAGATGAGCATCTTCAGTGACATCAGACACGGTATTCTGGGTATTATGGCACATCGTGACCAGCCAAAACGGTCCAACGTGACCAGTGATTATGGTCTATCGTGACCAGCCAAAACGGTTTATCGTGACCGATTTTTGGGTAAGACCATAATCAGCGGTCACGATGCCATAATGACTGCAAATCGCATTAAAATGATATTACGCATATTAGCCACCTAAACGGGTACGCTTCCAGACTTTTTGTCTGGAGACTGCATGCCCGTACTAAGGATTACTATGCGTAAAATAAAAGAAGTCCTGCGTCTGAAGCTTGAAGCCAAGCTATCACACGCACAAATCGCTGCAGCTTTAGGCATTTCCAAAGGCGTCGTTACCAAGTACATTGGGCTTGCGGTCATCGCAGGCCTGGATTGGTCTGCAATACAAGACCAGGATGAATCAACGCTTGAGCGGCAGTTATTGGTAGTACCCCAGAAACCACCCGCGTATGTTCAGCCTGACTATGGGCGCATGCATCAGGAGCTGCGCCGTAAGGGCATGACGCTGATGCTGTTGTGGGAAGAGCATCGTGCCGATCACGCCGACAGCCAAACCTACAGCTATACCCAATTCTGTGTGCATTACCGCCGCTTTGCCAAACAACTCAAGCGCTCCATGCGGCAGATCCATCGTGCAGGCGAGAAGTTATTCATTGATTTCGCCGGCCCCACCATGGCCTTGACCGATGGTAGTCGCGCCCATATCTTTGTCGCTGCCATGGGCGCTTCCAGCTATACATTCGCCTGTGCTACCCCTAGTGAAACCATGGTTGACTGGCTTGAATCCACTGTACGCGCACTGCATTTTTATGGTGGCGTACCACAGCTCATCGTCCCAGATAACCCAAGGGCCATGGTGGCTGATGCCAATCGCTATGAGCCACGCAGCAACGATACCGTACTCGACTTTGTACGGCATTATGGTACCTCGGTGCTACCGGCACGGCCTTATCATCCCCAAGACAAGGCGAAGGCCGAATCTGCTGTACAGATCGTCGAACGCTGGATCATGGCGCGTCTACGCCACCAGCGATTCGCCAGTATCCATGAAGTCAATGCGGCCATTATGCCTTTGCTGCATCAACTCAATGCAAAGCTCTTCCAGAAACTGCCAGGCAGTCGCGCCAGCACCTTTTTAGCGCTTGATGCACCGGCACTGATGCCGCTTCCATTGCAGCGTTACGAGATCGCGCAATTCAAAACGGTCAAAGTCCATATCGACTATCACGTCGAAGTGGAGCGTCATCGTTACAGCGTACCCCATGCCTTGGTCGGCCTGGAAATGGAAGCACGTATCACGACGCACGTGGTAGAGATACTGCATCGTGGACAACGTGTTGCCAGTCATGCGCGCAATCGCAAGAAAGGGGATTTCACTACCATTCCCAGCCATATGCCGGAAGCGCATCGCGCACATCTGGATGTGGACGCCAGACCGGCTTATTCATTGGGGACTGAGTATTGGCCCTGCCACAGAATTGTTGGTAACACGGCTACTCGCGAAATACAAACATCCTGAACATGGCTATCGTGCCTGCTTAGGATTACTTTCGCTGGCCAAGCGTTACGGTAAGCCTAGGCTGGAAGCAGGCTGTACCGTGGCCTTGCAGATCGGCACCTACAAATACAGTCATGTACGCGACATTCTTAAGAATCGCCGCGACCAGACCAGCCAGATGCAATCTGGCGACTTTCTATCCGTACCATATCCACTGTACTCAGCATCCAGAAGTTTCTTCCGTTAATCTGCAAAAAATATTTATTTTCAGTAAAGAGCTATATTACTTCACTAGTGTCCGGTTAAATTGAGTCATGCTGTCTGCAAAGTTAATATTGATAAGGGTTTCGAACGACTAAATGGTGTCCACGATTTGAATTTCAGAACAAACATTTGCGATACTTTCAGGTTTAATGAACCTGGGGTGAAACATGAACGTGAGAAAAACGCTGTTTGCACAAGTCATGGAGTACGTACCGTGGAAGACATTTGGACGCATCATCGACCGTTACGGTGGCGATGCAGGGGTGCGCACCTTGGACTGCGCCAATTTGTTTCGCGTGATGGCTTTCTCGCAATTGACATGGCGCGAATCTTTACGCGACATCGAGTCCTGTCTAGCGGCCAACCAGACCAAGCTATTTCATATGGGATTGAGCGGTGTACCCGCCAGAGCCACACTTTCAGACGCACTGGCCATGCGCCTGATTGTACGAGCCAGAAACCTCTACACCAAAGAACCGACAGGCCTAGAGTTGGATGCGACCGTTTACGCGCTGGATTCAACCACTATCGATCTGTGCTTGAGCCTGTTCGACTGGGCGCCATTTCGTTCGACCAAGGCTGCGGTGAAGATGCACACGTTGCTGGATTTACGTGGGGCAATCCCCGCCTTTATTCACATCAGCGATGGCAAGATGGCCGACGTCAAGGTGCTCGACATCTTGCCCATCGAAGCGGGCGCTTTTTACGTGATGGATCGGGGTTATCTCGACTTCGGCAGGCTATTCAAGCTACATCAAGCTGGGGCTTTCTTTGTTACCCGCGCCAAGCGCGGGATGAACGCACGGCGCGTATATTCAGTCAAGACCGAGCGAACTTCAGGAGTGGTCTGCGATCAGTCGGTTCGACTCAGTGGATATTACGTGAGCCGAGACTACCCCGAGCATTTGCGGCGCATCCGCTACAAAGATCCAGAATCAGGAAAAACACTGCTATTTCTGACCAACAATACAAGCTTGCCGCCATTAACTATTGCCGCATTGTACAAGAGTCGCTGGCAAGTGGAGTTGTTCTTTAAATGGATCAAACAGCATCTACGCATCAAGCGTTTCTTAGGTACCAGCGAGAATGCTGTGAAGACGCAAATTTGGTGCGCCGTATCTACCTATGTACTCATTGCCATTGTTAAAAAGGAGCTTCATCTCAATGCGTCGCTATACACTTTATTACAGATTTTATCGGTCTCTATTTTTGAGAAAACCCTTATTTCATGCGCCTTGCAGCCAGATACTAACAGAACCATTATGCCGACGTCTGATAACCAATTGAATTTATTCGAAATTTAACCGGACACTAGTGATATTACTTAGGAAAGTACTTTATTCGTTGGGAAAGAACTTTATTTTATGTCAACAACCATTAAAACTTTGAGCAATCAAACTATTCAACCGTCACACTTTTTGCTAAATTT
Organism: Methylotenera sp.; assembly: GCA_030652995.1. Classification (GTDB taxonomy): domain Bacteria; phylum Pseudomonadota; class Gammaproteobacteria; order Burkholderiales; family Methylophilaceae; genus Methylotenera. The sequence goes on from JAUSAG010000042.1 coordinate 99,410, forward strand.
CTGGGCTTATCTACATCCGTACCCTTAATTAAAGCGGCATGATACGCTAACATTTGTACCGGAATCGTATGCAAAATAGGGGAGAGCACGCCTACATGACGCGGGGTACGGATGACATGTACGCCCTCTGACTCCGTAAAGTGACTGTCACTATCGGCAAATACGAACAACTCGCCACCGCGTGCTTTCACTTCCTGCATATTAGATTTTACTTTTTCCAGCAAAGCATCATTGGGCGCAATCACTACCACAGGCATATCGCTATCTACCAACGCCAATGGGCCATGTTTCAGCTCGCCTGCGGGGTAAGCCTCGGCATGAATGTAAGAGATTTCCTTAAGCTTGAGCGCGCCTTCTAGCGCGATTGGGTAATGTATGCCACGTCCTAAGAACAAAGCATGTTGTTTGTTGGCGAATGATTTTGCCCACTCACGAATTTGCGGCTCTAAATTGAGTGCATGTTGCACACTGCCTGCTAATTGGCGCAAGGCGCCTAAATGTGACTGTTCAGCTTCGTGACTTAATAAGCCGCGTTGCTTTGCTAGGGTAGCGGCCAAGGTAAATAGGGCGACTAATTGTGTGGTAAAGGCTTTGGTTGAAGCCACGCCAATTTCTGCCCCGGCACGTGTGTAGAACACCAGTTGTGAGGCTCTTGGAATGGCGCTTTCTTGTACGTTACAAATGGCTAGCGTTAGGTTTTGACCTAATGACTTTGCATGTTTAAGCGCTTCCATTGTATCCAAGGTTTCACCAGATTGAGAAATAGTCACAATCAACTGGCGCGGATTTGGCACAGATTCGCGATAACGATATTCACTGGCAATTTCCACACTGGTTGGCAATTTTGCAATGCTTTCTAGCCAGTATTTAGCAGTGAGTGCAGCGTAATAACTGGTCCCTGCAGCGAGAATCAATATGCTGTCAACTTGCTGGAATACATCAGTTGCATTTTCACCAAAGAGAGCAGGGGAGAAGCTGTTGTCATCGATCAGCGCCTCTATGGTGTCTGCCAGTGCGCGTGGTTGCTCGTGGATTTCTTTTTGCATGAAGTGTGCATAAGGGCCAAGCTCCATGCTGGCGAGCGATACATCGCTCACGTGAATTTTACGCGTGACTTCTACACCATCGCGACCAAAGATCGTTATACCTTCGCGACGAATATCGGCCACGTCGCCATCTTCCAAATAAATTACTCTGCGTGTGACTGATAGCACTGCAGAAACATCTGAAGCAATGAAGTTTTCACCTTCACCTAATCCAATCAATAATGGGCAACCTAGGCGTGCCGTAATCATATGCTCAGGTTCTTTGACTGACACCACGCTGATAGCAAATGCGCCAGTTAGTTCGGCCACGGCTCTTTGGGTTGCCGGTAACAGCGCTAAATCTTTATGATAATAGTGAATCAGGTGGGCGATGACTTCAGTATCAGTTTGCGAGGTGAACACGTAGCCTAGATTTTTAAGTTTTTCACGCTGTTCATCATGGTTTTCAATAATGCCATTATGCACAACTGCCAGTTCACCATTAGACACATGTGGATGCGCATTGCTTTCTGTCACACCGCCATGCGTTGCCCAACGGGTATGTCCAATGCCAACCTGCCCATTTAGTTGTGACGCATTGGCCTTATCGGTCATTGCAGCTACACGGCCCACAGCACGCACGCGCTCTATGCCACTACTATTTAACACGGCAATGCCTGCTGAGTCATAGCCGCGATATTCCAAGCGGCTTAAGCCTTCAATCAGTGTGGAGACCACGTTTCTATTTGCTACTGCACCGACAATACCACACATAGTTTTTCTTTCTCAAAAGTAAGAGCGCAATTTATTATTTTTTAATTTTCACAGGTCGCGTCCAGCCTGCTATGGACTTCTGCTCTTTAGCGCGGCAAAAGGTCAACTGATCTGCTGGCGCATTTTTTGTGATGGTTGAACCTGCGGCAATGGTCGCCCCACGCCCGATAGTCACAGGTGCTACCAGTTGTGAATCTGATCCAATAAATGCGTTATCTTCAATGACGGTTCTAAATTTATTAGCGCCATCATAGTTACAAGTAATTGTGCCCGCGCCGATATTCACGTTCTTACCTACCGTACTATCACCAACATAGCTTAAATGGTTTATTTTACTGCCGACATCCACTTGCGCATTTTTTAACTCTACAAAATTGCCTATATGTGTATCAGCAGCCAGTCTAGTACCTGGACGCAGGCGTGCATATGGTCCAATACGACTATTTTCGCCAATCTGCGTGTCATCTATATGCGTAAATGGGGCGATTTGAGTTCCTAATGCGATGACTGCATTTTTAATCACACAGTACGCGCCAATCTTAACGTTATCGCCTAAAGTTACCTTACCTTCAAAAACACAACCAACATCTATTTCTACATCTTTGCCGACATTTAGCTCGCCCCTCACGTCTAATCTTAGTGGGTCAAGCAACGTCACACCCGCTTGCAGTAAACAATCAGCGTAGCGCTTTTGGTAAGTCCTTTCCAAATCGGCCAGGTCTTTCTTAGAATTCACTCCGGTAACAGATGCTTCATCATGGGATACCTCTGTTGCTATCATAAATTTTTTGTTAGATAACCCAAGCCAGCCATCTGTAGATGATTCGTCATCTGCAATTTCACGTACTGCTATTTCGTCTTCCAGCTTGGCCATAGCGACGATATCGGTCAGGTAATATTCACCTTGAGCGTTATCGTTGGTAAGGCGTTTTAGCCAACTTGCCAGATGCTTGTTTTTTGCAGCAATAATCCCTGTGTTTACCTCTTTTATTTCGCGTTGCGCAGAAGTCGCATCTTTGTGCTCAATAATTGCAGTAACGATACCTCCACTGTTACGAACGATACGACCATAACCGGTTGGGTCTGGCTTTATAAACGTTAGCAGGCCTAATTCCTCGGTTTGATCCAGCAACCTTTTACAACTGTCGACACTCAATAACGGTACATCACCCAGCAATATAAGTGTTGTGGCTTCTTCATCTAAATACGGCATGGCTTGCTGCACGGCATGGCCAGTTCCAAGCTGTTCGGTTTGCTCAACCCATGTAATATTTTCATGCATAAATGCTTGTGGTACCACGTCACCGCCATAACCATAAACCACAACGATTTTCAGAGGATTTAGTAGTTTGGCGCAGTTAATTACATGTTGCAACAACGGCTTACCTGCCAGTTGATGCAATACTTTTGGCTTGTTTGAGTACATGCGCGTACCTTTGCCAGCTGCGAGAATAACGATGTTCAATCTATTCATTACCATTTGATTCTTTAGTATGTATTTATTTAGAAAGTATAACAAAAAAGGCAGCCTAGGCTGCCTTTTTGCTGATCTTACTCTGCTAACTTAACTTTAATTAGTGCGCAGTTTTACGTAAACGCTCAATAGCTTGAATCTGCGCTAGCGCTTCAGACAACTCTGCTTGCGCTGCCGCGTAGTTCACGTCTGTAGTTCTATTTTTCAACGCTTCCTCAGCAGCCTCTTTCGCAGCAATTGCTTTTGCTTCATCTAAATCATGACCGCGCACTGCCGTATCAGCTAACACCGTAATAACACCCGGCTGCACTTCTAACAAGCCGCCAGAAATGTAAATCAACACCTCTTCTGCCTCGTTAGACTGCTTGATACGCAATGCGCCTGGTTTGATGGTTGAAATCATCGGCGCATGATTTGGGTAAATACCCACCTCACCAGCACTAGCAGGCGCCACTACAAACTCAGCTTCACCTGAAAATATACTTGCTTCTGCGCTGACTACATCAATATGAACAGTATTTGCCATTATCTTTTTCCTTAAAACGATTAACTAATAACTAGCCTCTCATCACTAGAGGCTAACATCTATCAACTAGTTAAGTGTTTTTGCCTTTTCAACAGCTTCTTCAATAGCACCAACCATGTAAAACGCTTGCTCTGGCAAGTGATCGTACTCACCAGCAACAATGGCTTTAAAGCCTTTGATAGTTTCTTTTAATGGCACGTATTTACCTGGCGCGCCTGTAAATACTTCAGCCACGTGGAATGGTTGTGACAAGAAACGTTGAATTTTACGTGCACGGCCAACAGCCAATTTATCTTCTGGTGACAATTCGTCCATACCCAAAATAGCAATAATGTCGCGCAACTCTTTATAGCGTTGCAATGTTTGTTGCACACTACGTGCTACGTTGTAATGCTCTTCGCCCACAACCAATGGATCTAACTGACGTGAAGTTGAATCCAATGGGTCTACTGCTGGGTAAATACCAAGTGAAGCAATATCGCGTGACAACACAACAGTTGAATCCAAATGTTGGAATGTTGTTGCTGGTGATGGATCAGTCAAGTCATCCGCAGGTACATAAACCGCTTGAATAGAGGTAATAGAACCCGCTTTAGTTGAAGTAATGCGCTCTTGTAAACGACCCATTTCATCAGCCAGCGTTGGTTGGTAACCCACGGCTGAAGGCATACGGCCTAACAACGCTGACACCTCAGTACCTGCCAATGTATAACGGTAGATATTATCCACAAAGAACAATACGTCACGACCTTCGTCGCGGAATTTTTCAGCCATAGTCAAACCTGACAAAGCTACGCGTAAACGGTTGCCTGGTGGCTCGTTCATTTGACCGAACACCATTGCTACTTTTGATTCTTTCATGTCATCTAATTTAATAACGCCAGCTTCTGCCATTTCATGGTAAAAGTCGTTACCTTCACGCGTACGCTCACCCACACCTGCAAATACTGATAAGCCTGAGTGCTGTTTAGCAATGTTGTTAATGAGCTCAAGCATGTTTACGGTTTTACCTACACCCGCACCGCCGAACAAACCAACTTTACCGCCTTTGGCAAACGGGCAAACTAAGTCAATCACCTTGATACCTGTTTCAAGCAAGTCCACTGAAGGAGAAAGCTCTTCAAAAGTTGGCGCTTTTTGGTGAATGGCACGGCGTTCGTCACATTCAATCGGGCCAGCCTCATCAATTGGGCGACCTAATACGTCCATAATACGGCCAAGTGTACCAGTACCGACTGGCACAGTAATCTGGCTACCGGTAGATTTAAACACTGCGCCGCGAGAAAGGCCGTCTGAAGAACCCATTGCAATGGTACGCACAATGCCGTCACCTAATTGTTGCTGCACTTCAAGTGTTAAGCCTGCTTCGGCACTACTTGATGCATCATCAATAATCAACGCTTCAAATACTTTAGGCATTTGGTCGCGTGGAAACTCAACGTCAACCACCGCACCAATAATTTGCACTACTTTACCTGTTTTTACACTAACGTTTGCTGTACTCATTTTAATTTCCTATTCAAACTAATCTGTTGAATTCTAACTTAATGTTCTATTTCTGACCTTAAGCAACCGCTGCCGCACCGCCGACAATCTCGGAGATCTCTTTAGTAATTGCTGCCTGACGCGCTTTGTTATAAACCAGTTTTAAATCGCCAATAACTTCTTTTGCGTTGTCCGATGCTGATTTCATTGCCACCATACGTGATGACTGCTCTGAAGCCATGTTTTCTGATACCGCGTTATAGACCAACGATTCAATGTAACGCACCATCAACTGGTCAATCACAGGCTTTGACTCTGGCTCATAGATGTAATCCCAATGTCCTTTTGCAGCACCAATTTGCAATGCACTTTTGATCACAGCACTGGTAGTAAGCGCTTCTGCTTTTTCATGCTCAGGATGCGTACCTAAACGCTCAGAGGTGAGTGGCAACAATTGCTCTAGCACTGGCTCCTGCTTCATGGTATTGATAAAGCGTGTATAGCAAATATGTAGCTGATCAATTTCACCAGCGGTATAAGCATCTAGCATCACCTTGATAGTACCGATCAATGTTTCAATATGCGGTACATCACCTAAGCCAGTGATATGTGATTTAACATTGGCACCAACACGGTTCATAAATGCATAACCTTTGTTGCCAATAGCGCTGACAGTAATTGTCTTACCTTCTAATTCCCAGCTTTTCATCTGGTTAATAGATAAGCGCAACACATTGGTATTCAAGCCACCGCAAAGCCCTTTATCAGAGCTCACTACAATGATGCCAATATTCTTCACATTGTCACGCTTTAAAAGAAAAGGGTGTTTGTACTCTGAATGCGCTAAAGAAAGGTGGGCAGCCACATTACGAATTTTGTCTGCGTATGGGCGTGATGCTCGCATTCTATCCTGCGCTTTACGCATTTTAGAAGCGGCCACCATTTCCATTGCCTTGGTGATCTTACGTGTATTTTCTACACTTTTGATCTTGGTTCTAATCTCTTTACTACCAGCCATTTTATTGTCCTAATAGTTAAAGATTAGTATGCGTTTGTAGCTTTAAAATCTTGAATCGCTGCTTCAAGCGCTTTTTCATTGTCACCACTTAAATCTTTACTTGATTCAATTGCGTCAGCAATTGTTTTGTATTTTGACGCAATGAAGCCATGTAATTGACCTTCAAATGCTAATACTTTGTTGGTTGGAACATCATCAAAGTAACCTTTGTTTGCTGCAAACAAGCTAATTGCCATGTTTGATATGCTTAAAGGTGCATACTGCGCTTGCTTCATCAACTCAGTAAACATACGACCGCGGTCTAGCTGTTTACGTGTAGCCTCATCCAAATCAGAGGCGAACTGCGCGAAAGCTGCCAATTCACGATATTGCGCTAAGGCTAAACGTACACCTCCGCCCAATTTTTTAATTACTTTAGTTTGTGCAGCACCACCAACGCGAGAAACTGAAATACCAGCGTTAATCGCAGGACGAATACCAGCATTAAACAAGTCAGTTTCTAAAAAGATTTGACCGTCAGTAATAGAAATCACGTTTGTTGGAACGAATGCTGAAACGTCACCAGCGGCTGTTTCAATCACTGGCAATGCTGTCAGTGAACCAGTTTTACCTTTAACTTCACCATTCGTGAATTTTTCTACATACTCTTCATTTACGCGAGCTGCACGCTCTAATAGACGTGAGTGAATGTAGAACACGTCACCTGGGTAAGCTTCACGGCCTGGTGGACGGCGCAATAACAATGAAATTTGACGGTAAGCAATCGCTTGTTTAGTCAAATCATCATAAACGATCAATGCATCTTCACCACGATCACGGAAATATTCGCCCATGGTACAACCAGAATATGGTGCTAGGAATTGCAAAGCAGCGGAGTCAGATGCTGTAGCAGCAACCACAATGGTGTAAGCCATCGCGCCATTCTCTTCTAGTTTACGTACCACGTTAGCAACAGTAGAAGCCTTTTGGCCAATCGCAACATAGATACAGGTCATATTTTGACCTTTTTGATTGATGATGGCATCAATCGCGACCGCTGTTTTACCTGTTTGACGGTCACCAATAATCAATTCACGTTGACCACGGCCAACTGGTACCATAGAGTCAACTGATTTCAAGCCAGTTTGCACTGGTTGTGAAACTGATTTACGCGCAATAACACCAGGTGCCACTTTTTCAATCTTGTCTGTCATTTTTGCATTAACCGGGCCTTTGCCATCAATTGGCTGGCCTAATGCATTAACAACACGGCCGATTAGCTCAGGGCCAACTGGTACTTCCAAAATACGACCGGTACATTTACAGATGTCGCCTTCAGTAATATGCTCGTAGTCACCTAGAACCACTGCACCTACTGAGTCACGCTCCAAGTTAAGCGCCAAACCGAATGTATTGCCAGGGAACTCAATCATTTCACCTGCCATCACGTTTGATAGGCCATGAATACGAACGATACCGTCAGTAACTGAAATAACAGTACCTTGTGTACGCGCTTCAGCTGAGGTAGAAAAATTTTCTAATCTGCTTTTAATCAGTTCACTGATTTCTGATGTAGATAACTGCATTTACTAAACTCCTATAATTTTCTCTGGCTGTGCCTTATGCCGTAAGCGCGTAGGCTAAATTTTGTAACTGACCTTTGACGGACGCGTCTATCACTGTATCGCCAACAATAATTTTAATGCCGCCAATAAGTTCTGAGTCAACAGAAACATTAGCTTCGATTTTTTTACCGAACTTTGCCTCTAAACGTTTTACCAAATCTTTAATTTCTGCTGCACTAGGTTTAGCTGCGGCAATGATTTGTGCATCTAAAGTGCCTTCATCCTGTGCTTTTAATTCCTCAAAAGCCGTGACTATCGCTGGCAAAATAGATAAACGTCCGTATTCAACCAAAACCTTAATCAGGTTTTGTGCGTGCTCGTTGAGCTTATCGCCACAAACCTTCAAAAAGTTGGCCTGCAAATCAAGGCTCACTACTTTTGGGTCTTGAATATAAGCTTGCATTTGCGCATCGCTGACGACTGCATTTGCAAAACTTAACATTTCAGACCACTTCGCAAGCGCTTTTTGTTCGCTTGCTAGCTTGTAAGCAGCAACCGCGTAAGGTCTTGCGATGGTTGATATTTCAGCCATGTCTTGTTTTCCCTTATTGGTTCTTTAAAGTTCCGCTGCGAGTTTAGACAACATTTCGCTATGTGCTTTTGCGTCAATTTCTTTACGCAAGATTTTTTCAGCACCGGCAATCGCCAATGCAGACACTTGCGAACGTAAACCTTCTTTTGCACGGTTTACTTCTTGGTCTATTTCAGCTTTAGCACCGGCTAAAATACGCTCACCTTCGACCTTAGCATTACCTTTAGCTTCTTCAACGATTTGTGACCCACGCTTTTCAGCTTGGCCAATAATTTCGCTGGCTTTTTGCTTGGCTTCGTTCAAAGTAAACTCTGATTTTTTCGCCGCAACTTCTAAAGCACTTCTGCCTTCATGCGCTGCTGCCAAACCATCAGCAATTTCTTTTTGGCGCGCTTCAATTGCGTTTAACAGCGGTGGCCAAACAAATTTTACTGTGAACCAAATCAACACAGCAAATGCAAGAGCTTGTGCGATCCGTGTAAAGTTAATGTTCAATTTTGATCCAAATTAAATATCATTAAGACTAAAATCATTTAAGATTAAATCGTTCATATAACAAGTCATTAGATGTGTGCTGGGTCTTTAACTAACCTAAACATATCATCTAACGGCTAATTACTGAGCAACTACGCTTAATAATGGGTTAGCAAACGCGAACATCATCGCTAGACCAACACCAATAATGAAAGAAGCATCGATAAGACCTAATAGCAAGAATACTTTACCTTGCAATTGTGGAATCATTTCTGGTTGACGTGCAGCGCCTTCTAAAAAGCTAGCACACATAATACCAATACCGATACAAGCACCTGCAGCGCCTAAACCAATAATTAAACCAATGCCAATACCTGTGTAGGCTTGAATTGTTGATAATGCCGTTACTAATGATGCGTCCATTTTATTACCCTCTCAAAAATTAAACTTACTACCAAAACCATCTAAAAATAAAACTACCCAATTAAAACTAAACCACTTAAAAGCAAAATAAAACTAATGCGACTCATGTGCCATGGCTAAGTAAACCACAGTCAGCATCATGAAAATAAAAGCTTGTAATGCTACGATAAGAATATGGAAGATTGACCAGCCTGCGCCGAGTATTGCACTTGGGATAATCCAACCAGCCCCAGTGGCAGCCCACATACCTAGCAACAAGAAAATTACTTCACCTGCATACATGTTGCCGAACAAACGTAATGCGTGTGATAAAGGCTTTGAAATGTATTCAATCAAATTAAATGCAAAGTTAGCCACAAACAACAATGGACTTAACAGCAAGCCAATAAAACCCATTGCACTTTTTGGTTTGAAAAATTTTGCACCGCCGAATGGTGCATAAAATAACTCGTGCACCCAGCCACCCAAACCCTTTACCTTAATAGAAAAGAATATCATTAAAATCCACACTGCCAAGGCCAAGGCAAATGTGGTGTTAATGTCAGAGGTTGGCACTGCGCGCCATGTGGCGTGCTCGCCACCAAAGAATGAAACGATACCTGCAACCCAATCTACTGGTAGAAAGTCCATGGAATTCATGGCAAACACCCATAAAAACACGGTTAATGCGGTAGGGGCAATGAAACTATGTCGGTTGCCGTGGAAAATATTTTTTACTTGATCATCAATAAAACCAAATACCAGCTCAACAAAAGCCTGGCCTTTAGTCGGTACACCAGCGGTGGCTTTACGTGCCACTAACCACACCAAACCCATCACCAGCAAACCCAATGCCACTGACATGACAAATGTATCCACATGCAACGTCCAAAAACCACCTTCGCCTAAGGACTTGGCATTGAATGTCAAGTGATGTTCAATATAACTAGATGGGGTTAGTACCTGTTGCGCGTGTTGTGCGTTATCTGCGTGTTCTGTAGCCATAATCTATTTTACTCTAACTAATATATTGTTTAAATTACACGTTTAACTTGATGACTTAGCGCCGCACCTGAAAATATAGCTGCCGCCGCCAAACCTGCAATCAGTGCGAACGGCACTAACTGCTTATAAAAAACAAATATGATCATCAAAACCGCGACAATCACTATAATCTTAACCGCTTCTGCCTTTAGTAAATTTACCAAAATAGCGCTTGCATCAGCAAGACCCTCAGCGCGCCGTGCCACCAATGTAGCCAGGTAAGCGCCAACAAGCACACTAATCCCACCTAAAACTGCTGATATCGCGGCATGTAAACCAAAAAATAAAAACATCACTACAGCTACCGCCAATGTGGCAATGAGCTGGATTTTAAGCATTTTACTAAAAACATCTGAATTATTGGATGCTGACAATGACTTAAACCTAGTTAAATTTAGAAGCTTTTTAAACGTTTTTATAATTATTTTGCGTTTATTTTGAACTTGCCCAAAAGCATCAAGTAGCAAAGATCGCGATTTTGAATTATTAACGCTTTTTAGTCAAGGCTTAAGTTGCAAGGATTTACAAGTAGTTTAAGTAAAATGAAACACTTAGCGCGTAATTTTATTAATAATGTCATCTAGTTGATCTAAATTTGCATAATTAATTTTTAATGTCCCCGCACCATTGGTGCCCGCCTTAATGTTGACTGACGCGCCAAGTTTATCGCTTAAAGTGTTTTGCAGTCTTAAAATATCCTGATTGACTTTTGGTATTGGCACAGATTTCTGTGTGGGTTTAACGATTTGTTCGTTAAACTTTTTAACCAAAGTTTCAGCTTCTCGCACTGACAAATCGTTATACACAATTTGCTCAGCCAGCATTACCTGTTGCGCGCCGTCTAAACCAATCAAAGCACGCGCGTGTCCCATGTCTAGTTTTGCATTCATCAAAAGATCTTGCACGGCCGCAGTTAAAGTGAGCAAGCGCAATAAGTTAGAAACTGCAACACGTGAGCGCCCAACTGCTACAGCCGCTTTTTCATGCGTCATAGAAAATTCATCTATCAGGCGTTTAATGCCTTGTGCTTCTTCTAACGGATTTAAATTCTCACGCTGAATATTTTCAATCAACGCCATCGCCAGCGCGGCTTCATCGGCAATTTCTCGTACCAACACTGGCACTTCTTTTAATCCTGCAATTTGGCTGGCACGCCAGCGGCGCTCACCTGCAATGATTTCATAATGCTCATCATCAATGTGGCGCACCAAAATTGGCTGCATAATGCCTTGCGTTTTGATTGATGCCGCCAAGGTTTGCAAAGCAGCGTCATCCATATAGCTACGTGGCTGATACTTACCTGGGCGTAGTTGCTCTACTTTTAACATCAATAGCGAATCCGCCTCGCCCACGCTACCCATATCGCCCGCGAGCAATGCATCCAATCCACGTCCTAAACCTTTTAATTTAGCCATATCGTCTCTGCTTATATTTCTCTAAAAATTTACTTTTTAGAGATTACCTTTACTAATGATTTCTTGCGCCAACTCTAAATAAGCCACCGCACCTTTTGAGCTTTTATCATAACTGAGCACCGGCAAACCATAGCTTGGCGCCTCAGCTAAACGAATGTTGCGCGGGATGACTGTTTTATATACTTTATCGCCAAAATGGCTAATCAGCTGCGCCGACACTTGTTGCGCTAGCATGTTGCGGTTATCAAACAAGGTGCGCAGCAAACCTTCTATTTCTAAAGTTGGGTTTAAATGTGCGCGCACTTTTTTAATAGTGTTCACCAAGTCCGACAAACCTTCTAACGCATAATACTCACACTGCATTGGAATCATCACCGCACTGGCGGCCGTGAGCGCGTTCACCGTTACCAAGTTGAGGGCAGGGGGGCAATCCAGCAACACCACATCGTAAGCATCACCCAATTTAGAGATGGCTACTTTAAGGCGATTTTCACGCGCTAATTCGTTCACAAGCTCAACTTCGGCCCCGGCTAATTCTCTATTTGAGGGCGCTATGTCAAAACCGCCTTTTTCGCTTCTGATGACCACCTCTTTTAATGTTTTTTCAGCCAGCAATACATGGTAAATACTTAATTTGAGATGCGCTTTATCAATACCGCTACCCGTACTGGCATTGCCTTGTGGATCCAGATCTATCAACAACACCCGCTTACCCAAGCTCGCCAGGCTTGCCGCCAAATTGACGCAAGTAGTTGTTTTACCCACGCCGCCTTTTTGATTGGTGATTGCTATTATTTTCATTATATTTTTCTTTTAGTTCGCTTGTGCTTTAAGCGGATTATCTAAAACCACCAAATGCCGCTCTGCATCCAACCCCGCCACGTTTAGCACTTTAATTTCGGTAGGCGTGATACGGCTTTTCTCAAACTCATGTTGCGGAATTGTGCCTTTCATTGCCAGCCATTGGCCATTTTCAGCAAGCAGATGCTTAGTGAGCTTTACAAACAAGCCGATTTCTGAAAACGCACGTGAAATAATCACATCAAATTTTTCTTTAATTTCCGACCCTGTATTTTCGGGCTCAGCAACTTCCTGATCCTCGATACGCCCATGGATTACGGTAAAGTTAGATAAACCCAATTGCGCTTTTACTTGGCGCATAAAACTCACTTTTTTCAACACCGCATCAATGGCTGTCACTTGCAGTTCAGGCAAGCAAATTGCTAACGGAATACTAGGCAAACCAGCGCCTGCACCTACATCAAGTAAGTGTTTACACTCAATATAAGGCAATACAGATAAGCTATCTAATATATGCAATGTCACCATATCTAATGGCTCACGGACTGCGGTAAGATTATGTACTTGGTTCCATTTATAAATCAGCGCTACGTAATCAAGCAGTTTTTGTTGCTGTTCTTCGCTTAAATTCAAACCCATTTCAAGCAAGCCTGAGGCTAGCTTTGTTTGCAGTTGCGCACGTGCGTCCGCCTTCAAATTACTAGGCATATTATTGGTCGTCATGCTGCGCTCCCCATACCTGGTGTTAAGGCATCAAGCTCAATTACTTTTGCGCGAGATTTACGTTTTAAATACACCATTAGCAGTGAAATAGCCGCAGGCGTAATGCCGGAAATTCGGCTGGCTTGACCGATAGTTTCGGGTTTTTGTGCATTTAATTTTTGCTGTGCTTCAATGGGCAAACCATGGATTTGTGAATAATCTAAATCACTGGGCAATGCTGTGTTTTCCTGGCCACGGCTACGCGCCACTTCGTCGGCCTGGCGGTCAATATAGCCTTGGTATTTAGCGGCAATTTCCACCTGCTCGCGTACTGCTGGCTCTATCTCGCCTAAGCCGTCTGCGCCTAAAGTAAGCAGGGCATCGTAACTGACTTCTGGGCGACGCAGTAACTCAAACAAACTATATTCATGCTCTAGCGGTTTGCCAAACATTTCCACCATTTTATCTATTGGTAGATTTGCAGGCTGTACAAAGGTTTTTTTCAATCGCTCTTGTTCACGGCTAACCGCTTCAAGCTTACGGCTAAACGCCTCCCAGCGCACATCGTCCACCAAACCCAGCTTGCGCCCAAACTCAGTTAAGCGCATGTCGGCATTATCTTCACGCAATTGCAACCTGTATTCTGCACGTGATGTAAACATACGGTAAGGCTCGCTCACACCGCGCGTAATTAAGTCATCCACCAATACACCTAAATAAGCCTCGTCACGTGCCGGGCACCATGAATCTTTACCTTGCACATACAACGCAGCATTCGCGCCGGCCAATAATCCCTGCGCGGCGGCTTCTTCATAACCTGTGGTGCCGTTAATTTGCCCGGCAAAAAACAAGCCCTGAATCGACTTGGTTTCAAGCGAACTTTTTAAGGCGCGCGGGTCGTAATAATCGTACTCAATTGCGTAACCTGGGCGCAGAATATGCGCGTTTTCTAAACCCCTCACTGAGCGCACTAGCGCCAGCTGAATATCAAACGGCAAACTGGTAGAAATACCGTTAGGGTAAACTTCATTGGTGTTTAAGCCTTCAGGCTCTAAAAATATCTGGTGCGAGTCTTTATCCGCAAAGCGGTGAATTTTGTCTTCCACACTTGGGCAATAACGCGGTCCTACGCCTTCAATCACGCCCGTGTACATTGGTGAGCGATCTAAACCGCTACGGATAATGTCATGCGTGCGTTGATTGGTATGCGTAATCCAGCAGGGGAGTTGCGCAGGGTGTTGTGCGGCATTACCTAAAAATGAGAACACAGGCACCGGATCATCACCGGGCTGAATCGTCATCACACTGTAATCAATGGTGCGTCCATCAATACGCGGCGGCGTGCCAGTTTTTAAACGGCCTGCCGGTAAATTTAACTCGCGTAAACGCGCCGCTAGTGAAATAGACGGTGGGTCACCTGCACGGCCCGCTTGATAATTTTGCAAGCCTACATGCACCAAACCACCTAAAAACGTACCTGCGGTAAGCACCACAGATTTTGATTTAAAACGCAAACCAATTTGCGTCACCACGCCGGCAACGCGCTCGCCTTCTAAAATAATGTCGTCAACCGCCTGCTGAAACAACCAAAGATTAGGTTGGTTTTCTAATTTGCGACGAATCGCCGCTTTGTATAACACGCGGTCAGCCTGCGCACGGGTAGCACGCACGGCAGGGCCTTTGCTTGAATTTAAAATTCTAAACTGGATGCCGCCTTCATCTGTCGCCTCGGCCATCGCACCGCCCAAAGCATCCACTTCTTTAACCAAATGTCCTTTGCCTATGCCGCCGATACTGGGGTTGCAAGACATTTGCCCCAAAGTTTCAATGTTATGCGTAAGCAATAGTGTTTTTTGCCCCATGCGCGCACTTGCAAGCGCCGCTTCAGTGCCAGCATGACCGCCACCCACGACAATCACATCAAAAATATCAGGAAAATTCATGGTTTAAATTCTATCGCCTAATCACAAAAAACGTTACCGCCTAAGAGTTGGGAGTTTAACTTAAACTTGTGTTTAGGTCATGCTTAACAAGGTGTTTAATGTCGGTTTTATCACCGATCACTCCTTATTAGCAACCCAGTCATAATTTCTTAACAAAATTGGCATAAAATTTTTTTATAAAGATATGACACAAGCCCTAATTAGTTTAGAATTGCTTCATATTTCAACTACAATCAATACGTTTTCTAACTGGATTTGGTTTTTTTGAATTTAGTTTTTTGATTTTTATTACTTAGGAGTCACAATTGAAACACACACATCTTATCTTAGCCGCCTTATTAGGCTTAGCTGCATTTTCAGCACAAGCTGCCAGCCCGATTACCAACGCTGAAGCATTAACAAAAAAATACGTAAGCATTGCACAAACGGTTAATCCAGAGTTTGTTTCTTCTGTTACAGAAGGCAAAATGTTTTTTAATCGCAAAATCAAAACTGCAAACGGCAAAGAAATGGCTTGCGCATCATGCCACACCACGAACCCTGCCAATGTAGGTAAAAACATTATCACTGGTAAATCTATTGCACCGCTTTCACCTGCTGTTAATAAAAAACGCTTTAAAGATATCGACAAGGTAGAAGAGAAATTTACTGAACACTGCAATGAAATTATCGGTGCAGATTGTACCGCTGCAGAAAAAGCCAACTATATTATTTATCTGTTAACTGAAAGAACACCAACACCTCCAGTTAAAAAATAATTTAACGTTTAAATTAAACGTTAAAAATTAAAAAGCAGTGTTTCACGTGAAACACTGCTTTTTTTACGTCTAGATTTTCACCTGCGTACAAGTTAAAGTAGCCTCGATGCAACGCAGTGAAATCGAGGATGATCATTTCTTAACCCCTCGATTTCACTGCGTTGCATTGATGCTACCGGATCTCGGTTTACTTAAATTTTTCTACGTGCCTTTTTCGGCCTGTCCTCAATTGGTAGCAAACTGGTGATTTGCTGATAACGCTCAAACAAAAATGCCACACGCGCCGCATCGGTATTTGCGCCTTTGTAGCCATACGCCGCATCCACCGCTTTATCTAAAACCGGATGGGCTTTGAGCAGGTTAGCTGGTATGGCGAGCGGGTCGTATAGATCTGCCAGCGATGCGTTAGTGTGAACAGCGCGTGCATCCAGTACAGCTTGCGCGGCGGTTTCTATATTTTGGTAGGCGCGCTATTCATCTCGCGAAGCGGCGGTCATTGCGCTATCGCTATTCGCGATCTGAAGATCACTCCTACATTCTGGTCACGGGAAGTTGTTGTAAACAATACCAGCATAATAACTATAATCACTTTTCATTCGTCTACAAATCGCGCGCATCCAAGCGTTGTGCATGGTGCTAGATAACACACCAAAATTAAAAGGCTGTTGCGTTCTCTATTGTTTGCAGTTTATCACCTGCAATATGGATGGCTGGCAAAAAGCCGATGGGAATAAACAAACGTCTTTCGGATGAAACTCTTGGTATAGCCAAATAATGCGTTTTGGGTTACCTTAATTCTCCGAAACGTATTGGTTGTGCCGCCAATGCTTGCGTAGCCAACTTTTTGCTGGCTATCCGCATTTGCTTAACTTTTCCACCCGTTACAATATATATGGCATTTGCCTTAATTCAGCGGGAGAACAATCTACCAACCATAAACAATAGCGCTTTATATTGTTGATAAATTCATCGCCCATCGCAAATGGTCTTATCCATTGCTTGGCTTGAGGTTCATCTTGCACTAATGTCAACATTTCATACTCATCCATGAGCAAATGTCCGCCGTCTGTAGGATGACTACCATGTGTAATCGTAAGCACGTTGCATATTGGATCGCGCCGCTTTTCAAGCACCACATCTGGCGCATCCACCAAATATGGATTGATATTGTTAGCCTTCACCGCATGTGGCTCGCCTTTAATATCAGCGTATTCATAAATGATTTTCTCTGCCACATCCTGCAAACCAAAACCGATAATCACGCAATGCACGGCAGCTTTGCCTCTTGCTTCATTGTTCCAACTAAAAGTACGGTGCGCAAAGCGAATTTTAATGCCTTGCGCCAACATCCAACCCCACTACACGCCGACTTGCTCGCCTTGGGTGATGCTATTGGTGTAAACAAACGAACAACGGAGTGCTGATATTCCGTTCCCTGAGCTTGTCGAAGGGAATGCCTTATTGATCGTCAAAGTTTTAGGGTTTGTAATCCCTTCGACAAGCTCAGGGAACGCGTGTGATGCATATACCGCGTAGCTTTTACATACCAAGCTGCCACAAAATCCAATACGCCAGCACCATGAATATTATGGCAAACAACTTCCATATCAGATTTTTGTCCAGCCGAACGTTGCGTATAACCAATAAACGGTGGATTACCCAACACATAACTGCAACGTTCTGGCCGCAATACTTCTGCCCAATCGGTTTGTAGGGCATTGGCACATATAATGTGCGGTGTAGCTTTTAGCGGGATACGGGCAAAGTAGGCGCCAAACTCTTCCGAGATTTTCATGTTCATCTGGTAGTCGGTCAGCCATAGCGCTACCTGCGCGATTTGCGCGGGAAACTCCTCAATCTCGATGCTGTAAAATTGGTCTACATCTATATTAATCAGGCTTTGCACATCAAGCACTTGCTGACCACTCTCTCGGCTGGCGCTTAGAACAGCCCACTCCAGCAGGTGAAGCTCTCTATAGGTAATCACTAAAAAGTTGCCGCATCCGCAGGCGGGGTCGAAAAATGTCAGGCTACGTAATTTTTTATGAAACTCAAACAAGCGGTTTTTATTGCCCTATATTTTTTCAAATTCCGCCCATAACGCATCTAAAAACAAGGGCTTAATCAGCTTTAAAATATTTTCTTCGCTGGTGTAATGTGCGCCTAAATTGCGCCGCGCTTCGCTATCCAAAATGCTTTGAAACAGACTGCCGAAGATAGCAGGAGAGATTTAGCTCCAATCCAGCGCGCATAAATCCAGCAGGGCTTCGCGCATTTTGCTGTCAAACTGTGCGGGCGGTAGCGGTTCGGCAAATAGTTTGCCGTTAATGTATGGAAAAGCACTCAAGCTTTCATCCAGATTAGTCAGTCGTTTTTCAGGTGCTTGATTCAGCACATAAAACAGGCTAGCAAGGTGGTGCGCCAAGTCGCTACCGTCAGCCGCTGTTTTGGCTTCAATGTAATCTTGAAATAATCGTTTTTCAAAGATAGTTGTGTCCTCGCTAAACAAACAAAATAGCAGGCGCACCAAATATACTTCTAATTCATGTCCGGTATAACCCACGCCTTTAAGCGCATCGTGCAACTTACCCATGCGCTCTGCGGCTTTGATATTGATAGGATCTTGCGCTTTGATGACCTGCGTTTGATACCCGGCAATAAAACCAAACAACTTCACGTTTTGGTATAAATCTTTAAGCAAAAATTCAGTAATGCACCCTGTGTTTAAATCAAGCAACTGAAATCGCTGAAAATCACACACCAGCACATAACGCGGAATATCGCGCTCTTTAATGCCTAAAAAGTAGTCAATGGCTTGGTCATAAGCACGCTTGAGGTCTTTGCCACGTTATTTCATTTCTACCAATAAAATGCCAGACCAAAATAAATCAACATAGCCATCGTTACCGCCGTGCTTTTTAACCGCATGCTCAAAGGTGGCCACATGCTTATTGGTGATGCCAAATACTTCAAAAAACCGATCAAAAAGGTTTAGCCTGGCTATCTTCATTCGCGCCATCATGCCACTCTTTAGCAAAAGCATTTGCGCGGGTTTTAATTTCATTCCAAGAGAGTGCCATGTAATGTGCTAATCCAATTTTTATTGTGTCTAAAGTATAACCTGAGACCTTAGCTCTGAAATAAATAACATCTGTATTGATTAGAAATGATCAAACATTAATTAAGACCTTTGCACGAAACACTAAAAAGCCTATCTTTATCAGGAACGCTAAAACATGTCATTTCGAACGAAGAGAGAAATCTAATTAATTCAACACGCTGCAAAGATTCCTCTCTTCGTTCAGAATGACAACTTGAGAATTTTTAGCTTTAAATCGGTTCGTGGAAAGCTCTCTAATTATGTTAGGTACACGTTGTTTCACGTGAAACAACGTGTACCTAACATACATTATGAAAATGATTGGCTATTTTAGACTTAACCATTATTTACAACGCATTATGATTTAATACTTTACTATTGACGTGTGCAACCATGCGCGCTTATAGTGTAATTAGCGATGCGCGCAATTATCACAACGCTTTCACTTAGTAAAATCAGTAAAAATTTAAGGAGAACTTTAATGGCGGGTAAATTTGAATTAAAAGCAGCAAAAAGTGGTCAATTTCACTTCAATTTACTAGCGGGTAACGGCCAAATAATCATGCAATCTGAAATGTATGAAACTAAGGCTAGCGCATTAAACGGTATTGCTTCTATTCAAAAAAATGCGGCGGATGATGCGCGCTATGCGCGCTTGGTTTCAAAATCTGAAAAGCCGTATTTTGTACTTAAGGCCGCCAACCACCAAGTGATTGGTCAAAGCCAAATGTATGAAAGTGAAGCAGGGCGTGATAACGGCATTGAATCTGTGAAGAAAAATGCGCCAGAGGCTGAGGTGGCTGACTTAACAGTTGGGTAGCGCGGATTAACCACGCTTTATTGGGGTGTAATGTATTGCGCGAAATGTTTATTAAAGCTTCGCGCAACCCATTGCGCTCCTACAATATTACTTACCGATACAGAATTTGCTGAAAATCTCCCCAAGTAAATCATCGGGTGTAAATTCACCGGTAATACTACTCAGCGCTTCTTGCGCTAATCGCAGTTCTTCAGCCATCAACTCAGCAGCACTTATTTGAGTAGCCGCTTGTTGCAAATGCACTTGCACTTTACTTAATGCGTCTAAATGTCTGGCACGCGCCATAAAAACACCTTCAGCATAATTCTGATAACCCGCGAGTTTTAACAAATGTGATTTAAGTAAGTCTAGCCCGGCGCCAGTTTTTGCTGAAATATAAATATGCGTGGTGTGGTCTATTTCTGCAACATAAGCCGCTTGCTTTGCAACATCAATCTTATTATGCACCCAAATTTTACGAATTTCTTGCGGCAATCGCGCTAAAATCGATTTTTCCGTTTCAGTAATACCATGAGCTGCATCAACCAATAATAATGCGATATTGGCCGTTTCTAGCGTTGCCCAAGTTCGCGCAATCCCGAATTTTTCAACCTCATCTTCAGTTTCGCGTAATCCTGCAGTATCAATAATGTGTAACGGCACACCGTTTATTTGTATCGCGTTTTTAATGGTGTCGCGCGTGGTGCCTGCAATTGAAGTAACAATCGCGATTTCTTCACCAGCGAGTTGATTCATCAGGCTGGATTTTCCGACATTGGGTTGACCAACTAAAACAACATTGATGCCTTCACGCAATAAACTGCCTTGCTTAGCTTTTGCAAATACCGACAAAAGCTCAGCAACAATGGCGTCTAGTTTTTCTGCCACACGCCCCTGGCTAATAAAATCAATCTCTTCTTCTGGAAAATCCAAACATGCCTCAACAAACATGCGTAAATCAATCAGCTTTAAAAGTAGGGTATTGATGCGTTGCGAAAACTCGCCAGATAAAGAACGTACCGCACTTTTAGCAGCCTCTGCCGTTGCGGCGTTAATCACATCGGCAACAGCCTCTGCTTGTGCTAAATCTATTTTGTCATTAAGGTAGGCGCGGCGTGTAAACTCACCTGGCTCTGCTTGACGCGCACCTAGCTCAATACAGCGCGCCAGTAAAATTTGCATGAGCGCGGTGCCGCCATGTGCTTGAAGTTCAAGCACATCTTCACCGGTATAAGAGTGGGGGTTAGGGTAATAAATCGCAATGCCACGATCGATTAAATCACCATCAGCTTGCTTAAAGTCGAGATAGGCCGCATGACGCGAGAGTGGGCAATCACCAAGAATATTAACGGCGATTTCCCGACTTAACGCACCGGAAATACGTACCACACCGATACCACCAGCACCACTTGCAGTGGCTATGGCGGCTATTGTATCGGTAGGTTTAGGGTTTGTCACTTTGTTTATGATGATGATTGCCTTGCTTTTTGAGCAGGGTTTCTGCATGAATCATCTTGTTGATGTACCACTGCTGTGCAATAGACAACACATTATTCACCAACCAGTACAACACCAAACCAGAAGGGAAGAAGAAAAAGAACACACTGAATATTACTGGCATCCAAGTCATAATCTTAGCTTGCATCGGGTCCGTAGGTTTTGGGTTCAACCTGGTTTGAATAATCATGGATGCCCCCATGAGTACCGGCAAAATATAGTAAGGATCTATGGCTGAAAGATCTTTAATCCATCCAAAAAATGGTGCGTGGCGTAACTCAACTGAGCCTAGCAACACCCAATAAAGCGCAATAAATACAGGGATTTGCACCAAAATTGGTAAGCAACCGCCCATTGGATTTATTTTCTCTTTTTTGTAGAGCTCCATCATCGCCATTTGCATTTTTTGGCGATCGTCACCAAATTTTTCTTTCATCGATTGCAGGCGCGGCGCTAATTCACGCATTTGTGCCATGCTACGGTAACTGGTTGCTGAAAGTTTAAAAAATACCGCTTTAATTAAAATCGTCAGCAGAATAATCGCCACACCCCAGTTTTGTACTACGGATTGTATTTTTGATAACAACCAAAATAGTGGCGAGGCCACCATCGTAAGCCAACCGTAATCGACCGTATATTCTAATCCTGGTGCTGTTGAAGATAAATCATGTTTGGTTTGTGGGCCTGAGAATAGCCGCGCAGGTACCGTTAAGCTTGCACCTGGCTCGATAGCGCTTAGGGTGCTTTTTGAGCCAATTCTGTAAATGTCATCACTTAATTTTTCAGTATAAAACTTACGTGCCAAACCATCTTTAGGAATCCAAGCACTAACAAAGTAATGTTGCAATAATCCAACCCAACCATCATTTGATGAAATGGTTAACGGCTCTTTTACCATATCACTAAATGCTAGCTTTTTAAATTTAGTCGCCTCTGTGTAATAAGAGCCGCCGGTAAAAGTGGGCATTAACATAGATCCTTGATTAGACTCGCTGTCATGCACTATTTGATAATAAACGGTTGGTGTAATGGCACTAGCAGAGCCATTTTTAATTTCATACGTTACGTCGATAGCGTATTTATTGCGATGAAATGTGTAAACTTTATCCACAGAAATATCATTGTTTTGCCAGTTTAAGCGTACTTCTAGCGTATCTTTATCCACAGGCATTTGGTAGCTTGTGGCGCTACTGGTAAATGTTGCATTGTGTGAAGGCAAATCGGCACCAATCAAGCCTGTTTGCGCAACGTAAAGCATCGACTTACTAGCATCATCTAATAGTACAAAATTTGAGCTTTCACTTTCTGATGCACGGTGCTTAAGTAGCTCTAATCTACGCAAATCACCGCCTATGGTCTCGATATCCGCCTTATATAAATCGGTAGTTACACTGATACGCTGGCCTGATAATAATTTATAACCTGCCTCTACAGTAGCATTACTAGCCGCATCAGCACTAACCACCTGCCCAGGATCGGTCTCAGTAAGATTGGTCGCATTAATACGAGTTACCTCTACTGGAGAATGCTGAGTTTGCCAGGCATCCCACAACATCAAAATAGACATCGAAAAAATAACAAACAGTACTAAACGTTTTGTATCCATAATGTTCTTAGGCAATCTTTATATAATTTTAATAATAAATTATTGGTGTTTAAGGAATAGGATCATGTCCGCCAGCATGCCAAGGGTGGCAACGCAATAATCGGCGAACTGTAAAATAAGTGCCTAAAAATGCACCATGTTTGCGTATGGCTTCAATTGCATATTGTGAGCAAGTTGGGTAAAAACGGCATTGTTGACCAAGCATCGGGCTTAAAATAAGCTGATAAGCTTTTACAACCACAACTAAAAAACGCGCCACTATATTCAATTTTGGCTTTCTGAGCTAACAATCAATGGCGATTTTATCGCTGAATTTGTATACCCACTCGAACCTACGTGCAGATTTAAGACACGTTGATTTAATTTTGAAATTAACATATCAAACTCTTGTTTAATTTGAATAAAATCACTTTTAGTAAACTTTTTTTGAACACGGATAATTAAATCAACGTGACAAATTTCATGTTGCTTAAGCCTAAAAAACTCACGCAATACGCGCCGCATGTAGTTTCTATCCACCGCTAATTTAGCTGTTTTTTTCCCCACCACCAAACCTAAACGCGGGCGTTGGTGCAAATTAGGCTGAAAATGCATTGCTAAATATGGTGTTGAAATCCGCTTGCGGAAATTAAAAACGGATGAAAAATCATCCGTTTTAATCATTTTGGCTTGTTTTTCTAGACCGTATGTCTTAAGCCTGTAGGTTAGCAACATTATGTTTGGTAACTCTAATTAAAACACTGTAATTAAAAATTACCGCATTTAGAATAATAATGATGCGATTGTATATTTTAAATGTCCGAATGGACCGTTAAATTACAAACCCAGACGTTTACGGCCTTTAGCACGACGACGAGCGATCACAGCACGACCACCTTTGGTAGCCATACGAACTAAAAAGCCAT
Organism: Methylotenera sp.; assembly: GCA_030652995.1. GTDB lineage: Bacteria > Pseudomonadota > Gammaproteobacteria > Burkholderiales > Methylophilaceae > Methylotenera. The sequence continues at coordinate 123,294 of JAUSAG010000042.1, forward strand.
GAGTTGTGGCGCGACGTGTTTTAGAAGGTTGATAGGTACGTTTCATGTAAATCTCCAGCGAGCATTAAGCTATAAAGGGCGTTATTAAACCTGATAACACGCTCTTTTGTCAACGTTTATTTAGTTTTATATAGTTTGAGTTAAGGCATTTATTATAACGCCCGAAACGTTATTCTATTTAATTTATAATTTATTAAATTGCCTGTGGATAAGTTACCTTAAACCAGCTAAAATGAAACGATTAATATTTAACAAAAATATTGTTTAAAAACAAATTTATTTTGAATAAAAACAAAAAGTTACAATAATTTAATTGTTGTAATTGCACTATTTAAGGCGCGTCTCAATCAATGGAAAATTTTTGGCCAGCTTGTCTCAGCCGTTTTGAGAAAGAGCTTTCTGCACAACAATTTAATACCTGGATTAAACCACTGTACACCGAAATAGAAGGTGATGCCGTGCGTGTTTTTGCGCCTAATCGCTTTGTTATGCAGTGGGTAAAAGATCGGTTTTTGAAAAAAATTGAGCAATATGCCCAGGAGTTACTTTTACCTAACATACAAATAGAATTGTTATTAGGTGAAGCAAACACAAAAATTATAAACGATAAATCAATCGATAAACCTGAAATTATTAAACCTAAAACTGATGCTAAGTCTGATTACACTCCCTCTGATTTTGAAGCTAAAATTAAATCAAGTCGAGCACTCACATCCGGCATTAAAGTTAAAAAAAATAATGAGAACTCCGGATTAAACCCATCATTTAATTTTAGTAATTACGTTACAGGCCGAGCTAACCAATTAGCCCGCGCAGCAGCAATACAAGTTGCAGAAAATCCAGGTGCTGCTTACAACCCTTTATTTATTTATGGTGGTGTTGGGCTAGGCAAAACACATTTACTGCAGGCGATTGGGAATGAATTAAAATCTCATCATCCTGATGCAAAAATACGTTATTTACATGCTGAGCGTTATGTATCTGATGTAGTAAAAGCTTATGAACATAAAGCGTTTGATGAGTTTAAGCGCCAGTATCATTCTCTTGATTTGTTGTTAATTGATGATATTCAGTTTTTTGCAAAAAAAACGCGAACGCAAGAAGAGTTTTTTTATGCTTTTAATTCACTTATTGAAGCTAAAAAACAGATTGTTATTACCTGTGATACTTACCCCAAAGAAATTATAGATGTCGATGAGCGATTAAGAACCCGTTTTAGTTGGGGTTTAACGGTTGCTGTTGAGCCACCTGAGCTTGAAATGCGCGTTGCAATTTTATTAAAAAAAGCTGAAGCAGTTAACTTGAATTTACCTGAAGATGTGGCTTTTTTTATTGCAAAACAGATTCGCTCTAGTGTAAGAGAATTAGAAGGTGCTTTAAATCGTATTATTGCTATGGCTAAATTTACAGGTCATGCAATTGACGTTCATTTAGCTAAAGACGCATTACGTGATTTAATTGCAATACGCGGTCGACAAGTAACCATGGAAAATATTCAAAAAACTGTCGCTGATTATTACAAAATTAAAGTAGCTGAAATGTATAGCAAAAAACGCACACGTAACTTTGCGCGTCCGCGTCAAATCGCTATGGCTTTATCTCGTGAGTTAACCAATCATAGCTTTCCTGAAATTGGTGAGGCTTTTGGTGGTCGCCACCATACTACGGTAATGCATGCATGTGATGAGATTGATTCATTACGGCAAAATGATCCTAGCGTTGCGAGAGATATAGGGTTTTTAGTGCAGGTAATTAGAGATTAGTGGCGCTAAAAAATCTTAGTTATATTGAGGATTAACTGTGAATAAAAAGTGTATAAGGTTGTGTTTAATTATATTTAAAAATTTACTCAACAAATAACCCACAGTAGATTATGTAATTACTAAGATAGAAAAATAGAATTTAACCAACTGATTTTAAAAGAAAATAATCAGTTATCCACAAATAAATGCACCATTATTATTGTTATTATTTATATATATATTATTTAGGTTATAAAGATGAATATACAAATCAACCGTGAAACATTATTAAAACCACTTACTTCAGTAACAAGTATCGTAGAAAAAAGACATACCCTGCCTATTTTGTCTAATTTATTACTTGAAGCAAAGCAGGGTAAAATTTATCTCACTGCCACAGATTTAGAAATGCAAATTTCATTGTCGGTTGATAGTGCGGCTACAGGTGATTTTTCTACGACTATATCGGCTAAAAAATTACTTGATATTTGTCGATCATTACCAGATAACGCAGAAATTAGTATGGCTACTAACGATAGCCGCATTACATTAAAAGCCGGGAAAAGCCGTTTTAATTTACAAACCCTGCCTGCTGCTGACTACCCGGCAATTACTAAAACTCAAACTGTAGGTACCTTGGTTACTATTGGTCAAGGGTTATTAAAGTCACTATTAAAGCAAGTTGAATTTGCAATGGCGCAACAAGACATACGTTATTATCTTAATGGCTTATTGTTTGAAGTAATTGCTAATCGCTTAAATGTTGTTGGTACTGATGGGCATCGTTTAAGTTTTACTTCTGCCGAATTAAAACAAAACTATGAAAAACAAGAGATCATATTGCCGCGAAAAACTGTGCTTGAGTTAGTCAAACTATTGGATGATAGTGAAGATGATGTGAAAATTGAGCTTACCAATAACCAGGTTAATTTTAGTTTTGGAAATATCAGGTTAATTTCAAAGGTAATTGACGGGAAATTTCCTGATTACAATCGAGTTATTCCAACAGGTCATCAAAATATATTTTCAATTGAGCGTTTGGGTGTATTGTTAGCCATGCAGCGGGCGTCTATTTTATCCAATGAAAAATATCGCGGTATTCGTATGGTGTTGAGTAATAACAACTTAAAACTCATTAGCACTAATAGCGACCAGGAAGAAGCTGAAGAAGAGTTAGAAATTGCCTACAACGGTGATGGTTTGGATATTGGTTTTAATGTGACTTATTTAATTGATGTGTTAAATAATACCAATAGTGAACAAATAAACTTCTCGTTCGCTGATGCGAATAGTAGCTGCCTAATTACAGTGCCAAATAATAATGATTATAAATATGTAGTGATGCCAATGCGTATATAAAATGCATTGGCGACGTTTCACGTGAAACAAATGATAGTTAAACCCAATATTTACTCATACAAAGATAATAAGCATGACTGAAAATATACCAGTAGTACCAGATTACGATTCGTCCAGTATTAAAATACTAGAAGGCTTAGATGCTGTACGTAAACGCCCGGGTATGTACATTGGAGATACATCAGATGGTTCAGGATTACATCACATGGTATTTGAGGTGCTTGATAATGCGATTGACGAAGCGTTAGCGGGACATTGTAATGATATTAAGGTAACCATACACGTAGATAACTCAATTAGCGTGACGGACAACGGTCGTGGTATTCCAACGGATGTTAAATATGATGATATTAAGGCAGTAAAGCGCTCAGCAGCTGAAATTGTAATGACGGAATTACATGCAGGCGGAAAATTTGACCAAAATTCTTATAAAGTTTCTGGTGGTCTGCATGGTGTAGGTGTTTCTGTGGTTAATGCGCTGTCTGATTGGTTACGATTAAAGATCTATCGTAACGGTGAAGTGCATCAAATGGAATTTAGGCGCGGCGTGCCGGTGGCACCGCTTGCTTTAACAGGAAAAACTGAAAAACGGGGGACTGAAGTACACTTTTTAGCATCAGTTGAAACTTTTGTATTGGTAGAATTCCACTTTGAAATTTTAGCAAAACGCATCCGTGAGTTGTCGTTTCTTAACAATGGTGTAAAAATTGAGCTCATTGATCAACGTAATGGCAAAAGTGAAAACTTTGCCTATTCCGGCGGCATTAAAGGGTTTGTGGAATACATGAATCGCAGTAAAACCGTGCTTCATCCTAAAACTTTTTACGCCATTGGTGAAAAAGATGGCATGACCATAGAAGTAGCGATGCAATGGAATGATTCATATAGTGAAACTGTGCAATGCTTTACTAATAATATCCCACAGCGCGATGGCGGTACACATTTAACGGGTTTACGCACTGCCATGACGCGTACGTTGAACCAATACATTGAACAAAGCGATATTGCAAAAAAAGCTAAAGTGGAAACCACAGGCGACGATATGCGTGAAGGGATTTGCTGTGTATTGTCAGTTAAAGTGCCAGATCCAAAATTCTCATCACAAACTAAAGATAAACTGGTTTCAAGTGAGGTGCAGCCAGTAGTTTCAGAGGTGGTATCAGCTAAATTAACAGAGTTTTTACAAGAAAATCCAGTGGATGCCAAAATCATCGTTGGTAAAATTGTAGATGCAGCACGTGCACGCGAAGCGGCACGTAAAGCTCGTGAAATCACGCGTCGTAAAGGCGTAATGGATACCATGGGCTTGCCTGGGAAGTTGGCGGACTGCCAGGAACGTGATCCGGCAAAATGTGAAATTTACTTAGTTGAAGGTGACTCAGCGGGCGGCTCAGCTAAACAAGGACGTGACCGTAAGTTCCAAGCGATTTTGCCGCTAAAAGGTAAAATTTTAAACGTAGAAAAAGCCCGTTTTGATAAGCTCATTGGTTCGCAAGAAATTGCCACCCTCATTACCGCATTAGGCACCAGTATCGGTAAAGCAGATTTTAATGCAGATAAATTGCGTTACCACCGCATTATTATCATGACCGATGCCGATGTGGACGGTGCGCATATCCGTACGCTTTTACTTACATTTTTCTATCGCCAAATGACTGAGCTAGTAGAACGTGGCCATATTTACATTGCGCAACCACCACTTTACAAGGTTAAACAAGGTAAAGACGAGCGTTATTTAAAAGACCAACAAGAATTAGATCAATACTTATTGCAATCAGCTCTAAAAGGCGCAGAATTGACCATCAGAACAGGCGCTGAAACAATTAAAGGTGAACCACTTAACGAAATTGCAAAACAGATGGTTCTCACGGAAGCTGTGATCCGCCGAATTGCCGCGCATTATGATGAAAGTGTACTGCGTGCCATGCAGGATTTAGGTGAGTTAAGCTTAGCCACCAAAGAAAGCACAGAAGATGCCGCAGGAAAACTGCGTCCGATACTAGGTGCGATCGGCTCAGAGGTGATTGTAGGATTTGACCAGGAAACCAGCGAGTATCGTCTGGAAATTAATAAATTTGTGCATGGCAACTTGCAATGCTGCGTCATTGATGCAGAGTTCTTAGGTTCAGGCGATTACCGCCAAATCAGCAAAATGTCCGTTATGCTACAAGGCTTGCTAGGTGAGGGCGCTACTATCAAACGTGGTGATAAAGAGAGCGCAGTTAGCACCTTCAAACAAGCGTTAGATTGGTTGCTAGAAGAAGGAAAACACAACCTTAATATTCAACGCTATAAAGGCTTAGGCGAGATGAACCCATCGCAATTATGGGAAACCACGATGGACCCAACCGTTCGCCGTTTGTTAAAAGTACAGATTGATGACGCGATTGCAGCCGATGAGATATTTACCACGCTAATGGGTGATAATGTAGAGCCAAGGCGCGCGTTCATTGAAAGTAATGCTTTGGGTGTGGGTAATTTGGATATTTAGTGATGTTGTAGGGTTCCATCCGATTTTTTGATTTTTCTAAATTTTTTGATTTTCTCAAAATTGATAATAAAAGCCCGAAAGGGCTTTTTTATTGCCCGAAATTAAGTGTGTAAAAGTCAGTGGTTAGTTCGTGGTAGATGTTGAAGCTAGAACAATCTTAAAGCGGTATGTGTCTAAACTCAAATCTCCGGACAGTAGTGGTTTAATTTAAATAAACTGCGCGCAAGCAGGTGTGACATTATAAATCATGTCTGATAAAAAACTAATGGATGAGTTTCATGTCATATCGCCAAAGAGGGGCAATGGAATGTTGCGCAGAGAAGTTTGGGTGGATGAGAAAGGCAACATAACAAAATATAACCTTGCCTATATCAATCTCCAGTTATTTAGTGGAGATAATGGCAGAGACATCGGATTTGATAATGCTCATGGCTATCATCATCATTACTATGGCAAGGTTGAGGCGGTTGTTTTTATCAGTTATGAAGACACAGAAATATTATTTGAAAAAGAATGGTTAGCGCTAAGGAGTACATAATGCACATTAAAATTGAAAGTACAGAAGACTTTTTTGCTAGAGGTAAAACAACTGCATCTTTGGCAGACAAAGGCCTGTTAGAAAAAGAAAGTAGAATTGTTAGTTTTGAAAATGCAGAAGATTTGGCTAAGGTTGTATCTGCGGCTAAAATTGATCTTTTCAGAACCATTCGGTCTCATTCTGGCTCCATCACAGATATTTCCAAGCGTCTCAATAGAGATCGTTCTGCCGTTAAGCGCGATATCGATGTGTTGCAATCGATTGGATTGGTGGATATACGCACGATGAAAAACGCAGGGCATGGCACGAAAAAAGAGGTCATTGCCAGCGACAACCAGGTTTTTTATGGCTTGGTAAGGACATTAAAAAATGCCTGCTTCTAAGAAGGATTATCTAGAAATTTGAAAATGATTTGTAGTTTCGTCTCTTTAGAGTAATGTTAAGTTGTTGATTTATGATGGTATGAAATTTTTAACATACTTAAGAGCATGTCAATTTCAGGCGCGCTAAAGATTAGTAAAAAATTGAGCTAAGAACAGCAGGGCTAAAGTTATAAGGCATAAGCCAATGATGCTCCTGTAGCAACGTCATGCAATGATCACAACACTCAGTTTAAGTTATTGATAATTGTCATCCCGATCCCGTTCCCGTTCTTGCTCTTGTCCATGGCTTGGCTTACGCGGGGCTTATTGATCCTGTGACCTTGGCTTCTGTTGCTCACGCTGAGCTGGCCATGTCCCTGGCTGTGGTTGCGGTCTAGAATCTCGAACTTCCGGACGTCCTTGTTGTGGCGAGGCGGGGGTTGATCTCTGGATGTCCATGCCTCCCTTTTGCGGTGGCTGTGCGCGTGTGGCATCTGGGCTATCGTGCTGACGCGGTGTAGCCTGCGGCTGGGGCGCAGAGCGTTGCATATCCTGTTGCCTAGAATTTCTTTCTTCAGGCGCTCTTTGTCTTTCCTGCTGGGCTGGCGTTCTTGGTGCCGTCCGCTCTTGATAGCGTCGTTGCACTACTGGATCACGCGGCTGGTAACGGTAATTCTGTTGGTGCAACTCCTGTTGCCGCTCCACCTGTTGGGGATAATGATTTCCTGAATATTGCCGCTGGTAGCTAGGTCGCGGTGCTGGCGGCGGTGCAGACCGGCGATCCCATTTATCCCAGCCACGTCTGTGTTGTTCCCAATCGTGCCCCCAATGACTCCCCCAGCGTGGCGGTGAGCTTAGCCGCCAGCCAGTGAAGTAGGCGGGCGGATGGAGATAGTAGCGTACCGGGATTCTCAGGATGAACACAGGGACAACCTCTGGAGCAACAACCCACCAAGGACCGTTGTACCATTCACTCGCATACCAATAGTCATCTTGGTAAACCCAGTACAATCCGTCGTAAAAAAAGAAGTTGGCTTGTAGTCGTGGCGCATAGTAAACAGGGTAACCAGGTACAACAACGAGTTGCGGATATGCAGGAACGTTGATGCCGATGCTTACGTGTGGCAGTCCAATGCCGATGCTCACCCGCATATCAGCAGAAGCGACCGGGGACAACAGCATTCCAATTAACATCAATATGTTGCGAATTTTTAGCATATTATGACCTCCAGTTCGGTAACTAAGTGTTATGGATATCGGCGGAAAGTGTTGCCAGAGCCAGTCACATGATTCCCGCTCTCGTTCACGCAGTTCCGATTGGTATCGCACATAAAAATACAGGTGCAGAATCAGTAAATCTTATGCTTAACTTTATGCTAAAAAGGTAATAAGTGTCTGTACGTGCGCACACGTAGGGGCGGAAAATTTATGCTAATCCATGCTTCTTGGGTTAAATGGTTTTTCTAAAATGTATATAATTTCATAAAGCGTTCTATCAATCAGCAAGTTTTATTAACGGCATAAACATTGCCCAAAAAACGTCGCACACCGTTGTCTATCAAGGGTAGCGGATCTTGCGTTATTCGTCAGAAATGTGGTTGAGAATAGCCATCGCTGCCGGATGATTGGCGCGTCTTTCAACTGAAATTGCGTAAAAACGCTCAACCACGTCATCGGTTTGGCCTATTTTAACTACATCATGTTGGCGTTGAACTTCATCCTCGATGATAGTTGGCGCGGTAAAAATACCTACACCTGCTTGCCCAAACGCCCGCATCAGCGCGCTGTCATCAAACTCACCAATGATGTGTGGTTGAATACGCTGTGTGTTAAGCCATTGCATGAGCCGTTTACGTACGGCGCTATCTTCTCCCGGCACCAGTAAGGGTGCGTTGCCTATGTTTTGCGGAAAATTATGGCCATAGTTAAGTGCCAAGTTTTTGGTGGCAAAAAAACTGATGCCACATTCACTTAGCTGATTACTACGTCCTTTTATATCAATTTCGCTAGGCATGGGCCTATCGGCTAACACAAGATCAAGCCGATGAATAGCAAGCTCACCAAGCAGTGGTTCTAGCTTACCTTCTCGGCAAACGATTTTAATCGGTTCTTTGAGAGACATTGCCGGCGCAAGTAATTGGTAAGCGATAGATTTAGGAACGGCATCAGAAATGCCTACCTTAAATAGTCGCCGCCGCTCATTTGTGCCGGCACGTAATGTTTCTTCTAGTGCATTGCTTGCCTGAAATATATCCTCAGCGTAAGTGAGCGCTAACTGTCCGGCCTCGGTAAGCTCAATACCACGTCCAACACGGCGAAACAAAGCAACACCTAATGATGCCTCAAGAATGCCAATTTGTCCGCTGAGCGTTTGTGGCGTGAGATTGAGCTGTTTACCGGCGCGAACCATGCTCCCTGCGCGGGCGACTGCCCAAAAATAATGAAACTGTTTGTAATTGATCATAACGCTACAATAGCTCGTAAAAACCGAATAATCAAACAGTAATAATCTGCTTTTATTGCGTGTTAAAACAAGTTAAAGTGTGCATTGTTATCACAGTAAGGACAATAATTATGAAACGTATGATTTACTTTTTTGCAACCAATATTGCCATTATGCTGGTGCTCTCGGTCACTATGCGCATACTAGGCGTAGAGCCATATTTGAATGAAAACGGACTTGATTTAGGCAACTTGCTGGCATTTGCTGCAATTATGGGTTTTGGTGGTGCATTCATTTCATTGGCGATGTCCAAATGGTCGGCTAAGCGTATGTCTGGCGCGGTGGTGATTGAAGAGCCTCGCACAGCCACTGAAATTTGGCTGATAAAAACAGTGCGCGCGCAGGCGGATATGGTAGGCATTAAAATGCCGGAAGTAGCCGTGTTTGATTCGCCGGAAGTAAATGCGTTTGCAACCGGCATGACCAAAAATAGTTCGTTAGTGGCGGTTTCTACAGGCTTACTTAATAAAATGAGTAAAGATGAAGCTGAGGCCGTGCTAGCGCATGAAGTGTCACATATTTCCAATGGCGATATGGTTACGCTGACTTTGATTCAGGGCGTAGTGAACACGTTCGTGATGTTTTTATCGCGCGTCATCGGTTATGCGGTGGATAAAATTATTTTCAAAACTGAAAAAGGCACCGGCCCTGCGTTCTTTATTACCATGATGATTGCGCAATTTGTTTTAGGTATATTGGCGTCGATCATTGTGATGTGGTTTTCACGTCAGCGTGAGTTCCGTGCGGATGCGGGTGCAGCGAAGCTATCCAGTGCAAAAAAAATGATTGCCGCACTAGAGCGTTTGCAAGCCGAGCATGAGCCTTCAGTCTTGCCCGAACAAATGGCGGCTTCTGGTATTTCTGGTGGCGGTGGTAGTGGATTTAAAAAGTTATTTACCACGCACCCCAGTTTAGATGAGCGTATTGCCGCACTCCGTGCACTACAATAAAATAATTCTTAACAACGGTGATTAGATGCCCGATCATGGCATCTAGTCACACTGTTACCACTCCGCATTAACAATTAATAGATTTAGAGATCTCATGGGCGAATTACAATCAATCGGTACTTGGTGGATGTGGGCTGGATTTGGCGTGTTTGTGTTAGCCATGTTAGCCGTAGATATGGTTTTACTAGGGCGTCACGGTTCACAAAAAGTAAGTTCGCGTGAGGCGCTGATTTGGTCAGCGGTGTGGTTTGTCATGGCCATGCTGTTTGGGGCTGTGTTGTGGGGGTGGCTCGACCACACAGCAGGGCGCGCGGTGGCAGATACCAAGACCATGGAATATCTGACAGGGTACTTGCTAGAAAAAACCTTGGCGATGGATAACATTTTTGTCTTCGTCATGATTTTTAGCTATTTTGCAGTGCCGCTGGAATTTCAGAAGCGAATACTAGTGTATGGCGTGTTGGGTGCGATCGTGTTGCGTGCTTTGATGATATTGATTGGTGCGTGGCTGATTGCTCAATTTCATTGGGTACTTTATATCTTCGGCGCTTTTTTACTGATTACGGGCATTAAAATGTTTGTTTTTGCTGATCATGAGCCGAATCTAGCTAATAACCCGCTATTAAAATGGTTGCGTAGCCATATTCGTATTACTGATGGTTATCGTGGTGATAAATTCTGGGTCTATGAAAAAGGCGTACGCTGGTTCACGCCGATGTTTTTAGTGCTGGTGTTGATCGAGTTCTCGGACGTGATATTTGCCATGGACAGCATTCCCGCTATTTTTGCCGTGACAAACGACCCGTTTATCGTGTTTACCTCTAACATTTTTGCCATTCTAGGTTTACGCGCGTTATATTTTTTACTCGCGGGCATGGCTGATCGCTTTCATTTACTCAAATTTGGCTTGGCTGTGGTGTTGATTTTTGTCGGTATTAAAATGCTGATAGTTGAGTGGTTTAAGATCCCGGTAGCGGTGTCGCTAGGCGTAGTGATTGCCGTGCTTGGTATTAGCATTTTGTTAAGTTTGAAGGCGACTGCAAAGCCGAAGCTAAAACCCTAGCAGGTTACCAGGCTTGTATTAAATTGCGTTATCGGCATCGGCTTGCCAAACAGATAACCTTGATAACGCTTGCAATTATTATTAAGTAGCAACAGTCGCTGCTCTTCTGTTTCTACACCCTCAGCAATGACATCGAGCTCCAAGCTGTGTGACATTGCAATTATTGTGCGCACAATGGCTTGGTCGCTCACGTCAACCGCAATATCGCGCACAAATGATTGATCTATTTTGAGCTGATGCAAAGGTAAGCGCTTGAGATATTGTAAAGAGGAGTACCCTGTACCAAAGTCGTCCAATGAGAATTGTACTCCGATGGTTTTTAGTGCTTGCATGGTCAATATAATTTCATCTACCCGCTCCAACAACATGCTTTCGGTAATTTCTAATTTAAGCTGCATAGGATTGATGCCATTTTTTAGCACCGAAGCGTGAACCAATGCCACAAAATCTGCTTGGTGAAATTGCTTGGTACTCACGTTGACAGACAGCGTCAAGTGGCGCGTTAGAGGGTTGAGTTGCCAGGCTTTAATTTGGTGACAAGCGCTTTCCAGAACCCATTGCCCAATGGGTAAAATTAAGCCGGTTTCTTCAGCCAAAGGAATAAATTGAGCTGGGGGCACTAAACCAAGTTCAGGATGCTGCCAGCGAATCAAGGCTTCAGCCCCGGTTGGTTGACCTAAATGATCGACTTGTACCTGATAATATAATTGTAGTTGATGTAGTGCCAGCGCCTTGTTTAAGGCGCGTTCGAGAGAAATACGCTCAGTAATACTAGCCTGCATTTGCGGGTTAAAAAAGCGAATAGTGTTGCGTCCGGCTTTTTTGGCTTGATACATTGAAATATCCGCTTGTTTTAGCAGTTCATCAATATCGGCGTGGTGGTCGTTAAATAAGGTGACGCCAATACTTGGTGTGCTGTGATACTCATGCGTTGCTAACTGATACGGTTCATTCAACACTTGGATAATTTTATTTGCGATAGCTTCGGCCTGTGTCGCAGCATCCAGGTCTTGTTCGTTTAAACTTTCCAGCATCACTACAAATTCATCGCCGCCTAAACGTGCAACCGTGTCGCCTTCGCGCACACAGGTTGTTAAGCGTGCGGCAACTTGCTGCAGCAACAAATCGCCAATATCATGGCCAAGTGAATCGTTTAGCATTTTAAAATGGTCTAGATCAAGAAACAGCAACGCACCTTGTTTACCGCTACGCGAACTTGAGGCCAGCGCATGGTTAAGCCGATCAATTAACAGGCGTCGATTGGGCAGGCCTGTGAGCGGGTCAAAAAATGCCAGACTTTGAATTTCTTCAGCAGCAGCTTTGCTCATTGTAATGTCAGTGAGCGTAGCTACATAATTAGTAATAGTCCCGTTTTGATCTTTTACTGCCGTAATGGTGAGATGCTCAGGATAAACCTCGCCATTTTTGCGGCGGTTCCAAATTTCACCTTCCCAAAATCCGGCATCCTGAATTCTCCCCCACATGGCGGTGTAAAACTCAGCAGAATGATGGCCGGAACTTAACATGCGCGGCGTGTTGCCAACGGCGTCAATTGCAGAGTAGCCTGTAATTTTAGTAAAAGCGTTATTCACCCGTAAGATTATTGAGTTTGCATCGGTGATCAGCATGCCTTCCTGAGACTCAAACACGGTCGCTGCAATACGAAACTCATCCTCAGCCAATTTGCGTTCGGTCGCATCAATAAAAATCCACAGTGACTCCCCTCGGTCCGGATGAAGCATGGCACCTCTTAGGTCCAGCCAGATATGCCGACCATCTTTACGTACAAATTCATGTTGAAGGCGTAAGATTTCATCGCTTTCTATGTTGGCATAGGCGGCGCCAACCATTTGATAGTCTTTATCATTGGCATAAAACTGCCGTGATGAAGCGCCAATGACTTCATCTTTGTTGTAGCCCATCATGCGCAAAAAAGCCGTGTTAGACCAAACCACCAGTCGATTTTTGACTGTAACCATACCAACCAGATTGTTTTCTAAAATCGTGTGCTGCTCACTCAGTAGTTGCTCAATGCGTTGTAAATGTTGATGGCGTTCTGAAACATCTTGGGCAATGCCGCGCATAGCGATAGGTTTGCCTGCCTGGTCATATTCTGCCTGCCCTGCTGAACGCATCCAGCGATAATTGCCAGCAGCAGTTAATATGCGGTACTCCACATCATATTTTGCCCCGTGTTCAATATGTGCGTTAGTTGCATCAATCACATGTTGCCTGTCATCAGGGTGAATCAGGGCGATAAAGTCATTCCAGCTTGGATTGGCGAGCACAGGAAACCCAAGCATGGAGATGCAGTTTTCAGACCATGTTTGGATGTGGTGAATCAAGTCAGCTTCCCAAGTGCCCACGCCGCCGCCAACTTGGGCCAAGCGTAGATGCGCTTCACTGGATTGCAACGCCTTCTGAGCAACTTTGCGCTCAAGGTTGCGCCGATAAATACTATATTGCGCAATGCCGACAAAAAGTAACAAAATAGGCAACAGGTATTTCAATAAGTCTCGCAGACCCACAGGTTTAGGCTCGTAAACACCAAACCATTTTTCATACAGTGAGTCGTAAGTACCGTTAGCCTTTGTAATGGCTAAACCTTCATTGAGTTTGCTTAATAAATCGGCTTGCCCTTTATGAACTGCAAATGCAAATTTTTGCGAGAACCCCGCAGGCGTCGGCAAGGCTTCAATGTTGTTTAACCGCAATTTTTGTAGTGTTTGCACACCCGTCAGCTTGCTCAGTAACATGACATCATTTTTACCACTCGCCAATAAATTTAAGCCTTCAGCCGCGCTATTAACCAGAGTGAGTTGTTTGCCCCAACCTTTTTCTTCCGCGTAATCGTGCGCCAAATCAGCCTGCAGTACGATAATAGATTTACCAATAAGGTCATGCTCGGCCTGAATGTTTGATTCACCTTTACGCACAAAAATTGCACCGTTCACTATGACATGTGAAACAGTAAAGTCGGCAAATTGGTGGCGCTCATCCGATTGTGCCAAGTTAATTAAAACATCAATTTTGCCATCTTTAAATTCTTGCAAAATTTGGTAAAAAGGCCGTACACGAATGGTGTAATTAATCCCAGCTTCAGTGGCTACGGCTTTCCATAAATCAACGGTAAAGCCATCGGCACTAGCGTCGGTTGTCCCCGTCGCAAAAGGTGGAAAGTCTTGTTCGCTACCAATAATAAGCGTGTTATTTTGAGGGGCGTTTAATGTGTTGCTGAGCAGATTTTGAGAGGTTGCGGCATACGCTTGACTAAAACTAACCACGCCCACAAACAGTGGGATAAAAAAACGGGCAGCTACACTTAGAAAGCTATTTGCAAAGTGCCGCCGTATCGATGTGGCGTGCGAGATAACCATGTTTTGGGTACGTCATCTAGTTATCGTAAAATTATTGTAACATTTTAGTTACATGTTACTACTAATTTCAATCGCTAGCATTAAATATGACTAAATCATCACGTAAAAAATAATCAATAATGAAATGCGAACACTTAGGTTGAAAACCTTAACCTGAGTTCATGATTTTACGCACGTTGCATTCATGAACAACAATAGCGTGCAAAATCGTGACTGGCGCATAATTCGTACACACAAACACGACATATTGTCGGTTTAATAGATTAAAACTCAGGAGAATTATTATGTGGACTAAACCAGCTGCTACAGAAATGCGTTTTGGCTTTGAAGTAACAATGTACGTAATGAACAAATAATCATTTTTTTAGATTACCTAAAGGGGCTTCGGCCTCTTTTTTTATTTTTCTTTATACAAAATAACTGTCTTTTAACTCACTTAATAAACGAGATAAGCTTGTCGCGTAATAATGCATTAGTTGATGACATTAACGCTTGTTTTTTGAACATATACTGACCTTACATTAAGTCATGACCAAGTCAGTCAATCCATTAGTTTTGCTTATCATTTTAGTTAAAAACATTAACTTTTATAATATATAAATGTCGTTATAATGAATTAGGCTTAAATTTTGAGGTGCTTCACAAAACCAGATACTTTAGTTGAAACAGTGTCATTTTTGTTTCGTGCAAAGCTCTCAAAAGTTCATTATTAAGTGCGTACATTGCAGCGTTATGTCGAGCTGTTGGTCTCAATTACAAAAGGAGAAAAACTATGTCTGCTGAAACAAAATTAGTACCCACTGGAATGAGAAGGGGGTTTTACCATGGATAATAAATTGGCAACGTCAGCTGGAAAGTGCCCCGTAATGCATGGCGGCAATACCACTACGGGTAATTCAAACATGGATTGGTGGCCAACAGCGATCAATCTGGATATTCTGCATCAGCATGATTCAAAGACCAACCCGATGGGTGAGGATTTTAAATATGCTGAAGAATTCAAGAAGTTAGATTTAAGTGCGGTTAAGAAAGACTTGCACGCACTAATGACAGATAGTCAGGAGTGGTGGCCAGCAGATTGGGGGCACTATGGCGGCTTGATGATTCGTATGGCATGGCACGCAGCGGGTACCTATCGCATCGCGGATGGCCGTGGCGGTGCTGGTACTGGTAACCAGCGTTTTGCACCTATCAACAGTTGGCCGGATAACGTTAATCTTGATAAAGCCCGCCGTTTACTATGGCCGATTAAACAGAAATATGGCAACAAGCTGTCTTGGGCTGATCTGATTGTTTTGGCTGGTACCATGGCGTATGAGTCTATGGGATTAAAAGTCTATGGATTTGCAGGCGGCCGTGCCGATATATGGCATCCGGAAAAAGACATTTACTGGGGCTCTGAAAAAGAATGGCTTGGCAATTCAAGCCGCTATGAAGGAGATAAGCGCGAAAGCTTGGAGAATCCACTTGCTGCGGTGCAGATGGGGCTGATCTATGTTAACCCTGAAGGTGTTAATGGTCAGCCTGACCCGCTTAGAACGGCACAGGATGTGCGCTTGACCTTTGCCCGAATGGCCATGAACGATGAAGAAACGGTTGCACTAACTGCAGGTGGACATACTGTAGGTAAATGTCATGGTAACGGTAAAGCCGAACTGTTAGGGCCGGATCCCGAAGCCGCAGATGTCAGTGAGCAAGGCTTGGGTTGGCAAAGCAAAAATGGTAAGGGTTTTGCGCGCGACACGGTCACCAGCGGTATCGAAGGCGCATGGACCACCCACCCGACCAAATGGGATAACGGCTATTTCTATCTTCTTTTCACTTATGACTGGGAACTCAAAAAGAGTCCGGCTGGGGCTTGGCAATGGGAGCCAATCAACATTAAGGAGGAAGACAAACCGGTTGATGTAGAGGACCCTTCAATCAGATACAACCCGATCATGACCGATGCTGACATGGCGATGGTAAAAGACGCTGAGTACAGAAATATATCTGAACGTTTTTACAAAGATCCGGCATATTTTTCAGAAGTATTTGCACGCGCCTGGTTTAAGTTAACCCACCGTGATCTCGGCCCTAAGGCTCGCTATCTTGGTCCGGATGTGCCGAAGGAAGATTTAATCTGGCAGGATCCTGTGACTAAAGCGAGTTACACGTTAAGTGATGCAGAAATTGCTGAATTGAAGGCAAAACTGTTGAATAGCGGTTTAAGCATTTCGGAGCTGGTGGCAACTGCCTGGGATAGTGCACGCACGTTCCGCTACTCAGACTATCGTGGTGGCGCCAATGGTGCCCGCATTCGTCTGGCGCCGCAGAAAGACTGGGAAGGTAATGAACCTGCCAGACTGCAAAAAGTGTTGGCGGTGCTGGAAGGTATCCAAGCTGGTTTAAGCAAAAAAGTCGGCATAGCTGACCTGATTGTAATGGGTGGTACTGCCGCTGTTGAAAAAGCAGCGCGTGATGCAGGTGTTAATATTACGATTCCATTCGCAGCTGGCCGTGGTGATGCAACAGATGCAATGACTGATGCAGAATCCTTTGCGGTACTTGAGCCGATTCATGATGGTTACCGCAACTGGCTAAAGAAAGATTATGTTGTAACAGCCGAGGAGTTGATGCTGGATCGTACACAGTTGATGGGTTTAACTGCGCATGAAATGACGGCTTTAGTTGGTGGCATGCGTGTGCTTGGCGCTAACTATGGCGGCACAAAGCATGGCGTGCTAACGAATCGTGAAGGTGTTTTAACTAATGATTTCTTTGTAAATCTGACGGATATGGGTAACACATGGAAACCTGCAGGTAATAACCTTTATGAAATCCGCGATCGCAAGACCGGTGCTGTTAAATGGACGGCGACAAGAGTCGATTTAGTATTTGGCTCAAACTCCATCCTTCGCTCTTATGTTGAAGTTTATGCGCAAGATGATGCTAAAGAGAAGTTTGTTAAAGACTTTGTGAAGGCCTGGACTAAAGTGATGAATGCAGATCGTTTTGATCTGAACTAACCATGATTCAATTTAACAGGTAACGGCTGTACCCAGCTAATCAGGAAGGAGTTAGCAACCACCTGATTAGATTGCAATCTGCAAAACAAAAAAGCGGTGGATAATTCCACCGCTTTTTTTATATAAAACGCAATTATATTATTTTGTTTTGCAGGTATTGATGCCTAGCAATGAATAGGCACCACAGAAACTAAATAATCCTGTTGCAAGTGGCAGCACCCCAATCCAGGCCCAAGTAGGTCCGTTAGCAAATAAAACCCATGCAATCAAGCCAAGACCTACAACAATTCGAACGAAACGATCAACACCACCAACATTTGCTTTCATTTAATTTTCTCCTGTAGCTTGTTTGATTTAAATTACGTTACTTTTGTTAGGCTTCAAATTAATCCTCAAGCATACTTCTCAGCATCCATGCTGTTTTTTCATGTACTTCAAGGCGCTGCGTCAATAAGTCAGCTGTTGGCTGGTCATTAACCCCATCAACAACACTGAACAATGATCTCGCCGTTCTAGCTACACCTTCGTTTGCATTTACTAAATATTGAATCATTTCCTTCGCTTTAGGTACGCCTTCAACTTCTTTAATGGTTGCCAGTTGACTAAACTCTTTATAGGTTGCCGGGGCGGGATGCCCAAGCGCGCGGATTCTCTCTGCGATCATATCCAGCGCATTCCACTGCTCGGTGTACTGGGTCATAAACATATTATGCAGACTATTGAATTGTGGTCCGGTGACGTTCCAGTGAAAGTTATGCGTCATTAAATATAAAGTGTAGCTATCTGCCAAGAATACAGACAAACCGTGCGCTACTTTTTGCCGATCCTCGGCATTGATGCCGATATTGATTTCAGTACTGTTATTTTTCGTCATTAAAACTCCTTTACTAAAAAATGTTAGCCTAATGTAGTGTCCAGCATCATCATAACTGCAAAACCTATCATTAGGCCGATAGTTGCAAACGTTTGGTGTCCGTTGCGATGCGTTTCCGGAATGACCTCATGTGAAACCACAAAAATCATGGCGCCTGCAGCAAGGCCAAGTCCTATCGGATAAGCCAAAGCCATGCCGCTTGATAAGCTTACGCCGATGATGGCGCCCAGAGGTTCCAGCAGGCCGGTTGCCGCCGCTACAAGTACTGCCATGCTAGGTTTAATGCCTGCTGCTCTAAGTGTAAGCGCAACAGCAAGCCCTTCAGGAATATCCTGCAGTGCGATAGCAATACTTAAAGGCAATCCAACCGACATGTCGCCTTGTGCGAATCCAACCCCCATTGCCATGCCTTCTGGCAAATTATGTAAGGCTATTGCAAATACAAATAACCAGACACGACCACAACGCTCATGGCCAGGGCCACACGGCCCAGTTTTATCATGCTCATGCGGCGTAAAATAATCCAGCCCCAGCATTAATAAAACACCTAGTGCAAGACCTATTACTACAACCGCGCCGCCTAATGCTTTATTATCAAGTAGCGTTGTGCCAGCATCAATTCCTGGAATAATGAGTGAAAAGGCAGCTGCGGCAAGCATCATACCCGCAGCAAATCCAAGCAAGCCGTCTTCTATGCGCTGAGGAATGTTCTTAACAATTAACGCAGGGGCGGCACCAATTGATGTAGTTAAAAACCCTGCAGTGCCAGCTGCCAGAGCTAACAGCACTTTTGGTTCAGATAAACCAGCAACAAAATGGTATAAACCTTGCGTAAAAAGAGATGCTACAGTGAAAAGCGCCAACACCAATCCAAGTGCGATCACTGGATTGGATTGTGCTTGAGCTGTTAAGATATTCAGCCAACTATAGCCTTTATCAGAATTGCTTCTTGTTATATTTTCCATAGATATTCCTGATCAATCTATTCAAAGCGCGTAATTTAAAGCGCTGTGATTGAAAGCCCCGCGATATTTAAATATTAAAGTCAATCGGGTTTAGGAAGCCATTGCCAGCTCGTAAGTCGCCATTGCTTCTGCAACATACGTCAATGATGGCGCCCGCTACAACTAAAGTCAAAGCAATTAATTTCTTAACTTTTTAGCCAAAATCTTGCCTTTTGATGTAGTAAAAGTTTTAAGCTTGATAAACTCCTTTTTATCTATCTACACGAAGTTAAGTTAATAATGCAGTAATCTCTTTTGTAAACTTTGCTTGTTATTGTAATTTAATTAATCTTGATATGGTAATCGTTAAAATTTGATATAAATCAATACAGTTAAAAGTAAAGGGGGTAGTCTCAGGTGTGTACTGATTAACTATCTCAATTATTGAAAAGAAAATATGATGAAATCTTCACTAAAAAAGAAAATGCTTGTGGGGTTGGTAGCGTTTCTTCCTGCTTTAGCTTTTGCTGTAACACCAAGTGAGCCAATTCAACCGATTAAAGTTGCAAAACCGGCCAATCCAAAACTGGTATCATTAGGTCAAAAGTTATATTTTGATCCACGCCTATCAAAATCAGGCTTTATTTCATGTAACTCATGTCATAACTTGTCGATGGGTGGCACGGACAATCTGCGTACTTCAATTGGTCACAACTGGACTAAAGGTCCAATCAATTCCCCAACGGTATTGAATTCTAGTTTAAATGTTGCCCAATTCTGGGATGGTCGGGCAGCGGATTTGAAAGAGCAAGCCGGCGGTCCGATCGCCAACCCCGGTGAGATGGCATTTACGCATAAATTAGCCGTTGATATGCTGAAATCGATTCCTGGTTATGTGACTGAATTTAAAAATACATTCAATTCTGACAAGATCACCATTGAGGAGGTGACGCTGGCGATTGCAGCTTTTGAGGAAACGTTGGTGACGCCAAATTCACGTTTTGATAAATGGCTACGAGGTGACAAGAAGGCAATCAACAAGCAGGAGTTAGCGGGCTATCACCTATTTAAGAACAGCGGTTGTGTCGCATGTCACAACGGCCCTGCAGTTGGCGGTAATTCATTTCAGAAAATGGGTGTAGTTGAGCCGTACAAAGATGATAGTGCAGCACAAGGGCGTTCAGCGGTGACTGGAAAAGATAGCGACCGCTTCAACTTCAAGGTGCCCACTCTGCGCAATGTTGAACTCACTTATCCGTACTTCCATGATGGCGGTGCCGCAACGCTTACTGAAGCCGTAGATATTATGGGACGTTTGCAATTAGGCAAAAAATTCTCTCAGGAAGAGAATGCGAGCATTGTCGCTTTTCTGAAAACATTAACAGGAGAGCAACCTTCTTTCAAACTGCCGCAATTACCGCCTTCTTCTGACAAGACGCCGCGTCCGGAGCCTTTTGCAAAATAAGTGACTGTTGCTTATGAGTTACATATTTAGGCAAAAAAATCAACGGTTTCAATTCTCAGGGAGTAGATACCGAGGGCGGACACATTCCGGCTGAACTTATCCTGTTTATGCCGGGACTGACTGGTCCGGAGTGGGTCAAAGACAGCGGCCTGCCACTGTCGGAAGGTGGCTTTATCCGCGGTGGTGAATATTGTCAGGTACCCGGTAGTGATAAGGTTTATGTTGCAGGAGACTCTGGTAGCTTTCCGGGGCCTGACTGGATGCCGAAACAAGGTCATATGGCTGACTTGCAGGCTAAGGTTGCGGCACATAACCTGCTATGTTCGTTGTCTGGGAAGCCCCCAGAAGACAAGTTTCGCGCAGAGTTGATTTGTATTGTAGATACGCTGGATTCTGGAATTGTGATCTATCGCGATACCAAGCGTGCGCTGTTGCTTCCATCTTCAGTTATCTGGTATTGGATGAAGCGCTTGTTCGAAAGCCTCTATCTTTATAAGTACCGTCGATAAATTTCAAGATGATCACACAGTTGGTATTCGCTATCAATAAATTCGCAATCAAACTCATGACAAAAAGGTGAAGGTATGAATCTTCCCGTTTAGTTATACACTTTCCTGCCTTGTGAAATACTGCCTTTCTAATTTTTCTGCGTCACTGAATTTGAGGATGTCTGAATTTTGAACGTTCTCCAGCAGGCACTTTAGAAAGCGCCAGACCTGCCCTAGACTTTTTATTTTGCGCTACTTATCTGAATAAGCTGTGACGCCAGCTGGTCCAGCTCTGCGGGCGGCAGGGCACCGCTGACGCGCCCTAACTCCTTGCCCTGCCAGAAGTAAGCCAAGGTAGGAATCGATCTGATATTGTATTTTGCACCCAGCAACTGCTCTGCTTCAGTATCAACTTTGGCATAGACGATTTTGTCAGCAAACTTTGCTGCACTTGCTTTAAATGTTGGCGCAAACATCTTGCATGGCCCGCACCACGGCGCCCAGAAATCAATCAGTACCGGCAATAGTTTTTGTGCCAGAAGCTCATCGATATTAGCCTGATTAAGTACCAGTGGCGCAGAGATCAACCCCTGATGACAGACACCGCATTTAGGAATAGCGCCCAACTTATCAATAGGAAAGCGATTTTCTTTATTGCAGTGCGGGCATTTAATCTGCATTACTTCTTAAGCTCCTCAGCTTCATTTTTTAAGAACATTCTATAGAAAAACACAAACATGCCTAACATGAACACAATCACTGCAACCGTCAGTAACCCCGTATAAGTACCAAATAATTCATGCAACATTTCGTTCTCCTTAGTGATTAACATTTCAAAAATTGTTAGTATTTCAGGTGTCAAGTTTAAGCCGATATCGAGTGGGATGCTTTGATCTAGACCAAAACATCCCTTAATAATTTATTTCATCTGATCCTGACGCTTATACTTTACACCGTTTTCTATAGTTACATTGCAGCAATCAAGCATAATTGAATCAGCAATCACCCAAAGCACATCCAGCTTGAACTGCAATATTTCAAGCGCCCTTTCCTGCATGGCGCGTGACTGGCTAAAGTAATCTAAAGTCACTGCCAGACCTTGTTCAACGTCACGCCTTGCCTCTGTTAGTCTTTTTTTGAAATAAATCAGACCTTCTTCTTTTACCCATGGATACATTTCAGGCCACGAACTAATTCTTTGCTGATGGATATGCGGTGCGAACAGCTCTGTTAACGAAGAGCAAACGGCCTCTTGCCAAGGCCTTTGGCGTGCAAAATTGATATACGCATCTACTGAAAACTTAACGCCCGAGCTAACATGCTTGAGTGAGGTAACATCCTCTGCGCTCAACCCGACGGCTTCACCAAGCTTAATCCAAGCCTCGATACCGCCCTGAGTATTATCAACACCATCATGGTCGGTAATGCGTAAAATCCAGCCGCGGCGCACTTCCCGATCTGGGCAGTTTGACATAATCGCGGCATCTTTTTGAGGGATGCCGATCTGATAATAAAAGCGGTTAGCTACCCACGATTGCAGTTGCTCGCGGCTTAGTTTTCCCTCATACATCATGACGTTAAAAGGGTGATGAATGTGATACCCTTTTCCTTTTTCACGCAGCTTGTTTTCAAACTCTTCACGAGACCACGGTTGAACAGTTTCACTCATCTTCTTCTCCAATTCATTTACTGAGACAAGCCAATCGGGATTGAATAGCTTTTCACTTACGCACACCTTGAGTAAGTGCTTATGCAATTCGCATACCATACATGCTAGTGATTTTCTGTATATTTAAATTGTCCGATTTAGAAGTAACTTAGTCCTGAAGTTTTCGATACAGGGTCCGCTCACTAATACCAAGCAATTTGGCCAGCATGCGGCGGTCTCCCTGGTAATTTTCATCTGCCCACTGCAAGTATTGTCGCTCAGCGTCTTCTAATGGAATGATGGTTGGCGGGTAGGCTGGTGTTAGCTGATGTGCGCCATCATCTTCCATCGTTAAATGCTCCGCCATGACGGTATTGCCGTCTGCCATCAAGCTAGCACGTTCCAGTATATTTCTAAGTTCACGAATATTCCCCGGATAGTTGCAACGCTTCAGGGTTGCAATCGCGTCTGGATGTAGCCTTAGGTTTCTTTTGGGGCTGATACGCGCCAGCAAGGTTGTCGCCAATAATGGAATATCTTCACGACGCTCTGCCAATGCAGGTACATGGATGGGAAATGTGCTGATTCGGTAATATAAGTCTTTACGAAAAGTCTCGTGCTCCACCATCTTTTTGAGATCGCGATGCGTCGCTGCCACGAGTCTGAAATCAGCCCTCAGTGGCTCTACACCACCGACTCGGCGGTAAGTTCCAGTTTCAAGCAGTCGCAATAATTTCACTTGCAGGCTAAGCGGAATATCCCCGACTTCGTCAAGAAACAACGTGCCTCCACTGGCGCTTTCTACAAGCCCTTGCTTGCGTTGAGTAGCCCCAGTAAATGCGCCTTTTTCATAACCAAACAATTCACTTTCGAATAGTGATTCTGTTAGCCCTGAGCAGTCTACGACCACGTAAGCCTTATTAGATCGCTGACTGGCATTATGTATCGCCTGCGATACTAGCTCCTTGCCGGTGCCAGACTCGCCAAGCAGCAGCACAGAGGCTTCAGATGGGGCTACACGCTCGAGCAAACCCAGCATATTATTAAAAACAGGCGAGCGTCCAACCATGCCTTGTGAGGATGAGGTCGCCCCGGCGTTACGAATCGTTTGCATCATTTCAACGAAATAGACTAACTCGCCATTGACGTCATGAATAGGCGTCAATTCAACATTCACATGTTCTTCACCGCGCGGCGTGTGGTGCAAATGCAATACGCGCTGAGGCTGCCCTGTTTTACTGCTATGTTTGAGTGGGCATGACTCGCCCGCCTCATCACAGGGTCGATCAAAATGATGAGACACCTCATAGCAATGGCGCCCCGCCAGCGGCTTGGCATCCCCATACTGCGAACGATAAGCCGCATTTGCGCCAATAATAGTGTAATGTTTATCCATTACTATATGAGGTTGTGGTTGATTATCTAAATAAGATAGCAGTTCGGTGATCTGAGTATTAGACATTTAAAAGTGATAGCTATGCCAAAAATGACAGTTTAATCTTTTTTAAAGTAAAAAACTGCCATATTTGACATGAGTAAATTCATTATTTAGATAACGTCTGCTATCGAATGGGTGATGAGTGTAATTACTCAATTAAAACAACAGGTTGATTACGGGCATAGATTGTGGCACATTTAATGCATTATTTAATGCATTGGAACAGTTGTACTATAAAAAAAAGAAAGTTTGAGACATGACTAAAAAAACAGACGCCAAACCCGTTGATAATACAAACCAACCTAATGAGGCCGTAATTAGTTTGTACGCTGCTGCAGATAAAATCTATCCGCGTAGCACATTCGGCTTCTTCACTAAATGGCGCTGGGCCATGATATGGCTGACCCAGATTGTTTTTTACGGTATTCCTTGGTTGGAGTGGGGCCAACGTCAGGCATTATTGTTTGATCTGGAAGCCAGGCGCTTCTATATCTTTAAACTGGTTCTATATCCACAAGATCTGATTTATCTGACAGGGATTTTAATTATCTCTGCGCTATCGCTTTTTTTATTTACTGCAGTCGCAGGGCGTTTATGGTGTGGCTACGCCTGTCCGCAAACTGTTTATACCGAAATATTTCTGTGGATAGAAGCCAAAATTGAAGGTGACCGCGCAACGCGTATGAAGCTTGATGATGCACCTATGTCAGCCAAGAAACTGATCAAAAAAGGCGGTAAGCATTTTGCCTGGATTATGTTTGCGTTGTGGACCGGTTTTACTTTTGTTGGTTACTTCTCGCCTATCCGTGATTTAGGTGGGGCTGTTGTTAATCTAGGCTTAGGCCCATGGGAGACTTTCTGGATTCTGTTTTATGGTTTTGCTACTTATGGCAATGCCGGTTTTATGCGCGAGCAGGTGTGTAAATACATGTGTCCATACGCACGCTTTCAAAGTGCGATGTTTGATGATGACACGCTGATCGTGACTTATGATGAAAAACGCGGCGAGCCACGCGGCAAAGCATCACTTAAAACTGATATGGATAAAAGTAAGCAAGGTGCCTGTATCGATTGTAGTCTGTGTGTACAGGTATGCCCGACCGGTATTGATATCCGTAAAGGTCTGCAATACGAATGCATCGGTTGCGGTGCCTGCGCTGATGTCTGTGACACTGTGATGGATAAGATGGGTTATGAGCGCGGCTTGGTTAAATACTCTACTCAGCATGCGATGAATCTGGGCTGGGGTCGCGAGCAGATGTTGCGCCGTATTTTAAGGCCACGCGTGCTTATATACACTGCGATTCTGGCTTTAATTGTGGTTGCCTTGTTTACTAGCCTGATGTTGAGAACATCGTTCAAGGTAGATGTAGTACGTGACCGCGGTGTGATGGCTCGACTGGCTAATGGCGGGATGCTGGAAAATGTTTACCGTCTGCAAATCATGAACGCAACGGAATCCGCACAGCGTTATCAACTGAGTGCCAGTGGTATCGACAATCTAAAGATCGAATCCGATGTTGCAGATGCAGCCAAGACCGTTACAGTTAACTCTGCTGAATCGCGCTGGATTCCTGTACGCCTACAAATACCTGACGGCTCTATCAAACCAGGCTCACATCACGTGCGGTTTGTCATTAAGTCAATGAATGATAACGAATCTGTAGATGAAAAGGCTGTGTTTTTGGTTCCCAGGTAATTAGGAATGAATAAGACGTTGACTGGTTTTATGTTGCGACAACATGACACATTGTCATGCCAATATGTTTGGCATAGAGTAAAGCCAGTCAACTACCCTTGATTTAGGAAGCGAAAGTAACCTTATGACATCAAGCTACATCAATCATATTAAGCGGCTAAGAAGCGACAGTAAAAATGGTCGTCTGGCTTTGGAAATTACCATTATTCTCATCGTCAAAGTCATTCTGTTGTGGACAATATGGACCTTGTTTTTTTTCACACCCAGTCGCCAAAGATAGTCGTCAAGCCGCCGTCACAAAAATAATCCTAAATAAAACCCAATAGTCAGGAGTACCTGCATGTTGCCATCTGCCGAGGTTGTTAATCTTTCAAGGCTACAGTTTGGAGCCACTGCGCTCTACCACTTTTTATTTGTTCCGCTTACATTGGGTTTGTCGTGGATTCTGGTCATTATGGGTATTCAAGGCTCTGCGCGGAAAAGTGACGGTTCAATCGATTCAAGACAATACATACACGGCGTATTAATAGCCGCAAATCAGGATGCATAAAAAATGTGGTATTTTGAATGGGTTCTCGGCGTCGGTTTCGCAGTCGCCTCTGGTATCATTAACGCGATGTGGCTGGAAGCTGAGCAACCGGATGATGGCCAATAAGGTCTTTTTTAAAGCGCTGCATATTAACCACAACCAATTAATCACATTCAGGAAAAGTTAAGAGTGATGAGCCAGGAAGTTTTTTGGAGCACCCGCTACAAAGATGCAGGTGATGAATACTTGTTTGGAACCGAGCCAAATCATTTTCTGGCAAGTAAGGGACATCTTTTTACAGCCAATCAGAAAGCGCTGTCATTAGGTGATGGAGAAGGCAGAAATTCAGTGTGGTTAGCCAAGCAAGGTTTAAATGTGACAGCGGTCGAAATTTCACCAGTCGCTGTGGATAAAGCCAGAAAGCTTGCAGAAAAACATGATGTTAATATCAGTCTGTTACAAACCGATATGTTCCTGCATGATTGGGATGCTGCTGCGCTGAATAACACCTTTGATTGGGTCATCGGTATTTTCATTCAGTTTGTCGGGCCAGAAGGCAGGAAAATACAATTTGACGCGATGAAAGCCCTAACTTGTAATGGCGGAAGAATCCTGCTGCACGGCTACTCACCAAAACAGCTGGAATACAAAACCGGCGGTCCTTCTGCTGTCGAAAACCTGTATACCAGACAGATGCTGCTAGAAGCATTCTCCGATTGGGGAGTTGAAGAAATTGTCGAATATGAGGATGTTATTTCTGAAGGCATGGGACACAGCGGGCAATCAGCGCTCATGAGCATGATCGCCCGCAAACCGTGAGAGTAAATACGTGATAACCAAGGCATGACAATCGAATTAAGGAGTGATGATGGACTCAGATCCTAGAGTGTTTTTTGCCGCTGAACGCACATTGCTGGCTTGGGTAAGATCCGGTATCACAGTCATGGCGCTTGGTTTTGTAGTAGCAAAGTTTGGGTTGTTCTTAAGATTGCTTTCCAGCGCTAGCATTGCTGCCAATACCAGCCACCACAACAATGAATTGTCGAATATTTTTGGAATCGCGCTAGTCATCATTAGTGTTGCAATCACAATAGGCGCTCAGCTCAACCACCAACCTATATCAAAACGCTTCCGCCTAATGATGTACCAAAGCTGGCAATAAGCTGGCTACCTACATTATTAGCAGCCTCTGTCGCTATTGTCGGACTACTGCTGGCGGCTTACCTTCTTATTGCTTAGGACAAGCAATAAGCAAACTTTCTATTACTCAAACTTTTCTTTGACTGAAATAGCGCCTCTGATTTCGCCAACCTTATAACCAACAGCCAAATCGTTTGGATAGAGTTGTTTAAGCAACGCTTGAACTGTAGGTTGAATATTATCCGTCCCACCATGGCATTGCAGGCACATGGCTTGCGTCGGAATCGCTTTCATATATCTAAACCAGCGGCCATCTTTTTCATCGGTTACCGCATGCGCTTCTATTTCAGCAGCAGGTTTTCCTGATGCTACAGCCATATCGAATTGCTTAAGTTGATTAGCCTCCCACTCATCAGCAACGCCAATAGTATTATTCCGCGGCTTCAATGAAACGCGCTTAACAATACGCTTGTCATTTGAGTATTGCGCTGACATCGCCGGTGCAACATCTTTACACACGCTTAATGCGGACTCTGTGCCAGAAGATTCAAGCTGCTGTTTTAAAGTCCCACCGAGCTTTTGTACAAACTCAGCGGATAATTTCTTTGCGTCACCCAGCATGTTTTGTTCAGGGCTACTTACTGGCATATCTGCATAAGCGATGGAATAAGATGCTAGAAGCAATAATGAAGCTAATGTGTACTTTCTCATGATATTTCCTCAGTGTTTTAGTAAATATAACGTAATTTTATATAATTGTCCTTAATAAAAAATGTTGGTATTAGTGGCCTTGCGCATACAGTGCAAATAGCTCAGTAAAAATAGTACGGTTGTATTCTGTAAAGGTTTTATATATAAGGCTTTTCATAAAAATCTCCTGATGAGTTATTGTGGCCGGTACCCTAAAACAAGCGATGATGTGTAGTCATTAAAGGCCATTGTATAGCGATACTTTTGATTTTTATAATTGAATGTTCAAAGCTAATTGATATGCTAAACTTATCGATAATTAGTTATAGAGATGCAAAAATTATGACCTTGAGCGAATTACGTTTTGTGGTGGCCATCGCAAAAGAGCGCAACTTTAGGCGCGCCTCTGAAAAATGTTTTGTCAGCCAGCCAGCGCTAAGCTTGGCAATTAAAAAACTGGAAGATGAGCTCGGTGTGATGATTTTTGAGCGTAGCCGCACTGACATTAACCCGACACCGATTGGCGAAAAAATTATAGAGCAGGCGATTAAAGTGTTAGAACAAGCGAATCAGATTCGTGAAATCGCAAAGCAAGGTAACAACCAGCTCAGCGGCGCTTTTCGCTTAGGTTTGATTTACTCTGTTGGGCCTTATTTGTTGCCAGAAATCATTCCAATTTTGCGCGAAAATGCACCTGAAATGCCGCTGGATGTAGAAGAAAATCTAACCGTGCAGTTAGAGGCACAATTAAGAAATGGTGTCATCGATGCCGCAGTGGTGGCATTGCCCTTTGATGTGCCCGGCATCAATACGCTGCCGTTATATGATGAAAAATATGTAGTGATGGTGCCTATCAATCACCATTGGGCCAATCGCAAGTCAATAGAGGCGCATGAGCTGATGGATGAGCATGTGCTGTTATTAAATACCGGCCACTGTTATAGCCATCAGGTGTTGCAAGCCTGCCCGGAGCTCTCACGTAAAGGCCAAGTACTACAGGGGAACTCCTTAGAAACCATACGTAATATGGTGGCTTCAAATTTAGGCATTACCGTGTTGCCATCTAGCGCTGCTACAGAACGTTATATTAATCCGTTGGTAAAAGTGATACCGTTTGCAGCGCCTGTGCCAATGCGTAGAATTGCGCTGGCATGGCGTAAAAGCTATGCGCGAGCGCAGGCTGTCACTTGTGTGGCAGATGCGATCAGAGCGATAGAGTCCAAAAGTTTGGTCATGATCGAGTAGTCAGTTTTTCATTGACCGTATCTGGGTTATAAAAGCAGAAACGGCCACGTCCAGCACGTTTGGCTTGATACATAGCATTATCCGCAACCCGCATCAGGCTTGTGGCATCTTTGCCGTGGCTAGGGTAAACGCCAATGCCGATACTACACGAGATGTTGATGACATTTTCTTCAATCTCAAATGGCCGTATCAGAGATAGAATAATTTTGTCAGCCATCAGGGCTGCATCTTGATCTGACTCAATATGCGAAAGAATAATCACAAACTCATCACCGCCCACACGCGACAGCGTATCTGTTTCTCGTTTTATACAATGCTGTAAACGCAGTGCAACTTGTTTCAGTAATAAGTCACCTATCTCATGCCCTAGTTCATCGTTCACAGGTTTAAAGTAATCAAGATCCAGAAAAATAAGCGCTAACTTGGATTTATCACGTTTGGCTTGCGCCAATGCCTGATGCAGGCGATCAGAGAGTAGGGCGCGATTGGGTAAATCAGTTAACACATCATAGTGGGCGAGATGATGCACGCGATCTTCAATCGCTTTACGCGCAGTAATATCAATCATAGTACCAACATAGTGCGTGACTACGCCACCCGCATCTTTAACCGCAGTAATGGTGAGCCATTCAGGATAAATATCACCATTTTTACGGCGGTTCCAGATTTCACCTTGCCAAGAACCGGTTGATTGTATGCTATCCCACATGCCGCGGTAGAACCCAGTATCGTGGATGCCTGACTTTAGCAGCGTCATTTTTCTGCCAAGCGCTTCTTCCGACGTGAAACCAGTAATTCTGGTAAATGAGTGATTGATTTTCAGAATTTTGGAGTTGGCATCGGTAATAATCATTCCTTCTTGGGATTCAAATGCGGTAGCGGCAATACGCAGTTCAGCATCTACTATTTTTCGCTCGGTGATGTCTTGTACAAAAGTAAAGCTATATTCATGCGCCCTGTGCGCAATGTAATGCCCCCTAACCTCTACATCTAAAACTGTCCCATCTTTACGACGGTGACGTGTTTCAATGTTGACAGCTTTATCCGCTTTTAATTGAGACCACACGCCTGGCCAAGCCTCTGCATTAAAGTCCGGGTCAAAATCCCAAGGGTGCATTTGGGTAAGCTCATCACGCGTGTAGCCTAAAACCTGGCAGGCATAATCATTAACAAATACCACTTTGCCTTCTGGGTTCAATATAAAATTAGAAAGATTGCTGTTATCAATAATCGACTTCATCAGCCATAGTTCGTTAAAGACATCAATCTTTTCAGAAATATCGTAAAGTACAACAAGCTGCATTTTTTCAAAGCCGACGCCAAGTGGCGTGGTAGATGCAATGACCGTTTTTACATCGCCGTTTTTACATTGAATATTAACTTCCATTGGTTCAAACGGGGTGCCGTTCTTGGTTGATTTTTGTTGGCGAGTGCTCAAGTCGCCTATGACCCACTGCCTATAGCTTTCGTCAGGATAGGCCTTAGACCACCAATCATCGAGCGTAGGAATATCATCCGTGGTATAGCCAAAAGTATGGACGAATTCCGGGTTGAGCGTAACTGTATAATTTGCATCATTGCTGATTGCAATTGGCACAGGAAAGCATCTTATAATGGCTTTGAGGTGATCATTATCATGTTGTAACTCATTAGCAAGTTGCTGAAAATAAATGATAAAGCCACTCACGATAGAAGCAACCAATATGGATGCCACCATGGCGGAGATCAGGTCGCTTTCGGATACTTTCCCGTCTAACAGGAGCTTGATAGCAGCAACAATTGGCAAGGTTAACAATAGTGCCAGCAGGACGGACGTCAACCACAGATTCCATTTGTTTCTAATTTTTAGTAATGAATGCAGGCGTTTTATCAAAATATCCCCTAACTTTCAGTGGCAACATACGGTCCATGCTATGCCTAAAAATTTAGAGTAGTTATGATGTAAGTCAAGTAAGAGCGTAACATTAAATAAAAACGGACACCGAAGTGTCCGTTTTTATTTAATGTTATTGGTTATTAGCTACAGTTAGTACCTAGCCAATAATAAAGCGTTTTAGCGATTGCAAATGTACATTGTAACTTCAAAGCCGAAACGCATTTCAGTAGCTGCTGGTTTTGTCCACATGATAAATCTCCTAAAAGTTGTTTAATTAAGTACTACACAATCTATGATTCACATCGTACAGAAGCGTTTTAAAAACCAATACTGTAAAGTAATTAAATAGGGCTCATGAATTTCATGAGATGCAGTAAAAGGTCATTTTTAAGTCAGCGGTGTTTAATAGGTAACAAAAATGCGATAACCGGCAACGGTCTGACCTGTTGTTGTAATCGCAAGTTTGATTTTAATTGTTTCACCAGCCTTTAGCCCTGACGCTATATCAGTATTGGCTGGCAAGTATTCGGCTGGCTTAAAGACGCGTCTTAGTGTGGGGTTGTCATCACTATCGGTGAGCGTGAGCTCTAAATTTGGATAAGCTAAATTAAAGTCGGCCTTGTTAATTAAGCGGCTGGATAAGTGCATGACGCCCTCAACATTGAGATCTTCCTGCATGTCAGAATCATCAATTACTATTGACTCAATCTGCTTAGGCAAACTGACGCTACAGCCCAATGACTGACAAGCTTTCTCTAGGATGGGTTTGGTGCTAGGGTAATAAGTTGCAATGTTGTCGCGTAAAAAATAAATGGTTTGAGCTACGGCGCATATTAGTAATATAAAAGCACCCATTAGCCATAACCAGCGGCGAGATTTTTTGTTGATGTTTTTAGTGGTGAGCTTATCTTTACTTGCTAAATCATCAAAGTAATTAGCGCGATTATCTGCAATGATGCTGAGTTTGGTGATGTCATTCAAGTTTTTGATTTGCTCGGCATCAAACGCCCGCTCTGCTCGGTCATCAAGGTCGCCTTCATCATCGCTAGTCATGGTGGTGGTGTCGCTAGCGTTATTAGCTTCAGCGGCAAAGGCTTGCACGTCTTCAACTGAGGCTGATAATTCAAGCGCCTCGACAAAAGGCGCCTGAATTTGATTAAATGGGGCTTGATTGAGCGAGGATAGATTTGAGGCGTTAGTATTTGATAACGCATTTTCATCTAATGCCGCATGGTCTATCGCGGGCCATTCTTCTTCAGTTTTTTGATTGATTTGACTAGAAGCCGGGTGATGTAGCGCTGTGTTCTCAGGGGTGATAATTTGTGCTGAGTCACCATCAATATTAGGTGTCGGCTCATTTTCTATGGGTGCGGAGCGTGCTGCTGATATAGTCGTTGCCTCTATTTCTAAGGCGATTTCAATTGGCGGGTTTTCAGCAACTGTTGTTTCTGCTACTGGAGTGTCTATCTCAAACAGCTGTGTTTTTGCATCAAATACATGCAGGCACTGCCCGCAGCGAACTTTACCACCATGCTTGTGCAGCTGTGCTTCAGTTACAAAAAATTGCGTTTCACAGGCTGGGCAGCGAGTTATGGCGCGCATTGTTTAGTGCCAGTGAGTAACACCCATGAATCCATATACTGTGGGGATTCCATATCAAACCATTGTGCATAAATCGCAGAAACAGCAGACGCTTGCTCGCGTAAAATGCCAGAAAGCGCAATCTTGCCACCTACTTTGCACGATTTTGCGAGCGCGGGGGCTAAAACACTTAATGCACTGGATAAAATATTGGCAACCACAATATCAAATGTTTGTGATTGATATTGGCTGGCATGGTAAAAGTCGGCCACAACGGCATTTTGTTCGGCGTTATATAAGCTTGACTGAATCGCTTGCGCGTCAATATCAGTACCGACTACATGCCCCGCGCCCAATTTTTTAGCCGCAATGGCTAAAATGCCAGAACCACAGCCGTAATCCAGCACGCTGGCACCTGCGGTTACCGTTTGCGTTAACCAAGCCAAACATAGGTGCGTGGTTGGGTGGCTACCGGTGCCAAATGCCAAGCCCGGGTCTAAGATAATGTTAATCGCATCGGGGTTTGGTGAGCTGTGCCATGTAGGCACAATCCACAGATTATCTGTAATTTTGATAGGGTCAAATTGTGATTGTGTTGCACGCACCCAATCTTGTTCTTGAATGATCTCGGTTGAGTATTGCAGATTAGATAGCTTGGTTTGCTGTTGCAGTTTGGCCATCATGTCGCCAACATCAACGCCTTCATCAAACAGTGCGCTGACCAGGTTTTGCTGCCAAATTCCAGGCGGTGGATCGCCAGGCTCGCCAAAAATTGGCTGTTCATCAACCGTTTCAGCGTTAGCATCCTCAATAATTGCCGAGAGTGCACCTAGCGCCATCAGCGTATCGCTAATGAAATCAGCGGTATGATCCTGTGCTTCAATTTTTAACGATACCCAAGCCATGCACTACTCACTTATTTGTTATAAATACCAAGCTTTTGTTCAAGGTAGTGAATGCTGGTGCCACCCAAGTGAAAGGCTGCATCGGCCATTAAATCTGCATGTAGCGCAATGTTAGTGCTAATGCCATCAACCATCATTTCAGATAAAGCAATGCGCATACGTGCAATGGCTTGCTCGCGCGTATCGCCATAGGTGATGAGCTTGCCTATCATTGAGTCGTAATGCGGTGGCACCGTATAGCCTGCGTAGGCGTGGGTATCAAGACGCACACCTGGCCCACCTGGCATGTGGAAGGTTTTAATTTTTCCTGGCGATGGCACAAAAGTGTAAGGGTCTTCAGCATTTAAGCGGCACTCAATGGCATGACCTTTAAGCACAATATCTTTTTGACGGAATTTAAGCTTCTCACCCGCAGCGACAAAAATCTGCTGCTGTACTAAATCAATCCCTGTAATCATTTCTGTCACAGTGTGCTCAACTTGCAATCGCGTATTCATCTCAATGAAGTAAAACTCATTATTTTCATATAAGAATTCAAAAGTACCTGCGCCACGATACTTAATTTTACGGCAGGCCTCTGCGCAACGTTCGCCAATTTTGTCGCGTAGCCTTGTGTTTAAAAGAGGTGCTGGTGCCTCTTCAATAATTTTTTGATGGCGGCGTTGCATTGAGCAATCACGTTCACCTAAATATACGGCATTGCCGTGTTGATCCGCTAATATCTGAATTTCAATATGACGCGGGTTTTCAAGGTATTTTTCCATGTAAACCACGGGGTTGCCAAAAGCGGCTTGCGCCTCGGCTTTGGTCATATTGACTGAAGTAAGCAATGCAGCTTCGGTATGCACCACACGCATGCCGCGCCCACCACCGCCACCGGACGCTTTAATAATAACCGGGTAGCCAATTTGCTTTGCTGTTTTAATAATCTCAGCAGGGTCATCAGGTAGAGCGCCTTCTGAGCCGGGTACGCAAGGTACGCCAGCTTTACGCATCGCTTCTTTGGCGGATACTTTGTCGCCCATTAAACGGATGGTTTCAGCACGCGGACCAATAAATACAAAGCCGCTTTGTTCTACGCGCTCTGCAAAGTCAGCATTTTCAGATAAAAAGCCGTATCCTGGGTGAATCGCCTGCGCGTCGGTGACCTCAGCCGCGCTAATTACAGCGGGTACATTTAAGTAACTTTGGCTGGAAGGTGCGGGGCCGATACAAACGGATTCATCCGCTAATTTTACGTATTTAGCTTCACGGTCAGCCTCGGAGTGAACGGCAACCGTTCTGATGCCAAGTTCGCGACATGCGCGTTGAACGCGTAGAGCGATTTCACCGCGATTTGCGATTAAGATTTTGTCAAACATAGCCATGAAAGTGAAGTCCTAATTTATACAATAACTTTAAACAATAATTGAAGATTAAGCGATAACTCAGCGGTTCAAAATAACTTAGCCAATAATAAACAGTGGCTCGCCGTATTCAACGGCTTGACCATTATCAACCAGGATTTTTTTAACGACGCCAGCCTTGTCAGATTCAATCTCATTTAATAACTTCATAGCTTCAATAATACAAAGAGTGTCACCTATTGCAACAGTATCACCGACTTCAACAAACGATTTTGCATCAGGCGAGGGTGAGCGGTAAAGCGTACCAACCATGGGTGAGTTAACTGCATGGCCTTCTTCAACGGCAGGAGCCGCCTCTGCAACGGGAGCTGCCACTTGTGGTGCGACGGCATGTTGCTGAGGCGCATAGTTGGCGTAATGTTGTGCCGGTGCTTGCGATGTAAAGTTACGGCTGATACGTACTTTTTCACCGTCTTCTGTGAGTTCAAGCTCAGAAATGCCAGATGCTTCAACAAGATCAATTAATTTTTTAAGTTTGCGTAAATCCATAGTAACCCCTAATTAAAACTGACTATTATTATTTTAAGAACGATTGATATGATTGATAGCGTAATCAAGCGCTAATGTGTAGCCATGCGCCCCTAAACCGCTGATAACGCCAACAGCAATATCAGTGAAATAAGAGTGATGGCGAAATGCCTCACGTGCATAAACGTTAGATAGATGCACTTCGATAAAAGGTACTTTAACTGCGCTGAGTGCGTCGCGCATGGCAACTGATGTGTGTGTGAATGCAGCCGGGTTGATGATGACAAAATCAACCTTTTTAAATGCAATTGACTGAATTTTAGTGATAAGTTCAGCTTCTGCATTGCTTTGAAATGTTTCTAGCTCAACCTTGGCTAATTGTGCTTGTGTGACGAGCGTCTGGTTGATGCTTTCAAGCGTTGTGTTGCCGTAATGCTCCGGCTCACGTAACCCTAACAGATTAAGATTAGGACCATGTAGCACTAAAATAGATTTAGTTGGCATGATAAACCGCCGGTTTCAGATACTTGTTGCCTAAATTACAATAATTCATAATCGCAAGTTTGCCGAAGTTAAAGCGTTTTGTCCAGTAACTTTGGAGTAACTAGGCGAAATTATATGGGATGCCACTATCAACATGCTGATAGCATTGGGCAATTAAAAACTTGTCGTTACTCTGATAATAAAGGTTTGATTGCAGTCTCAATCAGTGATTTAGAGATGCGACCAAAGTAAGTATTAACCACTTGGCCGTCAGCGTTAATAATTACAGTATAGGGTAACACGCCTTTGTCATTACCTAACGGCCCGCTTAAATCCGTTTCTGGGCTATCTGCAACAAAAATCGGGTAGCTGACAGGGGATGTTTGCAAAAATTCCTGCACTAAATTGAGTTCATCCAGGGCAAGACCTAATACTGCTACGTTTTTATGCTGATATTCTTGGTGCAATTGAGTCAGCTCAGGCATTTCTTCTCGGCATGGTGGGCACCAGGTTGCCCAAAAATTAAGCACAATAATTTTGCCCTGATACTGCTTTAGGTTTTGTGGTTTACCTTCTGTATTAATGAAGGCGGTGGTAAAAAGCACATCCGTTGCAATGTTGGTGTTATTGCCGAGAGCATTGGTCGGGTAGAAGGCGCGTATCGCTAGGCCTAAGCTTAGCATGACCAAGATGATACCTAGGCTGGCAATAAATTTTTTGAACACGCTCATGTTTAGCATTCTATGGTTTCAGGTAAGCAGCTGCCGCGCTGGTTGAGTGTTAGCAAAAAATCGTCTGCGTTTTGGTAACCGACTACTTTCAGATTTGATTCGTGTTCTGATTTAGCATTGAAAAAGAGAATGCCCGGTGGTCCGAATAGGCTGAATTTTTTTAACAAGGCTTTGTCGTCATCATTGTTTTCAGTCACATCTACTTGTAATAACACCGTATCTTTTAGCGCGGATTGCACGCGGGAATCGCTAAAGGTAAATTGCTCCAGCTCTTTGCAAGAGACGCACCAGTCTGCATAAAAATCAAGCATCACAGGCTTGCCTTTTGCTGCTAGGAGCTGGCTTTCAAGGTCGGTGAGGTTTCTAACGCGGTTAAACTGTAATGCACTTTGTTGGTGTGTACTGTTGGTTTTTGCCAGCAAGCCACCTAATGGCTCAAGTGGTGATTTAGCGTTTGATAAAGCGCCAATCAGCATGGCTAAGCCTGATACTAGTAGAATAATGGCGATGCCTTTCCAGAACTTGAGGGCTGGTTTGGCGTCGACGGGGAGGTTATCTAATGCGTGCATGAAAATTGCGGGCACTATTAACAAGGCCGCCCATAGCGCCATTTGTACACTCACTGGAATAATCGGTGCAATTAGCCACACCGCAACGCCTAACATGAGTACGCCAAATACGTTACGCACGGCGTTCATCCAGCTGCCAACCTTGGGTAATAGCGTACCTGCCGATGCGCCAATAAGCAGGAGCGGTGTACCCATGCCGAGAGAGAGTGAAAATAAGGCAACGCCACCGAGCACCACATCATTTGTAGAACTAATGTAGAGCAATGCACCAGCGAGTGGTGCCGCTACACATGGGCTAATGATCAACGCGGATAATATTCCCATCAGAAAGTCACTGAAAAAGCGCCCGCCTTTGATGCGGTGACTTAAATTAAACAGGCTGTTTTCTAGACTGCTGGGGAGCTTGAGCTCATAAAAACCAAACATGGAAAGGGCGAGTAACGCAAAAATTGATGCGCCAAATCCTAGCGCCCACGGGGTTTGCAAGGCACTACTTAACATTTGTCCAGAAAGCCCAGCGGCTATACCCGCCAAGGTGTAAGTTAAACACATGCCCAAGGTATAGGCTAATGACAAATTAAATGCATGCAGACGGGTTACATGTGCATTTTTACCAATGATGATAGAGGACAAAATCGGAATCATCGGGAACACGCAGGGGGTGAATGCAAGCAACAAGCCAGCGCCAAAAAATCCTAAAATAATGAGCCACCATTTGCCGCTTTTGAGCAAGTCCGCGGCTTTGCTATCGCTACTCAAAGAGTTGTTTGTACTTTGTGTGACCGTGGCTGTTGGTGCGGTAGTCTCGGCATTGTTGTTGTTGGAAGTAGTATTAGGGACGATGGTGAAGGTTTTGTGTTGAGGCGCATAACATAAACCTTTTTCGCTACAGCCCTGATAGGTGGCTTTAACTGTAATAGCTGCATTTTGCACACCTTTGACGGTAATTACCCCGGTAAAGTCTTGATGATAAACTTCCATTTCGCCAAAGTTGGGGTCATTTTTAATGTCGCCTGCTGGCAGGCTGATTTCGTGTTGAATAGCGGGCGTTAACACAAATTTTATGCGTTCTTTGTATAAATAATAGTCGGGTGCTACGGTGAAATTAGCCAAAATTTGGTGGCTGGATTGCCTAATATCCAGGCCAAATGCAACATCAGGTGATAAAAACTTATCTTCAGTCGCGTTGTTGGTAAATAAGCCTTTAAGTGTGTTGCCGGCATTGCCTGCGATGCTCACGGGCGCAGATAGGGCTATATATGTGAGTAGTAAACAATAAAAAATTCGTTTTAACATTGCGGCCTTCAAATAGACAATTGTGCGTTTACCCATTGTAAATAGCGAGGTAAGCCACCACTTACATGGATAGAGATTATTTCCGGAAGTTCATACGGATGCGCTTTTATGATCGCGGCTTCCAGTGCATTATACTGAGTTTGATTGGTTTTAATGAGCAGGGGAACCTCGCTCACGTGTTCTATTTTACCTTGCCATGCATAAATTGATTGGCAAGGGCTTAACAGGTTGACACACGCAGCCAGATTTTGCGAAATGAGTGTTTCAGCCAACTGCTTGGCACTCGCTTCATTGGGCATATTGGTTAATACCAGTAAAATAGCTTCAGGATTCAAAATTTAAGGTCACACATCAAAGGTTATACATTATGCGATTGTTAATGGTTTTGATTTTACTCGCTTTTCCCATTGCCGAGATATGGCTACTAATAGAATTAGGACAGCACTATGGTTTATGGTTATTAGTATATTTAGTTATGATAGCTTTGTTGGGCTTTCGGCTTATTCGGGATGAAAAATCATTGTTTTCAGGCCGCATGGCGCAAACTTTAAGTGCGGGTGGAAATCCAATAAAAGCCATGTTTGGCAGTGCGCGTAATATAATCGCGGGTGTATTGTTAATTTTGCCAGGCGTAATCACTGATGTTATTGCGGTTATTTTGTTACTAATACCCATTAAAAATACTCAGCCACCAAATAACAATCAGCCGTCATCGCCTTACCAAGCAAAGAAAGCGGCCAATGATGATGTGATAGAGGGCGAGTTTCGCCGAGAAGATTAAAATTAGAGCAAGTTGCTGTCCACGACATACACCAAATGCACGAACATATTTGAAATGTAACTTAATGAATTTAAAGTTTGTTTTTCGTGAATTTCGCGTGATTCATGGACAATGGCGATTTTTAGCTTCAAAGATACCCAATTAAAAAGCAACAGAGAAAACTAAAGTATGACACACCAAATCACCATTCAACCGAGCGGACATTCTTATACCGCAAAAGCCTATGAAACCATATTGGAATCTGCCATAGAGGCTGGTTTTAACTTGCCCTATGGTTGTCGCAATGGTGCTTGCGGTAGTTGCAAAGGCGTAGTGCTAAGTGGTGAAGTGGATTATGGTGACTATACCGCCAGCGCACTGACCGAGGCAGAGAAGGTGGCAGGCAAGGCTTTATTCTGCTGTGCTAGGCCACTTACTGATATCACTATTGAATGCCGCGAAATTAATGCGGGGGTGATTCATCCACGCATTATTCCCACACGGGTTGAACGTAAGCTACAGTTGTCACATGATGTCATGGCATTGTTTTTAAAGCTACCAAGTAACGAGCATTTGCAGTTTTACGCTGGGCAATACATCGAATTTTTGCTTAAAGATGGCAAGCGCCGTGCATTTTCGCTCGCCAATGCGCCGCATGTGGATAATTTACTTGAGCTACACTTGCGCTTAATTCCAGATGGGCAATTTACGCAGTATGTGTTTAATGAAATGCCAGACAAAGCCATTTTGCGCATAGAGGCGCCATTTGGTGGCTTTTATTATCGTGACGATTCGACAAAGCCGATGATTATGGTGGCAGGCGGCACCGGCTTCGCGCCCATCAAGGGCATTGTAGAGCACATGCTTCACAACAATATCAAACGCAATGTAACCTTGTATTGGGGTGCCAAAACGTTACAAGACCTTTATATGCCTGAGTTGCCAACCGCTTGGGCAGAGGCACATTCGCACATTCAATTTATACCAGTGTTATCTGATGCGTTACCTGAAGACCCTTGGCAAGGCCGCACCGGCTTGGTGCATCAAGCGGTATTAGATGATGCAGGGGATTTAAGTGAGTTTGAAGTGTATTGCTGTGGCGCACCCGCAATGGTAGAGGTGGCGCATGTAAGTTTTTTAAACGCAGGTTTGCCTGAAGATGCGTTTTATTCAGATGCGTTTAACTATGCGAAGCCATCAAAGTAATCTTTTTGTTAAGCCCGGTATTTTGTAGCTTCAGCATGACACGCGAGAATGTTTCAGGCTGCTAGACCATGCCTCGAGCCTCTATGTTGAACATTAAACCTTCACCAACTCACCCGCATTACCCATCCACCTTTCTAGGTGACTTTCTACTTCTGCCGGATAATTTTTTAACAGTTGATCTGCCAGCGTTTTAGCAGTTTCCAGCAAATCGACATTACGGGCTAAATCAGCAATCTTGAGCATAGGCACACCACTCTGGCGTACCCCAAGCAACTCGCCAGGGCCTCGGATTTGCAGGTCAGCCTGGGCGATTGCAAATCCGTCATTACTCTCATAAATTACTTTTAAGCGCGCACGAGCGGTTTCAGAAAGTTTGTTTTGATAAAGTAAAATACAGGTACTTTTTGTGGTTCCACGACCCACGCGTCCGCGTAGTTGGTGTAGTTGCGACAGCCCCATGCGTTCTGCGTGCTCTATCACCATTAAACTGGCATTCGGCACATCGACGCCGACTTCGATCACCGTGGTGGCAACTAATAGTTGTGAGGCGCCTGCACTAAACTCTGCCATCACTGCCTGCTTTTCAGTTGATTTCATGCGGCCATGCACTAAGCCTATTTTCAACTCTGGAAATTCATTTTGCATTAGCGCGTAAGTATCGTTGGCGGTGGCTAATTGTAACGCCTCTGATTCCTCTATCAGCGGGCATACCCAATAGGCTTGATTGCCCTGTAAACACGCTTCACGTACACGCTGCAAAATTTCGTCACGCCGACTATCTGAAACTAACTTAGTCACGATAGGCGTGCGGCCAGGCGGCAATTCATCAATCACCGAAACATCCAGATCAGCATAATAACTCATCGACAAAGTACGTGGGATAGGCGTTGCCGACATCATCAACTGGTGAGGCTCAGGCTGCCCTTTTTGACGCAAGGCTAAACGCTGGTGAACGCCAAAGCGGTGTTGTTCATCAATGATGGCTACCCCTAGGTTTTTAAATTGCACCGCCTCTTGAAACAAAGCGTGCGTGCCCACCACTAATTGCGCATCGCCATTTGCGATAGAAGTAAGTGCCGCTTCGCGGTCTTTTTTGTTTTGGCTACCGGTTAACCATGCAATACGAATGTTTAACGGCGATAACCAACCTAACATTTTACGGTAGTGCTGCTCGGCTAAAATTTCAGTCGGTGCCATCAAAGCGACTTGCCAGCCATTTTCGATACTTTGCAATGCAGCCATGCAAGCCACAATAGTTTTACCGCTACCGACATCCCCCTGCAACAACCGCTGCATGGGATGCGGCTGGGTTAAATCGCGCTCTATTTCTAATACTACTTTTTGCTGCGCACTAGTTAACGCAAACGGTAAGCTTTTTAGCAACGCTGAAACCAATTGTTTTGAAGGTGAGAATTGTGGCGCACTCACGCTGCGGCGGCGTGCATAGTGTTTGCGCATAGAAAGCTGCTGTGCCAACAGCTCGTCAAAAGCCAATCGGTGCCAGTGTGCTGTAGATTTGTTGTCTAAAGCTTGTAAATCGACTTCAGGGCTTGGATGATGTAGCGCTTGTAAACTTGCCGCAAAACTTGGCAGGTGCAGATTTTCATAAACACTAGCGGGTAGTGTTTCTGTCAACGCCGCTTGCGCCAGCGCCAGGCTAATCGCTTTGCGTAAATTGGCTTGGGTAAGACCTGCCACGGTTGGGTAAACTGGCGTTAAGGTCTCCGCCACTACTGTTTTTTCACCCACGGCTTTACAGGTAGGGTGAACAATCTCATAGCCAAAAAATCCATTGCGCACTTCGCCATATACACGCAACTTTGCACCTACTTTAAGTGCTGCAATTTGGCTGGGGTAAAAATGCAAAAAACGCAAAGTGAGTTGGCCACTGGCGTCTTCTAGTCTAGCGATAAGCGCTTTACGCGGTTTGTAAGTCACCTCTGCGTGAACAATCTCCCCTTCTACTTGCGAAGATTCCCCCGTCCGCAAATCACGAATCGCGGTGATGTGCGTTTCATCGATGTAACGCATTGGCAAATGTAGCAATAAAGCTTGCAGATTGCCAATGCCAAGCTTGGCTAAATTGGCAACTAGTGGCTTGCTGAACGCCTTGATTTCACTTAGTGCAAGCATATTCACGAGTGATTTTGTAGCCAATCAATCACTTGTGCTGCATTTTGATTGGGCGGAAAGACTGGGTAAAAAACCTTTTTAATAATGCCGTGCTCGGCAACCAGCGTTAATCTTTTATAAAGCTGTAACGCATCCACTTTAAATACCGGTAACTCCAAAGTAGAATGTAGTAAAAACCCACTGTCACTGAGTAAGTCAAAAGGTAAATGCAACCGACGTTTTAGTTCCAATTGATAATCTGTCGTTTGTGAACTTAAACCAAAAACCGCAGCATCCAGCGCCTGGAGATCTTGATAATGATGACTAAAATCACAGGCTTGCGGAGTGCATCCCCTCGCTCCAGGGATTTCATCCCAACCTTCAGGAAGTGCAAGCTCTGGACGCCCAGTCAAGGGGTAAACATAAATAACGAGCCTGTGTTTATATCTGGACAAGTTAATAAGCTGCCCATTAGTTGCATGAAGCCCAGTCTTCGGTAACGGCATACCCTCTAGATGTGCCGCCATTCCGTCATTGACGGGTATTGGCAACCCATCCGGTAAGGTATTGAGCTGACTACGCACGCGCGCTGAAAGCTAGCTTACAAGACCAGCACGCCATCAGCCTCAACCAGTGCGCCACGCGGTAATGAGGCAACGCCCACGGCAGCGCGTGCTGGATATGGCTGACTGAAATACTCAGCCATAATGGTATTTACCAAAGCAAAGTGAGACAAATCCGTTAAAAAGATGTTTAGCTTCACTACGTCGCCTAAACTACCGTCAGCGGCTTCTGCCACGGCTTTTAAGTTGGTAAAAACGCGGTGCACTTGCGCTTCTATCCCTTCTACCATTTGCATGGTGGCTGGGTCTAAACCAATTTGTCCTGATAAGTACACAGTATTACCTACCTTAACGGCTTGAGAATAAGTGCCGATTGCCGCTGGTGCGCCTTGCGTTTGAATAATTTGCTTTGTGTTCGTTGTCATTTTATGGAGTCATTATTTTGTTAAAAAGTTAGTGATGCCAACTATTGCTAGCTGGCTTTACCATTAGCGCTTTTTCCATTGCTGGCTACGTTGCCTTTAGTACGGTTAATTCGCACAACATCAGGTATTTTACGCAAACTACGCATAAGTTCAGCTAAATGTATGCGATTTCTAACCTGTACGGTAAAGTATAGATTAGCGTAAGCGCTACCATCAGCCTCTTCTACACTCACATTATCAATGTTGGACCCAGCCTCGGCAATGCCTGACGCGATTTTAGCCAGCATGCCTGGCTGGTTTGCCACAGTTAAATTAAGATTAGTTTTAAATAAACGTGTACTTTCCGGCTCCCACTCCACATCGAGCCATTTATCCGGGTCTAGTTTAAATTTACGCACACTTGGGCAATCATGTGTATGAATCACTAAGCCTTTATCTTTATTGATAAAGCCTAAAATTGGGTCACCTGGAATCGGTTTGCAACAAGGAGCAAACTGTACCGCCATGCCCTCAGTACCGCGAATGGTAATGGTATCTAAAGACACCCCTGGCAGATTATTATGCTTTTCTAGGTGGTCATCTGTTAACGCAAGCAACTGATGCGCCACCATTACACTTTGGCGTTTACCCAAGCCGATATCAGTCAAAATTTCCGATTTATTTTTAAGGCCGTAATCACGTATTATCTTTTGCCAATGCGCATCCGATATTTGGTCGGGATCAGCCTGTAAGGCACGTAAAGCTTGGTTTAACATACGCTCACCAAGACCGGCTGATTCTGTTGACTGTTGAGATTTTAAAAAGTGACGAATATGCGCCCGTGCACGCCCAGTAATGACATAATTAAGCCATGCTGGGTTAGGTTTTGCCAGCGAACCTGTGATGATTTCCACGTGATCGCCATTATGTAACTCTGAGCGCAACGGTGCTAACTCATGGTTAATGCGCACAGCAACACAGCTATTGCCGATGTCCGAATGGACGGCATAAGCAAAATCGACTGCAGTCGCTCGTTTTG
Organism: Methylotenera sp.; assembly: GCA_030652995.1. Taxonomy (GTDB): domain Bacteria; phylum Pseudomonadota; class Gammaproteobacteria; order Burkholderiales; family Methylophilaceae; genus Methylotenera. The sequence continues at coordinate 168,246 of JAUSAG010000042.1, forward strand.
GCAAGGCCAGAATCTTCCCTTTAGGGGTAAACACATAAACTTCATCCGGGAACAAATCAATTTTGAGATGCTCCAGAAAGTCGAGTGAGTCAGCGCTTTCACTTTGAATATCCAACAAACGTTGTAACCACTGGTGCGTTTGTTGTTGTAATGCGGTGAGCTGCGCATCGCTCGCCTTATATAGCCAGTGTGCAGCCACTCCTGCATCGGCGATATTGTGCATCTCTGCGCTACGGATTTGCACTTCAATTGGCGTACCAAACGGGCCAAGCAAGGTGGTATGCAAAGACTGATAACCGTTGGCTTTAGGGATGGCAATGTAATCTTTAAACTTACTGGGAATGGGTTTATACAATGCATGCAAAGCACCGAGCGCCAAGTAGCAGCTTGGCAAATCATTCACCACCACCCGAAATCCATAAATATCATACACTTGTGAAAAAGGCGTTGCCTTACTAGTCATCTTTTTATAGACGCTGTAAAGATGCTTTTCGCGTCCAGATACTTCAGCTTCAATATTAAATGTACTTAATTGCTGCTTGATTGAATCTAAAATCTTGCTGATGACCTCTTTACGGTTACCACGTGCCCCCATAATCGCCTTGGAGATGGCATTAAAACGCATCGGGTATAAGTATTGAAAACTCAAATCCTCAAGCGCCTGATAAATTGCGTTTAGCCCTAAACGGTTAGCAATTGGCGCATAAATATCCAGCGTTTCCTTGGCAATCAGCTTCTGCTTGTCGGGTCGCATGGCCTCAAGCGTTTGCATATTGTGCAGACGATCTGCCAATTTGACTAAAATCACTCGCACATCTTGCGACATTGCCAGCAGCATTTTGCGGAAGTTTTCTGCCTGCGCCTGGCTTGCACTTTGAAACTCGATTTTATCCAGCTTGGTAACGCCATCAACCAACTCAGCTACTTGTTGCCCGAATTTCTCTTTAATATCGACAATGGTGATTAAAGTGTCTTCTACCACATCGTGCAACAATGCTGCCAAAATGGTTGGCACATCCATGTGCAAGTCCGCCAAAATGCAGGCAACTGATACAGGGTGTGTAATATAAGGCTCGCCTGTTTTTCGCACCACACCGTCATGAGCTTGGAAGGCATAGCGATAAGCTTCCCAAACTTGGGTAATATCTTCAGGTTTTAAGTAACGATTAAGGCGTACGGTTAGAGCTGAATCCTCGCTGTCCGCAGGCAGCAAGGGCTCTAAGGTTGGTTTTGATAATTCCGCTTTGTGATTGGTGGCGGCTTTTGACATGGAATATTCACTACAAAGCAAAAATATTAAAAATTAAACAATGCCACGCGTTAAAACATCGGCACCAATTTTACCCGCGGCTATTTCACGCAAGGCAATCACAGTTGGCTTGTCGCGCAAACCCTGCACGTTGACCAGAGGCTCTGCGCCATTTTCTAACTGACGTGCGCGATATGCCGCCACTAAAGTCAATTGAAAGCGATTGGAGATTTTTTCTAAGCAATCATCTACCGTAATACGTGCCATGATGGTGTTTCCTTATTGATCAATATAAATGAACCCGAAATGGGTGAAAATAATTAAAGGTTTTAATTAAGTAAGTGTTTGAATCAGACTCGCGTAGCGCTGCAATTGAACCGCAACCACAAGGCGCTGAGCGCGCATAATTGATGCGATATCTTGCAACGCGACTTCAAAAGTGTCGTTGATTGTAACATAATCAAACTCACCTACGTGGCGCATTTCAGACTGCGCGGCAGCTACGCGTTTGGAAATAGTCTCCTGGCTATCTTGCCCGCGGCTGTTAAGTCTTTGCTCTAACGTTTCCAAAGAGGGAGGCAACACAAAAATGCTGACCGCGTTGGGAAACAAATGGCGCACCTGTGCCGCGCCCTGCCAATCAATTTCCAATATCACATCAAAACCAGCTTTAAGCGGACCATCTACTGCAGATTGTGAAGTGCCGTAACGTGCACCATGCACCTCTGCACATTCTAAAAACTGCGCTGCGCCTAACATTGTTAAAAAAGTAGCCTCATCCACAAAATGATAATCCACACCATTTGTTTCACCTGGCCTAGGCTTACGTGTCGTGTGCGAAATAGATAGCTTTAGATGTGTATCCTCTTTTAGCAACGCTTTAATCAAGCTGGTTTTGCCAGCGCCAGAAGCGGCTGTAATAATAAATAGGTTACCAGTAATCATTCAATTAACACCAATCAGGGTTTGGCAAAGTAGTGAAAACGGACTTTAATCCATCAGCCCAGCCTCGCCTAATTTTTACATAATAAGGGTCATTTTCTGTAATACGCTGACGACAATCCGCATGAAAGCTATCCGTGCGGTATAGCAATAAATCAATAGGCGCTGCCACTGTCACGTTGCTGCGTATTGTAGAATCGAATGAGATGAGCACGCATTTAACAGCATCTAGCATCTCACTATTGTATTTTACTACACGGTCAAGAATCGGTTTGCCATACTTGGTTTCACCAATTTGAAAATAAGGTGTTTCTTTACAGGACTCAATAAAATTACCAGCTGCATAGACATTAAACAACCGAGGTTTTTCACCTTTGATTTGCCCGCCCACCAAGATACTGGCACTGAAATCAATGCCATGATTTTTTAAGTGTTCGCCATCTTTTTCATAAGTATTGCGAAGTTCAGCACCAACCAAGCCAGCTACGTCAAACATGCTTTTTACATTATGTAAGTGCTTACCATCAGCAGAATCATCCTCTACGGCCGCCCTAAGACAATTAACCACTGACTGCGTAATAGCCAGATTGCCCGCCGTCAACAACACAATGACGCACTCATTTTTGACTTCAAACACGTGCATTTTGGGAGAGATAGCGACTTGATCTACACCGGCATTAGTGCGGGTATCTGATGCAAAAACAACGCCTTGATCAAGCAACAAACCGACGCAATAGGTCATGATAAATTCTTAAAATTTTTACGGATAAGCTGAAATAATACCATTTGTGCATCATTTAATGACATAAAACATTATGCACGTACTGAACAATGCAAGACTATAATTTAATGCCTCGCATGCTCAGTCTGATTTACTGTTGCGCCTGCTGCGCTTGTTTCATTAGTTTTGCATTTTCTACCAGTGCGGAAACGTCAACACGATTCTGTAAACTAAATGGCACCCCAGACTGGTTCACAATCACACTGCTGGCCATACCCTCAATCCCGCCACCAGAGCGCATACCGCCCACAGGGCTAGCACTTCGATAATCTAAGCCAGTGGCTAAGCGCACATGCGTTTCACCTGCCCGGCAACCGTTAGAGACATCAAAGCTTTGCCAGCCTTCGTTTTGTAAATATACATCTGCCCAGGCATGAGTTTGCATCAAACTGCCATCTTCGGTAAATAAGTAACCACTTACATACCTTGCAGGCAAGCCTAAACTTCGACAGCAGGCAATGAATACGTGCGCATGATCTTGGCACACGCCCTGCCCAAATTGAAAAGCTTCGATTGCCGAGGTGGTGACCTGCGTGACGCCTTTGATGTAGTGCACCCGTTCTAGCAAGGCATGCATCATGTTTTCTAATGCATCATTTTGCGCGTATGCAGCAGTTTTAAATTGCCGTGCAAAAGTTTTAATCACATCATCACTTGCTGTGAGTGGCGTGTCACGTAAATAGATCGGTAGCGGCAACGCCAGATGCTGCGACATAGCTTCTACGCCCGTTTCAACCTCGCCCATCGCTACAATCAGAATCTCTTCATGCTGCACATCCAGTACCAGCGTATGAATAATATTGCCGTAAGCATCCTCGGTTGGATGCAGTTCGCCATTCACTTTGATTTCCCAGCGTTTTACATGCTGACCAAAACCATTCTGCGGCGTTAATCGCAGTTGCTGTATGGTGTAGTTAACGTGCTCGCTATAAACATAGCGGGTGTGATGTTCGATATTGAGTAGCATAATTAAGAAGCCGTGATGCTTAAAAAGGTTTTATGAATCTCTGCGCCAAGTTTGTTGTTAGACTCAACAAAATCACTCAAAAACTCATGTAAACCATGCTGAAAAATATCGCGCATTTTGCCAAAACGTAGCTTTGAATGGAGTTCACCCGCCAGCCTTTTACATTCGGTAGCGCGTGACCCAGATAATTGCTCCAGAATCGGCGTGATTTCATCAAAACACGCATGTAGTGAACGCGGCATATCGCGCCTTAACACCAGCAACTCAGCCACACGCCACGGCTCAATCGTATCGCTGAATATTTTTTGATAGGCCTGAAAAGCAGATACCGAGCGCAAGACTGCGCTCCATTCGTAGTAATCCACGGCACCCCCTATTTCTTCTTGCTCAGGTAGCAATAAGTGATATTTCACATCAAGCAAACGTGCCGTGTTATCTGCACGCTCAATAAAGGTACCTAACCGCACAAAACTAAATGAATCGTCACGTAGCATCGTACCAAAACACACGCCTCTGAACAGATGTGACCGCGATTTCACCCAATCGCAAAATTCACGTAATCCGCTTTTTGCTAAGTCCTGACCAATAAACTGGCTGAACTCTAACCAAAGTGAATTGATGTTTTCCCAGGTTTCCGATGTCATGGCGACACGTACTGCACGTGCATTCTCACGCGCACTTCGCAACGAGCTATAAATACTTGATGGATTATTGATATCCATGGCCAAATAATGAATCACACCTGCAGCAGTATATTCTTGCTGCGCTTGATTAAAATAATCACGCTCATAGGCTTCTACATTGCCGGAAATCTCCAGCGCCGGTAGCCATAACGCAGCTTCGCTTTCGGCGGCATTGGGTACTAAAGACATGTTATAAGTGACATCCAGCACACGCGCCATGTTCTCTGCGCGCTCGATATAACGTGCCATCCAATATAAGTGGTCTGCGGTTCTACTTAACATGTTACTTCCTCCGCTTGATTGGCTTTTTGTCTACTGGGGGTGACTACATCCTCTTCAAGCACCCAAGTATCTTTAGTACCGCCACCCTGAGATGAATTCACCACTAGAGAGCCTTCTTTCATCGCAACGCGACATAACGCACCCGGCACCAGCGTCACCGTTTTGCCAGACAGCACAAACGGGCGCAAATCCACGTGGCGCGGTGCGATGCCTTTCTCCACCAAAGTTGGGCAGGTGGATAATGCTAAAGTAGGCTGTGCAATATAACTGGCCGGGCTGGAGACAATGCGTAAACGGAACTCTTCCAGCTCTTGCTTACTAGCCGCCGGCCCTACCAGCATGCCGTAACCGCCAGAACCTTGCACTTCTTTCACCACCAGCTCATCTAAATGCGCCAAGGTATAAGCTAAATCTTCCTTCTTGCTCAACTCATAGGTCGGTACATTTTCTAAAATTGGTTCTTCACCCAAATAAAACCTGATCATTGCAGGTACATGAATATAAGTGGCTTTATCATCTGCCACGCCAGTGCCTACGGCATTGGCTAGGGTTACGCCACCGTTTCGGTAAACAGAAAGTAAACCTGGCACACCCAGCATAGAACTTGCATTGAATACCAGCGGATCCAGATAATCGTCATCTATGCGCCGGTAAATCACATCCACACGCTGCGGCCCTTGCGTGGTGCGCATATACACAGCATTGTTGCGTACAAACAAATCCTGACCTTCAACCAACTCAATGCCCATTTGTTGTGCTAAAAATGCATGCTCAAAATACGCGCTGTTATAGGCACCCGGTGACAACACTACAACTGTAGGCTCTTGCACGCCTGACTGCGCAACCGCACGCAGATTTTTCAATAACACTTGCGGGTAATGGTCAACGGGGGCGATTGGATATTGGCGGAATAATTCTGGAAACAGCCGCATCATCATCTTGCGGTCTTCCAGCATGTACGAAACGCCAGACGGGGTGCGCAGATTATCTTCCAACACATAGAATTGCGACTCACTGGTGCGCACCAAGTCGATACCCGCGATATGCGCATAAATCTGATTGGGCACATCTATACCAAACATCTCGGGGCGGTATTGGCTATTTGCTAGAATGCTCGCAGGCACGATACCTGCCTTAATAATGTTTTGTTCATGATAAATGTCGTGCAGAAACATATTGAGTGCACGCACACGTTGCGTAGCACCTGCTGACAAATGCGCCCACTCTTTAGCGGCCAGAATTCGTGGCACCACATCAAACGGAATTAACCGCTCGGCGCCGTCGTCGTCACCGTAAACATTGAAAGTGATACCCACTCGCCTGAATAATAATTCAGCTTCTTGGCGTTTACTGTCTAATTGGTGGTGCGGAACGTTTTTAAGCCACTGATTATAAGTCTTGTAGATTTCACGAACACTTGCGGCACCAGTTGCCGCGGCACCAGTTGCCGCGGCACCAAGTTGCATTTCATCAAAGAACGAGAGGTTTGAATTTTTCATGATTAAGTCTTTCTTTTATATAAAGACTTAAGCAAGGGGCATACCAATTAATTTTTATATAACAATCAATAGGTTATATATACGATCGTTCAAGTAAACAACATGCCGCACTTAATAGGGGCATCTAACAAAACAGGCTCAGCAGCCATGCACATAAATATGGCGTAGATAATAAGTCCTTCTATTGGTGATTTACTGTATCTGAATATTAAATTATTGCTTGCAAGCAATAATTTAATATGTGTGTGAATTACAGTTATAGTTACCCAGCCCGAAGTCGATATTGAGTGATGTTTTACTTAAAGTTACAAAAACTTTCAATTTTTGATGATGAGGATTTTCAATAAAATAAAAAAGAGGCGGGATTAGCCGCCTCTTAAATTTAGCACAAAGTTAGCGGACAATGCGTAAGTTAGAAAAAGCCTAACTTTTTAGGGCTATAGCTCACTAACAAGTTTTTAGTTTGTTGGTAATGATCCAACATCATTTTA
>JAUSAG010000043.1 GCA_030652995.1 Methylotenera sp.
CAACATTCGCAATGAAGCACAACGTATGATAGCGGCCGGTGCGGTCGCTACTGCTAATGGAGGCACTGTCAGTCGTAAAACTGGACGCAAGTCCAGTATTGCGCTCGTGCCGTTGAAGTTAGAAGCCCCGTCGTTTACGGCAGGGTAGTTCACCACTATATTTAAAACAGAACCTCTGAGCATGAGCGAGCTGGCTGTTTGTATTGTCTTATCAAGCGTTGTGTTTATTGCGGTAGAAATCGAAAAAATGTTGACTCGACGAGGATGGTTATACCGCATCCAAAACAGTTAACTTTTAGCCTTGCACTGTTTGTCCCGCCAATGCTTAGCTGTTTAGATTTATAAGTAAATTTTATTACGTGTTTACGCGTATATTTTAACTTTATGATTGTTCGTAAAATAGTAAACGTTGATGTGTTGTTTGGGTTTAACGATAACCATTGCTTAGATTAACAGCGCCTAGCTTTGGTGATGTATATCTAGCATCAACATCACTCAGGAGATTTACGATGAAAAACAGCAATCATGACGAAAATAAAGATAGATTGGCTGAACAATACGACCTATTTGCGAATAAATTCAAAGCGCTTTATTTAGCGGAAAAAGAGCGAGGCGCTGAGGCTGTGTCAACAGCGCTGGAAAAAGCGCGCGAACAACTAACAACCCTCGGTGAGCTCAGCGAAGAACAAGGAGAGGTTCTAAAAACATACCTTGATCGAGATTTAGAGCAAACCATCTCCGATGCCAAATGGCTAGGCGAGGAAGCCAAGGAAAAATTAAACCCAGCACGTTTGGGGGCTGGGGCCTTATCCTCACTTGCCTCAGTGTTGGAACTCACCAACAACGCCATACATTCTCTATTAAACAAAACCGTGCTGGCACTTACCTACAAAACCGGTGAAATTACATCAGCAGGTAGCCTGACATGCCAAGCATGCGGACAAAAAAAACACCTTAAAAAAACAGGACACGTTCCACCCTGCCCTAAATGCGATGGCACGCTATTTTACAAAGGCTATTAGAATCCTTTGCACGAAAAAAATTTAATGTTTTTTGCAAAAAGTAACTTCGTGCATACGAATTTATTCTGATCAGAATACGCATTTGCTACAAACGTCCCCATCCATATTAAATGCGTTATTTAGTACCCAACAGATTATTAATTAGATAAAATGACTTCAAGCAATTACCGTAAAAGAAGCTTAGTATATTCCTGTGAAGCTCATGTGGATGCGCGACGAACTTAGCGTGTTGGTGAGCATGCAAATTTCAAACTTTGTAAAAGCGGCTGACCTTGGTACAAGTGCTTGCATACAGTAACAGCTCCGCTTGCAGCGCTTGATGTGACATCGCTAATGACAGAACTAACCATACCCGAGAGCATTAGAGTATTTTAAGACGCGGTTAATGCTAAGTAAAACAGGGTCCAATGCAGCTTGAGGAATAAAAAATATTTAAGGAGAAAGTTATGCAGCCCATCACCCATGTAGTTGTAGGAACCGACTTTTCTGCGGGGGCGGATTTAGCCGTGCAACGCGCTGCTTTAATTAGCCAACAGCAAGGTGCAGAGTTGCATCTCATTCATGTGGTACACCCGCTGGATTTATATGTGGGCTCAGAGCTCTCTTTTGGCTTTCAGACGCACTACCAACAAGCGCAACAAGAAGCGATTAAAACCCAGCTTGATACACTAACTTGTAAACTGCGTGAGCAATTTAGCATCACGATACATGCCGCCACTAGGATTGGACGTGCGTATAGTGAAATTGCCGATTATGCAATCGCAGTAAATGCAGAGCTTATTGTGGCAGGTGCACAAGGCGAACACTCCTTATTAGAAAAATTACTGGGTTCAACATCGTCACGCTTACTACGTGTTTCAAAATGCCCGATATTAATTGTTAAAAACAAAAATGTTACGGCGTCAGCCTATCAACATGTGATTGCAGCAGTGAATTTTTCATTAGGTGCAGCTAATGTTGCCTTGCTAGCGCGCACTATAGCGCCACAAGCGCATATAGAAGGCTTGCTCATCTTTGATACCAACCAAGAAACGCACATGTACAAAGCGGGCATGAATGAAGCTTTATTGCAGCAATACCGCACGCAAGCGCTACTTGATGCCGACAAACGCCTGAGTGAAATCATCACTGAACAAACGCTAGGAGAAAATATTTCCAGAAAAATACTCACAGGCTACCCCCCAGAAAGTATCTGTGATCATGCCAAAGCACAACATGCGGACTTAATCGTTATCGGTAAACATGAGAAAAACGGTATGGAAGATTTTTTACTCGGTAGCGTCAGCAAAGGTGTGGCTTATGCGGCAGAATGCGATGTATTACTCAGTCACTAGCAAGTAATGTTAATCCGAATAAAGCATACTTTTTTACCGCACTATTTACAACACTAAGCGAGTCGCTCAACAGAAATAGGATGCGCGGCATAACCCGTATCTTCAAAACTTGAAATATTCTCTAAAGTTGTTCTAGCGATCTCAGAAACCGCTTCATGGGTAAAAAAAGCTTGGTGTCCGGTAATTAAAACGTTTGGAAAAGTAAGCAATCGAGCAAAGACATCATCATGAATCACCGTGCTTGATAAATCACGAAAAAACAAGTTTTCTTCCTCCTCGTAAACATCTAACCCTAAGCTACCAATCATGCCAGACTTTAAGCCACGGATGATTGCGCGCGTATCAACCACAGCACCACGGCTAATGTTAATCAACATTACACCTGGGCGCATCGTTTTTATTGCCTTTTCATCAATCAAATGATGTGTTTGTGGGGTTAATGGACAGTGCAAACTCACAATATCACTTTGATCAAACAGCTCAGGCAAAGTGACGTATTTCGCACCTGCATCAACACAACGATTATCTGGATATGGATCAAATGCTAATACTTTACAACCAAACCCCGACAAAATTCGGGTCACACACAGGCCTATTTTACCCGTGCCGATGACGCCTACGGTCTTGCCGTGCATATCAAACCCAAGCAACCCCTCTAGTGAAAAATTACCCTCACGCACGCGCGCACTGGCACGATGAATTTTTCTGTTAAGTGTGAGCATCAATGCTACCGCATGCTCAGCCACAGAATGTGGGGAATACTCCGGCACTCGAGCAACGGTGATTCCCATCGCTTCAGCGGCGACTAAATCCACATTATTAAAACCGGCGCAGCGTAGCGCAACCAACCCTACGCCCTGCCGTGCAAGTATCGCCAGTGTATTGGCATCTAACTGATCATTCACAAACACACATACCGCTTTTGCACCCTCTGCAGAAAAAGCAGTACTTGCATCCAGACGTGGCTCAAGATAAACCAGTTGATGTTTACCAGCGTTGGCTACTTCAAGAAAAGTCTTGTCATAAGGCTTAGTACTAAATACAGCAACACGCATTTTTACACTCGATTAAAATTGGTTGAGATAACTTAAGATTATTCAATTGAACGAAGCAGAACCTTGCCTTGCAAGAGGCTGCTTAACTAAGGGCTGACCTGTACCACAAGACCTAAATCACGTATGCGTTCTGCCATGGCTTCAAGCCACTCTGCTGGCAGCCTAGTTAATCTGTCCACCTCAGCCTGCTCTGAGCGTCGCGCTAATCCATACAGATGCACACCTTGAACCAAGTCTTTTGCCTGCGCTATTAAAGCTAAATAAGCAATAATATCGGCCTCACTTGGCGGCAACCCATCTAACGCAAGCATACACGTTTGTATAAACGTTGGGCAAGCTTCGGCACAGTTTTTAAGACGTTGTAGATGGCTTTGCGGGTTTAATGTCACATCGTTAATACGCGCGATACCTTCTTTAGTACCGGCATCCACCTTAAACCAAACCTCACCATTCAGCCGAGCCAGATGCTTAACGCCCTCAAGCACTGAGGGTTTATCTATCAGGCTACCATTGGTAATCAGCCGCACTTTAATGTTACCAAGCACGTTAAAATCAGCTAATACTTTTTCTACCAACGCAATCACTTGTGGAAACTCTTTTGCACTCGTCGGCTCACCATTGCCTGAAAATGCGATGTCCTTTAATTGACGGTCTTCTTCATGCACATGACGTTGCATAAAGTCGCCATGCAGCACATCTGTTAACAAAGCACGTAACTCTTGCTCTAAAATATCTAGCTCTATGGGTGGAGGCGTGCCGCGTGTAAGGTTCGGCACATTGCAATAAATACAACGCCAATTGCAGGCATTGTTAGTATTTAAGTTAATGCCAATTGAAACACCGCCAGCACGGCGCGAAATTACAGGGTAAATGTATTTCATACCGAGTACGTCTCGGTTGTGGTCAGTGGTGGTGAGATGGTTTTTTAAAGTCATATGGTAGTGAACTATCCCGCCGTAAACGACGGGGCTTCTAACTTCAACGGCACGAGCGCAATACTGGACTTGCGTCCAGTTTTACGACTGACAGTGCCTCCATTAGCAGTAGCGACCGCACCGGCCGCTATCATACGTTGTGCTTCATTGCGAATGTTG
>JAUSAG010000045.1 GCA_030652995.1 Methylotenera sp.
AGTGCGTCCTAATGATCTGGCGTTATTCAGCAAATTCCATCAGGGATAGAAGCAATGCGCTTCATTTAAAATCCGGATGTATGGCTGCAATCTTTACCTACTCAAAATCATCCATTGAAAGCTTGGCATAATGTGGGCGTCTATGTATGGAAAATCTGGGATAAACTATTGGGCTTTTAATCGATACATTGCCAAACTACCTAATAAATTAGGTAGAAAGCTGACTTCTTTACCATCAGTAATCACGCGACGTTCTAATATATCAATATTGTGATTTTTACAAAATTCATCAAAATCATTGATGGTACAAAGGTGTACATTGGGGGTATCGTACCACTGATATGGCAAAGCTTTTGAAACTGGCATGTGTCCGGCGGTGATTTGCATGCGGTTACGCCAATAGCCAAAGTTGGGAAAAGTAACAATAATCTCCTGCCCAACACGCAACATTTCCAGCACAATCTCTTCAGTATTGTGCATGGCTTGCAGGGTTTGTGACAAGATAACCGTATTGAACGATTGATCTTCAAAGCCCGACAAACCGTCTTCCAGATCCATTTGGATAACGTTGGTACCATTTTGTAAACAGGCCAGCAGGTTGGCATCATTTTTTTCGACACCGTAACCTTTTACTTCAAGCGAACCGCGTAAAAACTGCAATAACTCACCATTGGCGCAACCTAAATCCAGTACCTTCGACCCAAATTTAACCCAATTTGCGATTATTGCAAAATCCTGGCGAAATTCAGTAATTGAATTTGTAATTTTTACATTATCTTGCATGGTTGAACCTAGTATCAATGTTGCTTAAATAGGTACGCAAAATAGCGTGATAATGCGCATCTGGCATTAAAAACGCGTCGTGACCATGCGCCGCTGTCACTTCGGCGTAACTCACGGTGCGTTCATTATCGAGCAAGGCTTTGACGATTTCACGCGAGCGTGCAGGTGAAAATCTCCAATCGCTGGTGAAGGAGAGCACTAAAAATTGTGCGGTCACATTTTTTAGGGCGGCGCTTAAATCGCCATTAAATGGCAATGCCGGGTCGTAATAATCCAAAGCACGCGTCATGCGTAAATAGGTGTTGGCATCAAACTCGCCGGCAAATTTATCGCCTTGATAGCGTAAATATGACTCCATCTCAAACTCAACATCAAAGCTGTATTTAATGGTGTCTTTAAGTTTGCGGCCAAACTTTTCCCCCATGGCATCATCACTCAAATAGGTGATATGTCCCAACATGCGTGCGATACGCAAACCGCGGCGTGGCACCACACCATGTGCATAATAGTCGCCGCCATGAAATTCAGGGTCGGTGATAATCGCCTGGCGCGCGACTTCATTAAATGCCATATTTTGCGCGGTAAGATTAGGTGCCGCTGCAATAATCAAGGCGTGGCGTACACGTTCAGGGTAGGCAATCGTCCACTGTAAAGCTTGCATGCCACCTAAGCTGCCACCAACGACAGCGGCTAAATGTGTAATGCCCAAATGGTCCAATAAGCGCGCTTGCGAATCTACCCAGTCTTCTACCGTAAGGATAGGAAACGTCGAGCCCCAAGGCTTGTTAGTTGCAGGATTGATGCTTGCCGGGCCAGAACTGCCATGACAGCCACCCAAGTTATTGAGCCCGATTACAAAAAAACGATTAGTATCCAACGGCTTGTTCGGGCCAATCAGGTTATCCCACCAGCCGGGGTACTTGTCACTTTCTTGGTATTTCCCCGCCACATGATGATTGCCTGAAAGCGCATGGCAAATGATGACCGCATTGGATTTATCCGCATTTAACGTGCCGTAGGTTTCATAAACCAAATCAAATTGCGGCAAACTCTCACCGCTTTTAAGTTTAAGCGGTGCGCTAAAGTGTGCTATTTGCGGGGCAACAATGCCAATAGAGTTATTTTCTTGCATAATTTAATTATACTATGGCTTATGGCACAAACTCACGCGCAAAATATACAAAGCTTCGCAAATCAATGGCCGCAACTGGCGACTGGTGTGTATATCCACCCTGCTGCGACTGTTATTGGTGATGTGCATGTTGGAGAAAATAGCTCAGTATGGCCTAGTGCTGTCATTCGTGGTGATGTCAATATGATTCGCATCGGCAACAATACCAATGTGCAAGACTTGAGCATGTTGCATGTAAGTCACAAATCTAGTTGGGATGCCGCAGGTGCGCCGCTTATTATCGGCGATAACGTGACGATTGGTCACAGCGTTATTTTGCATGGCTGTACGCTAGAAGATGAATGCCTGATCGGCATGGGCAGCATCGTGATGGACAAAGTGCTGGTGCAAAAACATGTGCTACTCGCAGCTGGTAGCCTAGTACCTGAAGGTAAAGTGCTAGAAAGCGGTTATTTGTATGTGGGCCGACCTGCAAGACGTGTGCGAGAGTTAACCGTAGAAGAGATTACGCATTTTAAATACTCGTCTGCGCATTATGTTTGGTTGAAAAATCTTTATTAATATAAGCTTGTTCATTAGGCTACACGGGGTTTTATGCCAGATTCCGCTAAAAACTATGGGGTTAAGCTTTGCAGTAACGCTTCAAATGCTTCAATCGGCAGAGGTTTACTGAACAAGTAGCCTTGGTAGTACATGCAGCCGTTATCCATCAGGAATTGCCGCTGATCTTCTCTCTCTACCCCCTCTGCAATCACCTTTAAACCCAAACTTTGCGCCATGTTAATAATGGTGAGCACAATCGCTTTATCACTGTTGTCAGCGGCAATGTCTTGGACAAAGGATCGGTCTATTTTCAACTGATTGAGCGGAAGTTTTTTAAGGTACTGCAATGATGAATAGCCTGTGCCGAAGTCATCGAGTGAAAAACTTATACCGATTTCACCTAATGTCGTCATGGTGGCAATGATTTGCTGGATATTATCTACCAGCATACTTTCGGTAAGCTCAAGCTTGAGTCGCGTTGGGTTAACTGCGTAGCGCTGCAAGGTCGCTTGTACTTGGTCTGCAAAATCTATTTGGCGGAATTGCTTGGCGCTGACGTTGACGGCAAGTACTAAGTCGCTGGTCAGGGTATTTTTTTGCCATTGCTTCAGTTGTTGACAAGCCGCCTCTAAAACCCACTGCCCAATGGGTAAAATCAAATCAGACTCTTCAGCGAGTGGAATGAAGTAGATCGGTGAAATCATGCCTTGCTCTGGATGCTGCCAGCGAATTAAAGCTTCTGCACCTATAGGGCAGCCTGAATAATCAACTTGAATCTGAAAATGAAGCTTAAATTGCTGCAATTCGATCGCTTTACGTAAGGCATGCTCAAGTTTCACTCGATTATTAATCGCCTCTTGCATTTTTAGATCAAAAAAGCGGAGTGCGTTACGACCAGCTTTTTTCGCGTCGTACATGGCAATGTCGGCTTGTTTAAACAGTTCATCCATCGATAAATGGTGACCGTTGAATAAGGTGATGCCGATGCTGGGTGTGCTATTGCACTCGTGCGGACCCAGCAGGTAAGGTTGATTGAGTATAGTTAAAATTTTATTGCCGACGGCTTCTACCTGCGCTGCAGCCTCAAGGTCTTGTTCGCTCAAGTTATCAAGCATCACCACAAACTCATCACCACCAAAACGGGCAACGGTATCTTCTTCTCGCACGCATGATTCAAGACGCGTCGCCACCTGTTGCAGTAATAAATCGCCGACATCATGCCCAAGCGTATCATTGAGCGTCTTGAAATTATCAAGGTCGATAAATAGCAAAGCACCTACTCTACCGCTACGTGAACTTGACGCTAATGCCTGGTTGAATCGATCTATGAGCAGCCGACGATTGGGCAAATGCGTCAGCACGTCATAGAATGCGAGCTTACGAATACGCTCCTCATCCTTTTTGCGATCACTCAGATCAATATCCATGCAGAACATCTCTGGTGCCCGACCAGGAACGTGAACATAGGCGTGAGAAGAGAAGACCTCCACTTTGCTACCGCCTTTGCGGATCAAGGTGAGTTCTGATGCTGGAATAGGTTCGCCAGTTTCAAACATTTGATGCATGGCCTCTTTAACTCCGCTACGCATTTCTGGCGGAATAATCAAATCGGTCAAATTTTTGCCAAGGGCTTCTTCAGCGCTGAAGCCATACAAATATTCAGATGCCTGATTCCAATAATTGGTTGTGCCATCCGCAGCATATCCTTGAACAGAAACTAGCGGTATTTTTTCAAGAAGGTCACGAAAGCGAATCTCATTATCGACCATTGCGATAGCGGCCTGCTTACGCTGGGTGATGTCACGAAAGAACCATGCTCGACCTAAATATTGATTATTTTTATTGCGAAGAACGGTAGCGTTACGCTCTAGTATTCGGCCATCCAGCAACTCAATCTCGCACAGATCATTCATGTCTGGGGTGTTGTATAACGCTTTTACTTTTGCTAGAAAGTTCGGCTTATCTTTGACGCGATCAAGTAAGGCAGATTGAATAAGTGCATCATCAAGTCCAATCGCAGTGCCAGGTTGAATGCCGTTGAGGAGTGTCATTGGGATTTTCCACAACTCAACAAATTGTTGATTGTGGGAAACAATGGTTTCCTGATCATCAACCACAAGAATTCCATCCGGCAACACACCGTAAATCGCGTCTATGAGCAAATTCTGTAATTGAGGGTTAATCACAAGAGCCTTTAACTAGGACTAGCGCATGGTAAATACATCCCATTGCTTATACTGCTTTTATATTAGCAGACTAATCCCAATGTGTATTGACCATCAGCGGGTTTTTACCCATGGTGACGCGATGATTGCCACCTAAATCTTTAATGGTTTCAATGTACGTTAACCCTATTTGCGCCATGAGATCAGCCACTTGTTCAGCCTGATTGTAGCCATGCTCCAACATCAGCCAGCCCTGCGGCTTTAGATAAACTAGACAATCCTCAATAATCTTACGAATATCATCCAAGCCATCCTCGCCTGAAGCTAAGGCCGACATTGGCTCAAAACGTAAATCACCTTGGGTTAAATGCGCATCACTTTGCTCAATGTAGGGCGGATTACTCACAATCACATCAAACTTTTCGTGGTTTTCTAGCGCAACAAACCAATCGCTTAACATAAAGTGAATGTTGCTTATATTTAAGTTTTTAGCATTTTCAACGGCGACGTTTAACGCGGCTTGTGAGGCGTCAACTGCAGTCACCTGTGCTTTAATGCGATTGCTTGCGATTGCCAAGGCAACCGCACCGGTACCTGTACCTAAATCAAGAATTTTGCCAGTTTGGGAGGGTAAGGTTTTGGCTAAGACGGCTTCTACCAATGTTTCAGTATCAGGACGTGGAATAAGTGTGTCGGACGTTGTCTTAAGATTGAGCCCGTAAAACTCGCGATACCCTAAAATATACGCAATGGGCTCGCCTAATAAGCGACGATTTAATAATGATTCAAAGCCTGCATGAGCATCAGGCGGCAAGGCATCATTGGCATGTGCAATCAACCACGCCCGATTTACATTAAGCACATACTGCATTAGTAGTTGCGCCTCAAGTTTCGCTTCGTTTGCTTCTGCCCATTTTGCGAGTGCTGTCTGCGCTTCAAGCAGCGCTTCATGAATGGTCATTTTTACAAAGACTTTAGTGGTCCTCACCCAAACTCGCCAACAAATCAGCCTGATGTTCAGCGGATAAGGCACCAATCAATTCGTCCATGTCGCCTTCAGTAATCGCATCAATTTTATACAGCGTGAGGTTAATGCGGTGGTCGGTAATGCGGCCTTGTGGGTAGTTGTAGGTTCTAATGCGCTCACTACGATCGCCACTACCAATTAAACTTTTACGCTCGCTGGCGATTTTACTTTGCTGCTCATCTACTTGTTTAGCTTTAATGCGCGCAGCTAGCACGGCAAAAGCCTGGGCTTTGTTAGCGTGTTGGCTACGGCCTTCTTGACATTCCACAACAATGCCTGTTGGTGCGTGGGTAATGCGCACGGCGGAGTCAGTTTTGTTGATGTGCTGTCCACCAGCGCCTGAAGCCCGATAGGTATCGATGCGAATATCCGCAGGATTAATCACGACATCGTTAATTTCATCAGCCTCTGCCAATACAGCTACGGTACAAGCACTGGTGTGTATGCGGCCTTGCGTTTCAGTGTCCGGCACGCGCTGTACGCGGTGGCCGCCAGACTCAAATTTGAGCTTGGAATACGCACCATACCCTTCAATTTTGGCGATAATTTCTTTGTAGCCGCCCACTTCAGACTCATTGGCGGACATGATTTCGACTTTCCATTTTTGCCGCTCTGCATAGCGGCTGTACATGCGAAATAAATCGCCTGCAAATAAGCCCGATTCATCACCCCCCGTACCTGCGCGAATCTCTAAAAAAATGTTTTTTTCATCATTGGGGTCTTTAGGCAGTAGTAGCGTTTGCAATGCATTTTCAATTTCTTCCAATTTTGCCTTGCCTGCTTCAATTTCCTCTTGTGCAAATTCTTTCATATCAGGGTCGCTTAGCATGCTTTGCGCTTCTTTGATGTCGGCTTCCGCTAATTCAAAGGCCTGATATTGCTCAACAATCGGTGTAATTTCGGCGTGCTCTTGGGTGATTTTTCGATAATTATCCATGTTGTTCGTCGCGCCCTCAGAGCTCATCAGGCGGTTTAATTCATCTAAACGCTCGCTCAAGGTGGCGAGTTTTTTAATCATGCTTGGTTTCATTGGCTTGGGCTTTTAATAAGGCTTGATTTGATAAAGTTGTTGCAACACGTTTTCAAGTTTTGCATGTTCATCGCCATGCGTTTGGTGCAGGGCATGGCTGGGCGCGTGTAAAAATTTGTTGGTAAGCGCAATGCTCAATGCTTCCAGCGCTTTTTCAGGATTTTCACCTTTTTGTAACATTTTTAGTGCTTTTTCAAACTCGGCTTTTCGCATGGTATCCACTTGGTCACGCAAGGCTTTAATCGTTGGCACGGCTTCACGCTTTTTAAACCATTGCATAAAGCCTTCAACGCGCGTGGTCACAATTATTTCAGCCTCAACAGCGGCTGATTGACGGTTTTCCATGCCATCAGATACCACTTGTGCTAAATCGTCCACGGTGTATAAAAACACGTCGTCCAGTTCAGCCACCTCATGCTCAATGTCACGCGGGACGGCCAAATCCACCATAAAAATTGGACGATGGCGGCGCGCTTTAATCGCACTTTCTACCATGCCTAAGCCTATAATCGGTAGTTGGCTAGCGGTTGAGGTGACGACAATATCAAAGTCAGCAAAGTGGGCGGGTAAGTCATTGAGCAAAATGGCTTGGGCATTTGTACCTTGTGCGATGATTTTTTCTGCCAGATTGGAGCCGCGCTCAATGCTGCGGTTAGCAATCGTCACACTTTTTGGATGCTGGGCGGCGAAGTGATCAGCGCAAAGCTCTATCATCTCACCCGCGCCGATAAATAATACTTTTTGCCCGCTGATGTCACCAAAAATACGTTGCGCAAGCTTGACGGCTGCGGCGGCCATCGAAATGGAGTTGGCTCCAATGTCCGTGTTTGTGCGTACTTCTTTGGCCACTTCAAACGTACGTTGAAACAGCTTGTGTAACAAGATGCCTAGCGTACCTGCATCTTGCGCAATTTTGACAGACTGCTTAAATTGCCCCAAAATTTGCGGCTCGCCCAGCACCATGCTATCTAAGCCAGACGCTACTCTAAACGCGTGTTTGACAGCCTCATCATTAGGTAGCGTGTAAATGTAAGGCGTAATCAAATCTTGATCAAGCTTGTGATATTGCGATAACCAAGCCAGTGGCTTTTGCGGGTTATCGGTGCTGCAATAAAGCTCAGTACGGTTGCAGGTAGATAAAATTGCAGCTTCGGTAGCATCGCGTGAGGTGAGCTCGCGCAAGGCGCTACCTAGATGCTCACTATTAAAAGCGACATGCTCACGAATTTGGATGGGGGCGGTGGTGTGGTTCACACCTATAACATATAACTGCATAGGTGTAATTTTGATGGATTGGCTTATGTTAAGCAAGAAGCTTCATGTTAATAGTGAAAAATCGGGTTAAAATAACGCTTTACCCTTAAATTCAATTATTTATTTGACGGACAACAGCCATGGATAAAACCTTTAGAATTGCCCCTAGTATTCTTTCTGCAAACTTTGCCAAACTTGGTCAAGAGATTGAGGATGTAATTATCTCAGGCACAGACATTGTGCATTTTGATGTAATGGATAACCACTATGTGCCTAACCTGACGATCGGCCCTTTGGTATGTGATGCCATTCGTGAAACATCAAAAAAAGTAGGCGCGTTGATTGACGTGCACTTGATGGTAAAGCCGGTAGATCGTATTATTCCTGACTTTGCAAAAGCTGGCGCTAATATCATTACGTTCCACCCTGAGGCGTCCGAGCATATTGACCGCAGTTTGAGCTTGGTGCGTGAGTTGGGCTGTAAATCTGGCTTAGTATTTAACCCCGCAACATCGCTTAGTTACTTAGACCACGTAATGGATAAAGTGGATATGATTTTGTTGATGTCAGTGAACCCTGGTTTTGGCGGTCAGAAATTCATTCCAGAAACTTTAGAAAAATTGAAACTTGCTCGTGCAAGAATTGATGCTTACTATGAAAAAACAGGCCGTCAAATTTGGTTAGAAGTTGATGGCGGCGTAAATGCACAAAACATTGCAGAAATCGCGCGTGCGGGTGCAGATACATTTGTAGCAGGCTCAGCGGTGTTCGGCTCACCTAAAGACACAGACCCTAACCGTTACAATACCGTGGTGAAATCATTGCGTGATGCCTTAGCAACGGTTTAACCATTGAGAGGATTTACGATTAAAGCCGTCTTGCTTGATCTGGACGGCACTTTGGTGCATACCGCACCAGAAATTTCGCGCGCGGCAAACAGCATGTTGGCAAAAATGAATTTGCCAACGCTGACCGCTGTGCAAATTACGACTTACATCGGCGACGGCGCAACCACCCTGATTAAACGCTGCTTAACTGGGCGGATAGATGGAGCGCCAGAACCAGCTTTACTGGCAACCGCACAAGCGTTGTTTTTTGAGTATTACGCGCAAATTGTGACAGAAAGCCAGCCTTACCCAAACGCTTTGGCTGGCTTGATTTCTATCAAAAATGCGGGGTTGCGTACGGCATGTGTCACCAATAAACCAAGTAGCTTTACGTTACCTTTGTTAGAAAAGTATGATTTATTGCGGTATTTTGATTTAATCGTGTCAGGCGATACTTTGCCGAGAAAAAAGCCTGAGCCTGATCAAATTTTGTACGTTTGCGAGCAATTTGGCGTTTTGGTACAAGATGTTGCGATGGTTGGCGACTCTAAGACCGATATCAGCGCTGCGCGCAGTGCCGGTTGTAGAATGTTTGCTGTGCCTTATGGATATAATCAAGGACAACGCATTGAGGTAACTGAAGTCGATGCCCTGATTGACAACATAGGCGATGTACTAGATTTAGTACATTAACTTAGAGTAGTGACTTATCCATTTTAATTTTTAATTACTTCAACATGAAAATTAGTAACATTAAAACAAATAGTTGGCGATGGTGGCGGGTATAAACCCTAAATAAATTACACCCTTTATCAACTTTAAATTATTGTGAGAATTTTATGTTTAGTACGATCAATCAAACCGAATTTAATGCTTTAGCGGCGCAGGGTTACAACCGCATTCCATTGGTACTCGAGACCTTTGCTGATCTTGATACACCATTGTCGCTTTATCTTAAACTGGCGAATCAGCCGTTTTCATACTTACTGGAATCTGTTCAGGGCGGTGAGCGTTTTGGCCGCTACTCAATTATCGGTCTGCCTGCTAAAACGCGCATTGTGGCGCGTGGTAGGCAAGTGCAAGTGGTTGAAGGCAGCACGGTGGTAGAGGTTGTTGAAGACACCAATCCTTTGGATTTTGTTAAAAGTTACCAGGCGCGTTTTAAAACGCCGCCTTATGAAGGCTTGCCTCGTTTTACGGGCGGCTTAGCCGGTTATTTCGGCTATGAAACTGTACGCTATATCGAGAAGCGTTTAGCCAATACAACCAAGGCTGATGAAATTAACACGCCAGACGTACTGCTAATGGTGTCAGAAGAGTTAGCAGTAGTCGATAATTTGAGCGGCAAGCTTTATTTTATTGTTTATGCCAATACGTCTGAGAGTGGCGCTTATGAGCATGCAAAAAAACGCTTAAGTGATTTAGCCACAAAGTTACGTAAAGCGGTGACGATTCCTGAATCTATGCCTACACTAAGAACTGAAGCAACTTCAGAGTTCGGTGAAGAAAACTTTAAAGCAGCAGTGAAGCGCGCGCAAAAATACATTCTAGATGGCGATATTATGCAGGTGGTACTTTCACAGCGCATGTCACAAGCTTTCTCTGCGCCACCACTTTCACTGTATCGCGCCTTGCGCAGCTTGAATCCATCACCTTATATGTTTTATTACGACATGGGTGATCATCATGTAGTGGGTGCTTCGCCCGAGATCTTAGTCCGCCTTGAAAACGGCACCGTCACAGCGCGTCCGATTGCCGGCACACGCCCCCGTGGGAAAAATCGTGAGCAAGACATTGCCTTGGCTGAAGAGTTATTAGCAGACCCTAAAGAGCGTGCAGAACACGTGCAACTAATGGATTTAGGACGTAATGATGTGGGTCGGGTTGCCGTGACCGGCTCAGTTAAAGTCACCGACAATATGATGATTGAGCGTTATTCACACGTGATGCACATAGTGAGCAATGTTGAGGGAAAGCTCAAACCTGGCATGGATGCAATTGATGTGATTAAAGCGACCTTTCCTGCCGGCACTGTCAGTGGTGCACCTAAAGTGCGCGCCATGGAAATTATCGATGAACTAGAGCCGAGTAAGCGTGGCATTTACGCGGGTGCGGTGGGTTACTTAGGCTTTAATGGTGACATGGATGTGGCGATTGCCATTAGAACCGGTGTGATCAAAAATAATAGGCTATATGTGCAGGCTGGTGCTGGCATTGTGGCAGATTCAATTCCGCAAAGTGAATGGATAGAAACGCAAAACAAAGCGCGTGCAGTGTTGCGTGCGGCAGAGTTGGTGCAAGCTGGGCTTGATATTGATGTTAAGTAGCGATTCCAAAATGCGAGGTACGAATAGCATTAGCACCCACCCACCCACTACCCATAAATCGCTAGCCATTACCTTTATTTTTGTGGCTTTAGCCTATTATGTCGCAGCAAGGCTTGGGCTCATGGTGCCTTATAAAGAGTCTGTTGCAACGCTGATGTGGCTGCCAACAGGCATTGCCGTTGGCGCTATTATGCGCTGGGGCAATATCAGTTTACCTGCCATTTATGCGGCGGCTTTTTTAGCTGAATTATCAGCTGGGTTGCCTTTTTTCACATCGGCGGCCATTGCATGCACCAACACTTTGGCGCCATTTCTAGCGGCTTATCTTTTAAAAAAGTCTAATTTTAACCATAGCCTCATTAAGCAAAAAGATATTGCGCTGTTAATTTTAATTGCCTTGCTTGGCATGTTGGTTTCAGCCACGGGCGGCGTACTTTCTTTGTATTTAAGCGGTTTAACCACACCACAAAACATGGTCAGAATATGGTTTATCTGGTGGGTGGGTGACAGTATCGGTGTGTTACTCGCGCTACCGCTAGTGCTTAATGCAGGCAAAGCGCGTATGCATGTGGAAGTGCGTCAATATTACCAATTGTTCGCTTGGTTAATGCTTTTTGTCATCGGCGAGATTGTGATTTCATCATTGGTACCCAGTGTGGATAAGCAGTTCATGTTATCCATCTTTTTGATTTTACCCCTGTTGATTTGGGCCTCCATGAACTTTGGCATTGTGGGTGGCTCGCTGGTGGTGATTAGTTTATCCAGTATTGCGGTATGGTTTACCGCCCAAGGTTACGGTGCTTTTTATAGTACAGATATGAGCGAAGGTGTTTTTTCGTTGTGGACGTTTATGGTGACGTTAGTGGTGACCATGTTGCTGATTTCAGTGTTGCAATCTGAACGCAATCTTGCCGAAAAAGCCTTACGTGAAAATGATAAAAAACTGCGCGCGGTGGTTGATGGTGCATTAGACGCGATTATAAGCATCAATGATGCTGGCGAGGTAGTTGAGTTTAATCCAGCGGCAGAACGGATTTTTGGCTATAAAAAAGAACAAGTTTTAGGCAAGATATTGTCTGAGATGATTATCCCTGCCCGCTTGCGAAAATTTCACGAGGATGGGCATCGGCAATACGTGGTCACCGACGAGAAGCATATGTTTAATCAGCGTATAGAGATTATAGGTATGCGCGCGGATGGCAGTGAGTTTCCGGTCGAGCTAACACTGGTTTCATTAAAAGAAGAAGGTTTGCCATTGGTAACAGGCTTTATGCGAGATATTTCTGTGCAAAAAAAGGCGCAACAGGAGATCGAAAACTTTGCCTACTATGATGCATTGACTAGCCTGCCAAACAGACGCTTATTGGTTGATCGATTTCAACATGCGGTGCTAATTAGCCAGCGCACAAAAACTTATTGTGCACTTATCTTTATTGATTTAGATCACTTTAAAGTATTCAATGAAACAAAAGGTCACGATGTGGGTGACCAGGTGCTGATAGAAGCTACCAATAGAATTCAACAAGCGATTCGGGCAGGCGACACCGTTGCGCGACTCAGTGGCGATGAATTTATTGTGATTATTGAAAATCTGGATACGCAGCAAAACCTGGCGTACCAGCAAGCAAGCGAAGTGACGCAAAAACTATTAGCTGAGCTCAATAAAAGCTATTCTTTTGATTTATTTGAGTTTAATGCCAGCGCTAGCTTGGGAGTGACTTTATTTAACGATGACCAGCTCGGTTTTGAAGTGCATTTAAGACACGCGGACACTGCCATGCAGCAATCAAAAGCAGCTGGACGTAATACTTATCGCTTCTATGATCAAATCACGCAGGAACGCATAGAGAAAATCTTCGCGATAGAGACTGCACTGTCAGTTGCGATAAAAAATCAGGAATTTCATCTGCATTATCAGGGCATTGTTAACGCTAATAAAGCGATCATTGCAGCGGAAGTGTTATTAAGATGGACGCACCCGGTGATGGGCAATATTGGCCCTGCAGAATTTATACCGATTGCTGAAAAAAATAATCAAATTATTAAAATTGGGCACTGGGTGTTGCAGCAAGCTTGCCAGCAACTTAAAGCTTGGGAAAATCACCCTAATTTAAGCAAAATTAAACTCTCAGTCAACATCAGTGCCAAACAGTTTTTATACATCAATTTTATTCAAGAATTGCGTGAAATTTTGGTGGCCACTGGCATTAACCCTGATTTACTAAAACTAGAGCTCACTGAAACCGCTGTGATTGACAGCATTGATGATGTAGTCAATAAAATTAATGTGTTAAAACAGATGGGGATAAGAATATCGCTGGATGATTTTGGTATCGGGCACTCTTCTTTGGTTTACCTTAAAAAGCTACCTGTGACTCAAATTAAAATAGACCAATCATTTGTGCAGGATGTGCTGACAGACTCTAACGATGCCGCGATTATACAAATGATATTAGCTGTAGGTAAGACCATACACTGTGACATTGTCGCGGAGGGGGTTGAACAGTTAGCGCAATTTGAGCAACTAAAATCATTCGGTTGCGATTATTTCCAAGGTTATTATTTTAGCAAACCAGTAGCGGTAGCTAGCTTTGAGCAATTGGTAGCGCGCACGTAAAACAATTCTGCAATGCTTGGCGCTACGTCAACGCAAGCCAATCTCCTGATTTGCCGCCATGTTTTTCCAGCAACCTAATGTCACTGATAGTCATACCGCGGTCTGCTGCTTTGCACATATCGTAAATTGTCAGTAAACCCACACTCACTGCACTTAACGCCTCCATCTCCACCCCGGTTTTACCATACGTTTCAGTGGTGACGGTGCATAAAACGCTAGAGGACTCCTCAATAAGATCAAAGCTAACGGCAACACGAGTTAATGCGATTGGATGGCAAAGCGGGATTAAGTCAGCCGTCTTTTTGCTGGCCTGAATGGCCGCAATACGAGCGATTCCTAACACATCACCTTTTTTAGCATTGCCTTGCTCGATAAGTTTGAGTGTGGCCGGCAACATGCTAATGCGACCTGCGGCGATAGCAATGCGATGTGTTTCAGCTTTATCGCCTACGTTGACCATGTGAGCTTGGCCGCCACTATCGAAGTGCGTGAGAGGTTGATTGGAAGGGTTCATAGTGTAATATTTATGCGGTAGTTAAAGAGTAATGATCGAGTTTAAAACATTTTTCATGAACTGAATGCCTGTAAACGTTATCATAGTAACAATGAAATTAAAATTATCTATTATTATTTTAATGCTCGCCTCAACGCTAGCTACATCACCGGTATTTTCCAATGAGTTGCCCGATTTGGGCGATGTGTCAGCGACCGTATTATCACCACTTCAAGAACAGGCAATTGCAGAGCAAATCTTGCGTCAAGTTGCCGTCAGTGATGATGTGTTGCAAGATGTCGAAGTCACGGATTACTTGCAATCATTGGGTGGTAAATTAGTCGCCAATGGGCCGGACAAGCGCCAAAAATTCAATTTTTTTGTGGTGCAAGATAACTCAATCAATGCGTTTGCAATGCCAGGTGGCGTGATTGGCGTACATACTGGGTTAATTTTAGGCGCAAATAGTGAATCTGAATTGGCAAGTGTACTGGGGCATGAAATTGGCCATGTGACACAGCGTCACCTAGCGCGTATGCTGGCCGCACAAAAATACGACATGTTTAAAAACCTTGCTGGCATTGCCCTAGCGTTGCTAGTAGCGCGCTCAAACCCCCAACTCGCTACAGGCGCTTTAACTACAGCATCGGCTGTGGGGGTGCAAAGCCAGCTTGATTATACGCGTGAGCACGAGCGAGAAGCTGATCGTATTGGCTTGCAAATTTTAGATAGTGGCGGCTTTGATGTGCGCGCCATGCCTGCATTTTTTACTACTTTGCAGCGAGGTTCGCGCTTTGCTGAAGGCGGCGCACCTAGTTTTTTACGCACGCATCCGCTAACTAGCGAGCGTATTGCTGATGTAGCTAACCGTGTTGAGCAAATGCCTTATAAGCAAGTATCTGATAGTATTGAGTTTCAATATGTGCGCGCTAAATTACGCGCTAGCCAAGGTAATGTGCAAAATGCGATTGACGTGTTTGAGCAGAATATCCGTGAACATCGTTTTACCAATGCCGCTTCTGAACATTACGGCTTGGCAATTGCGTACCTGCTTAAACGCGCTTTCGTGCAGGCCGAAAATGAAATCACTTGGCTTAAAAAAAATGCACCGTCACATGCCATGATAGAAAACTTAAGCGCACGATTAGAAGTTGCCAGAAATAATCCGGCACGGGCAGCCAACGAGTATGCACTGGCATTAAAACGTTACCCAGATAATCGGGCGTTAATTTATGGCTATGCCGAGCATTTTTTGGCAGTGAATCAAGCAGAAAAAGCGGTGCAACTAGTTAAAGACAAGTTAAGCCTATATCCGGATGATGCTTATTTGTATGAGGTATTAGCTAAGTCATACGCCATGCAAAGCAAGATGTTACTGAGTCATCAAGCGCAGAGTGAAGCCTATTACAGAAAATATGATTTAGCACGTGCCATTGAGCAAATGGCGTTGGCGGCAAAAGCCGGTGATGGTGATTTTTATCAAAAATCTATTGTTGAGGCGCGTTTAAAGCAGCTTAGGCAAATGCTGGGCGATGTAAAAAAATCAAAATTTTGGGAGTAATGCCATGCGGCGCAGAGATTTTTTATTAGGGTTATTTAGCGTCATTGTATTGGCCCCGATTAACGCATTGGCGGCGCTGTGGAATAAATCAGCTTTTGAAGCTGCGCAATTAGCTGAGGCCACTAAACACTTAACTATTGATACGGAAATTATCAGCCAGGACATCGAAATTATTGCGCCTGAACGTGCAGAAAATGGTGCTGTTGTACCGGTGGAAGTGCGAAGTAACATTGCCAACACAGAGGCGATTGCGATATTGGTAGAAAAAAATCCAACGCCGTTAATTGCCAATTTTATGTTCAGCAATGGCGCTGAACCCTATGTAGTTACACGGATTAAAATGGCGGAAACCTCAGAGATTAAAGTGATCGTCAAGGCTGGCAGTCAATACTTTACTCAGGTGAAAAATGTGGTGGTATTAGAGAATGGGTGCGGTTGATATGGTAGAACTGATTGCAGATAAGATTAAAATGCGCGCCCAACTGACAGGCGATATTGTTGAAGTAAAAGTGTTAATGAGCCACCCGATGGAAACTGGGCGCAGAAAAAATGATATTGAGCAGTTAATCCCAGCGCATTTTATACAACTGCTAACTGCCACCTTGAACGGCAAGACAGTGCTAGAGGCGCAATGGGGAACGGGGATTTCTAAAAACCCGTACCTCACCCTTAGACTAAAGGGGGCTAAAGTGGGTGATGTTGTTGAGATAATTTGGCATGATAATTTAGGAAAAAGCGCGGTGCAAAGCGTCATCGTCACCCAAGCCTTATGATAATAATAATTTATCATAACCATAAAAATGATATATTGGATTTATGAAAATTACCTCACTATAATGAATGTCTTGAATTTATAGTTCTTTTAACCCAGTAGCATTAATAATTAGATAGGAAAATATTATGTCATTAATAAATACCGAAATTAAACCGTTTAAAGCACAAGCTTTCCATAACGGTAAATTCATTGAAGTGTCAAACGAAAGTCTAAAAGGCAAGTGGTCTGTTGTGATTTTTATGCCAGCTGCATTTACATTTAACTGCCCTACCGAAGTTGAAGATGCTGCAGACAACTACGCTGAGTTTCAAAAGGCGGGTGCAGAAGTGTATATCGTTACAACAGACACACACTTCTCACACAAAGTATGGCATGAAACATCACCAGCTGTGGGTAAGGCACAATTTCCACTAGTGGGTGACCCGACACACCAATTAACGCGTGCATTTGACGTGCATATTGATGAAGAAGGCCTGGCATTACGCGGTACTTTCGTCATCAATCCAGAAGGCGTCATTAAAACTGTTGAAATCCACAGCAACGAAATTGCGCGTGATGTGAAAGAAACACTACGTAAATTGAAGGCTGCGCAATTCACGGCGGCTCACCCAGGTCAAGTTTGCCCAGCAAAATGGCAAGAAGGCGCTCAAACATTAACGCCATCATTAGACCTAGTAGGCAAAATCTAACGATTGCTTCAGATGAGATAATACTGCGCTAACGGGCAAACATCCCTTAGTGCAGGCAAATAACAAGGGCATTATTCAAAAGATAATGCCTTTTATTTTAAGTCAAGTTGGATGCCTATTTAAAAGCAGCCACATGAAATTTTAAAAAGAGAATAATCATGGCCTTAGAACTCAATATTAAAACCCAATTGCAAACCTATTTACAAATGTTGCGTGAGCCTATTGTGTTGGTCGCTTCATTAGATGAAACGCCCGCAGCAAAAGAAATGCATGCGTTGCTGGAAGAAATCGCGAGTATGTCAGACAAAATTACCCTGACGATAGAAGACGATGCGCGCAAACCTTCATTTGCCGTTAAACGTGGTGCAACGCATGCCGAGGCACACAAGCCGGTAGGCGTGCGTTTTGCGGGCATTCCCATGGGTCATGAGTTTACCTCTTTAGTATTAGCACTATTGCATACGGGCGGTCACCCGATGAAACTAGAGGCCGAAAAAATCGCGCAAATTGCAGCGATTGAAGGCAACTTCCATTTTGAGACCTATATCTCGCTCAGTTGCCACAATTGTCCAGACGTGGTGCAAGCGTTAAATATGATGGCCGTCATTAACCCTAACATTACCCATGTGATGATTGACGGCGCGCTGTACCAGGATGAAGTCAAGGCCCGAGATATTATGTCTGTGCCAACCACCTATTTAAATGGCGAGATATTTGGCGCTGGTCGCATGGAACTGGACGAGATTCTACCCAAAATTGACATTGGTGCGGTTGCGCGCGAAGCCAAAAAAATAGACAGCAAAGCACCGTATGATGTATTAGTGATAGGTGGCGGCCCAGCGGGTGCCTCAGCCGCAATTTATGCCGCACGTAAGGGTATTAGAACCGGCATTGTGGCTGACCGTTTCGGTGGGCAGGTGATGGACACCATGTCGATTGAAAACTTTATTTCCGTAAAAGAAACTGAAGGCCCTAAACTGGTGGCAGCTTTTGAAGAGCATGTCACTTCATACGGTGTAGATATTATGCGCTTACAGCGCGCGCAATCATTGAATAGCCTAGTTAAAGATGGCGGCCTAGTTGAGGTGAAGCTCGAAGGCGGTGCTATGCTAAAAAGCAAAGCCGTGATTATTGCAACAGGCGCGCGCTGGAAAGAACTCAACATCCCCGGCGAAAAAGAATATCGCGGCAAGGGCGTGGCTTATTGCCCGCACTGTGATGGGCCTTTGTTTAAAGGTAAACATGTTGCTGTGATTGGTGGCGGCAACTCAGGTGTTGAGGCGGCAATTGATTTAGCTGGTTTTGTCAGCCATGTGACGCTGTTGCAGCATGGTGACAGATTGAGTGCAGATGCCGTTTTGCAAAACAAATTATTTAGCTTGACTAACGTGACTGTAGTTCTTAACGCGGAAACCACTGAAATTACCGGTGCCGAGCAAAAGGTAAATGGTTTGATTTACAGAGACAGGGCAACTAAGGCACTGCATACAGTTGAATTAGCAGGCGTATTTGTACAAATTGGTTTGTTACCGAATACCGACTGGCTAAAAACCAGCGGGTTGAAGTTAAGTAAATTTAGCGAAATAATCGTCGATGCACATGGGCAAACTTCATTGCCTGGCGTGTTTGCTGCGGGCGACGTAACCACCGTCCCTTATAAGCAAATTATTATTGCCATGGGTGATGGTGCTAAGGCTTCGCTTGGCGCATTTGATTATTTGATCAGGCAGTAGAAAACAGAAAAACCTAGCGGTGAAGATGCAGTAAGCATAACTACCGCTAGATTTTTATTATCACTTTGTTTTGCAAGAGCTAATACCAAAAATGCCATACAGCGGGCAAAATTTAATTAAGCCCGTCGCCAGCGGCACTACCCCTATCCAAGCCCAAACGCGACCATCAGCCAGCACCACCCAAGCGATTAAAGCTAACCCAGCCACAATGCGTAATACGCGATCTATTCCACCTACGTTTGCTTTCATGGTATTTCTCCTTATGTAGTGAGACTTAGATTACTCCAACATCGGAGTGCCAATAGTGACTTTAGTTACAATAAAGTGACATTAACCGCTTTTTATCAGATTAACGATGCTCAATGCTACCGCTTCTGCCACTTTAATGCCATCCACACCAGCCGATAAAATACCCCCTGCATAGCCTGCGCCTTCGCCACAAGGGTATAAGCCTTGGGTATTGATGCTTTGCAAAGTAACATCGTCACGCCTGATGCGGATGGGCGATGATGTGCGCGTTTCTACGCCTGTGAGTACACCATCAGCCAAATCAAAGCCTTTAACTTGTTTGGCAAACTCAGGTATCGCCTCACGAATTGCCGTAATGGCAAATTCAGGGAGTGCTGTGTCTAAATTGGTGAGATGCACCCCAGGCGCGTAAGAAGGCGTGACTTCGCCAAACTTGGTAGAAGGCTTATTGGCTAAAAAGTCGCCAATCAATTGTCCGGGAGCGTTGTAATTACTGCCGCCCAGCACAAACGCACGGCCTTCCAGTTTGCGTTGCAATTCCATGCCAGCAAGCGGATTATCAGGATAATCTATTTCAGGTGTAATGCCTACCACGATGCCCGCATTAGCATTACGCTCATTGCGGCTATATTGGCTCATGCCGTTGGTGACCACGCAGTTTGGTTCAGAGGCGGCGGCTACCACCGTGCCACCAGGGCACATACAAAAACTATAAACAGAGCGCCCATTTTTAGCGTGATGCACCAACTTGTAATCAGCCGCACCCAATTTTGATAGCAAATCCTCATTGTAACTTTTACCGTACCTAGCCTGATCAATCAGTGACTGCGGGTGCTCAATGCGAAAGCCGATGGAGAATGGTTTAGCTTCAATATAAATACCTTTGCGATACACCATTTCAAAGGTATCGCGTGCGCTGTGGCCAACAGCTAATACTAGATGATTGGTTGCAATGCGCTCGCCTGTTTGCAACACCACGCCCTGCACTGCGTTATGCCCATGCTTATCCTTTACGATTTCAATATCATCTACGCGCGCTTCAAAACGAATTTCACCGCCTAGCTCAATAATGGCGTTACGCATAGCCTCCACTACGCCCACTAATCTAAATGTGCCGATGTGCGGGTGGCTCACATACATAATTTCTTCAGGCGCACCGGCTTTTACAAACTCCTGTATGACCTTGCGACCATAGTGTTTAGGGTCTTTAATTTGGCTGTAAAGCTTGCCGTCAGAGAACGTGCCCGCGCCGCCTTCACCAAACTGTACGTTAGATTCAGGGTTAAGCACGTTTTTACGCCACAACCCCCAAGTATCTTTAGTGCGCTCGCGCACGGCTTTACCACGCTCTAATACAATAGGCTTAAAACCTGATTGCGCTAAAATGAGCGCGGCAAAGATGCCGGCAGGGCCAAAACCTACCACCACAGGACGTGCTTCAAGATTAACGCCCTCGCCCTTTAGGAGATTAGCGGAGACTTGGCTGATGTAGTTTGTCAGCCTAGACGGTTGATTAGTTGCTTTATCAGAGGGCTGGGGTAAGGGTAAATTGCCACAATGATTTGCCATCGCCACAAATTTATATTCAGTATCAGGTGCTGGCTTAATATGTGCGTCTTTACGAAACTTGGCGAGAATCTTCGCCTCATTTTTAACTTGCACATCCAAGCTATATACATACAGAATTGCATGCGATTTCCGTGCATCCACCCCACGTTTAAAAATATCAAAGTGAATCAAATCACCCTCAACGATTTCTAGCCGTTTGAGTAGCGCCGCTTTAATTTCATCGGCTTGGTGGGTAAGCGATTGGGCGTTTTCAATGGGAAGCTTAATTTCAGTAATGCGTAACATTTTCAACCTTATGGATAGTGTTTATCTATCAAGTGAGTAATTTTAAATCTCCAGATTCAACTGCAACAACTTCTTCAGCATCGGCACAGTCACTGGTTTTTTCTCAGTAAGCGACCATACATCCAGCGCATCTAACACTGTCATCAATGTGGGTAAGTCGCGACGTAAATAGCGCAGGCAATAATCCACCACTTCATCAGGCAGCCTCATACCACGTTCATTGGCATGGGTTTTGATGGCTTGCGCTTTTTCTTCATCGGTGAGCGGGTGTAGTTGATACACCAAACCCCAAGCAAGGCGGGTGGCGAGGTCGTCTCGCAACCCCATTTGCGTGGGAGCGGCGATGCCGCTGGTGATGAGGACGCCGTTTGCGGCACGTAGTTGGTTAAATTGGTCGAACAGGGCGATTTGCGCCGCTTCATTGAGCGTATGTACATCATCCGCAATATAAAGTGGCAATTCAGTTGTCTGCGCCGCACGCTGGCAGGCTTGCAACAGATGGCTTTTACCACTCCCTTTTGCGCCCCATAAATAGATAAATCGCGCTTCTGCTACGTTATCCAAGGCGAGCTTTAAATTATACAAGGCTTCAGCATTGCGCCCTGCAATAAAGTTACTAAGCGTTTGTGGGGCAGGCGGTTGAATGTCGAGTAAGAGTTGTTTCAAGTGTTGCTACCCGTATAAAAATGACTTTGTAAATAGCGTGCTTTAGCGTGCCTAAACCCCACCGCGATGGCAGCAGAGACTGGCAGTGCCAGCAATACGCCGGCAAAGCCGAACAATTGCCCACCAGCCATTAAAGCAAAAATTACCACCAATGGATGTAAGCCGATGCGGTCACCCACCAAGTACGGCGTAAGTGCCATGCTTTCTACAGTCTGCCCTAAGCCGAACACAATTAGAATTGGAATGAGGTCATGCAAAGTGCCGAATTGCAACAACGCCGAAAGTACGGCAAGGCCTAATCCCAAACCAATGCCCAGATAAGGCACAAACCCTAGTAGGCCTGAGAGTATGCCAATCGGCAACGCCAGCTCTAACCCTACCAGCCACAGGCCCGTAGCATAAAAAATACTCATTAGCACCATTACCGTAAGCTGTCCGCGTAAAAATTCCGCAAGCACCGCATCAATTTCAACCGCGATTTCTTTGGTCTTTGCGATGAGTGTTCTAGGAATAAGATGGCTGATTTTTTCAATGATGATATTCCAATCGACCAAAAGATAAAACAGCACCAATGGAATCAGCACCAAGTTGGCAAGCAAGCCAACAATAGCCAAACCTTGGCTACTCAAGCCAAGTGCTAGTTGCTTGGCAAGGTTGCCGGAGGTTTGCCAGTTATCGGTCAATAGTTGCTTGATTTGTGCAAGATCAATGTTAAGTGCAACATTAAAGTGCGTTTGTAGCCATGGTTCAACATGCGTTTTTGCCGCATTGAAATACGCAGGGAGTTTTTTCGATAATAATAAAATTTCTTTTTGCAACAATGGAATCACAATCAGCAAAATTAAAAGCAGTGCTGCAAAAAATAACAACATCACCAACAGCGTTGCGACTGTTCGACTTGGACTGAATTTTTTATAGTGAAATGCATCAATTTTATTAACGAGCGGGTTAGCAATGTAAGCCAAAATCGCCGCGATTAAAAATGGCGTGAGTATTGGGCTTAGTAGGTAAACCAAGCCGAAAAATACAAGGCCTGCAACCCCCCAGAATGTATTGGTGTGCTTATTGATCATAAAGCTCGCTATTCCAGCCTATCTAGCATTTTGGTTTACCTAACTAACTCAACTGAGCTTTCTGTTAAACCAGCATTTCAGATAAACCGGCATTTCGGTTAAAATGCCATTATAACGACAGAACACCTTTTTTGCAGAAAGCGAGAATACCTTGAGTGCCAATGATTCAGATAAAACTTCTATTAGCTACCGCGATGCAGGCGTGGATATGGAGGCGGGCGATGCGCTCGTAGAGCAAATTAAACCATTTGCCAAGCGCACTATGCGCCCTGAAGTATTAGCCGGCATCGGTGGTTTTGGTTCACTATTTGCGCTACCACAAAAGTACAAAGAGCCAATTTTAGTTTCAGGGACTGATGGCGTAGGCACTAAGCTTAAACTTGCTTTTGAATTGAATAAACACGATACCGTTGGCATTGATTTAGTCGCCATGAGTGTGAACGACATTTTGGTGCAAGGCGCTGAACCGCTATTCTTTTTGGATTACTTTGCTTGCGGCAAGTTAGAAGTTGGTACGGCCGCGCTTGTGATTAAAGGCATTGCAGAAGGCTGTGAGCAATCTGGCTGCGCGTTGGTGGGGGGAGAAACGGCAGAAATGCCAGGCATGTATCCAGCAGGCGAATATGACTTGGCAGGCTTTGCTGTGGGTTGTGTAGATAAAGCTAATATTATTAACGGCACGACCATTGCGGCGGGTGATGTATTGCTGGGCTTGGCTTCAAGCGGCGCGCATTCAAACGGCTATTCACTGATTCGTAAGCTCATTGAAAAATCAGGCATTGACTTTGAGTCGGACTTCCATGGTAAAAAATTCAAAGACGTAGTGATGGCGCCTACGCGTATTTATGTGAAATCTTTACTAAAACTGATTGAAGCCATGCCGGTAAAAGGCATGGCGCATATCACCGGTGGCGGCATCACCGAAAATATTCCACGCGTGCTGCCAGCAGGCTTAACTGCTGAGATTAAAGCGGCTAGCTGGCAGTTGCCACCGCTGTTTCAATGGCTGCAAGCGCAGGGCAACATGGTACCAAGTGAAATGTATAAAACTTTCAACTGCGGCATTGGTATGGCGGTGATTGTGGCAAAAGAGCATGCGGCAGCGGCTAAAGCATTACTGGAAACTTCCGGTGAAACTGTGTTTGAAATTGGCCAAATTCGCGCACAAAATGCAGGTGAAGCACCGACCATTGTCGTTTAGTTGGTTTTGTAGGTAACGATTGCTGGTTTGATGCGTTAAAGGTGATGTGTCTTAAATTAAAGGGATTTTTATGTTTAATCACATCAAAGGGTTGAGTGTTGTGTTTTTTCTGTTTGCAGGCTCAATCGCATTCGCACAGCCAGCCATAACATCAAAAACTGCGTTACCTAAAAAGATTCAGGCTACGTATGCAGTCACCAAAAACGGTCAGCCTTTCGCTAACGTACACGAGCAATTCTCAATCACTGACAATACTTATAAAGTGGAAAGCATTACCAAAGGCATTGGCGTTTATGCCTTGTTCGGTGAACGCCAATTAATCAGTGTTGGTGACGTTACAGCGCAAGGATTAAAGCCAAGCCGCTTTGAGCTGCATCAAGGCGATAATGCAAAAAAATCATTATTGGCGGATTTTGACTGGGTAAAACAAAATTTAACCATGACAGTAAAAGGCAAGGTGAAAGAAGCAAGCCTTGCACTAGGGTCGCAAGATTTAGCAAGCTACGCCTACCAATTTATGTTTTTGCCTACGCCACTAAAAGACACCATTACAGTAGTACTCACAACTGGTAAAAAGCTGAACCATTACCACTATAAAATCAACCCCGTGTTGGAAGTCATTGAGAATGCCGGGGTGCAGTACAAAACCCTGCATCTTGAGCAATCTGATCAAAACAGCGCTGAAACTAAAGAGCTGTGGTTAGCTACTGAGCATTATTATGTGCCAGTGCGCATTATGATGATTGACGAAAATGGGCAAAAGCTCGAGCAAACATTAACTGAATTACACATAGAGTAGGTGCGGGTGTTCTGCATTTCTAATCACTACAATTTTTAAAGAGAATCAATATGACGCCTAATTTAATACGGCAAGCTTCGGTAATGTTATCTAATCTGCTTGAATTCAACAGCCCCGCAGATGTGAAATTAAGCGAATTTTTTCGCAACAATCGTGATCTAGGCACTAAAGAGCGCGCCTTTGTGGCAGAAAGCGTTTATGGCGTGCTACGCCGTTTACGCTTTCTTAGCACAGTGACTGCTAATGATGAAAACGACCCTGATGATGCGCGTAAGCTGGTGCTGGCTTGGATGCTACGCATACAAGGCATGAGTATTCAAAAAATCACACCGATGTTGAACGAACAGCAAATCGAGTGGGCGCATACCATTAAAGCAAAGTCTACCGAAAATATGCCATTAGCCGTACAAGCCGATGTGCGTGATTGGCTGTGGGATAAACTGGTTGCACAATATGGTGAAATTGAAGCTCTCACCATTGCGCGTAGCATGCACGAATCCGCCACGCTAGATCTACGCGTCAACACTATAAAAGCCACGCGCGATGAAGTGATGGCGAAATTCATCGCTGAAAATACTTCAGGCGAAACTAACATTACAAAAACGCCTTATTCGCCGATCGGCCTACGTATGCCGCTACGTTTGAACATTAGCCGTCACGTGCTGTTTACCGAAGGCCAAATTGAAGTGCAAGACGAAGGCAGCCAGATATTGGCGCACTTGGTAGCACCCAAGCGCGGCATGATGGTGGCAGATTTTTGTGCCGGTGCAGGCGGAAAAACACTGGCGATGGGTGCATTAATGCGCAACACTGGCCGTTTGTATGCATTTGATATATCAGCAAAACGCCTACATAGCCTAGGCCAGCGCTTAAAACGCTCAGGGTTAAGCAACCTCAATGCGCAAAGCATTAGTAGTGAAAACGACCCTAAACTAAAACGCTTAAACGGCAAGTTTGACCGTGTGCTGGTTGATGCGCCTTGTACTGGTTTAGGTACTTTGCGACGTAACCCAGACCTTAAATGGCGCCAAACGCCGCAAGATTTAGCTGAGCTTACCGTAAAACAGGCCAACATTTTAGCGCGTGCCGCCAAGTTGACCAAGGCTGGCGGGCGCCTGATTTACTCCACATGTAGCTTGCTTAAAGATGAGAATGAACAAATTGCTGAAGGTTTTTTAGCAACGCATCCTGATTTTAAATTATTGAATGCCGCTGAGATTTTAAGGCAGCAGCAAATCGAACTAGATACGGGGTCATACCTAAAACTACTGCCACATTTACATAATACCGATGGCTTTTTTGCTGCGGTGTTTGAAAAGATAGACGCGACGGCGCCAGAGAAAAAAACTTCACCCTCAGTTACTATTGAGCCTGTGATAGCAGTAGCACCACCAGTTGCCGAGCCAAAAATCAAGAAACCGGCAACAGTCAAAAAAGCTGCAGTGCAGAAGAAGGTTAAACCAGCTGAAGTGGACACTGTAACAGACGACGTTGTATTGACCGAACCCTTACCGATCAAGACAAAAGAATCGGTAAAACCAAAAACTACCAAAGCAGTAAAAGAAAAAGTCGTGAAAGAAAAGGTAGTCAAAGCGGTCGCCATTAAAGAAAAAGTGGCTAAACCTAAAGTGGTGAAAGTTAAGGCCGCTAAAGAATAACCAACTCGTGAAACTGCCCAGCCTTAACATTCAAATATTACTAGGTACCATTTTTGGTGTTGCCATTGGTTTATATTTTAACGAGCTAGGAGCTGATCACACTGTAGTAAAAAGTGGCTTGTATGCATCTGGCCTAATTGGCACGCTATTTATTGATTTACTGAAAATGATTTTGATCCCACTGGTTTTATGCTCAATTTCGGTGGGCATCGCCAATCTGCGTCAACATCAACAAATGCATCGCGTTTGGGTAAGCGCGATGCTGTTTTTTGTCATCACCATGATGATTGCCATTAGCCTCGCATTAATTGCCGGCAATTATTTCAAACCTGGCAGTGGCTTGCAAATTACCATGTTTGAAAATTCCATGCAAAACTTTGAGGCAAAACAGTTACCGTTACCTGAGTTTTTCGCTCAATTTTTACATGGTTTATTTGTTAACCCATTTACGGCACTAGCGCAGAACAATGTACTTGCCGTGGTGATGTTTGCGCTTATTTTAGGTATTACGCTGGTAATGGGTGGAGAGCGCTTTAATCAGGTTCGCACCTTGTTACAAGAGGCGCTGGATATCACAATGCTGATTGTAGGCTGGATCATGTACTTGGCACCGCTCGGCATTATGGCACTGCTGATTAAGCTGGTCGCGGCGCAAGATATAGTGATGTTAGGGATACTCGCCAAATTTGTTGCCGTGGTGGTTGGCACCACGTTACTGCATGGCATCGTTGTGTTGCCACTGATTTTATACTTGTTTACAGCTAAGTCCCCTCTGTGGTTTTTACGTGGCGCGCGTGAGGCGTTGCTAACTGCCTTTGCCACCAGCTCAAGCGCGGCAACACTACCCATTACCATGCGTTGCACAACACAGCATTTACACGTTAAACCAGAAATAGCCGGCTTTGTATTGCCGTTAGGCGCAACCGTCAATATGGATGGCACAGCGTTGTATGAAGCTGCGGCGGCACTATTTGTCGCCAACTTAGTCGGCATAGAGTTAAGCTTTGTGCAACAATTAGTCGTGTTTTTTATCGCAATGATCGCCGCCATGGGCGCACCGGGCATTCCAAGTGCAGGCATGGTGACCATGGTGATGGTATTGCAATCTGTGGGGCTACCAGCTGAGGCAATTGCCATTTTATTGCCAATAGACAGATTGCTAGATACCTTGCGTACTACCGTCAATGTAGAAGGCGATATGGTGGGCAGTTTAGTGGTACAGAAACTCACTTTGCACAACGCTAATGAACCCGTTAACTAGCGTTAAATAATCCTAGAAACTGCAGTTGAACGCGCCCGCGTGCGCGATTTTAAGGTGGCCTGACAAGACGCGATGAGGCGCATGACCGCCCCTGCAACGAAGAGCAACACCGGCAGAGCACTTGAAAGTCGCGTAATCGGGTGCGTAGCGGACTCACCTAAATGGTGAACGTTATCGAAGACAATAAACGCAGCGTTCATGCGCTCTCACGAAGAAAAATAAGCGGTCAACTGCGGTTTTTAGGATAATGGCTGTAACTAGAATTACATTGTCCTAGCTTACGTTACCATCTATTTTGAGTAAATTGAAAAAGCCACTTTGGTTAGCAGTCTATTCAACAATCACATCCGCCGTCGCGCCTCGATGACGTTCGGTACACCTTGGATTAGCGTCAGCAGACGGCTAAGTTGCTCTAGGTTCGAAATCTCGATCGAAAATTGCATCAATGCCAGATTATTCCTAGTCATGTTGTTGGCCTTGGTAGCGTTAATTTTTTCGCGGGTGAATAGGTCGCTAATGTCGCGCAACAAGCCTTGGCGGTCGTGGGCTTCCACCTCAATATCGACGTCCATATAGACATTCCGGCCTTCTCCCCACTGGGCACAGAGCAGGCGGTTGCGCCGAAGCTCTGGCAATCGCACGATAAAGGTGCAGGTCCTGCGATGGATAGTCACCCCGTGATCGCGGGTGAGATAGCCCACAATCGCATCTGGCGGCACAGGTTTGCAACATTTAGCGCTACTAGTTTTCAGGTTGCCAATACCTTCAATCACTACCCCAGTCTGCGATTGTATAGCGTTGATACGCCCCACAGTAAGCCGCTTGGCAGCCCCGTCAGGTCTAGGTGCGACATCCTCCTGAACTGCAAGAGCGATTTGATGCGCGCCAACATCCCCGCGCCCAATAGCTGCCAAAAAGTCTTCCAGCTTCTCAAAGTGAAGTTTTTGTGCGATTTTTTCTTGATTGACAGCGCCAACGCCAGCGCGGTGCAACTCGCGGTCCAGTTTCACCCGGCCCTGTGCAACATTCTCATCAAAATGCTGATATTTGAACCAATGCCTGACCTTGGCTCGGGCGCCTGGACTTTGCAGATAACCAAGCGCGCTATTTAGCCAGTCACGGCTAGGTGAGCCATGTTTTGAAGTCAAAATTTCCACACGCTGACCATTTTGCAGCTTGGTGTTAAGCGGTACGATGCTTCCATCTATCTTGGCGCCACGCGTGCGGTGCCCTAGATCTGTATGCAGGGTATAGGCGAAATCAATCGGAGTAGCACCCTTAGGAAGATCGATGACCTTGCCCTGTGGGGTTAGCACATAAACCTTATCCTGAAACAGTTCGCTCTTAAATTGTTCTAGCAGGTCACCGCTGTCGGAAACCTCGTCCTTCCATGCAAGAATCTGTCGTAGCCAGGCGATTTTTTCATCGAATATAGCGTCAGACTTACCGCCTTCTTTGTAGCGCCAGTGTGCCGCGACGCCCAGTTCAGAGTGCTGATGCATCTCGAAAGTGCGAATCTGAACCTCCAGCGCCAAGCCACGTGGCCCGCTCACTGCGGTATGCAACGAACGGTAATTGTTACTTTTTGGACGCGCGATGTAATCATCAAACTCGCCTGGAATAGGCTGCCATAAATTGTGAATCAGGCCGAGCACGGTGTAGCAATCCTTGATGTCATCGACCAGAATTCTCACCGCACGCACATCATATAGCTCGCTAAAATCCAGGTGCTTGCTCTTCATCTTCTTGATGATGCTGTAAATGTGCTTGGGACGCCCACTCACCTCCCCCGCGATGCCAGATTGGCTCAGCTCGCACTTTAGCTGGCTCACCACATCAATAATGTACTGCTCTCTGTCAACGCGGCGTTCGTCCAACATCTTTGCAACGTCCTTATAGCGTTGCGGTTCCAAGTAACGTAGCGAGAGGTCCTCCAGCTCCCATTTGATCTGCCACACACCAAGGCGGTTAGCTAGTGGCGCAAAGATACCCAGACTTTCCTGTGCAATCCGCTTCTGAAGAGCGGCGCTGGCCCCCGACAAACGACGCATGGTTTGCGTACGCTCTGCCAATTTGATTAACACCACGCGGATATCTTGCACCATAGCTAGCAGCATTTTTCGCAGACTTTCTATCTGCTGTAAGTGGTCGCCATTTTTCCGATCTGGATCGTGCAACCCTTCAAACTCGCTGAACTTCTGAATTTGCTCCATGCGTGAAATGCCTTCGACCAAGCCGGCAATATTGGTGCCAAAACGAGCTTCCAGCGTTGCTCGCCAATCATCTAGATACTCCGGTACTGCATGCAATATAGTGGCAGCTATTGTTTCTACATCCACGTTCATATCGATGAGCATAGTCGCCGCTCCCAGCGCATGCTGCAAGAGCGGCGCCCCCGTCAACTCCGCATGACCGGAATAAAGAGGAGCAACCAAGTCGCAGGCATCGCGTATCAACTCGATTTCGGCAAGCGAAAAACGTTTTGCTGAAAATTCAATCCATTCTGAAAGGTCGCTCCCACCAGAGGCGAGCAAGGCAGAATTTGGGTTGTGAACAGAAATCATAGGATATTATCGCATCAAAGCACCGGCTCAGGCATTGAACAATCCGTGTTCGACGATATTCGAATAAATGGAAAGCTTTACCGCTTTACTTTAAATCCGCAAGCACCTGATTAGATTGAGTATCTAAAAGTATAGGCTGAGTAAATTACAACACCCTCAATTTAGTAGATTTATAATTCGCACATGTTGTGAGTTTTCACTAACCGTATCCCGTAGCGCCGAAAATCCAACACAACCCTTACATGAAGTCTAAATGGTGAAGTAAAAGCACAAATAATAAAAGCCCCACAATACTGTGAGGCTTGTAGAATATGGGGTGGCTGATGGGGCTCGAACCCACGACAACAGGAATCACAATCCTGGACTCTACCAACTGAGCTACAGCCACCATAGAGACTTTTAAACTGGTCTGCCCGACAGGAATCGAACCTGTAACCCCCAGCTTAGAAGGCTGGTGCTCTATCCGGTTGAGCTACGGGCAGATTGTGGTTACAAGGGCTTAT
The DNA here is from genome assembly GCA_030652995.1 of Methylotenera sp. Taxonomy (GTDB): domain Bacteria; phylum Pseudomonadota; class Gammaproteobacteria; order Burkholderiales; family Methylophilaceae; genus Methylotenera. The sequence goes on from JAUSAG010000045.1 coordinate 30,785, forward strand.
ACTGCTTCAGTATAATTTTTTCGGGTTGACTTTAATTTTTGTAACTTGAATTTTAAACGATTCAAGTTACAAAAAAATATGGTCGGCGTGGAGAGATTCGAACTCCCGACATCCTGCTCCCAAAGCAGGCGCGCTACCAGGCTACGCTACACGCCGAAGAGGCAGTAATATAACTAAAACTAAGCTCTAGGTCAATTGCTATATGTTAAAATCTCACTTTATTTTGCAATTTCATGAATTCTTAGATTAAAACACACCAATGACTGCTCAAATCATCGACGGCAAAGCGATTGCCGAAAATTTACTAACCTCAATTAAGGCGCGCATTGACCAACGCTTGCATAATAATAAGCGTGCGCCAGGCTTGGCTGTAATTCTTATTGGCGCTGACCCAGCCTCATCAATTTACGTACGCAACAAACGTTTGGCTTGCGAAAAAGTTGGGGTGCGCTCGGTTGCTTACGATTTACCCATGTCAACAACCGAATCAGAGTTGCTCACGCTGATTGAGCAATTGAATCAGGATGACACAATTGACGGCATTTTGGTGCAAGCACCGTTGCCGCCTCAAATTAAAGACGAGCACGTTATCGAGCGTATTAGCCCAAAGAAAGATGTGGATGGCTTCCACCCTTACAACATCGGCAGATTGGCCGTACGCCAGCCTACGTTGCGCTCATGCACCCCTTTTGGGGTCATTAAGATGCTACAAGCCAGCAACATCGACCTAATGGGCTTAGATGCGGTTGTGGTTGGCGTATCTAACCACGTCGGTCGCCCAATGGGGCTGGAGCTGTTGTTAGCAGGCTGCACCGTGACTAGTTGCCACCGCCACACTAAAGATTTAAGAAAAATTGTTGCGAGTGCCGATTTGGTAGTTGCCGCTGCAGGCAAGCCAGGACTTATTAAAGGTGATTGGATTAAGCCAGGCGCGATTGTCATTGATATTGGGATCAACCGACTGCCTGATGGCCGCATTTGTGGTGATGTTGATTTTAACGCTGCAAAAGAACGTGCCGGCTGGATTACGCCAGTCCCAGGTGGCGTTGGCCCAATGACTGTTGCAACCCTGATGGAAAACACTTTACTTTCATTAGAGTTAAGCGAGGCCGAATAAACCTGCAAGTTAAAGCTAAAAAGTTATTTAATCAATTCAAACAATTAGCCTAATTTTTTTGCACTTTTGCACGAAAGCTTTATTCAGTGTACACTCATGCGCTAATTTTATTGCCCGCTAGTTTTTTAGCGGATTTCGGTTTTTTCTAGTTTTATTTTTTAAGTGTCTGGGTACCCATTATGGCAGAAACGATTAGTAAGCAATTTACGCCTTATCAGGCAAAACCTGATGAAGAATACATGAACAAAAACCAGCTCAATCATTTTCGTATCATTTTGAACAACTGGAAATCTGATCTGAGTGAGGAAATCGATCGCACCGTGCACACGATGCAAGATGAAGTCACTATGTTTGCAGACCCTAATGACCGTGCCAGCCAAGAGTCCGACATGACATTAGAACTACGCAATCGTGACCGCGAGCGGAAGTTGATTAAAAAAATTGATGAGACATTACGCAATATCGACAATGATGAATATGGCTATTGTGCGGGTTGTGGTGTTGAAATTGGTTTAAAACGCTTAGAAGCACGTCCAACCGCAACCCTGTGCATTGATTGCAAGACGCTGGATGAATTAAGAGAACGCCAAATCGCTAAATAGTATGTAGTAAAACATGCAGTCATGAATTTACAGCTACGTGTTTTTTAAATACTCAAGGTAATTGACATTAAAAAGCCCGCTTGCGCGGGCTTTTTAATGTCTAACTTGCTGGCTTTTTACTCATCAGCTTCTGTTTCTGCTTTCGCTTCTACCGCCGGCGGATCAATCAAAGCTTTCATGCTTAAGCGAACACGGCCTTTTTCATCAGCCTCTACTACTTTAACTTTTACTACATCGCCTTCTTTCAAGAAGTCAGCCACCGCATTCACGCGTTGATGTGCGATTTGTGAAATATGCAACAAGCCATCTTTGCCTGGCAGTAACGTCACAATCGCGCCAAAATCCAGTAGCTTAATCACAGTGCCTTCATAAGTTTGACCAACTTCGACTTCTGCTGTGATTTCTGCAATACGGCGTTGTGCTTCAGCGCCTTGCTCAGAGCTTGTACATGCAATTTTCACGGTACCATCTTCAGTAATATCAATGCTAGTACCAGTTTCTTCAGTCAACGCACGAATCACCGCGCCGCCTTTACCGATCACATCACGGATTTTTTCAGGATTTATTTTCATGGTAATAATGCGTGGTGCAAATTGTGACATTTCAGTACTAGCGCCACTCACAGCTTGCTTCATAATACCCAAAATGTGTGTGCGGCCTTCTTTAGCTTGCGCCAATGCAACCTGCATAATTTGCGCAGTAATGCCGGTAATTTTAATGTCCATTTGTAGCGCAGTAATACCATCTTCTGTACCTGCTACTTTAAAGTCCATGTCACCCAAGTGATCTTCATCACCTAAAATGTCTGTCAGCACTGCAACGCGATTACCCTCTTTGATTAAACCCATAGCAATACCTGCTACGTGATTTTTCATCGGTACGCCGGCATCCATCAAGGCTAAACAGCCACCACAAACAGAGGCCATGGAGCTAGAACCGTTGGATTCTGTAATTTCAGAGACCACGCGCATAGTGTAATCAAAGTCTTCTTTATCTGGTAGCGCAGCGATTAACGCGCGTTTTGCCAAACGGCCATGACCAATTTCACGACGTTTTGGTGTGCCAACACGGCCAGTTTCACCAGTTGCGTACGGAGGCATGTTGTAATGCAGCATAAAACGATCTTTAAACTCGCCTTGTAATGCATCAATTACTTGCTCATCACGACCTGTGCCTAGCGTTGCAACCACCAACGCCTGCGTTTCACCGCGTGTAAACAGCGCCGAGCCGTGTGTGCGCGGCAATACGCCCGTGCGGATGCTAATAGGACGTACTGTGCGTGTATCACGACCATCGATACGTGGCTCGCCATTTAAAATTTGGCTACGAACCACTTTAGCTTCTAAATTAAAGATTTCTGTTTTAATTTTGTTAGCTTCCGTCGTTGAAGTTTCTTCAGTGATTAGTTCGCTTAATACACGCTTTGTAATTTCGTCTAATTTAGTAGAGCGCGCACCTTTGGCTTTAATCTGAAATGCAGCATGAATATCTTCGGCAGCAATGTTAGCCACTTTTTCGATTAAGGCGGTATCAGGCTCTGGAGCTACCCAATCCCAAGCATCTTTACCAGCTTCTGCAGTTAATTCGCCAATCATTTTAATCACAGCTTGCATTTGCTCGTGACCAAACACCACTGCACCTAACATGATTTCTTCTGAAAGCTCTTTGGCTTCAGATTCCACCATCATCACAGCAGTTTCCGTAGCGGCTACCACTAAATCCAACTCAGATTCCTCTAATTGCGCTTTAGTTGGGTTAATGACATATTCTTCGTTAATATAGCCTACGCGCGCCGCGCCTAGTGGGCCAAAAAACGGAATGCCAGAGAGTGACATAGCGGCAGATGCCCCAATAATCGCTGGGATATCAGAATCAATTTCAGGATCAGATGACAACACTGTTGCGACCACTTGCACTTCGTTATAAAACGCTTCTGGGAATAATGGGCGCAATGGGCGGTCAATTAAACGTGACGTCAGCGTTTCTTTCTCTGATGGACGGCCTTCACGCTTGAAAAATCCACCTGGGATTTTGCCTGCGGCATAGGTTTTTTCCATGTAATCTACGGTTAACGGGAAAAAGTCTTGCCCCGCTTTAACTTCTGACTTACTGGTAACAGCTACCAATACTACTGTGTCGCCATAGCTTACCAACACTGCGGCATCGGCTTGGCGCGATATTTCGCCTGTTTCAAGTGTGAGCGTGTGCGCGCCGTATTGAACACTTTTAGTTACTTTATTAAACATTAATTTTCCTTTTTTTCAATAAGCTGTTATTCACTTTACCCAATAACAAACTAACAATAAAAAAAGCCGACGCATTTTCTATGCTATCGGCTTTTTACAGCAATTATAAAAGTGACCCCAAAATTAACGATCTAAGGTTTGCTAACTTAAGCGTTACCAACGCTAGTGTGAACTTTGGCACTTTTATAAAAGTTACTTACGCAAACCTAGACGTTGAATCAATGTTTGATAACGGCCTGCATCTTTGCGTTTTAAATAATCTAACAAGCTACGACGTTGACTAACCATCGCCAACAAACCACGACGTGAGTGATTGTCTTTTTTGTTTGATTTAAAATGTTCTGTTAAATAACCAATACGGAACGTAAGTAAAGCCACTTGTACTTCTGGGCTACCCGTGTCGTTTGGTACACGTTGAAATTCTGCAACGATTTTCGCGCTGTCTTGAGCTGTAATTGCCATAACTTATTCCTATAATTAAGATGTTGTGCGTCAATGTAAAAGCAGCCCAAGCGTTCTGACCAGCCAATACATTCATTTACAATGAACCGCGCATTCTAATGATAAAACTATGATTTATCAACTACTTTCTTTCACTTCCGCACGGAAACGCTATAAAAATAAGAGCCCTCGACAAAAAACCAATACATTTGACAATACATCAGGCTTGTCCTGTGAGCTATCTATTGGTTTTTTATTCTACCGCGTGAAACTTTCTAAATTTGTTCGTGATTTTTGTGTTTTTTTGTGGAATATTGCTTTTTAGTTCAATTAAATTAGTTGATTTTGTCTTGATCGACAATCAATCTTTTAGGCGTAATTTTTCCGTCAGTTAGTTGTTCGCCCAGCCCTAAAAATACCTGCTGCTCGTTGTACAGGCGCAACAAGCCATGAGGGATTACACCGCTACGCCACACCGCCTGGCCTTGCTGTAAATAAAAAGTACTATCGCCGTCTAACGTCACAGCGGGCAAATGTAGCACCGAACTATCGGCTGGTAGCAGCGTTTCTATGCGCTGCTCTGCTGATAACGCCTCAAACTGTTCAATCGTCACGGCTTGCGCAATGTCGTAGTTTGCGGTAGCGGTTCTGCGCAAGCCAATTAAATGCGCGCCACATCCAAGATTACGGCCGATATCTTCAGCCAAGGTGCGAATGTAAGTACCTTTGCTACAGGTAACGGTAAGTGTTGCTATATTATCAACCAACGCATTAAGCGTAACGTTGTGAATGGTTACTAAGCGTGCCTTGCGCTCGATTTCAATGCCGGCACGCGCATATTCATAAAGCGCTTTACCTTCATGCTTTAAGGCCGAATACATAGGAGGAATTTGGCTAATTTCACCAACAAATTGCTGACAAACTTGCGCTAACTGCGCTTGACTGACATTCACCGACTGTGTTGACAGCACCTCACCCTCGGCATCGCCGGTGGTGGTGGTAACACCTAACTTAACTGTTGCCAAATAGGTTTTATCTGCATCGGTTAAGTAATGCGCAAACTTGGTGGCTTCGCCAAAACAAAGGGGCAAGAGACCAGTGGCAAGCGGGTCTAAAGTACCGGTGTGTCCAGCTTTAGCAGCTTGGAGCAACCATTTCACTTTTTGCAATGCTTGGTTAGACGAAAAGCCGAGCGGCTTATCGAGTAGCAGAATTCCGTTAATGTATTTTTTTATGCGTTTATATTGCAAGAGGCAGGCTTTTTATGATTAACCCTTCACCCCTTAGCCTAGCTCAAGACAGGCCGACTCAAGGAACGTAGGTTTTTAGTTTGCGTTTTACTTTAGCTTTTCAGGCTTCGATGCCAAAGCCTCATCAATCAATTTCGACATCATCATGCCATTATCAATCGAAGCATCATAAACGAAATGCAGTTGCGGTACCGTGCGTAGCAACATGCGCTTGGCAATTTGGGTGCGCAAAAATCCAGCAGACTTTTCCAGCCCTTGCTGCATGCTTTCGCTCGCTTTTGCCGCACTGTAAAAAATCTTCGCGTGCGCCATGTCACCGGTTACTTCAACGGCGGTGATTGTAACCATGCCCACACGCGGATCTTTAACTTCAAATTGCAACAAATCAGCCAGTTCGCGCTGCATCTGCTCCGCCACCCTGTGGCTACGTGAAAATTCCTTAGCCATTATAAAGTACGCGCCACTTCAATCATCTCATACACTTCTAAAATATCACCCACTTCAATGTCGTTAAAGTTTTTAAGTGATAGGCCGCATTCAAAGTTGTTTTTCACTTCTTTTACATCATCTTTAAAGCGTTTGAGTGAATCCAACTCACCGGTATGAATAATGACATTGTCACGCAATACACGTACTCTGGAGTTGCGTTTGATCATGCCGTCTCTTACATAACAACCGGCAATTGCGCCCACTTTTGAAATACGGAATACTTCACGAATCTCTACAGAACCGATCATGCTTTCTCTTTGCTCAGGCGCTAACATGCCGCCCAGCGCGGCTTTAACTTCATCAACCGCTTCGTAAATAATGTTGTAGTAACGCACATCAACGCCCAATGACTCAATCAACTTACGTGCACCTGCATCCGCACGTACGCTAAAGCCGATTAGCACCGCTTTAGAAGCTGCTGCCAAGTTCACATCGGACTCACTAATGGCACCAACCCCTGTGTGAATAATATTGACTTTAACTTCACTAGTAGAAAGTTTTTGCAAGCTGGTTGCCAACGCTTCGTACGAACCTTGCACGTCTGATTTAATAATCAACCCTAGCGTTTGTGTAGCACCCTCACCCATTTGATCGAACATGTTTTCAAGCTTGGAAGCCTGCTGTTTAGCCAATTTCACATCACGGAACTTACCTAGTCGGAAGTTGGCAATTTCGCGGGCCTTACGCTCATCGTTAAGCACAATCATTTCTTCACCCGCGCTTGGCACGTCTGACAAACCTTGAATTTCTACCGGCATTGATGGTCCAGCTTCTTGGACATCCTTACCTGTCTCATCCAACATGGCGCGCACTTTACCAAACGTAGTCCCAGCTAACACCATGTCACCACGTTTCAATGTTCCTGATGTCACTAAAATTGTGGCTACTGGGCCGCGGCCTTTGTCTAGGCGACCTTCAATCACCAAACCCTTAGCTGGCGTGTTTTTAGGGGCTTGTAGCTCTAATATTTCAGCTTGCAATAACACCGCTTCTAATAGCTCATCAATACCTTGGCCTGTTTTAGCTGAAACTTCTCTAAACATCACCTCGCCACCGAACTCTTCTGGGACCACTTCTTGCGCAACCAATTCCATTTTCACACGCTCAGGCTCGGCACCGGGCTTGTCAATTTTATTGATAGCCACTACCAATGGCACACCTGCCGCTTTGGCATGATGAATCGCCTCTATGGTTTGTGGCATCACACCATCATCGGCCGAAACCACCAAAATCACCACATCGGTTGCCTTTGCACCGCGTGCACGCATGGCAGTAAATGCCTCATGGCCGGGGGTATCTAAAAACGTCACCATGCCACGCGGGGTTTCAACGTGATATGCACCAATGTGCTGCGTAATGCCACCTGCTTCGCCTGTAGCCACGCGACTACGACGAATGTAATCCAATAGTGATGTTTTACCATGATCCACATGCCCCATGACCGTCACTACTGGTGGGCGCGTTTCTAATATCGCTGCCGCATGTTCGGCTTCTTCAATGAAGGTATCTGGATCATTTGGTGCAGCGGCTGAGGCTTTATGCCCCATTTCTTCAACAATGATAATAGCGGTTTCTTGGTCTAGCACTTGGTTGATCGTCACCATCATGCCCATACCCATCAGGGTTTTGATGACTTCACCAGATTTAACCGCCATTTTGTGTGCCAACTCAGCCACAGTAATGGTTTCAGGCACTAACACCTCATGCACAATCGCCTCAGTAGGCGCATTAAATGAATGCTGCGCGTCATCATCTGCCTGATGTCTATGCTTGCCGCCTTTTGGTGCGCGCCAGCCTGGCTTACCAGCCGTAGTGTCACCGCGTGTTTTTAAGCCGCGTTTTTTATTTTCAGCATCGGTCCACTCTTTATTATTACTTTTGCCTTTTTTCGTGTCTTTAGCTGCCGCAGGTTTAGCCGCGCCTTCTTTGGCTACCGGCTTATGCAATGTACCTTCAGAAAGCTTGGCTGCTTTTACTTTCGCGGCTTCGGCATCGGCTAACTTTTTAGCTTCTTCATCTAAACGGCGTTGCACTAAGGCTTCTTTTTTGCGTTTATCATCGGCTTGCATGGCCAGCAAAGTTGCATGGCGCTTAGCCTCACGCTCGCGCAATGCTATTTCATCGGCGCCTAGCAAGTCTTTGCGACTAATCGTTTGTGATTTAGCCACCTCTTTCTCTGGCGCCGGCTCAACGGCCTCTGGCGGCGTTTCTGTTACAAGTTCAACTTTTGGCTCGGTGACCACTTCCACCTTGGCAATAACCTCTGGCTCAATGACTACTATCGGCTCAACAACCTCAGGCACTACAGCCTCTACTGGCACTTCAACTTGCTCGACCACACTCTCCGTAACCGGTAGCTCCGTAGTCTCAACTGACACTTGCACATCGGCTTCCTGTTCGCCCAAGCTTGCATCATCCTGTTGCTCAATGATGCGTTTTTTACGCACTTCAACCTGAATCGTACGTGCCTTGCCCGTGTTATCCGTTTTTTTAATTTCGGTGCTTGATTTACGCATTAACGTAATTTTGCTTTTAGGGGCAAGTGTGCCGTGCTCTTTACGTAAATGATCCAGCAATGCTGTTTTATCATTTTCGCTCAATTGGTCATCTGCGCTTGATTTATGCACGCCAGCGCTTTTTAGCTGTTCTAATAACAACGGTGTTGGTAGCTTGAGCTCGCCAGCAAATTGTTCTACGGTTGTTTGTGCCATCTTGTTGCTCCAGTGTTCTTTCTTCTAAGCTTTATTGCCTAGGGTTACTACTTAAATTATCGCTTTAATGCGGCTAAAATTATTTAGCCGCCAGCCATCCCAACACAATCTATTTCCACTAGCCTGGTAAACCCCAGACTTATTCAAACCAAGGTGCGCGCGCTGTCATAATCAGTGATTTTGCACGCTCTTCATCCATATTGGTAAGCTCAACCAGCTCATCAATGGCCAACTCTGCCAGATCATCCATGGTTGAAATACCTTTTGATGCCAGCAGATGCGCCGTCGCGTCATCCATACCTTCAAGCGCTAACAAGTCTTCAGCAGCTTCTTCCACTTTCTCTTCTTTGGCAATCGCCTCAGTCAACAATGCAGCGCGAGCACGTTTACGTAGCTCTTCTACCGTATCTTCATCAAACGCATCAATTTCATTCATTTCAGCTATCGGCACATAAGCTATTTCTTCTAAGCTACTAAAGCCTTCTTGCACTAAAATTTCCGCGACCTCTTCGTCAACGTCTAATTTTTCCATAAATAGCTGACTAACACCCGCATACTCTGCCTGATTTTTCTGTGCGGCTTGGTCAACCGTTAGAATATTCAAGGTCCAGCCTGTAAGCTCTGAAGCCAAGCGCACATTTTGACCGCTACGACCAATTGCCAATGCCAACTGCTCTTCTTCTACCACTACATCCATACTGTGGGCATCTTCATCCACCACAATGCTGGAAACTTCAGCAGGCGACATCGCGTTAATGACAAACTGTGCAGGCTCCATGCTCCATAACACGATATCTACGCGCTCACCAGCCAACTCGCCTGTGACTGCTTGCACACGCGAGCCACGCATACCCACACAAGTACCCACAGGATCAATACGCTGATCATTGCTTTTTACAGCGATTTTTGAACGCAAGCCTGGGTCGCGTGCCGCAGCGCGAATCTCCAACAAACCCTCTTCAATTTCCGGCACCTCTAATTCAAACAAGCGCACCAAAAAGTCTGGCGTAATTCTTGATAAAATCAATTGCGGACCGCGACCACCGCGCTCAATACGTGAAAGGTAAGCACGTACGCGGTCGCCTACACGTAAGTTTTCTTTAGGGATCATTTGATCACGTGGCAGCAAAGACTCAATACGACCCACTTCAATAATCGCACTGCCTTTTTCCATACGCTTAATCACGCCTGTCACCAGCTTCTCATCACGCGCTAAAAAGTCTTCTAGAATCTGCTCGCGTTCAGCTTCACGTACTTTTTGCAAAATCACCTGCTTTGCAGCTTGTGCGCCAATGCGACCAAACTCAATGCTTTCTAATGGCTCTTCATAGTAATCACCGATGTTTAAGCCTTTCGCATGCTCGCTCTCTTCATCGATTTGATACGCTGAGTTTTCCAGCAAGTCATAATCCACATAATGCCAGCGCCTAAACGTCTGGTACTCACCCGTTTCGCGGTCTATCTCTACGCGCACATCAGCATCGTCATGATGTTTTTTCTTAGTGGCTGAAGCCAAAGCAAGCTCTAGCGCAGTAAAGATCACTTCTTTACTCACGTTTTTTTCATGCGCCAAGGCATCTACCAACAATAAAATTTCACGACTCATGTTCCATCTCCGACTATATATTGCAGCTTAAGCCGCCTTATTTATTAAATGCTTACAATAAAAACCTATACTTAAAACTAAAACCTTAAAGCTCAGGGCCATTAAAACTCAGGGCTAAGCCTAGCTTTATCAATATTACTTAGCGCTATTTTATAAATCACGCCTTCAAACTCAAGCAACAAATCACCTGCTTCCACGCCTTTTATAACCCCTAAAAAGGTTTTGCGTGGCAAAGTAGTTGGCGTAGCACTTGCACTTTGGTCTTTTATGCCAACGCGTAATTTAATGACTGCGCGCTCACCTGCAAAACGTATAAAATCCGCTTCTTTTTTTAGTACGCGATCCATGCCAGGTGAAGAAACCTCCATGCGATCATAATCAATTTCATGCTCCACAGTCAGCAAATTACCCAACTGATGGCTCACCAGCACGCAATCATCGATAGTGACACTGTCTTTAGTATCCACAGGGTTTTGCTTATCAATAAACACACGTAGCAGCTTGCCACGATTAGAAATCTCTAAATCAACAAGCTCATAGCCTAGCTGGCTTACCGACTGTTCTACTAATGTATGCAAATCTTGCATGGCCAAAATCCCTCAATCTCACTGCCCGCCTGCAACTTGCTAACGAAGCTTGCGCAAGTTGCAGAAACAAAAAATGGGCACAAAGCCCATCAAAAAATTTCATCCGCATTATACCAATCAATTCAATGAATTGGAAATACTACATTCAATATTGCTTAGTTTTGATGTTGTTTTCAATTTTTTTGCAAAAAAACTACCGATTATTCTTTTTAGTTATAAATTTATAAGAAATAATTATTTTTAATTATTAATGGATTTGTCTATAGTGCGTACCTTCTAACTTAATTCATCATTCACAATGCATATGTCAAACGACCAAACACTAGCGACCGCAAAGATTTTACATGCAATAGAAGAGCTGAAAAATGGCACAGGTTTCGGCGCCATTGAGATTACCGTGCATGAGGGGCGCGTGACTCAAATTGAAAAAAGAGAAAAGCAGCGATTTGGTTCAAGCAAATCAGCCGCAGGCAAAGAGAATATATCTACTACACTGAATACCAATAACAGTGAAGCGACTAAATAAAATAACAATTGGCGAGGTTTGAACTGGTCAACCAATGCACAAGCCTATTTAGCACTGAACGAAGGAATATTCATGAAATACAAAACAATTATTAATGCGCTTATCGCTACAGGATTGGTCGCAAGTAGCAATTCTATACTTGCCAATGAAGCTAACATTCAAAATGGTACAGTTTTCATTGATGATAAGAATGGGCAATCTATTCAAATAGCTGATGCTTATGAGGTCGTTCCAGTAAACCAAGATGCGCAAGATCAAGAAACTAAGATCAAGGAGCGATTGAACGAAATCGTCCTGGAAGAAAAGCTTGCAAAACGCGCTACGAATGGTTACTACGTTGAACGAAAAAGCTATGGCACTGGTCGTGAAACTGACCCACCTCGTTATGTAAAGCAGTTAAACAAAACATGGTTAAAAGATGTCGCAGGTCTTGAAAATGTTAATTGGTTAGATATTGGACTAGATTACCGTTTTAGATATGAAACGCGCGATAACGATTTCCGTCGTGGCAGAGATACAATCGACGAGCCAATCCTGCTTCGCACACGTGGATATGTCGCTGTTAAAGATATTTTGGACCCTCTACGTTTTACATTAGAAGTTGAAGATGCGAGAAGAAATCATAGTCAATTCTCACGTGAGTTTGACACGCGAGATGTTAACTATGCAGAGCCTATTCAAGCTTACCTTGAGCTATTTTTCAAAGAAACTCCACTAGGTAAAGATGACTTGGGTAACAACAGACCGATTAGCATAAAAGCGGGTCGTCAGGCCTTTGAATATACAGATAGACGATTGTTAGCGCGCAATGAATGGCGCAATACTACCAACAACTTTCAAGGTGTTCGTACCACAATCGGCCAAAGTAAAAACGACTGGCAACTCGACTTGTTAGCACTTAAACCAGTGCAGCGGTTAAACAATCAACTTGACGAAGTGGATCACTCACAAGATTTCTATGGTGTAATCGGCGACTGGCGTCGATGGTCTGAGTACGTGACCTTGCAACCCTACTACTATTTATTAAAGCAAGATGGCAACAAGGTTGAGTATGATGCAAATGGTAAGACTGCCGCTGCCAATACTAAGATTGACCGTGAAATTCATACCGCTGGCATCCGTGCCTATGGGGTGATTGGCGCTACAGGCTGGGACTATGATGCAAGCTATGTTAAACAATGGGGCAATCAGGACCGTATCGCAAGTGGGAACACTTTCAAACTAGATCATGATGCCTATTCGTACAACGCAGAAATTGGCTACTCCTGGAAACACGCTTGGAAACCACGACTGAGTGCATTCTATGGGGTGGCAAGCGGCGACAAAAATGCTACCGACGCTAAAAACCAACGCTTTGAAAGACTCTTCGGCTTTGCGCGTCCATGGTCGAATAACGATTACTTTCAAATGGAAAACATTAGTGCACCAAAAGTCCGCGCTGAGTTTGAGCCGCAATTATCTTGGCTACCTGGTCTTAAAGTAGACGCTGGCTACAGCTGGTACCGCCTAGATCAAGAACGTGATCGCTGGAATGGTGCTGGCTTAAGAGATAACAGAGGTCAAAGCGGAAAAGATGTAGGCGAAGAAGTAGATGTTCGCGTGCGTTTTCCAATCAATAAATACATTGGTGTGAATGTGGGTTACGCACACTTTTGGGCTGGCGACTTTACGAAAGATACCACTGCCATAACAGGAACAGGCGGCACTAATCAGGCAGACCCAAATCGCCGCGATCACTCCAATTTCTTTTACACAGAGATTTCAATCAGTGCGTTTTAATTCACAAAGTTATGAATATTTATTACAAAGGAAGCATTAAGATGGCTAATCAATTAAATTTAAAAAAATTAATAGCGGCAGCAATACTATCTAGCCCCTTGCTAGCGTTAGCAGCTGATATCACCTTGTTAAACGTGTCTTATGACCCAACACGAGAACTATATGTAGAATATAACGCAGCGTTTGCCAAGCATTGGAAAACTAAAACCGGTGACAATGTCACCATCAAGCAATCTCATGGTGGCGCGGGTAAGCAAGCGCGCGCGGTGATTGATGGGCTTCAGGCAGATGTTGTGACACTGGCGTTATCCTATGATATTGATGAGATTAGCTCAAAGGCAAAGCTTATTCCTAGCGATTGGCAAAAACGCTTAGCCCACAACAGCTCACCCTATACCTCTACGATTGTTTTATTGGTTCGTAAAGGCAACCCTAAGAAAATTAAAGACTGGAATGACTTGGTTAAACCAGGCGTTTCAGTGATTACCCCTAACCCAAAAACATCAGGCGGTGCCCGTTGGAATTATTTAGCGGCTTATGCCTATGCACTTAAACAAAACAATAATGACGATGCAAAAGCACGCGAATTTGTAGGAAAGCTGTTTAAAAATGTACCTGTTCTCGATAGCGGCGCACGTGGATCTACTACTACTTTCGTAGAACGCGGCATTGGTGATGTGTTTATCTCTTGGGAAAATGAAGCATTCTTGGCGCAAAAAGAGCTTGGTCCTGACAAGTTTGAAATTATCATCCCATCTTTATCTATTTTGGCAGAGCCACCTGTCACTATTATCGACAAAACAGTTGATAAGCGTAAAACCCGCGCCGTTGCACAAGCCTACTTAGAGTATTTATATAGTGAAGAAGGCCAAGAAATTGCAGCTAAAAACTACTATCGTCCGACATTAACATCTGTTGCAGCCAAATATGAGAAGCAATTTCCTGTAGTCAACTTGATCAAGATTGATGATGTGTTTGGTGGATGGCAAAAAGCACAAAAGACGCACTTCTCTGATGGTGGTATTTTCGACCAGATCTATCAAAAATAATTAAAGTTAAGTTGCTATCACTCAGCATCAAACAAAATTTGATGCTGAGTTTTTATAGGAGGCTCTTACCATGAGTTCAGTATTAATTGTAGGTGGTGACCAGATTGATGGCATCAAGCAAGTACTAAGCAATTACGGAGTAGATCACATCAACCATTGGTCGGGCCGCAAAGCTGGCGATGGGCATAAAGTGATTCCACAAAATACGCGTTTAGTCGTGTTGATTACCGACTGGATTAGCCACTCTTTTACTTACAGCATTAAGCGTACAGCCTCTAAAAGAGGCTTAAAAGTCATCTATACGTGCAACGGCGCGGCACAACTTCAGGCCAAACTTGAAAAAATAGGCGATACATTGGTGGATGCCTGTCGAAAGACATTACGCACATTAAATTTCACTAACGCGGCCTATTCATAAGCTTCGCATTTAAGCCAGCGTCTTTAAATGAGCGCTTTAGGCGCGTGAATAGGTCCTGAATATCACGTTAAAAAATTAGGAGGCCACCATGCACACACAGGACGAAACCTACACGCCACCCATGCCTTTAATTTTTAAAGGCATTATCGCGATTGAAGTTATCGCGACATTGGTCACATTTTTTATAATTAAATAGCAACAAGTGGTGGCCGCTTAACACTTAAAACCTAGCGGTGCTTTCTTTCCTTAGTTGTCCGGCACCTGCATTTGAATAACGTACAAGTTGCCAGACTTTTTGCCTAAGTTTTAACGTAGTTTTGATTCAACCTTTTAGACAACCTGTGAGTACAGTTAATAAAGGCATACAGGGCAGTGTTTTTCTCTCTTGATATTTTTTGCAATAATCTTGTAAAAACCGTACGAAAAAATTAATAAGGAGTCCGTTGCAATGAAATCAGAAACCATCGCCATTCACGCAGGTTACAGCCCTGAGCCCACCACTAAAGCGGTGGCTGTGCCTATTTATCAAACCACCTCTTATGCGTTTGATAACACGCAACATGGTGCGGATTTATTTGATCTCAAAGTGCAAGGAAATATCTACACGCGCATCATGAACCCCACCACAGCAGTTCTAGAGCAACGGTTAACCGCATTAGAAGGCGGCATTGGTGCGCTGGCAGTAGCTTCCGGCATGGCAGCCATTACTTACGCCATACAAACCATTGCTGAGGCAGGCGATAATATCGTATCAGTTTCAACGCTTTATGGCGGCACTTACAATTTATTTGCACATACGCTGCCTAAGCAAGGTATTGAAGTGCGTTTTTTTGATTATCGCGATCCAGCTGCTCTAGAAAAACTTATTGATAGCAAAACAAAATTGGTATTTGCCGAGTCAATTGGTAATCCTTTAGGTAATGTTGTGGATATTGCCGCAATTAGCAAAATAGCCCATGCGCATGGCGTGCCTGTCGTTGTCGATAATACCGTTGCCACACCAATTTTGCATCGCCCATTTGAACATGGCGCAGATATTGTAGTGCATTCACTCACAAAATATATTGGTGGGCATGGCAATTCTATTGGCGGTATTATTATTGATAGCGGTAAATTCCCATGGGGCGACCATAAAGAACGCTTTCCGGTACTCAACACGCCAGACCCAAGCTATCACGGCGTAAATTATGTTGAAGCCCTTGGTCCAGTGGCTTATATTGCGAGAGCACGCGTAGTGCCGCTGCGTAATACAGGTGCGGCGCTCAGCCCATTTAATACATTTTTGATTTTGCAGGGTTTAGAAACATTACCCTTGCGTATTGAACGCCATAGTGACAATGCCCTTCGTGTCGCGCAATATTTAAAACAACACTCTAAAGTAAAATGGGTAAAATACGCAGGCTTAAGCGATCACCCAGAACACGCCTTAGTACACAAATATTTAAGCGGCAAAGCTTCGGGTATTTTAACGTTTGGCGTAGCTCACGGCTTGCAAGGTGGCACACGTTTTATTGATGCGCTCAAACTCATTACGCGCTTAGTCAATATTGGCGATGCAAAAAGTTTAGCTTGTCACCCAGCCACCACTACGCATCGCCAACTCAATGCTGAAGAACTAGTTAAGGCAGGTGTGAGTGAAGACATGGTGCGCATTTCTGTGGGCATTGAAAACGTAACTGATATTATTGAAGATTTAGATCAGGCTTTGGCACAAGTTTAATTTTTAATGGTTTCATTTTATAAGTTTAACTTTTTAAATTTTATTTAAAAAAAGGTTTGATATGTCAAGTTGGTTTGAAGACAACGCACAATCTATTGGCAATACGCCTTTGGTAAAACTAAACCGAATTACCGATGGAGCAAAAGCAACCGTGCTAGCTAAAATTGAAGGCCGAAACCCGGCCTATTCTGTGAAGTGTCGCATCGGTGCGGCGATGATCTGGGATGCGGAACAACGCGGATTGTTAAGTTCTGGTAAAGAAATTGTTGAACCAACCAGTGGTAATACTGGTATTGCTTTAGCTTTTGTGGCTGCAGCACGCGGCATTCCACTCACGCTCACCATGCCAGAAACCATGAGCATAGAGCGTCGTAAATTATTAGTGGCTTATGGTGCAAAATTGGTGCTGACTGAAGGTGCAAAAGGCATGAGTGGTGCGATAACCAAAGCAGAAGAAATTGCGGCATCTGACCCCTCTAAGTATGTACTTTTACAACAATTTAAAAACCCAGCTAATCCTGCAATTCATGGAAAAACCACAGGCCCTGAAATTTGGGAGGCCACAGATGGCAAAGTGGATATTTTTGTCGCTGGCGTAGGTACAGGCGGTACCATTACTGGAGTGTCTCGTTATCTTAAAAACTCGCAAGGTAAGGCGGTTATTACCGTAGCAGTTGAGCCTTCAGCCAGTCCAGTACTCACCCAAAAACGTGCAGGTGAAGAATTAAAACCTGCTCCACATAAAATTCAAGGCATCGGTGCTGGCTTTGTGCCAAGTATTCTAGATTTGTCGCTCGTGGATGATATTGCGCAAGTAAGTAATGAAGAGGCTATACTATACGCACAACGTTTAGCCAAAGAAGAAGGCATCTTGTCTGGCATTTCATGCGGTGCAGCAGTTGCCGTGGCTATACGCTATGCAAAACGACCTGAAAATTCAGGTAAAATCATCGTTGTGATTCTACCAGACTCAGGTGAACGTTATTTGAGCTCAATTTTGTTTGAAGGAAAGTTTGATGCTCATGGTTTGGCGTATGTGTAAATGATTTTTGCAAAGTGTTTTGACCGCAAAAGACCTGAAACTAAGCAGTTGTTTAACGTAATTCTCTCCTTGTTAATCTGGCAAACCCACACGGGGTGCCAGATTTTTTCTACAGTCTTCTAGGGTGCTTTATGCGAAGCTAATCGCAACAACGCATTCACCATCACATCTACTTCAGCTGGCGTATTATAAAAAGCGAGTGATGGCCGAACGGTAGTTTCCAAGCCGAATCGACGCAAAATTGGCTGTGCACAATGGTGACCTGACCGCACTGCAATGCCCTCTTGATTGAGTGCAGCACCCACTTCTTCACTTTTATAGCCATTTAGTGTGAACGATAATACGCTGGCTTTTTCTTTCGCTGTACCCACCAAGCATAGGCCTGGCACTTTGCACATGGCTGCTGTTGCATATTCTAATAAATCATGTTCATAGCGAGCGATGTTATCAATGCCAATGCGCTCCACATAAACTAACGCCGCGCCTAAGCCCACTGCATCTGCAATGTTACCTGTACCAGCTTCAAACTTTAATGGCGCATCATGATAAACAGTTTTGTCAAACGTCACATCTTTAATCATATTGCCACCACCTTGCCATGCAGGCATATCTGCCAGAAATTCAGGCTTACCATACAAAGCACCAATACCTGTTGGGCCAAATACTTTGTGACCTGAAAACACAAAAAAATCAGCATCTAATGACTGCACGTCAGTGCGCATATGTGAAACAGATTGAGCGCCATCTAACAAAACTTTTGCCCCTGCTCGATGCGCCATTTGTATCATTTCAGACGCCGGGGTGACTGTACCTAATGCGTTAGACACTTGGGTAAATGATACTAATTTCACATGTGAAGTCAGTAACTTTTGATATTCAGACAGTATTATTTGGCCGCTTTCATCTACAGGGGCAACTTTAAGGGTTGCACCCGTTTCTTGGCAAAGCTGTTGCCACGGTACAATATTGGCATGATGCTCAAGATGTGAAATCAGAATTTCATCACCTGCACCTATATGTTTTTTACCCCATGTTTTAGCCACTAAGTTAATGGCTTCCGTAGTACCTCTCACAAATATTATGTTATCTATCGAGGGGGCATTGATAAAACGTCGTACTGTTTCACGCGCATCTTCATAAGCATCCGTGGCGCGAGCGGCGAGCTCATGTGCGGCACGGTGAATGTTAGAATTTTCATGTGCATAAAAGTAAGCAATTCTATCAATCACCATTTGCGGCTTTTGTGTTGTGGCCGCGTTATCAAACCAAATCAGCGGACGACCATTGACTAGCTCGCGCAAAATTGGAAAATCTTTACGCACTAGGTTGGCATCAAACGGTGGGTGAGCACTACTAATTGGGCTCGTTTGAGCTGCATCTTGTTGATGTGGTGAGTCTTGCAAAAAGTAGTAAGGCGTAGCCCCATTTAGACTGGCTGTTTGGCTTGAGCCTGAGCTAATAATGCCTGAATGACTATTTAAGCCACCCAATAATTGGTTTAATTCAGTTTGATACGGGTCTTCTGCACCATTGATTAAATGAGAAATATCTAAATAGTCACTACTTGGCAATGAGTTAGCATATCCAGTATTGAGTATGTCAGTAGGCACTAAATTGGGGGCGCCTGATGCCATACTTGGCATTGCGCTTGCAATAGATGGCGTAGGCTTTTGCACTGGGTCTGATACTAAATTAGGGCTAGGTAACACGCCTCGGCTAGGCACGGGCGAGAGCGATGCATTAGATGGGAACACCTCCTGCTGAGCAAACGGAGAACCTGCAGGAAAGCCTTCTGAATAAAGCTCATTGGCAATGCGGGTGAGTTCTGATACATCTAAATGCCCACCTGCGGATGCTTGCCTTCCCACCGCTAAGGCAGCCGCCATGCGTGGATGATCGCCTGGCAAAGCCGCTAAAATGGCTTCAGGCTCAAAAGACGAGAAATCACCTAAGCCTGAAAATGCATTATTTATAGTCATGGTAGTTGCCTACATCTACGTTTTCTAACACGGCAATTGCGTCATCGGTCAGTACCGCGAGAGAGCAATAGAGTGAAACTAAGTATGAGGCAATGGCTTTGTGGTTAATGCCCATAAAGCGCACAGATAATCCCATGCTTTGTTGCCCTGGTAAATTAGGCTGATATAATCCTACAACTCCCTGGCGGCTTTCGCCTGTGCGCAGCAATATAATGTTGGTTTTGCCTTTGGTCACTTTTAATTTATCACAAGGGATAATCGGCACACCACGCCATGTGATGAATTGTGAGCCAAATAGAGCAACGGTTGGTGGTGGTACGCCTCTACGGGTGCATTCTCGACCAAAAGCAGCTATCGCTTGTGGATGAGCTAAAAAGAAGGCAGGCTCTTTCCAAACCTTAGTGAGCAACTCATCAAAGTCATCAGGGGTTGGTGCGCCTGTACGTGATTTTACTTTTTGTGAATCTACAATATTATTCAACAAACCATACTCTGCGTTGTTGATGAGTTCGCTTTCTTGACGTTCTTTTACGGTTTCAATAGTTAAACGTAATTGCTCTTTAATTTGATTGTGCGGGCTGCTGTATAAATCGGAAACGCGTGTGTGCACATCAACTGCTGTATTCACAGCGTTTAACACATACTCACGGCCCCACTCTTCGTAATCTACAAAGGTTGCAGGAATATCACGTTCATCTTTTGCAGAGCAATCTACTTCAATTGAACTTGGGTTCTTTACTTTATTTACACGGTAGATACCTGCCTCGACCGGTACCCATTGCATTAAATGCACCAGCCAGCGCGGCGTGATCGTTCCCATCATCGGGACGGTTTTGGTCGCATTTGAAAGCGTGCGTGCCGCAACGTCACCTAATGCAGTGTGGGCTTGATGTATATCAGTCATTGTTTTCTCTCCTGTGAAAATTTTTAAATAGAATATTTCGTTTACTGCGTAGCATCAGTCACTGTCCGTTGCTGAGTCTTTGCCTGCGTGATCTGGCTATTTTCTGGTACGCTTCGTGTGAGCCATACATTACCGCCTATCACTGATCCTGCACCTATCGTGATGCGCCCGAGTATTGTTGCACCCGCATAAATCACCACATCATCTTCCAGAATCGGGTGTCTGGCGCTGCCTTTGATTAAATGCCCATGCTCATCGGTTGGAAAGCGTTTAGCCCCTAGCGTTACGGCCTGATACAGCCTGACGTGCTGCCCTATTACCGCTGTTTCTCCGATAACAACACCTGTCCCATGATCAATAAAGAAGCCTTCGCCTATCGTTGCTCCTGGATGAATATCGATACCTGTTGCTGAATGTGCCAGTTCTGAGATAATGCGTGCAATCAACGGCAAACCTAGTTTATGTAACTCATGTGCCAGACGATAATTTATAATTGCCGATATGCCTGGGTAGCAAACCAATACTTCATCCAGGCTGCGCGCCGCAGGGTCTCCCTCAAACGCTGCATTTAAATCTGTATCCAACAGCTGGCGTATTTGTGGCAATGTCTGGGCAAAAGCACGCGCCTTATTTAACGCAGCTTCGGCACTGGGGGTTTTATCGTCTTCGGTATCTGCTGAGTATCTCAGCTCTAACTGAATCTGCGCATTGAGTTCACGTAGCGCAACATCTAATGTATAACCGACAAAATAGTCGATACCTTCTTCATTTAAGCCCGGTGCACCTAATCGGTTAGGAAACAGTGCCGCACTCAGGCCTTCCAGCACCTCTTGCAAGGCTTTTCTTGAAGGCAGTTTTGGCGGTTTATTTCGCCGGTGTCGATGCTCCAATGAAGCCAGCCTTAAATCGTGTAATGCCTGCACAATGGCTGGAATATCAAAACTTTCGTTAGATGACACGGTAGTGGGATGCAGCATATCAACACCTGTAACAGAAATAAAAAAAGCCAGCGTGTCTTTCGACACGCTGGCTTCCGGTTGTCCGGTCAGCACAAATTAATTCGAGCGATATAAAATCATTACTTAATGCGCCTACAAAATACAATTACGTATGCACTTTGCCAATATACACCACTAGCCTAACTAAAAAAAGAGAACTTACAAAAATTACCATATATTACTTTTAGTTATAAATATATAAATTATCATTCTTTTACATTATTTTTATATCTGGTTAAAGTGCATGACTCATTACTTTTAACTTAAAAAAATCATGTTCAGAACACGCATCATTCCCTTATTTTTTATTCTTTCCAGCATTCTATTACCAACACTGGCACAAGCTGATACAAATTTACTTAACGTTTCATATGATGTTACACGTGAGTTTTATAAAGATTTTAATGCTTCATTCACTCAATACTGGAAAGTAAAAACTGGCGAAACCGTCACCATTAACCAATCACATGGCGGCTCCAGCAAACAGGCCCGCTCAGTTGCAGACGGGCTTGAAGCAGATGTCATCTCCATGAATCAGGCCCCTGATATTGATATTTTGTATGAGCGCTCAAAACTTATCCCTAAAGATTGGCAAAAGCGCCTGCCCAATGCCAGTTCTGCCACCAATTCAACCACCGTATTTCTAGTACGCAAGGGCAACCCCAAGAAAATTAAAGACTGGGATGACCTGATTAAACCTGGCATTGCTGTAGTAATTCCCAACCCAAAAACTTCTGGCAATGGCAAATACAGCTACCTGGCAGCCTGGGGCTATGTGATTAAAAAAGGTGGCGATGATGCAAAAGCCAAAGAGTTTGTAACTAAGCTGTTTAAAAATGTACCTGTTTTGGATACTGGCGGACGTGGCGCGACCACAACCTTTGCGCAGCGTGACATTGGCGATGCGTTACTTACTTTTGAAAACGAAGTAAACCTCATTAAAAAAGAGCTCGGCGACAAATTCGATGTTGTGTATCCATCGGCAAGCATTCTGGCTGAAAACCCAGTGACTGTTGTTGATAAATTTGCCAAAAAACATAAAACACAAGCTATTGCACAAGCTTACGTCGAATACCACTTTTCAGAGGCTGGCCAGGAGATAGCGGTACACCATTATCTGCGACCAACGCTCGATTCTGTTGCTACTAAATACAAGGATCGTTTTAAAACCATCATTTTATTTAGCGTAGATGAGGTTTTTGGCGGCTGGGAAAAAGCGCAAAAAACGCACTTCAGCGATGGTGGTATTTTTGATCAGATTTATCAAAAATAATAGATGGTGACAGGAATACAGCGATGACAGATTTTGACACCTCCGCCAACCATGTTGAGCAGCTAAGATTGCAACTTAAGGAAGTCTTGCAACTTGACCTTGATGACTATGGACTAGTTGAGCAATCAACGGGCGAATTCAACAGCACTTTTTTAGGTGTGCAGTTAAATAGCGCATTTCAACCCATTTATGACATCCAGGCAGGTGATTTAATTGGTCATGAGGCTTTATTAAGGCCATCATTGGGAGGAGAGCTTCCCAGTACACCGGAGTTCACCTTTACTTACGCAGAGCAAGCAGGGAAATTAGTCCTGTTTGACCGCGTAAGTAGAACATTGCATGTACTCAACTTTAGGCAGATTTATGCCGAGAACGGCCTTTTATTTTTAAATGTGCACCCCAAGCTATTGGTTTCCGTGAGTACGCATGGCAAGGTATTTGAACGTATTTTACATGCCAACTCCGTACCTACCTCCCGCGTAGTGATTGAGATTCAAGAAGGCTTAATTGAGCAAGATAAACAGCTGACCGAAGCCATTGATAATTACCGGGATAGAGGCTACCAAATTGCTATTGACCGCTTTGGCAGTGCACTGTCTCATATTGATCGCCTTTGGAAATTTGCCCCTGATTTTGTCAAATTAGATTTAAATTTAATCCAAAAATCTGAACAAAATGACCGCGTCAGAAAATTATTGCCTGGTTTAATTAAAATGATTAAAGACCTTGGCGCACAGCCTATTATTACCGGCATTGAAACTCAGGTACAACTGAATATTGCGTTAGAGGCTGGCAGCAACTTAGTGCAAGGTTATTTTTTAGCGAAACCAGTCACTGCTAAAGAGTTACGTGCCACCTCATTTTTAAAGCCAAACATACCCAAAGCCAAGTTACTTGATGCGGCATAATTTGCAATTTTTATAACACTTAGCGTATAAAAACGTTATCTAAAACACATCTAAGCTTATTAGATAACATTTAGCTATATAGTTATACCTAAATGTTATTTTTAACTTATAAACTTGTCTGTTAAATTAGCGTGCGTTACACAACCGATTGAAAAATATGGCAAAACAAAAAAATGTACTTCCGGGCTTTAATTTATCTCTAGGCTTTACAATATTTTATTTAAGCTTAATTGTACTCATTCCGCTCTCTGCAGCCTTTATTAAAACCACAGAATTAAGCTTTTCTGAGTTTTGGCATATTGTGACGGCACCAAGAGTGGTCGCGTCATACAAACTCACTTTTGGCGCCTCGTTAATAGCCGCGTTAATTAACGCAGTATTTGGCCTATTAACCGCTTGGGTGTTAGTACGCTATACTTTTACTGGCAAAAAATTTATCGATGCTTTAGTTGATTTACCTTTTGCATTACCTACAGCGGTTGCGGGCATTGCGCTTACAGCTGTGTATGCAGGCAATGGCTGGATAGGTTCATGGCTAGAGCCGCAAGGCATCAAGGTTGCATTTACTCCGACTGGCGTGATGGTGGCTTTAACCTTTATCGGCTTGCCTTTTGTGGTGCGTACGGTACAACCCGTGTTAGAAGACCTGGAAGCCGAAACTGAAGAAGCCGCAGCAAGCCTAGGCGCCAACCGCTGGCAAACCTTCACTAAAATTATCTTTCCAGCCATTTGGCCCGCATTGTTAACTGGCTTTGCTTTGGCATTTGCACGTGCGATTGGTGAGTATGGTTCCGTTATATTTATTGCAGGCAACATGCCAATGGTGTCAGAAATCACGCCACTGCTTATCATTACTAAACTTGAACAATACGATTACGTCGGTGCAACCGCCGTGGCAGTAGTCATGCTGATTATTTCTTTTATGCTCTTATTTGCGATTAACGGCTTGCAGTGGTGGACTAACCGCAACGCGCGCAGCGCGCATTAAAACACCGTTATAGCCCATTGATGATTTTATAGGTTTATTTATGTCTGTTATTACAACATCGCAATACACTAGCTACCACAACAAAGTGGCGCGCAGTCGTGCAACTTCAGAGCCTGCTTGGGTTCGCTATCTGTTGATTTTTACTGCTTTAAGTTTTTTAACCTTATTTCTGTTTGTTCCATTGGCTGCGGTGTTTACCGAGGCTTTGCGTAAAGGCTTTGGCACTTACGTCACGGCCTTACTCGACCCAGATGCGCTTTCTGCCATTAAATTAACCTTTGTCGCAGCCATTATTGCAGTGCCGCTTAACTTGGTTTTTGGGGTTGCTGCAGCCTGGGCAATTGCAAAGTTTGAGTTCAAAGGTAAGAGCATCCTCATTACTTTGATTGATTTGCCATTTGCCGTTTCACCTGTGATTGCTGGCCTGATTTATGTGCTGATTTTTGGCCTGCAAGGCTGGTTTGGCTCATCGTTGGTTGATAACGATATTAAAGTAATTTTTGCGCTACCTGGCATAGTGTTAGCCACGGTGTTTGTTACATTTCCTTTTGTAGCACGTGAATTGATTCCATTAATGCAGGCGCAAGGCAAAGATGAAGAAGAGGCGGGCTTAGTCCTAGGCGCCTCTGGTTGGCAGATTTTGTGGCGCATTACCTTGCCCAATGTAAAGTGGGGTTTGTTATATGGTGTTATTTTAACCAATGCTAGAGCCATGGGTGAATTTGGCGCGGTATCCGTAGTATCTGGTCATATCCGCGGCATGACCAACACCCTGCCATTACACGTTGAAATTTTATACAACGAATATAACTATGCTGCCGCATTTGCCGTAGCTTCACTGCTAGCGCTGTTAGCTTTAGTGACCTTGGCACTCAAGACCTTTGTTGAGTGGAAAGCGGCTAGTAATGCAAGCTACAATGAATCTGTTGTTCAATAATTCGGCGATAAACTATCGTTGCCGACTGGCATTAATGCTATTTTCTAAATAAATTTGGAATAAAAAGATGAGTATAGAAATACGTAACATCAAAAAGAATTTTGGACATTTTAGTGCGCTCAATGATGTGAGCTTGGATGTACCTAGTGGTGAGTTGGTTGCCTTGTTAGGGCCTTCTGGATGCGGGAAAACCACCCTATTGCGCATTATCGCTGGGCTAGAAACGCCGGACTCAGGCAACATTTTGTTTTATGGTAATGACGCTACCGAACGTAAAGTCCGTGAACGCGAAGTTGGTTTTGTGTTTCAACATTATGCGCTATTTCGCCACATGACCGTATTTGAGAATGTAGCTTTTGGTTTACGTGTACGCCCTAAACAAACGCGCCCATCAGATACTGAAATCAAACGTCGCGTGCATGAACTGCTTGAGCTGGTGCAATTAGATTGGCTTGCTGATCGTTATCCACCACAGCTATCTGGCGGCCAACGCCAGCGTATTGCATTGGCACGTGCGTTAGCAGTAGAACCCAAAGTATTATTGCTAGATGAGCCCTTTGGTGCGCTGGATGCCAAAGTACGCAAAGAGTTACGCCGCTGGTTGCGCCGTTTACATGACGAGCTACATATCACCAGCATTTTTGTAACACATGACCAGGAGGAAGCACTAGAAGTGGCTGATCGTGTTGTCGTCATCAACAAAGGACAAATCGAACAAATTGGTTCACCGCAAGAGGTTTATGACCACCCGGTATCGCCATTTGTTTATCAATTCTTAGGCAATGTGAATCAGTTTGATAGCCACATACATGAAGGTGCGGCAAAAATTGCGGGCATAGACCTGAAGTTAGATGATCATCATGCTACACAGAACACCCCCGCATTAGCATTTGTACGACCACATGATATTGAAATCTTTAAAGAGAGAAGAGAAGATAAAGTTGGATTTGAAGCTATTGTTAGCTATGTGCACGCCATTGGACCACTCGTAAGGTTGGAACTACAACGTGCCGATCATACCGAACTAGTTGAAGCAGAGCTGACACAAGAACGATTTCGTGAGTTGAACCTAACTGCCAACGATAATGTTTATATCTACCCGCGCAACGTACGCGTATTTTTAAATGAAGAAGCCCCGATTAGTACACAATCGACATAAACTTATCAATCACTGTTGCATTTTTCATGCCCTGGCTCGCTGGGGCATTTCTTTTACCACGTTTACATGTTCTTGATTGAGTATCCACGCTCAGCATGGTGTTTATAATATCGTTTAATTACTAGGGCATTTTTTGGACAAATTAAAAGGCATCCACTCAGTTACGCTACAACAGGACTTGTGCAAAAATTGATGTTCAGTCCGAGGGCCATGCATTATCCGACTAGCGCAACACAGCATTGTTACCATTAAAACTCGGTGAGTCTTAACTGAATCTGTTATACAAATTTTAATTGAGCCATGTATTTAAAGCGAAATTCCCACCACGTTAACGCTGCGCATAAAAAAACCCCATCACTTTCATGATGGGGTTTTTAGTGTAAATAGCTTGGCAGTGACCTACTTTCGCATGCAAAAAGCATACTATCATTGGCGCTGGTTCGTTTCACGGCCCTGT
>JAUSAG010000048.1 GCA_030652995.1 Methylotenera sp.
AGCGCATTGCTTCTATCCCTGATGGAATTTGCTGAATAACGCCAGATCATTAGGACGCACTCTAGGTGCTATGGAAAATACTGGTTTGGTTACTCACGGTCTGACCTGTCTCGCCATCACTTCATGATTGCCTGTGCAATCGGTGGAAGCCTTTCTCCTTAATCTCGTTTTTGACGTTCGTTACCAATTTGTTTGTATGCAGCCGTCTTGATCATGCTACGCAGCGTAAGCTGCCGTAGCATGATCATGGCGGAATGTTGTACCTTTGGCCAGCAGCGCCCAGATGACCCTAGCATTCTTGTTTGCCAAAGCAACCGCCGCCACGTTCTTGTTACGCCGTGCCATGAGCTTGCATAGCCAACTCTCTGGTGCCGCCTTGTGCTCGGCAAAACGGATGACTGCCCGCGCACCGTGAATCAGCAAGGTTCTGAGGTAAGTATCACCACGCTTACTGATGCCAAGCAGATGCTGCTTGCCACCACTGGAGTGCTGCCGAGGTACCAGTCCCATCCACGCCGCCAACTGGCGACCATTTTGGAATTCTTTTACCTCTCCTACCGTCGCTACGATCGCGCTCGCGGTAATGGGGCCAATGCCAGGAATCGTTTCCAGCTTGCGGCTGAGTTCACTTTCTTTGTGCCACAGCTTGATCTGTAGTTCCAGCTCGTCCACCTGACGATCCAGCACCTTCAGGTTCTCCGTCAGTCGTTTCAACAGGTTGCGCATGGTGCCTGGCAAACCATTCTCACGATCTTCCAGAATGTCTGGTACACGTTTGGCAATCGCGTTGATACCTTGTGGGATGACAATACCAAATTCGGAGAGCAAGCCTCGCATCTGGTTGGCCTGTGCGGTTCTCGCCTTCACAAACCCTTGTCTTGCGCGATGTACCGACAGCATTGCTTGCTGTTCGACATTCTTCATCGGTACGAAGCGCATATTGGGTCGGGTCACGGCTTCGCAAATGGCTTCTGCATCTGCCATGTCGTTCTTATTGGTCTTCACATACGGCTTAACGAATTGCGGTGCCATAAGTTTCACGGTATGTCCGTACTCGCCTAGCTTCCTTGCCCAGTGATGCGCACTGCCGCAGGCTTCCATGCCAATCAGGCAGGGTTCCAAATTGCTGAAGAACTTTGCCATCTCGCTCCGGCGCAGTTGCTTACGCAGAACCGCTTTGCCATGTGTATCTACGCCGTGAATCTGAAACATTTCCTTTGCCAAATCAATGCCAATTGTTGTAATCTTCATTTGGACGCCTCTTTCTAGTTAAGTGGTTTGTAGAAACTCTACTTTGGCACGTTGATGCCGTTTTAGGAAGTGGGCGTCCATTCCATTATTAGGACTTGGAATGGTAACGCCGCACAGTTTGGTGGATTTTTTGTGCACGTTTTATGGACAATAGTCACTCTATTGACAGAAAATTTGTACAAAAAAGGCGCAAAATTGCAAGTTAACATTCAAGTAGATGATAAATCACCTAATGGAGAATCTGGGTTTAAGCTATCGGCTTCTATCTGAAAAATTATAAATGCTTGTTGTTTCTCGCCTTTTTGTAGCTGATAATCTCACCTTATGAATACTGAAGAACTTATTACAAGGGCGGGATTAAGACCGACCCGGGCGCGTATTGTAGTGCTTGACGTACTTGCAAAAGCTAGTAGCGCCATGAGCCACGCTGAAATTCTGGCTCAAATGTCCCATCAAAAAGAATTTGATAGAGTCACTATTTATCGAGTGTTGGATTGGCTGACTGAACATCACTTAATTCATAAAATTTCAGGTGATAATCGTGCCTGGAAGTTTCAGCTATCTCAATATGAGCGAGAAGACGAATCTTTGCATCAGCATGCACATTTGCAATGCAGTGCATGCGGCAAAGTGATTTGCATACACGAACTTGAACCGCACTTTCCCAGCAAAATCCTTGCTAAATACCACGTTAAATCTATTGATATTCATATCAAAGGTTTATGCCCTGATTGTATTTAACTTACCCTAAGCTACCTTCTAGATAAAATATAAATGCAATAATGTTGCATT
The DNA here is from genome assembly GCA_030652995.1 of Methylotenera sp. Lineage (GTDB taxonomy): Bacteria > Pseudomonadota > Gammaproteobacteria > Burkholderiales > Methylophilaceae > Methylotenera. Next base: position 2,044 of record JAUSAG010000048.1, read on the forward strand.
TATATTTCCACACCCTTAAAATGCAACACTGTTGCTTTTTATGTAATCCAGCCTTAATCAACGCATCATAACGATACTTTATTAACCTATCCAATCAATGCGTACCTGTATAACAAGCTCAATAACATGACACTCATACAAATTATTCTTGCCACGCTCATTGGAGGTATTTTTTCAGTATTACTAGCCGCTACCATTGCGCTTACATTCTTAGCAAAATTCGCTAACCGCATGGTGGCATTTTCTGTAGGCGTGCTACTTGGTTTTGCTTTAACAGATATTTTTCCAGAAGCAGTAAATCTTGGTCTAGATATAACCGAAGCAGGCTGGGTATTGGTGGCAGGCATCATGCTCTTTTTTTTACTAGAAAAGCTAGCTTTATGGCGACATGACCACGCAACCAGTCTAGGTAAAAGTCAGTACAAACCTCAGGTTGCAATGGTAGTCATCGGCGATGGTATGCATAATTTTGTAGATGGGGTTTTGCTGGCTGCCGCATTTTTAACCGACTGGAAGTTAGGTTGGGCTACCGCTATCGCTATTACCGCACATGAAATACCTCAAGAGATATCAGATTTTATGGTGTTGTTAAATGCTGGCGTTTCAAAAACAAAAGCACTATTACTTAATGCTATTTCAGGTGCAGCCATGACTTTGGGCGGTTTAATCGGCTGGTTAAGCTTAACTAATGCAAATACAGCAATTCCTTATGTATTAACTTTGGCCGCATCTAGTTTTATCTACATAGCCGTGGCTGATTTAGTCCCTGAGCTTCACCATCACCGCAAACCTAAAGATATGTTAATACAACTAGGTTTAATTGCACTAGGGCTGTGTGTAGTAGCGCTTGCTAAATTAATACAACATTAAAAAATTTTGGGCTCATAAAGGATCAACATGATAAAAAATACAGATACAAAAATAAAAAAACTCCCCGTCACTGTGCTTTCTGGCTTTTTAGGTGCTGGCAAAACTCTATCAGATCAACTAGACAAGTTAATTGTCGCTAGACCAGACAAGATAATTGTCGCTCAATAGGCAAGCGTGTCGCGGTGATCGTTAACGACATGTCAGAAGTCAACATCGACGCACAACTCGTGCGTGAGGGAGGCGCTGAACTATCACGTCAAGAGGAAAAGTTAGTAGAAATGAGCAACGGTTGCATATGCTGCACCTTGCGTGAAGACTTATTATTGGAAATCACCCGTTTGGCCAAAGAAAATCGTTTTGATTACCTGCTAATAGAAACCACAGGAATTTCAGAACCTTTACCTATTGCCGAAACTTTTACATTTGCTGATGAAGATGGCACCTCGCTCGCAGATGTTGCACAATTAGACACCATGGTAACAGTTGTAGATAGCTACAATTTCCTCAAAGACTACAGTTCACAAGATATGCTAACTGCACGTGGCGAATCACTCGGTGAAGAAGATGAACGTACCGTGGTGGATTTGCTGGTTGACCAAATTGAGTTCTGTGACGTGCTGGTTCTTAACAAAACCGACTTGATGACGCCGAGCGAAATCGCTCGACTTGAAGGCATCCTCAAAACATTTAACCCACGTGCTCAGATCATCCATAGCAGTTTTGGGAAAGTACCGCTAAATCGCATCATGAATACAGGTTTATTCGATTTTGACCAAGCGGCAGATGCTCCCGGATGGTTACAAGAGTTACGTGGTGAACATGTTCCTGAAACAGAGGAATATGGAATTAGTAGCTTTGTGTATCGAGCGCGTAAACCGTTTCACCCACAACGCTTATGGCAATGGTTCAATACCGAATGGTCTGGTGTGGTACGCTCTAAAGGACGTTACTGGATAGCCTCACGCCCTGATTTCTGCGCCACATGGTCACAAGCAGGCGCTGTGACTCGCACAGAGCTTGCAGGTATGTGGTGGGCAACCACTCCGCATGAGCTATGGCCTGAAGATGATGAAAGTTTCCAGCATATTAAATCACGCTGGCAAGAACCTTACGGAGATAGACAACAAGAATTGGTCATCATTGGTATGCAGATGGATAAAACAACACTGACCGCCAGCTTTGATGCATGTTTACTCACAGACGCAGAGTTAGCTCTTGGGATGGAGGCTTGGAAAACAATGGATGACCCATTCCCCAAATGGCCGAATGTTGAGCCTGCTCAAGAAATCGCATAAAATAAATCGTTGATAGGAATTACTTCATGAAACAAAAAATTATTTCAATTGCTGTGTCACTTCTCTTTGCACCCTTAGTGTATGCAGAGACAAAAAATAACGCCATTCAATTAGACAGTGTCGCTGTGATCGGGAAACATGAGTTACTTAATATTGACAGAAGCCTTGCAGGTTCGGTCGATGTCATCACGCGCGATGAGCTGGAATACGAACACGTGACTGATACCCTAGAACTGTATACCAAGGCACCTGGCGTGGTGCTGTCACGCTACAACCAAGGGATCATCAACACTGATATATCCATTCGTGGTTTTGCCGGTGATGGCAGTACACCGCATGCTAAATTATTAGTGGATGGTATTCCATCAAATTTACACAATGGTTACAATGAAATGGACTACCTATTTCCTACTAACATTCAAAGCATTCAAGTTTTTAAAGGCACAAGTGACCCTGCTTCAGGCGTATTTGCTACCGCTGGCAACTATAAAGTGGAGACTCGCAAAGATAATGGTAAGCAGCTACAGGCCAGCTTTGGTAGTTTTGATACAAAAGAATTACAAGGCTACTTTGGTGACAAACAGGGTGACTTAACCCAGAACTATGCACTAGGCTACCGCGCTGGAAAAGGCTATCGTGATCATACTGACATCGAAAAAATTGCTTTATCAGCGCGCTGGCAATATGACTTTGAAAAATCAAGCCTGGCGCTAAGTACAAAATATGGAAAATATAATGCATTTGAAGCGCCAGGTTACTTATCGAAAGATGAGGCACGTCGCAATCCAAGACGTTCAGCTGACTTCGCTAACCAAGATGATGGTGAAAAAGAATTTAAACATATCAGTCTACATTACGACTACTTTTTTAATGAAGACACAGATTTAAGCCTCAAAGCATACAGTCAAGGTTTTGAACGAGAGAGAAATGTTCGATTTTCAGCTTCGCAATTATTAGTTGAGAACCGTTTTGATGACCAGAATATGCAAGGCATAATCGCCAAGTTAAACTGGCGAATTAACCAAAACTGGACGTTACAAACAGGCTATGATATAGAAAAGCAAAAAGTCCTAGAACAGCGCTTCAGAGGAACACAAACCCGGCGTGATTTCGACTTTGATTTTGAAACCCAAGGTGCTTTTGTACAACTTGAAAACACACCCACCAACTGGTTACGCTGGAACGTCGCGCTTAGAGCTGACCGACTAGATGGCGATGTAAATCGCGCATTTGTTGTGAATGGTGCAGCAACTAACCGTCGCATGTTTGATTTTGGTACGATCATGCAACCTAAGCTGAATGTATTTGCTAATATCACAGATACGCAAACCGTATTTGCTAACTATGGTCGCTCATTCCAGCATCCATTTGGAGGTGATGCTTTCACGACTGGTAATAAAAATGCGCGCGATGTTGCAATTAACGACGGTTGGGAGCTAGGGTTAAAAAGCAATTGGGCTAAACTCAACACACGCGTTTCATATTGGCAACAAGATGCACAAGATGAGTTTGTAGTCATCGACGGTACTGGTCAAAACGTAGGAGAAACTGAGCGCAAAGGATTGGATGCGAGTTTTGATATTACATTCAATGAACAATGGTCTATTTGGGGGAATGTCTCTAAAGTATTTACCGAAATCACAAATGCATCAACTGCAAATCAGAACTTTACAGGCAACGACTTACGAGGAATTCCAGACCATACTGCATCTGTCGGATTGCAATATACATACAGCGATAAATTGGTGGCTCGCGTTCACGTCGATAGACAAGGCGCCTACTATCTAAATGAAGCTAATATTGGTGGAAAGTATGGCGCATATACCCTCACTCATGCCAATGTCGATTACAAAACAAGTTGGGGAACAGTAAGTTTGCAAGCCAATAATATCTTTAATAAGTTTTACGAATATGTATTCGACCAAAATTTGATCAGTTCGGTCGTAGATTCGATTCACTCGCCTGGTGCTGGCCGCAACTTTACATTATCAGCAACAATGGACTTTTAGACGCCCGAAATGACCCTATTATCAATCAAGCTTTTCTCCTGTGCGTTCGAAGGTAAAAAGGTACTGCAATCACTTAACCTGACCGTAGAAAAAGGTCAGGTTTTGTCTATTTTAGGTAGTAATGGCGCGGGTAAATCGACTTTACTTAAATGTATCCTTGGGCTTACTGACAAAAACGCACAACTAGATGGTGATATTGAGATTTCAGGACACAGCGTATTTCAGCAGCCTTTGTTAGCTAGGGAACAACTAGCTTATGTACCTGAGCAACCTGCGGTTTATGGCCATTTGTCGGCCCTTGAAAATATACGTTATTTTCTAAGTCTATCGAGCACGTCTCAGGTATCGGCTCCTATCGAAGCCTATTTAAAACAGGTAGGACTGTTACAAGAAGCCTGGGATCGTCCGTGTAGTGAATATTCTAAGGGCATGAAACAAAAAGTGATGTTGGCGCTAGCTTTGGCAAAACAGGCCAAACTACTACTGATGGACGAACCCAACTCTGGCTTAGATCCACAGGCGACAGATGAACTCAATCAAATTATTTTGCAATGCAAAAACAATGGTATGGGTGTGCTGGTCGTAACTCATGATGTATTGTCAGCCATGTCATTTTCAGACCAGTTGTATATGTTATCCAATGCACAACTGCAGCCCATATCAATTGATCAATCAACACTAACGCTAGATAACCTCAAAAAAATGTATCAAGGTCAAGCATGACACTAACACCAGTTGTGATGATAATGCGCAACGAGTGGCAGCGCCTATGGCATGCCCGTATCCCTGTATTATTACTAGTGGTGCTAGTGGTGCTGTGGACGATTGCGGCTTTTACTGCGCACCACCACTGGCAAGACCATGCACAAAATGTAGCGCAAGTCACCAAACAAAGCCAACAAGATTGGCAATCTCAACCGAACCGCCATCCGCATCGCGTATCACATTACGGCGATTTCGTTGTCAAGCCCTTGCATCCACTTAGCGTGATAGAACCTGGTATCATTGATCAATCTGGGCATTTGGTCTATCTGGAAGCGCATCGTTTAAACAGTGCCAATTTCAACCCTGCGACCGAGGCTACCAGTTTGGGGCGTTTTCCGCTGATAACCCCAGCCATGATTGTGCAATGGTGGATGCCGTTATTTCTAATTATGATAGGCTATGCCAGCATCACAAGCGAAAAAGTGGCAGGCACTCTGGCTTATATGCGTGGCAACGGTAGCCCAGCTTGGCAAATTGCGGCAGGTAAATGGTTAGCTTTATTTTTACCATTGGCTTTTTTATTGTTATTACAAGCGCTACTTACCGCAGCGTGGATTTGGGGCACCGACCAAGCACTGCTGAGGCTATCTACCATGTGGTTGGGGCAAATGTTATATATCGCTAGCTGGTGTGTACTTGTCATTTTGGTTTCATGGCACAGTCGTCAACTACACAGCGCATTGTTGACATTGCTATTGTGTTGGGTCTGCGTTTGCATTATTTTCCCCAAGGGTTTAGCCAACTTAGCACAAATGAATCACCCCACCCAGCCACGCACTGAGGCCGAATACCATGCGGAACTGAAACTCAAAGAAATTGGTGATAGCCATAACCCAGACGACCCGCACTTTGCAACCTTTAAAGCAAGCCTGCTTAACCAATATGGCGTAACCCGTACTGAAGACCTACCTGTAAATTACAACGGATTGCTCATGCAAGAAGCCGAGCGTTTGACTACCCAAGTATATCGCGAGCAACATGCACTGCATAACAAGCAACTTAATAAACAAAATGGTGCCATTCGCCAATGGTTATGGCTAACACCTGCATTAGCATTACAATATATACAAATGGCAAGTAGTGGTAATGATTTAGCACATCACCAAGCTTTTATTGAACAATCTGAAAATAGACGTTATCAACTGATTCAGTACCTTAATCTGATACACACCCAAAAGGTAGATCAGCATGACGATAAAAATACCCGTGTTTCGGCAGAATTTTGGCGAAATGCTCCACGCCCACCTGTCACCTTAGCTACTTTAATAGTTAGTCGAGACTCATTAGTCACATCCTTGGCTGTATTGCTAGGATGGATTCTGCTGCCAGTATTCTTACTTTACCGAGTATGGCATCGCACATGAAGCATGAACTAATCTTATTACTGAAACAACGTAGCGTATTACTTTTGTTGTTGATTAGCGTAGCGCTCACCAGTTTAAGTTTATTGAACGGTTGGCAAAATATCAGTCACATGCGAGCGCAAATCAGCCATGCGCAATTAGAGGAACAGCGCCAAAGGGAACGTCAATTGGTTGCATATGCAGACCAAGGCAAAATCGATGCTGGTGAAGTTGGCTATTACGTGTTTCATTATGTCTATCAACATCCATCAGAATGGAGCTTTATTGCACTTGGTAATCGACTTGTCACGCCCTATGTGCAACGCATTCGATTACTAGGCTTACAAGGTCAACTTTACGATGGTGAATCTCATCATCCTGAATATGTCATGCTTGGTAGCTTTGATTACGCTTTTTGGTTAGTTTTTTTCTCTCCCTTGCTATGTATCGCACTGATGCATGATCTCAAAGCAAGTGAATTTGAGGCACAACGGCTAAAACTCTTAGCTAGCCTAGTTAAAAATCCCTTTATTTTTTGGGCTAGGCGTATATTCATTCGTTGGGTCTTGATTTTTATGACTTTAATCATTCCACTGGCAATATTTTCCATCTTAAAAAATCTGACATTACCTTCACTAATAGTTATCATCACCACCACTTGTTTATATACACTATTTTGGACTATGGTATGCATAATGGTCAGTTTACGCGCCCGTGCGCTGAACGCCAGCCTAAATGCCATACTACTCGCAAGTGCTTGGCTTTTGGTCTGTGTAATACTTCCCAATCTATCCCAACTCTGGCTAAACGATCGCTATCCGGCGCAAGATGGTAGCCAAATTGCCTTACAACACCGCCAGCTGGTACATGGCGCATGGGATCTAGAAAAAACAGATACACTGAATCCGTTTTATGAAATTTATCCTCAATGGCAGCATACTCCACCGGTCACGGGGCGCTTCCACTGGAAATGGTATTATGCCTTTCAACACATGGCAGATGTTCGTCTTACTTCAAACGTCATGGCACGCGAACATGCTTTGCTACAACGCCATCAAGCAACAATAAGTCTGGGGTTAATTCTACCAAGCATTTGGGTGCAACGCAGTCTTGAGGATATAGCGCAAAGCAATATCATACACTTACTGAATCATCGCCAGCAGATTACAGAATTTCATAACCGTCTGCGGCACTTCCTGTATCCGTATTTGTTTGAAGAAAAAGCCTTAACATCTCAGGAGTTTGGTCATATGCCAGCTTTTGAACATTAACACCAACAAGTTTCTTATTAGTAAGTTAGTCACTTAAACCAATATCGGTTGTCGTTTCACCCTTTCGAATAGGTGGCGTTTCTTTTTGCATTAAAACTGTACCGGCTGAAGGTGATCGAAGTGTTGCAATTAAATTTCCAAAATAATCACTTACCCAGCCAATCTTTTGGTCTTTCTCTACATGCTCGCCCACCTTAATTTGCGGGTGAAATATTCCGGTTTCGGTACTTTGAACAGAAACTAATTTGCGATAAATTACCACATTTTCCATTGGATACTCAGAGCTCTCATGCATACCTAAATGGCTCATGGCATTCAAACAAGCTTGATATATCAAATTAACATCTAACTCCTCGCTTTGACCAAGATGTCCCACTTCCAATGTCAAGCCGGGCTTACCTCTAGTTTGGGCAGTATTAGGATAAGAAATAGCATTCTCAGGATCACGCGGCCGCTCATCATATAAAACGATATGTGGTATGCCTAGCGATTTTGCTAAGGCCAAAGTTTTTTTATCTAGTGATGCATTATTCATAACCGGAGAATATACATGTGGCAACAAAGTCTGATTCCAGCTACCAGAGTGAATATCAATAAGGTAATCTGTTTTGGCAATAATTTGATGCGTCATAAAAAATGCAATTTGCTCTGTTAACGTTCCATCTTTACGTCCTGGAAAGACTCTGTTAAGATTTTTCTCGTCTACAGGACTTAGTGCTACCCTTCGTGCATGAAAACCCTCAAGATTGGCAAGATGCACTACAATTAAAGTCCCCCGCAATCTTTCTGGCTTTATTTCTTGCCTAAGTTTATGCAATGCAAAGATGGCTGGAAACTCATCTCCATGAATCCCAGCGGTTAACGTCAGAACTGGGCCAGGATATTGGCCATGAATCACTGTAATGGGCATTGACGTACTTGCAACATCTTGCACCCATGAATGTTTACTTCCTGCTTTAATCTGATTGCCGATGAATGAGAACAGCACATCCGCATGGGTTGTTTGGATGAAACTTAGAAATAAAACAAGCAAAATATAATGCATCATTAATAATCGACTATGATAATATGCAACATTGTTGCGTAAATTGAATTAAGAGTAAATTGTTTTCATCTTTATTTACAAAAATCGAGGTTAAAACCAGTTTATGTTGAAACAATTCTTCAGTGCAGTGATTTAATCAGGTTAAATTATGTGCGAGTGAATTACCTCAATAGTAGCCTTTTTCAATTCAGCAAATAATTCAAAATAAATCAACTCCGTTACGGACTGATTAACTTAAATTAGACTTCTTTGATACCAAGAACAATCCATGGACAATCGCATCCCAGTTACTTTGCTTACCGGCTTTTTAGGTAGCGGCAAAACTACATTGCTCAATAAATTACTTAGCCACTCTAAAATGCAAGATTCGGCAGTTATTATCAACGAGCTTGGTGAAGCTGGACTTGACCACATTCTTGCCACACAAGTTGAAAGTGAACACATCGCAGACAATACAGTACTTTTGAACTCTGGTTGCATTTGTTGCAGTTTGAAAAATGAACTGGCAGACACGATGCGAGATTTGTTTTTTAAGCGGGCACTGCAAGCTATTCCCGAGTTTAATCGCTTAGTGATTGAAACCACTGGCATGGCTGACCCCGGCCCGATACTGGCTAATTTGATGAACGAGCCTGTGATTGAATCTACCTACAGACTTGACGCGGTGGTGGTCACAATTGATAGCGTTTATGGCTTGGCGCAAATTGCAAACAATCCAGAAGCCTTAAAACAAGCGGCTGTAGCGGATATACTACTACTGACTAAAACTGATTTAGCTAGCGCAGAACAAGTCGAAGAGTTAGAACAAAAACTTACCAGTATCAACCCTGGCGCTACACAGCATAAAATTATGAATGGTGAATTAGACCCTGCTTTTATCATTGATGTTGGGCTATTTGGCCTTACCACCAAACAGGCTGAACCACAACGCTGGCTGCGCGCCCCAAGCCAAGCAAAATTACCTAAAGGCACTTTACCGCAGAAAGTACATGACGATGAAATCGTAAGCTTCACTGTCACCATGCCAAACCCTTTGTATTGGCGCGATCTCAAACCCGTGATTCTAAAGTTATGCCAAACGCACGGTGAAAAACTATTACGCTTAAAAGGCATTATTCACGCTGAAGATCAACCGTCACCACTCGCCATTCATGCGGTACATTTCACGCCTTATCCACCTACGCTACTAGAAGGCTGGGAAGAGGCCGAACCTAGCTCGCGTATTGTGATTATTGGTAAAGGACTGGATGAACTGGAAATTAGAAAAATTTTAATGCAGGTTTAAAACCTGTACTAGTAAGACTTACGTCATCAAATTAATCACTAAAAATATAATGTATTACTGCTCACATTGTCCATTATTCTCTTGGCGTTCTAAGCGCTCATTCTGCGTAGGCTTACGCTGAGTAGGTCGTACAATTAAAACAGATTTTAACGGCGCTTTTTTCCAATTTGGTTTTAATGGCGTCATGCCTACCACACGTTTTTTTGCAACAATAAAATAGACACCGCCCATCACAGTTAACCAACGGGCCGCGATCCTATTCATAAAACCAAAACGGTTACGCCAGGTTTCTTGCTCAAAAGGTGGTTCATGGCAACACATCTCAACCGACACCACCTCAAATCCAAGCAGTGCTAACCAGTCTTTTAAGCGGTTAAGCCCAATAAACTTACCGTTCCATGGAAATGTGTTAACGACTGTGTTTTTATTTGAGACTAGTTTTTTAAAAGCCAGCACTAAACCCCAAAAACCAAATGGATTAAATCCAGTGATCAATAAATGTCCCTCTGGCATCATCACCCGCTCTGCCTCACGTAAAGTTTGATGCGGACGCTCACTAAATTCAAGCCGATGTGGTAACAGTAAAACATCTAAGCTCATGTCAGCAAAGGGTAAAAAATCATCCTGACAACATAAATCATGTGTGTTTGTTGCACAGGCATACTCTGCCGAGTGATACCGATGTGCAATCCGTGAGTTACGTAGCAAATCCATCTGCAAGCAACCCATTTGCAATGCATTAAAGCCAAACAAATCAACGACAGCTTGGTCATACAATGCCTGCTCTTGCCGTTGCAAATACTGCCCCAACGCAGAATCCAGCCACTGGCGCTGAGCATTTCGTATGTCTTGTAGATTTATTTGCGAACTCATTGTGTAATTACCATTCAAACAAACTTATTAGTTTTAATTGACATTTAAAGCGCTTAACCAAATGATAGTCGATATGCAAGCTCAATTACAAATTATCAGCATTCCCGCGTTTAAAGACAATTACATCTGGCTGATTCACAATGGTCACCAAGCGATTGTAGTTGACCCTGGCGACGCGCTACCTGTGCTTAATACCTTAAACCAGTGTCAATTAACTTTACATACCATTTTAATTACCCATCATCATCAAGACCATATTGGCGGCGTAACTGCACTGGTAGAAAAATATCCTGATGTAAAAATATTTGCACCAAAAAATGAGCAATATGAGTTTAAACATACACAAGTCTGCGAACCTGATGTCATTAAATTAGCGACGTTTAATATTGAATTTACGCTCATCGACCTACCAGGACACACACTTGGGCACGTTGCTTATTATGTAGCACATCATGATAACCCCTGGTTGTTCTGTGGTGACACCCTATTTGGTGCAGGTTGTGGGCGTCTATTTGAAGGTTCACCGGCCCAAATGCTAAATTCTTTGCAAAAGCTAGCAGCCTTACCTACCAAAACCAAAGTATTCTGCACGCATGAATATACATTACACAATATTGGCTTCGCATTAACGCTTGAACCTAATAATTCAGCACTACGCCAACGACAACATGACACCCTTAAATTAAGAAATGCTCACCTTCCGAGCTTACCCTCTACTATTGCCTTAGAGTTAACCACCAATCCTTTTTTACGTTGTAATTCGACAGAAATCCAATCGTCACTTCAACAAAAAAATGCCAGCTTACTGCAAGTTTTTAGCTTGATTAGAGAAATGAGAAATCATTATTAATCAATAAGATATGAACTATACATCAAGTAAATTAGACTTTTATTTACTTGACTTTGCGACGCTTTTTTCGTTACTATGTCGCTACATTATGATTAAGAGCGTTTTTATGGGTTTTCAATTATTTCTGCGCATTCATCATTCTTGCAAAAATATCAGGTGCTTTATCACAATTAAATTGTCTAGCGTTAATCTACGAAATTATTTAATGATGTTATTGACAGGCCTGTGCTTACACAGCCCGCTTTTGCACGCCGAGTCCCACACGGAATTTAACGTATTAGGCGATGAAATCATTATCTTTGCAGATGATACTTTTAAACCTGCGCTTAAAAATTTAGGCGCGAGTGGAAATTTAGGGGTAAATGAAAGCCGCTCAAAAGAGCTTGCTATCAAGAGCGCGCCTACTGAAAACCGCCGTAATGATAGCCCTAACTACAAAACCCCACGCGGTGGGCGTTTAGGCGATGCGCTCGATACTAGCCTGAGTGAAGCAAATATTAATGTCGAAGCTAATGCCAATAGCACCAACAATGACGCGACTGACGTCATTACGATCAGTAGTGACGACTTATGGCAACGCATCAAAAATGGCTATGCCATGCCCGAGTCAACCTCTATCCTCACCACTAATCATGAAAAATGGTATAGCTCACGCCCAGACTATATTAAACGCATGGTGGAGCGTAGCCAAAGATACTTATTTCATATTGTGGAAGAAGTTGAAAAACGCGGCATGCCAACTGAAATTGCACTGTTACCAATGATTGAAAGTGCCTATAACCCACAGGCCAATTCAACGAGTAATGCTTCCGGTATTTGGCAATTTATACCTTCTACTGGCAAGCATTTTGGTTTAAAGCAAAATTGGTGGGTGGATAACCGACGCAACATTACCTTTGCTACGGAAGCCGCACTGACTTATTTACAAAAACTTCATGCCATGTTTGGCGCTTGGGATTTAGCATTAGCTGCTTACAACGCTGGCGAAGGCACCGTTGGCCGTGCTATTGAAAAAAACAGAAAACTCGGGCTTCCGACAAATTATGAAAGCTTGAATTTACCGCTGGAAACTAAAAACTATGTTCCAAAGTTACAAGCGGTTAAGAACATCATGACTAACCCTGAAAATTTTGGTCTTGACATCCAAACAATTGCCAACACACCATATTTTGCCAAAGTAAACGCACCGGCACAAATAGACTCACGTTTAGCAGCAAGACTTGCTGAAATTAGCGATGACGAATTTCTTGCACTTAACCCTAGCTACAAACGTCCAGTTGTCACCAGTAGCAGCGAAAATCATGATTTGCTACTCCCTATTTTTTCTGCACAAACGTTTAGAACCAACCTCGCTAACTATGACAAACCACTGGTAAGCTGGCAAACTTACCATGCAAAACGTGGTGAGCGAATGGAAACAATCGCAAGTAGATTTGGTATTAACGTGACAAAACTACGCAACATTAACAATTTACCAACACAGAATAAAATTAAATCATCCGCTACAATTTTAGTCCCTAATGGAAAACAAACTGATTTTAATAGCAAAGAAGTTGCAACAGACCTAAATACTGACAAATCAACAACGGTTACTCAAGAACATGTCTTAACGTCGCAGCAAAATGCAGCAAATATAGACATGGTAAGTCTGCAGAATATCGTTGCCGATAGCAGTGTAGCAGGTCAAAATGAACTAGTGGAGAGCAATAACGTCACACACAAAGTTAAAAAAGGTGAGGTGATGCAGAGCATCGCAAAACGCTACGGGGTAAGTGTTAAGCAGATTATGGTCGCAAACTCACTTAAAAGTAATCAGCTAAAAGCTGGCCAACTATTAAATATAAACACTAAGGCAAACAGCAAAACTACTAAATCTGCATCCTTTAAAAAGTCAACTAAAAAACAAATCTACATCGTGAAACGTGGCGACACTTTACATAGTATTGCGGAAAAATTCGACGTTGCCATTACAGACATTAAACGCTGGAACAAAAAGGTCAGTCATCATATTCAACCTGGCAATAAACTCACCATCATCCCGACTGATACCTTGTAATTAACTACACCCGATGACAAGTCATACACTACATTTCATCAAAAACACGATTGTTGTCATTATTTGTATATGGCTGTCCGCCTGTGGTGAATCACCGAATAGTCATCAACCTGCTACTGTTGATTACTTCACCAATTACCCGATTGAGTCTGGTGGCGCATTGATTAACGCCATGACAGGCGAACCTAGCGGCTTAATCTCGATGATTGCCGGTGAGTCTGCTTCTTCGGCCATCTCCTCCAACATCTTTAACAGCTTGCTTAAGTATGACAAAAATCTTGAACTTGAAGGCGATTTAGTCAAAAGCTGGCAAATTTCAGCAGACCAGAAAACCATTACTTTTAAACTGAAACCCAACTTAAAATGGGCAGATAATCAGCCACTCACCAGTGCCGACGTTCTGTTTACATGGCAAGCAGTTACCAACGAAAAAACAGCCAGTCCCTACGCCTCTGATTTTCAACTGGTTAAAAAGGCAGAAACACCAGATGCGCTGACATTTAGCATTACTTATGACCAAGCCTACGCCCCAGCCCTTGATAGCTGGGCAGGTTTGCACATTTTGCCTAAACATTTACTAAAAGGAAAAGATTTACACACAAGTTCCTTTGTACGCAACCCTGTTGGTAGTCATTATTACAAGCTGGATAAATGGGCGCATGGAGAAAATTTAAAATTATCAAGGAATGCCAACTCCGTATTGGGGCAAGCTAAAATAGATAAACTGATCACGCGCATTATTCCTGATAACTCTGCGCAATTTCTAGAGCTAATGGCAGACAATATCGACTTGATGGGTTTGGATCCCATCAAGTACTCGCGCATCATCCCGGCACGCCCTGAGCTACAGCAAAAACTAGCACTTTATAAAGAGCTGGGGAACAGTTACACCTATATGGGTTTTAACCTTAAACACAAGCCGTTTGATGACATTCGCGTGCGCCATGCCATCAACTATGCCATTGATAAACAAGAGGTTATTGACGGTGTTTACCTAGGCTTAGGCATTAATATTGCCTCACCTTACAAACCCGGCACACGCTGGAGCAACCCAGCACTCACGCCCTACCCTTATGACCCTGCAAAAGCCAAAGCTTTGCTAAAACAGGCTGGGTTTGTAGACACTGACGGCGATGGCATTGTGGAACGTGATGGTAAACCATTTGCTTTTGAAATTATCACCAATCAAAATAAAGAACGTGAAAAATCAGCAGTGCTGATTCAACGTAGACTTAAAGACGTAGGTATCGATGTTAAAATTCGTGCTATTGAGTGGGCAAGTTTTATTAGCCGCTTTATTAAAACCGGCGATTTTGATGTCGTGGTGCTCGGCTGGGGTTTAGGCTTAGACCCTGACCAATTTAACATTTGGCATTCCAGCCAACAGGCGCCTGGGCAATTTAATTTTATCGGCTACAACAACCCTGCTGTGGATAATCTTTTAGAGCAAGGGCGGTTAGAACTTAACCCAGATAAACGCATGAAAATCTATCATGAATTTGCACGTGTTTTGTTAGAAGATAGCCCAATTGTGTACTTATCTGCTGGCTACGGCTTAACCGCTATCAATAAACGGGTGAAAGGTATCGACAACCCCGCTCCACCAGCTGGCATCGGCCACAACTCGCATGAGTGGCATATCCCTACACCATTACGCAGAAACGAAATTAGCGCCAATTAGCCATGCTTAAATACCTGATTAAACGTGTGTTGTGGATGATACCAATGCTGATTGGCATTAGCCTCATCTCGTTCTTCATCATGCACTTGGCACCGGGTGACATCACCAGCAATGAAGCTGCATTTAATCCAAAGGCTAGCGAAGAATCACGTCAAAAATTACGTGAAATGTATAACCTAGATAAACCGGTCACTGTGCAATACGGCCTATGGCTTAAACGTATGGTCACTTTGGACTTCGGTAAATCGTTTGCCAGCCATCAAAAACCAGTATTTTGGCAAACCACAGATACAGATGGCAATGTGACTAAAGGCCTTATTCAAGAAGCTCTGCCAATTACCTTAATGATTAACTTGTTAGGGCTTGGCATCACGCTGATGCTAGCCATCCCATTGGGCATCATCGCTGCACGTAAATATCTGGGCTGGCAAGACCGATTCATCACCTTGTTTAATTTTATTGGCTTTTCTATTCCAGGTTTCTGGCTATCCTTACTGTTAATGTACTGGCTGGGCGTGGTCAATAACTGGTTCCCCATCTCAGGATTGCACAGCCTTAATTACGAATCACTAGATACCTGGGGTAAGCTTAAAGACTCATTAAGCCACTTGTTTCTACCTGTTATCATTCCTTCAATTACAGGTCTGGCAGGCATCACCCTATTTGTTAAAAATGGCATGTTAGATGTGCTACAACAAGATTACATTACCACTGCCCGCGCTAAAGGCCTGAATGAGCACAAAGTTGTCTATACCCACGCCTTGAGAAATGCGCTGCTACCGCTCATCACCATTGTTGGCCTGTCTATACCAGGTTTAATTGGTGGCTCCGTCATAGCCGAGACTATTTTTGCCATCCCCGGCATGGGCAAGCTATTTTACGATGCCGTTCTAATGCGCGACTTTCCGGTAGTGATGGGCATCCTCACCATCGGTTCTGCACTCACACTGGTGGGCAACTTACTGGCAGATGTCGCCTACGCATGGGCAGACCCACGCGTGCGGCGTGGTGTGGCTAGGGGCTAATATGAATAAAAATGTATTCATAAAAGCTTTATCCAATCCACTTGCATTAGCTGGCTTCATTATTATCGTGCTGGTATTTTTATTATCGATGCTCGCACCTTTTATAGCCCCATTTGACCCTAATGACATCAATGTAAAAGCTATATTAGTTGAACCTTCAATGCAGCATTGGATGGGCACAGACGGTCTAGGACGTGACGTACTTAGCCGCATGCTACATGGTGGACGCATTTCTTTACTGGTAGGTTTAGTTGCCGTCGGCATTTCGACCGCTATTGGCATTATCCTAGGTGCAATCGCAGGCTTTTATCGTGGCTGGATAGACACTTTTATTATGCGTCTAGTCGATGTCATGCTATCCATCCCCAGTTTCTTTTTGATATTAGCGGTCATCGCGTTTTTAACGCCTTCAATTATCAACATCATGATTGTGATTGGGCTTACCTCTTGGATGGGCGTCACGCGTCTCGTTCGTGCAGAATTTTTAAGTTTAAACGAACGTGAGTTTGTAACGGCCTCTCGCACACTAGGCGCAAAAGACACACGTTTAATTTTTACCCATTTGCTCCCTAACAGCCTCACCCCTATCATTGTGAGCGCAGTGCTTGGTGTCGCTGGCGCAGTTTTGATGGAATCTGGATTAAGCTTCCTAGGTCTTGGTGTACAGGCACCGCAAGCCTCATGGGGTAACATTCTGACTGACGGCAAAGAATACATTCAGTTTGCCTGGTGGTTATCGTTGTTCCCAGGCTTAGCTATTTTAATCACAGTGTTGGGGTATAATCTACTCGGTGAAGGCTTACGTGATGCGCTTGACCCACGAAGTGGGTCAAGCAAATAACTTGCATCAAAAAGCATGGGCTAATAAAACGAGTCTCAACTCGTTTCAATTTAAGACAATAGGATATAGATATGGGATTTTTAGCTGGTAAAAAAGTACTCATCGCGGGCTTATTAAGTAACCGCTCAATCGCTTACGGCATCGCAGTTGCCATGAAACGTGAAGGCGCTGAACTCGCTTTCACCTATCAACTCGAAAAACATGAAAAACGTGTTGCTGATTTAGCTGCCGATTTTGACTCAAAAATCGTACTGCCGTGTGATGTTGCTGAAGACGCACAAATTGACGCCCTCTTTCCAGCACTGGCTAAACATTGGGATGGCTTGGATTCACTAGTACACTCGCTTGCATTCGTACCAAAAGTAGCGCTGGATGGCGATTATCTAGACGCTGTTAATCGTGAATACTTTCGTATAGCACATGACATTAGCTCATACAGCTTTTCAGCGCTTGCCAAAGCGGCATACCCGATGATGCAAGGCCGTAAAGGCAGCTTGCTTACATTAAGTTATCTAGGTGCAGAGCGTACCATGCCTAACTACAATGTCATGGGCGTTGCCAAAGCGAGTTTAGAGGCCAATGTGCGCTATTTAGCGCAAAGCCTAGGCCCTCGTGGTATTCGTGTTAATGCTGTGTCTGCAGGCCCCATTAAAACGCTTGCAGCTTCAGGTATTGCAGACTTTGACAAAATGATAGGCTTTAACGAGAAACATGCTGCATTACGTCGCAATGTCACAATCGAAGAAGTCGGCAACGCTGCGGCATTCCTCTGTAGCGATCTAGCCTCCGGTATTACAGGTGAAATTACTTATGTCGATGGCGGAATGAATATTACTGCCGCAGGCCAAATTGATTAGCACTCACAAATAAGCATAAGTGTTACGTGCATAAAAAAGCCGATGTAAACATCGGCTTTTTTATTACTACAAACTTATCCCAGATTTTTCATTAGGACTTAATTTGAAGCATTATCTAATAACAAACGCTCATTAACTTTAATCTTAGATTTTTCACGCAAGGATTGTTTGTAGGCCGCAAGGTATTCACTGCTCAATGCGGCATCTAATTCTGATTTCACTGCCTTAGCAACACCAGCATCGTCAGCTGCAGCATTTTCTACCTTAACAACCTTAACTAGTAAGTACCCTTGTTTTTCATCAGCTAGCCCTGAATAAGCCGGCAATTGACTAATATCAGTTTTAAACACTTGCGTCATTGCCAATTGGGTTAGACCTTGCGCATTTTTACGATCCACCGTTACTTCAGGAATCCAGTTAACACCATCGACAGCATTGCCTGCACGCAGCCCTTTTAATGCAGCTTCACCCTTAGTTAACGCCAATTTAGATGCAGCCTCTAACTTAAGCAAACTTTCAATCCCAGTTTTAACCTCATCAAAACTTCTTGGTAAGGCGGCTTTATAGTCAATCACGCGCGCAGAAACTAAATTATTCGGCGCTATCTCCACCGCTTCTGTATTACGGCGATCTTTTAAGGATTCTTCAGAAAAAACCAAAGCCATCAATTTGTCACTATTTTTAAAATACTCAGCGCCTGACTCGCGACTCAACCAATCTGACTTCTGCACTTGCCCGCCATAAGCCTTGGCTGCAGGCTCCAAACTACCTGACTGCTCATAGACAATGTTACTAAAGCCTTCAGCCTGTTTACCAAACTCTTCCTGCGCTTTCTTGAACATTAAGTCACCTTTGATTTGTGGCTTTAATGCATTGAAATCAGAACTCTGGCCTGTAATTCCTGTGACCTTGATAATATGGTATCCGAACTCAGATTCCACTAAATCACTCACCTCATTGACTTTCATACTAAAAGCCGCCTCTTCGAACGGCTTAACCATTGCACCACGGCCAAAACTACCTAGATCACCGCCCTTAACAGCAGAGCCTGGATCTTGAGAGTTTTTAACTGCCAACTCCTCAAATGACTTTGGATTCTTTTTAATTGCTGAAAGTAAGGCCTCTGCTTTGCCTTTGGCCTCTTGTTTATTCTCAGGAGTCGCATTTACGCCAAAACCTATTAGAATATGACTGGCGCTACGTTGCTCATTCCCTTGAAATTGCGCCGCATTCTCATCGTAAAAAGCTTTTACTTCAGCATCATCAACGTTTACTTTTGTAATTAAATTAGCTGCAGAAAGTAATAAAAACTCAACTTTAACTTGAGCTGGCGCAATAAATTTATCTTTATGCTGTTCGTAATAAGCTTTAACTTGTGTCGGCTCAATTTTCACCTGATCAATAAAATCTTTAGTTTTAATCTCAGCAACTGTGACATGACGTTTTTGATTAACTAAGTTTAAAGTATGATCAGCGCGTGCATTAGAAATAAAACCAAGCTTAGTAATACCATCTTGCGCTTGTTGCGCCAACAAATCTGAGCGCATTCCCGCTTCAAATTTGGTAGGGGTTAAATTATTTTGTTGCAATACTTGATCATACAAGTCTTGTGAAAACTTTCCATCTTTTTGGAAAGTTGGCATGCCTGTAATATAGGTGGCAAGTTGCGCATCGCTAATTGCATATTTTTCGCGCTTAATCTCCTCAGAGAGCAACTGCTCGTTGATCAGTCGATCAAGCACCAATGATTTAACGATTGGGCTATCAAGCTGCGCTTGATCAACTTTACCTTCTGATTGCATACGATTACGTACTTCTTGCATTGCATTAGAATAGGCTTGAATAGAAATATCAGTGCCATTAACCTTAGCAATCGCGACATTTTTACCTGATTGACTCAAATAGGAGTCAATTCCAAATAAAGCAAATGGTATTGTAATTAAAGCTAACAATGTTTTACCAACCCAACCTTTGGCTACATCGCGGATACTATCTAACATAAAAAATTCTCTTCTTAAATATTCACTAACCAGTAAAAAAATAAAAAATCTGCAAACTCTCAAAATAGAAATTACAAACTAAAGCTGGCGCTAATATATCACAAGTTTACTTGATATATTAATACTGAAACCTATGACATAAGATAATAAAAACAAGTTCTTAATCAGACGAAATTACTTGATTTTCACTTATTAGACAACTGATTGAAAATATAAATAAAAAAAGCGAGTCCTAAGACTCGCTTTTTTTATTTGGCGGAGCGGACGGGACTCGAACCCGCGACCTCCTGCGTGACAGGCAGGCATTCTAACCAACTGAACTACCACTCCTTAAACTGCAACGTATTATTAATAGCTAATACATATTAAAATTTTGCGCTTCAAATTTTACCCATTGGTTATCAATAGCTCTTTACAAAATAAAGAGTGCCTAAATTACTAGCACTCTCAATTTATAAAATTAGAAACGGCTTAGTCACATATAACATAATAGTTGGTTTTTGGTGGGTGCTAACGGGGTCGAACCGCTGACATTCGCCTTGTAAGGGCGACGCTCTACCAACTGAGCTAAGCACCCTGCATAACCAACTAAAACGCTAGTTTACAGCATCTTTAAGTGCTTTACCAGCTCTAAATTTTGGAGAATTTGCTGCTGCAATCTTGATTGTTTCACCTGTACGTGGGTTACGGCCGTTACGAGCCTCACGTTTACCAACATAAAATGTTCCAAAGCCGATCAATGTTACCAAATCGCCTTTTTTAATTGCAGCTGTAATTGCAGCTGTTGTTGCATCTAATGCGCGACCAGCAGCAGCTTTAGAAATACCAGCAGCGTTTGCAATCTCGTCAATCAGTTCTGATTTATTCACGTGTAATCCCCTCTCAAGGTTTTATTAAATAAAGATATCGGTAAATGTTTGGAGAATAAAATCCCCGTATCAGCTTTATATCAAGCCTACAAAGGCTATGTCAAGCTTTTATGCGCCTTACACCGTACTTATTTTTCAATGTTTTGTTGTCTCCGTAATAATAGAGGAACTTTCCTTAGGCTTATCAGTAGGTTGAACGTCTTTTGATATATCCTCTTTAATTTTATCAGTTTCAGGCAATGGCTCTGGTTTAGCCGCCAGCGCTAAGGCTAGCACATCATCTATCCATTGCACTGGGTGTATATCCAAATGATTTTTGATATTTTCCGGGACATCAGTCAAGTCCTTTACATTCTGCTGCGGAATCAACACTGTTTTAATGCCGCCTCTATGCGCTGCTAACAACTTTTCTTTTAGCCCACCAATCGGCAACACTTCACCCCTTAGCGTGATCTCGCCCGTCATCGCTACGTCTGCACGCACTGGAATGCCCGTCAGAATCGATACCAGCGCTGTGGTAATAGCAATACCTGCACTTGGGCCATCTTTAGGCGTCGCACCCTCGGGAAAGTGAATATGAATATCATTCTTCTCATAAAAATCATCAGCGATACCTAGGCGTTTAGCTCGGCTACGCACGACGCTCATCGCCGCCTGAGTAGATTCCTTCATCACATCACCTAATTTTCCGGTTGTTGTAGTTTTACCTTTACCTGGCAACAACACCGCCTCAATCGTCAGCAACTCTCCACCCACGGAAGTCCATGCTAGACCAGTTACCTGGCCAACTTGATTTTCTTTAGCCGCCACACCGTAATCATAACGCTGTACACCTAAGTACTTATCCAGATTTTTAGGTGTAATACTGATTTTTTTAGGAGCTTTCGCGCCCTCTTTTGCTTTAGTGGTCAACAATTCTTTAACTACTTTTCTGCAAACTTTAGACACTTCCTGCTCAAGCTTACGTACCCCAGCCTCACGTGTGAAGTAGCGTACAATGTCACGTACCGCAGCCTCTGAAACAATCACTTCCTGCTCTTTTAAACCATGTGTTTTTAATTGCTTAGGCAATAAATATCGCATAGCAATATTCACTTTTTCATCTTCGGTATAGCCAGAAAGATGAATAATTTCCATACGATCCAACAATGCCGCAGGGATATTCATTGAGTTTGCCGTTGCTACAAACATGACGTCAGATAAGTCATATTCGACCTCAACATAGTGGTCAGCGAAGGTATGGTTTTGCTCAGGGTCTAAAACTTCCAGCAATGCCGAAGAAGGATCACCTCTAAAGTCTTGCCCTAACTTATCGACTTCATCGAGTAAGAATAGTGGGTTTTTAACGCCAACTTTAGTCATACTCTGTAATATCTTGCCTGGCATTGAGCCAATGTAGGTACGCCTATGACCTCGAATCTCTGATTCATCACGTACGCCGCCCAAGGCCATACGCACAAATTTACGATTAACCGCTTTTGCTATACTTTGTCCAAGCGAAGTTTTACCAACGCCCGGTGGCCCTACCAAGCATAAGATTGGTGCCTTAATTTTGTCAACTCGTTGTTGTACCGCGAGATATTCAACAATACGCTCTTTAACTTTCTCAAGACCGTAATGATCGTCGTCCAACACAGCTTCAGCCTTGATCAAATCTTTACTGATTTTAGTTTTTTTCTTCCAGGGTAAATTGATCAAAGTATCAATATAGTTACGTACAACGGACGCCTCGGCAGACATTGGCGACATCAATTTCAATTTCTTTAATTCACTGGACACTTTAGCAAGCGCATCTTTAGGCAGATGCGCTGCTTCAATGCGCTTATCAAGCTCATCCATTTCATCAGTTTCATCTTGCTCACCCAGCTCTTTTTGAATCGCCTTAACCTGTTCATTTAAGTAATATTCACGCTGTGTTTTTTCCATTTGACGTTTTACACGACCACGAATACGCTTTTCTACTTGCAGAATATCAATTTCACCTTCCATCAGGTGTAGCAGATGCTCTAGGCGTACGGCAACATCAAACATTTCAAGAATTTTTTGCTTCTCATCAAGCTTCAATGTCAAGTGTGCGGCAATTGTATCAGCCAAGCGTCCTGCTTCATCGATACTGGCAAGCGAAGTTAATATTTCAGGTGGTATTTTTTTATTCAATTTAACGTACTGGTCAAATTGTGCAAAAACCGTACGCATTAAAGCTTGTATCTCTACATCACTCACTGATTCTTCAATCAACTCTGTACGTGCCGCAAAACACTCTTCCGTTTCAGTAAAGTCAATAATTTTAGCACGTTGCACACCTTCAACTAGCACCTTAACAGTACCATCAGGAAGCTTGAGCATTTGCAATACGGTCGCAATGGTTCCCACGTCGTGCAAATCGTTAGCTTCTGGATCATCCTTATTAGCGGATTTTTGCGCTACTAGTAGAATCTGCTTATTGCCTTCTGATGCAAGCTCAAGCGCTTTCACAGATTTAGAGCGCCCAACAAAAAGCGGAATAACTAAGTGCGGATATACGACGACATCACGCAATGGTAATAGCGGGATTAAACCGCCATCTGAACTATACGAAGGGAGTAATTGCGCCATGAAAGACCTCAATAAGCTAAAAAATTAAGCATAAAATGCCTGAATGTATATGGTATGGGGTGTTTTCTTTACACTTCAAGTATCAGATAGTATTTAAGCACTAATTTAGCGCGTTAAATCGGAATATTTGAAAGAAATTTAGCGAGTACTACGATACGCGATAAGCGTCATGACAATCTCAGCTTTAAGCGCTAGGCGCAACAAGCTGAGATTATAGTGCAAACAATAACTAAGCTACAGATTCCTCAGCAGGCTTGTCTGAGTAAATCAGGATAGGTGCTGTATCGCCTCGGATAACGCCCTCATCAATAACAACTTTACTTAAATTAGCAAGCGAAGGTAGCTCATACATAATTTCCAGCAAAGCATGCTCCATTATGGAACGCAAGCCACGAGCACCAGTTTTACGTTCTAATGCTTTTTTAGCAATGAGCAGTAAAGCAGACTCCCTAAACTCTAAATCAACGCCTTCCATCTTAAACAACTTGATATATTGCTTAGTTAAGGCGTTTTTAGGTTCAGTCAAAATCGTCATTAGAGCCGCTTCATCTAATGATTCCAGTGTAGCGACTACGGGTAAGCGCCCAATAAATTCTGGGATAAGTCCAAATTTAATGAGATCTTCAGGCTCAACATCACGCAACACAGCACCAATTTCGCGCACATCTGCTTTGCTTTTAACTTCAGCGCCAAAACCCATACCGCCTTTTTCGGAGCGTAAGCGAATTACTTTTTCTAGGCCATCAAACGCGCCACCACAAATGAATAAAATATTGGTAGTATCAAGTTGTACGAACTCTTGATTAGGATGCTTACGTCCACCCTGTGGAGGAATTGAAGCAACGGTACCTTCAATAAGTTTCAGCAGAGCCTGTTGCACACCTTCACCTGAAACGTCACGGGTAATAGACGCATTTTCTGATTTTCGAGAAATTTTATCGACTTCATCAATGTAAACAATGCCACGCTTGGCTTTCTCAGCATCGTAGTCACACTTTTGCAATAGCTTCTGCATAATGTTTTCAACATCTTCACCCACGTAACCGGCTTCGGTCAGCGTTGTAGCGTCAGCCATGACAAAAGGCACGTCAAGTAATCTAGCCAATGTTTGTGCTAGCAATGTTTTGCCTGAACCCGTTGGACCAATCAGCAATATATTGCTTTTTGCGATTTCAACTTCGTCTTTTTGTCCACCATCAGAAAGGTTATTGTGACCTAAACGTTTGTAATGATTGTAAACTGCCACAGCTAGGTTTTTCTTGGCTTGAGTTTGACCAATCACATACTGATCTAAAATTTTGCAAATTTCCTGGGGTGTAGGTAGGCTAGTTTCTGTCGATTTCAAGCCGTCCGTGTTCTGGACTTCTTCTTTGATAATGTCGTTACATAAATCAACACACTCATTACAAATGAATACAGAGGGTCCTGCAATCAGTTTTTTAACTTCATGTTGGCTTTTACCACAGAATGAGCAATAAAGTAATTTATCGTCGTTGGCTTTAGTTGCCATCAATTATGTCCTATTGAATTAGTAGTGCTGATTAAATAACGCAATACCAACGTGGTGGTATGTTTTATTTATGCTGTTTCGTTACGGTTACCAATAACTTTATCAATCATGCCATAAGCCACTGATTGTTCAGCGCTCATGAAGTTGTCGCGCTCTGTATCACGGTCTATTTCTTCAGCTGTTTTACCAGTATGGTGCGCTAGGATATCGTTTAATTTAGCACGCAAGTACAAAATCTCTTTTGCATGAATTTCAATATCACTCGACTGCCCCTGAAATCCGCCTGAAGGCTGATGAATCATCACACGTGAGTTTGGTAAGCTAAATCGCTTATCTTTTGCACCTGCAGCCAATAAAAATGCGCCCATACTAGCAGCTTGACCAATGCACAAGGTACTGACATCTGGCTTAATAAACTGCATGGTGTCATAAATTGACATTCCAGCCGTAACAGAGCCGCCGGGCGAATTAATATACAAAGAAATATCTTTATCTGGATTATCAGCTTCTAAAAACAAAAGTTGAGCCACTACCAAATTGGCTGTCATATCATTGACAGGGCCCACTAGAAATACAACTCGCTCTTTTAAAAGACGAGAATAAATATCAAAAGAACGCTCGCCGCGGCCACTTTGCTCAATCACCATTGGGATATAACCCAAACCTTTTGGTGTTAAGTCATCCTGCGCTTGTGACTGCAACATATTGTTCATTTAAGCATTTCCCATTAAGTCGTCAAATTTAACTTTTTTATCACTCACTTTAGCTTTCGACAACACCCAGGCAACTGCGTTCTCTTCTGTCGCCAATGCAGAGGGCTCATCTAAACGCTTAGGATCAGCATAATACCAAGTAATGACATCTGCCGGACGCTCAAAGCTTTGTGAGAACACGTCGACCATTGCACGCACTTGATCTGCACTTGCATGCAGGCTATTGGTGTTAATCAACTCACCTAAAACTAAGCGTAATTTAGCACTGCGTTTGGCTTGATCTTCAAACATTGACGGTTCGAGTGTAATGTTGCCTAAATCCGCCCCACGCTGCTTCAGATTTTGCTCTGTTGTTTGCATCATGCGGTTAACTTCAGACTCTAATATGATGCGTGGAATTTCAAATTCCGCGTTATCTACCAAGGCCTGGAATACTTGTTCTTTTAGTTTCGCGCTTACGCGCTTAGCAACTTCTTGATCTAAACTCTCGCTTATTTCAGTTTTCATTTTTTCAATATCACCATCTTCAACACCTAAGCTTTTAGCAAAGTCTGCATCGATTTCAGGAAATTTAGGTTGTGAAACACTGACATAAGTCACTTCATAGCCTACTGTTTTTCCAGCAAGTTGCTCTGGGCTGTGATCTGCAGGGTAGGTAATATCAAAGCTCTTGGTTGTACCGGCCTTGCCGCCTACCAACTGCTCATCAAACGACTCTACGCGCCCAGCTTCACCTAACACCAAATCAATACCATTGTCACCAGTTGATTCTACTTCTTTTCCATCAATCGACGCCTTTAGGGTAACGTTAACGCGATCACCTTTTTTAGCTGCACGTTTAACTGGCTCGAAGCTCACTCGTTGCTTAACCAAAACGTCTAATGTTTTCTTTACGTCAGCATCAGTTAACTCAATCACTGGGCGCTCGATTTTTACTTTAGATAAATCACCCAAAGAAACTTCAGGAAACACCTCAAACGTAGCGGTGTACTCTAAAACTTCGGATGCGGCATCGAATGGCTTATGCTCAATGTTAGGAAAGCCTGCAACGCGTAATTTATTTTCATCCACGGCTTCGCCAAAGCTTTTTTCTACAGCCGCAGAGTACACCTCATCGCGCACTTGATTGCCGTAATGCTGATTAACCAGACCTAGCGGCGCCTTTCCAGGACGGAAGCCCGAAAATTTTGCGGTGCGAGCGACTTGGTTTAACCGTTGTTTGATTTGGGCTTCTAGCGGTTCAAGTGGAACACTAATTGTGATTCTACGTTCGAGTTTACTGAGGGTTTCAACATTTAGAGCCATGCCGTATTTCCTAATTTTTCTGTAATTGTATATAACGTGCAGATGCGCGATGTTATGCAGCAACGCAAGATAACAATTTAAGTAATGATGGTGCGAAAGAAGAGACTCGAACTCTTACACCCGAAGGCGCTGGAACCTAAATCCAGTGCGTCTACCAATTCCGCCACTCTCGCAGGTAGTGTACGACTCGTAAATACTTAGTCGTTCAGATAATTTGCTATTGTATCTCAACTTTTAGAAATCAGAAAAGACATAAAATAAAAAAATGTTAATTTTATTTCAGCAAGTTTTATTCTTAATGATTTAATATGCATCGAATAGCTAGTAGAGCTAGCTACGATTGTGAGAAAATAGGATAGAAATTAAATTTTTATAACAACATTTAAAGTTGATCATTAATATGCAAAATAGTCTTAATCAAAATGAAATCAGCATGCTACGCACTGAGTTAGAGCTACTTATGCGTGAACGCCAAACTTTATTAAAAGTAACGGGGGTTGCCGCTGGATTGGTGGCTGAGTTAACTAGCCATAACTTACCTATTACTGCAGTTGAGGCCGCAGACCTACTGGCTACTTCTATCAACCATTTAAGCGAAGAAACTTTGCAGGATGCTTTAAATGCCGTACATGCTGAGATTATTCAATAAGCTCATATTGCGCTATTGATTTAAAAGATGGCTCAATTGAAAAACAAAAAATCTACAATTTGGACTAACCCAAGCTTTAGTATTCAGTCTAATTCAGGTGTAAAGGCGATTTATAAAAGCACATTACTCATCTGCTTGCCTTTGATATTGGTAGCATGTGGTTTTGAGCAATATATTGCAAAACCAATGGATACAAAAGCGATTGCCCTGAAAATTGAAAGCAAAAACCCTGAAAGCCCGCAATTTCAACAGTTTTTAATTAACAATGGCTTTTCACCTGAGCATCTACCCGTTAAACAATGGGACGTGGATGCGCTAACTTACTGCGCATTATTCTTCCACCCAAGTTTAGATGTAGCGCGTGCACAATGGCGTGCCGCTGAAGCAGCCACTCTGGTTGCGGCAACAAAACCCATTTCTGGTATTAATAGCCATATCGCCGATAGCAATAACGCAAACAAAGACATTAGCCCTTATACCTTTGGCTTAAGTATAGATGTGTCGATTGAATCCGCAAACAAACGGGATATTCGCATTGAAAATGCAATGCACTTATCGCAAATTTCCAAGCTTGAAATCGCGCAAACGGCGTGGCAGTTACGCAACTTTGTGGCACAATCTTTATATGAAACTCAACTTAATCAGCAACAAATTAACCTCTTGACTCAAGAGCAATCGTTTCGGCAGCAGGTAGTCACCATTTATCAAAAACGCGCAAATTTAGGGGTTGCATCGAATGTTGAATTAAGCACGGCAAAACTCCAGTTGCAGCTAAGCACTGCTGAATTAAATGCTGTACAGCACAATAAGCTGGTGTTGCTAGCTAGATTAGCCAGTCATTTAGGATTACCGCTTAGCAGAGTAGAAGCCATGCCTTTGTTGCAAGACGCATACAATACGTCTATACGAAGCTCAGCGGGCTCGATTCAAGTAAAGCCTGAAGCGCTTAATCGTGCCGCGCTGTTAAACCGATTGGATATTCGCATCGCGCTTGAACGCTACGCCACTGCGGAAGCTAAATTAAAATTAGAAATCGCTAAGCAGTACCCAGACATTAAGCTTAGTCCAGGCTATACCTATGAATTTGGTAGCCACGTCTGGTCACTTGGGCTATCTGGCTTACTAACATTATTAAATAAAAATAAGTTAGCTATTGCCGAAGCCAAACAATTACGCGAGGTTGATGCTGCCCAGTTTGAAGCTTTGCAAAGTAATGTGATTGCAGAGGCTAGCGCAGCAAATGCCAAGGTCATACAAGCCCAACAGGCACTCACGCAACAACAAAAACTTTACGAACTCCAGCAACACAATACCCAACGGATGACACAAAGGTTGGCGGTTGGCGAAATTGATCGATTAGAATTAACTTTTAGTAAATTAGAAGACGTGATTGCCGAAAAAAATATAGCTTTAGCGCATTTTCAGCTTAAAACAGCCATCAATCAATTAGAGAACACGCTGCAACAACCGATCAACACTTTGATCACTCAAGAAAAACTTGAAGCGTTATCTTTGAACCAATGAGTTTTGAATGTTAATCATTGAGCCAAAGCGCGTGATGAGGATAAAATAAAATGAATCGTAAAATCGCTATTATCATCGGCATACAGGCATTTTTAATTGTAATGCTGTTTTGGCTATTGGTTTTTTATGGCAAAGATGAATTTGAAGCCTTAAACCAGCAACATGAAGAAGAAATTGAAACGCCTAATCTCGTAAGTAGTAAAGACGGTCTCACCGTTATTAACGTGAATACGGCCACGCAAATTCAAAGTGGCATTCATACCAGCCCGCTGCATGCCAGCACACACCAAGCCAACATCAGCACTTATGGTAGCGTGGTGAGTCTTGACAGCTTGATTGACCTTAGAACGCGTTATTTGGCGGCTAAATCTGAAATCGAAGTTTTACGTACGTCTTTAGCGCCACATAAAAATGAGTATGCGCGCTTAAATGTGCTCAATTTAGATGACAAAAATGTGTCTGATAAAGTGGTTGCAGTTGCTGCCAGTAATATCAAAGCGGATGAAGCCAAAATAGCTGCGGCCGAATCGAATGTTAGAAATATTGCTGACAGCATACGTCAACAGTGGGGTGAGTCCTTGGCAAAGCAGGCAACACTAGCAAGCACTAGTGGATTACTGCAAAATTTAATTGCTGGCAAAGAGGTGTTAATACAAACAACACTGCCGTTTGATGCCGCTGAACCGCGTGAAAACAGCAGCATTATGATTGCACCAACGGCAGCACCATCACATACCGTTCGCGCCTATTACATTTCACGTGCGCCAATGAGTAACACTACGATTCAAGGCAAAACTTATTTTTACCGTGCAATTTCCACTGAGTTGCGCGCCGGCATGCAAATCAACGCCATCAATGCCACTTCAAATAAAAGCGTTTCCGGCGTTATCGTACCCAACGATGCCATTATTTGGTACGCAGGAATGCCATGGGTTTATCGTAAAACCGGTGAAGAAGAATTCAGCAGGTTGCCGATCAAAACCAATATTGAAGTTGAAACTGGCTGGTTTTATCAGGGCAATTTGAAAGAGAAAGACGAGGTTGTAACCAGCGGCGCACAATTGCTGTTATCAGAAGAGTTTAAATCTCAGATTACCAACGAGAATGAGGATTAAATCGCCATGATGTCGGCTTTAGTCCGTTTTTCCATTCGCTTTAGTGGCGTTATCATTGGCTTAGCCATGATTGTAGTGCTCTATGGTTTGTATAGCCTTAACCGCAGTAATTTAGACGTATTTCCGGAGTTTTCACCCACACAAATCATCATTCAAACAGAGTCGCCAGGACTTTCTGCTGAGTTAGTTGAAAGCATCGTCACGCAGGCCATTGAAACCAGCATCGCAGGTACGGTTGGCATTGAAAGCATGCGCTCGCAATCTATTCCTGGCTTATCAATTGTCACTATTATATTTGATGAGGGTAGCGATATTTACCGTAATAGGCAAGTGATTGCAGAACGCCTCACCACACTTAACAATAAACTTCCCCAAGGCATCACGCCCAATATTACCCCACTGACCTCTTCTGCCAGCACTGTACTTGGCTTCGGCTTGACCTCGAAAACACGCAACCTCACTGAAATTCGCACACTAGTGGATTGGGTGATTGTGCCGCATTTACTGGCAATTCCAGGTGTGGCAGATGTGAATGTATTTGGCGGAAAAGTACGGCAACTCCAAGTGCAAGTCGATCCTGAAAAAATGATACGCTATGGTATCTCACTGCTTCAAATTGAAGAGGCCGTTAAAAAAGCAACGGGGGTACGTGGTAATGGCTATATTGAAAACAAAAATCAGCGCATTGTCATCAATACTGAGGGTCAAGCCACCTCCCCCGAAAAATTAGCACAAGTCACATTGCTACATCGTAATGGACAAACCATCCGTCTAGGTGATATTGGACAAGTGATTGAAGGTGCAGCACCATCAATCAGTGCCGCAGCGATTAACGAAGAAACGGGCGTTTACCTTTCAGTACAGGGTCAATTAGGTGCCAACACCCACGGCGTGACCCTTGCTATTGAGCGTGCATTGCAAGAATTAAAACCTAGCTTAACTACAGAAAACGTCACCTTGCATGAAGGTTTGTTTAGACCAGCCAATTTTATTGAAGTTGCCATTAAAGGCGTACGTACGGACATTTTAATCGGCTCTATATTAGTCATTGCCATTCTATTTCTATTTCTATTTAATGTTCGCACCGCATTTATTTCAGCAACCGCTATTCCGCTTTCATTACTCACCGCTATCGTGGTGATGAGTTACTTCAACATTGGGCTTAACATCATGGTACTGGGTGGTTTGGCGATCGCCCTGGGTGAAGTGGTTGATGACGCCATTATTGATACCGAGAACATTTTTAGACGGTTGCGGGAGAATCGCATGTTGGCGCAGCCCATAGCCACCCATCGCGTCGTATTTGATGCCTCAATGGAAGTACGTAGCTCCGTGGTCTATGCCACCATTATTGTCGCGCTAGTATTTATACCACTGCTAACATTAGGTGGCATAGCTGGTAAATTATTCGCGCCTCTGGGCTTTGCTTATATTTCCGCCATCATCGCATCTTTAGTGGTTGCACTCACCCTCACCCCTGCACTATGCTATCTGTTGTTAGGTAACGCTAAGCTAGAATCAGAAGATCCACCCATGATACGCATCATTAAAAAATGGTACGTTAAAACGCTACACCGGATTGAAAAACAATACAAATTCATTATCGCAATAAGCTTTATGTTTATCGCCATTGGCTTAGGCACTCTGCCGCTATTCAAAAGCCAGTTTATTCCAGCGTTGCATGAAGGTCATT
Source organism: Methylotenera sp. (assembly GCA_030652995.1). Lineage (GTDB taxonomy): Bacteria > Pseudomonadota > Gammaproteobacteria > Burkholderiales > Methylophilaceae > Methylotenera. Next base: position 34,083 of record JAUSAG010000048.1, read on the forward strand.
ACATCATGCACATGACTGCCGTGCCAGGTACGTCAGAGCAAGAGTCACTTCGGATTGGCAAAAAAGTTTCTGCCGTTATTCGGAACGTCAAAGGGGTAAAATCAGTCACGCAATGGGTTGGACGTGCGCCCAATGGCGCAGACTCTTTTGGCACACATTACAGCGAATTTGAAATTGAAATTGGTGCAATTTCGGGTGAAGAGCAACGACGTATCCTCAACAGAATTCGTGAAGAATTGGCGGGTGAAGAAGTCGATGATGACGGTGATGGTATCGCCGAAGCTGGCTTTATTGGGGTTAATTTTGCGATCAATACTTTCTTGACCGAACGGATAGAGGAAACTATTTCCGGCTACGCCGCCTCCACTGTCATTAACATCTATGGCCAAGATTTAGATGCGCTGGATCGCGATGCCAATGCGGTTGCCAGCGTTGTAAAAAACATCAAAGGTGCGACAGACGTAATGGTGCAATCGCCACCTGGTACACCGCAGCTCGTCATACGGCTACGCCCGGAAAAAATGGCACAATTAGGCTTACAGCCCACCGATGTTTTAGATAACATTCGCGCCGCCCACGAAGGCACGCCGATTACACAAGTGTATGAAGGAAATCGTGTGATTGGTGTCAGCGTGTTATTGGCGTTAGAAGCCCGTGATGATGTGCAAGAAACCGGCAGTTTGCCATTATTTAATCCTGAAGGAAAATTACTGCGCTTACGTGATGTCGCTGATATTGTGCAAGAAAATGGACGCTCAAAAATACTGCATGCTGGTGCAAAACGTATTCAAACCGTCACCGCAAATGTCAATGGTCGCGATATAGAATCATTTACTGACGAGATTAAAGACACGTTAAAAAATGATGTCATTTTGTCGCAAGGTTCTTATTTAGAATTTACCGGGGCGGCAGAAGCTAATGCTAAGTCTAAAGAGGCACTGATTTTACATTCGCTATTGGCGGGCGTCACTGTGTTCTTAATGCTTTATATCGCGTTTGGCCGCTTACGTAACTTATTGCTCACGTTTGCAAACTTACCATTTGCTTTATTTGGCGGCGTGCTCGCCATCATGGCAACGGGCGGCTGGATGTCGATAGGCTCACTGGTCGGCTTTGTCACTTTATTTGGCATTACCTTGCGCAACTCTATTATGATGGTGTCACACTACCAACATCTGGTGGACGAAGAACACTGTACTTGGGGTTTGGAAACCTGCATCCGCGGCGCCTCTGAACGCCTACCCTCTATTTTAATGACCGCGCTAGTGACAGCGCTCGGCTTATTACCGCTTGCCGCCGCCAGCGGTCAACCAGGACGTGAAATTGAAGGCCCAATGGCCACCATTATTGTGGGTGGTTTAATCACATCCACCATCCTTAACCTGCTGATTCTACCGACAATTATGTTGCATTTTGGAAAATTTGAGAAAGCTAAATTTGCATCCTAGAAACAAGCACAATGGTCGTTATGACTTCGACCTTCTCATTCAAGCCAGCCCTGCACTGGCACAGTTTGTAAAGTTAAATGCTTACAACAACACCTCCATAAACTTTGCTAATCCACAAGCCGTTAAGGCGCTGAATAAGGCATTACTTATTCAGTATTACAACATTCTAGAGTGGGATATTCCCGCACAGTACCTTTGCCCGCCTATTCCTAGTCGTGCAGACTATTTACATTATCTGGCTGATTTATTAGCTGAAACCAACCACGGCAAAATTCCACACGGCAACACTATCCGCCTGCTGGATATAGGCGTAGGTGCCAATTCTATTTACCCGCTCATTGGCAACCGTGAATACGGCTGGTGCTTTGTAGGGGCTGATATCGATGCGACTGCACTCGCCAATGCACAACAGATTTTGCATGCAAATGCGGGGCTAACCACGTCTATTGAGCTACGCTTGCAGGCAACGCCAACCAATATTTTTAAAGGCATTATCCAGCCCGATGACTTTTTCAACCTCACTCTGTGCAACCCACCGTTTCATGCATCGCTGACTGAGGCACAGGCAGGCACGCAGCGTAAATGGCAGAATCTGGGCATCAATACCGGCAAAAGTAAAGCATTTAAACTCAACTTCGGCGGTCAATCGGCTGAACTTTATTGTAATGGTGGTGAAGTCGCCTTTGTAAGCCGGATGATTGAAGAAAGCATACAATTTAAAAACCAATGCACTTGGTTTACCACGTTGATCTCTAAAGCTACGAGCTTATCTAGTGTCTATAGCGCACTTAAAAAAGCACATGCGTTAAAGGTAAAAACCATCGACATGGCACAAGGTCAAAAGCAAAGCCGCATCGTGGCTTGGACATTTTTTAGCACAAAATAACTAGGCCCTCATGGACTAAACTAAGCGCTAGTTACGCATCCAGCAAGCCGCTACGCATGGCGATCAAGGCAATTTCAGCGGAGTTATTAGCGTTGAGTTTTTGTTTGATGTTATAAAGATGCGTGCCGACAGTACGTGGGCTTAAAAATAAAGTCTCAGCTATTTCGTTAGTGGTTTTACCTTTAGCCAGCGCCATAAATACTTCGAACTCACGTGGTGACAAAACGTCTACAGGATTCTGGTCGCCATTCAACTGCTGTATAGCCATTTGCTGCGCAACACTTGCCTCCAGATATTTTTTACCGGTTGCTACAGTGCGTATTGCTTTAATCAGCTCTTCAGCCGCGCTACGTTTTGTCAAATAGCCCATTGCGCCTGCATTTAGCACACGTTTGGGGTGCACTGAGTCTTCATGCGCAGATAATACTAAAATTTTAGCCGAACTATCTTTTGCTAAAATACGCTCAATGGCTTCCAAGCCGCCAATACCTGGCATGGTGATGTCCATCACCACCACATTCGGCTTGTGTTCCATATAGCGTTGAATCGCCAGTTCGCCATTTTCGGCTTCTGCAATCACTTTGATATCAGTATCTGATTCAAGTAGCATTTTAAAACCCATACGCACTACCGCATGATCATCTACCAGCATGACGTTAATTTGACTCATGTTGCTTACCTTCTCCCGATGTCGGGATGTTAAATATGATTAACTTACGATACGCTTAGGAATGTGGATAGAAATAACCGTACCCTGATTTGGCGCAGCCTCAATACTAAAACTTCCATACAATGCCTGCACTCGCTCACGCATACCTAGTAAACCAAAATGCTTATCCTGGTCAACGGTTTCTATATCCATGCCCACGCCATTATCTTTAATTGCTAACTGCAACTCACCGTCTGGGGTTTTAATGAGACTAACAGTAATAGTGGTTGCCTTTGCATATTTCAACGCATTATTAAGTGACTCTTGTACGATTCGATACAAATTGATGCTGACAGTTTCACCTATCCGCTCTAAATTTCCAGATAAATACAATTGAATCTGAATTTCAGGGTGCTGTACTTGATGACTGCTCACCAAATCTTTTAAGGTTTCAGCTAAGCCCAAGTTATCTAGCGACGCTGGGCGCAATTGACGCACAATATTATGCATGCCGTCATATATTTGATTCGCTGCGGATACGATAATTTGTGCGCTTGATGCAACCTCCGTCATCCCCGCACTTGCGCTATTGGTTTTGGCTTTATTAGCGATACCTACAGCAAAAGTTTTGATCGCCGTGACATATTGACCGAGTTCATCATGCAGCTCGCGCGCCAGACTTGCCCGCTCTTCTTCAATATGCTTTTGAATCAAATGTGTTAGTTGACGATTTTCTTCCAACTGGCGTTCTGCAGTAAGTGACTCAGCCATACGATTAAGACTGTGGCCAATGCGGTCAAATTCCGGCAAGGTGAACGTTGGCAAGCGTGTAGTTAAATCACCTTGTTCAATGCGGTTAATCGCAGCTAAAATTTGATTCACAGGTCTAAGTGAATGGCTTAACAGCAGATACACCATCGTGTTCAGCAGTAAAAAAAATGCCAAGCCAACCCACATGAGTTGGCTAAACCCAGACCACGCTTCACGAATAGAACCGGCCGCACTTGATGACACCACTAAAGTACCATAGCGAATCTTGCGCTCCACGATTTCAACCTTAGGTTGCACAAGCTTAACGAACCAGTCTGGCGGATACACCTCACTTTTGAACGTTGAATCTGGTGAATGGTAAAGTTCATGCCCTTGATAATCATAAAGCGCAATATGGCTACTACGTACATAACCTAATGAGGTTAAAAATTGCTGCAACACAATATGCGTAGGTCCCATTTCAGGATTTATGGCAGAACTCACAATCACAGTATCTAATAATTGCACCGTTACGCGACTTGCAGCCTCAACCCGCTCGCGAATTGAAACGCGGGTATCGTTCACCAAAATAGTGCCAACCACCAGAATAAAAGCCAGCGATAGAAAAGTAACAAGTAAATTTAAGCGGAAACGTAAGCTCATGAGTTGTAAAGGTGGCATAACATGTATAGAGTTTAACAACTTTAATCAATTCACAACATAGTGTTATTCATGAAATGAAAACTTCATTTATTTTATCTGCGGCTATTGCCATACGCGACACCATTTTAAACAATGAATCGACACTGGAGTCACTAGATCGCGCCATTGGCGATGGTGACCACTACATCAACATGAAGCGTGGCGCTGGCGCAATTGTTGACATGCAGGCTGAGTTGGAATCACTCAGCCCTGACGCAGCACTTAATAAAATCGGCTTAAAGTTACTTAGCACCATCGGCGGGGCTTCCGGACCATTACTCGCCAGTTTTTTTATGGGCATGGCTAAAGTGCTTAAAGATAACGGTGATGAATCGGTGCCAACTTATGCCGCTGCTTTTGCGGCTGGTGTTGACCTTATCCGCCAGCGTGGCAAAGCAGATATTGGTGAAAAAACCATGCTGGATGTGTTGATCCCTGTTGCCAACCAATTCAAGGCACTTGCAACAGCTAATGCTAATGTAAAAGAAATATGCAATGCACTGATAGACACCGCAGAACAAGGCATGCTGGCCACAAAAGGTTTAATCGCAACTAAGGGGCGCGCTGCTGGCTTGGGTGAACGAGCGATTGGTCATATAGACCCAGGAGCAAAAAGCTGCCAGTTAATGATTATGACTGTTTGCCAACAGCGACTCTATAGTGAAAATTAAAAGGTGATCTCATGAAAAAATTTATCAACAAAATTGATGATGTATTAGTTGAAAGCCTCAGCGGCTTCGCATCAGCGCACAGTGATTTAGTCAGCCTAAATTTAAACCCAAACTTTTTAACGCGCAAAAAAATAGCTACAAACAAAGTTGCAATCATCTCTGGCGGTGGCTCTGGCCACGAGCCGCTACACGCTGGCTACATTGGTTACGGCATGCTGGACGCTGCCTGCCCGGGCTATGTATTTACCTCACCCACACCCGACCAAATGTTGGCCGCAGCAACACTAGTGCACGCAGACAATGGCATTTTATTTATTGTTAAAAATTACGCAGGCGACGTGATGAACTTTGAAATAGCAGCGGAGATGCTACCATTTGCCAATGGATTACCTATAAAAAGTGATACCGTACTCACCAGCGACGACTGTGCTGTAGTCAATAGCACTTACACCACTGGCCGCCGCGGTGTAGCTGGCACGGTGATTGTAGAAAAATGTGTAGGCAGCTTGGCAGAAACAGGTGCCGATTTACCGGCTTGTAAAGCATTAGGCGACAAAGTAAATAGCCAAACCGCAAGTATAGGCGTAGCGCTCACTAGCTGCACAGTACCTGCCGCTGGCCGCCCTACTTTTGACATGAGTGACACCGAGCTTGAAATGGGCGTGGGCATACACGGCGAGCCAGGTCGCAGACGTGAAACCATGCGTGAGGCCGATGCCATTGTGCGTGATTGTGTAGAAGCCATCATCACCGACCTTAAAACGAGAGCGATTTTGACGTCCAATACGCACGAAGCGCTATTGCTGATTAACGGCTTTGGTGCCACACCGCTGATGGAGCTCTACTTGATTTACAACACCGCGCTTAAGTTATTCAATCAGCACGGCATTAAAATTGCGCGCTCACTGGTTGGCAACTACACCACCGCGCTGGATATGGCGGGCGCTTCTATTACACTATGCTTATTAGATGATGAGATCAAACAGCATTGGGATAGCCCGGTGCACACGGCGGCCTTGCGTTGGGGCAGGTAAAAAATAATCAAATTAAGTGCATCGCCAGCTTCGACCAAAACCATTAGGCAAATACGGTTAAATTCTATATGATTAAACCTAAATTAGGTAATGGCCAGTAATGACTATGGTGTAGCCTGGCAACATTTTTAAAAACCATCACCCGTACGTCACTCAACCAACAGCAGATTGCCTTCCACTTGCAACCTTATTGTATTAACGCACTTTTAAGCAGCCTCATTGCACTCACGCATGAGCGCGACGAGGCTATGCTTGAAATTACACTGATCAAAACATTAACAAAATTGATTGCATCCCAGCATGGTGAGGAAGCAAAGCCAGTTGTTATTTACTACCTCAATGACGAAAAACAACCGCGACTATCCGCATTTACCGTTGATGACGATAAAGTTGATGATAATAAAACAGAAACTTCAGTTTCAATCTCACTGCAACCAACAATCATTAACAGCTTTCAATCGGGCGAAATATGCCGCCTGACAAATACAAACAACGCGACCCATAAGTTTTACCCGCTTAAGAACGCAAACGGTCAAATTGCCAGTGTTATCGGCATTGCATACCCGCCCTCTGATATACACAGCGAAATTACCATCAGGATGGTATTGCAGATTTATCAGAACTATACCAATCTGATTAACGACAATGAATGTGACACGCTTACCGGCTTATTAAATCGTAAAACATTTGAATACAAAATCAACAAAGTGCTCGCACATACTCAAAGCTCAACTAAGCGCCGTGAAGATAAACCTGACCAAACTTACTTTTTAGCTATTTTTGATATTGACCATTTCAAAAGAGTTAACGACGTATTTGGGCATCTGATTGGTGATGAAGTGCTACTGATGTTTGCTCAGTTGATGCGACATTGCTTTCGAGAGTCCGACCCACTATTTCGCTTTGGCGGAGAAGAATTTGTCGGCGTATTTGAGTGCAGCCGCGAGGAGGATATTAAAATGATTCTCGAACGTTTTAGGCTCAAGGTAGCGCAGTTTTCATTTCCACAAGTAGATAAAGTAACGGTAAGTGCTGGATGCACTAGAATTTCTGACTTTGACACTTCAAGCCAGCTGATAGACCGCGCAGATTCCGCACTCTATTTTGCTAAAAATCATGGTCGGAACCGCATTGCAATTTACGAACAGTTAATTATGGATGGCGAACTGCATGAAGTTAAAAAAGAAGGTGACATTGAATTTTTTTAGTCGCTTCTCTAACACTTATTGCGCGGAAATCTTTGCCTCTTCACGGCGGAGATGAATAGCGCGGATGACGAAGTTATCCTTTGCTTACTGTAAATACAATATATTATATACAATAACATTCATGCTAACCGCCACTAAGATCCGCATCTATCCAAAACCAGAAGTGTTGCTCAACGGAAAAATTCTAGGCATAGATGTTGGACTAACTGACCTAGCCGTCACCAGTGACGGCTCTAAATTCAGCAATCCTAAGCACGTAGCAACCTAAAACGTAAACAACAACACCTAAGCCGCAAGGCGAAGGGAAGTAACACGCGCAACAAAGCACGATTGCTCGTGGCTAAAGCGCA
>JAUSAG010000011.1 GCA_030652995.1 Methylotenera sp.
TGCGACACTGGAAACGGTGCGGGCTTACGTGGATGCACAAGGTACGATGGAGCATGGAAGAAAATCAGAAACTAAAAAACTAAAATCAAAACCGCCCGCTTGACCCACCTCTTGCCTCAAAGCTGGTTCGGAATTCGGCTATAAGGGGGAATGCGCGGGCAAATGTTCAATTTTTTGTGATGAATGGACTTCTTACATCACACATTTCTAGTTTTTAGGTGTTGTAGCTGAGATAATATACAGTTGACCACCTTCCACCAATTCACTGGCGATACTATAATGCGCTTGCGTTGTGCCTAGATAGTATTTTTTACCATCGTTTCTGCCAAGTACATTAGTTACATCAATGATGCCGGAGTTTTCTTCATCTTGAGTTAGGTAGTTAGTGGCGCCAGTGATAAAGCGGCTACGGTCTGATTCAAACACTTGTGTCCAAGTATTAGCTACTAGATCAAATTTCCAAGTCTTTGCAATATAAGCGCTACTACCTGGATCTTCCTGAATCATGATGTTGCCTTCAGTATCTACAGTCATGTTGTCGAAGCTTCTAGCGGTTTCGCCATCGGTGCCAATAAGGGTTGCTGAGTCTTTTACCATTGAAATGGTACCGCCAGCCATGCTGTTGTCTAAATCGAGTTTATATAATTTAGCTGATCCGCCCGTAGCCGTGCCAGTTGTCACAAAGTAGAATGTATCAGCATCTGCCCAATGACCGTCTTCCGGACGTGCAAAGTTTGTAATGCCTTTAGCATTACTTTCAGTTTGTAATGCAGCACCTGTCTGGTCGTAATTTACAGCCTCAAGTGTGAAACTGCCGTTGATTGCACTTGATTCAGTTGTTACGCCATTGACTTTAACGCCATATAAACTACCGTTAGTTAAGCCAGCTTTGTCAATATCAGTACCGGCGTTGGTTTTAGTGCCTTTATAGATGTAAACCTGACCTGGCGTTGAATCATCTGTGCCAACAACGATAGTTTGGTCACCAGAGTAAGGGTTGGCTAAGCTGTTTTCAAATGAGAAATTACCCATGCGTGGCAATTCATATGCTGTTCCTTTGTTAGCACCAGTCGCGATAAATGCGTATGCGCGACCTTCTGAACCAGCCTCCTCACCATTCATCATAATGCGTGATTGTGTTCCCAAGCCTGTGCTTGCATTATAAAAAGCAGAAACTGCTGGCAAATCGCCAGAGCATAAACGTACGAAGCTGTTAGTGGTGCCAGTTGCTGCCTGATAACCAGTACCATTCCATACCTGGTGGTTGATCGCTAAATCATTACCGCTTACAACAGCCAATGTATTTTTATTGATTTTAAACTCTGAAACAAAAGCACCTGCTGCACCGTGTGCGCGAACTGCACCTAATGTTGCACCTAGCTCATGATTCATTAGTAATGTGAAAGTGTCATCACTATTGTCATATGCGCCCAATCCATCTGGAATGCCAACCATTTTGTAGCCGTTTGCAGCTTGGTCACCTACAGTCATGATTGAGGTTACATCCCAGCCTGCGGCTGTAGAGGTAATGTATGGTGTTTGTGAGCTAGTTGGACCCTGTGCAGCAAGTGCGAAATTTGCACTCAATGACAGACCAATAGCAAGTGCGATAGGCATTATTGTAAACATTTTCATTTTTTAAAAAATATGATAATAAAAGTTAATTTAGGTTGATGCTTAGCTAAAATTGATTAGTTCATCCATATTGAAGTGGTTTTGTTGCAAATCAGTTGAGCGTAGTAGACCGATCGGCTTATGGTAGCTAGTTTTTACTAAATATTAAATAGTGTTATCTTTTTAACTTAAAATACATATTAACGTCATATTTTTAATCTAAATTGTATGCTTTCAGTGAAACTTACTTAAGCATCCATAATGAGATTTCAGCAGCAACTCAGTTTTAACAAAGCGTTAAGTTTTCATGCCTTAATCAAAATACTGATTGACCCCGTATTGATGATTAGCAGTTTGTTCTTCTTGGCAATTTATTTTGAAGATAAACTGACTTCGCAATACGTGGTGCTTTCAATTATGTTGTTTGCCTTGAGTTTTCCTGGGTCATGGCATAAATCCAGAAGTTTATTTGAGGAACTTTCTAATACTGTTGGTCAATGGTTAGTAATTGTGGGTATTCTGTTGTTTTTTGGATATGCAACGGATTACTTAAATCAATTTGCACAGAAAGTGGTGGTGGTGTGGGTTGTAGTTACGCCATTAGTGTTAATTTTTTCGCATCTATTGGTAGCTAAGTATCTGGGCAGTAAACATTACATTGCGAGTGTTAAGAGAACTGCAGTGATGATTGGTGTGAATGAATTAAGTCATCAGCTCCATGATAGGATTAACAGTAGTCCGGAGCTAGCCATTGATATTAAAGGGTTTTTTGATGTTGTATCAGAAAATTATTCCAGTCAACAGCAGTTGAATTGTCGTCAACTAATCGGCTCAGTCACTCAACTACCCAGTTACGTAAAATTGAATAAGATTGATCTTATTTATATTGCTTTACCGCCATCGCTTCATGAAGAAATACTCACTGTATTAGATGATTTAAAAGATACAACTGCATCAATCTATTTCGTACCGAATTTTTTTATCGCAGATTTGATTCAGGCCCGCATTGACGATATTGATGGAATGCCGGTAGTTGCGGTTTGTGAAACGCCTTTTTCTGGCTTTAATGGTTTCGTTAAAGGATTAAGTGATTTAGTTTTAGCCACCATCATTTTATGTCTGATTTCACCGATATTAATCATATTAGGCCTTGGCGTTAAATTGAGCTCACCTGGTCCTGTATTATTCAAGCAAAGGCGTTATGGGTTGGATGGTCACGAGATTGTTGTGTATAAATTCAGATCGATGACCGTTACTGAAGATGGCGATAAGGTCATGCAAGCTAAAGTCAATGATAAAAGAGTCACAAGGTTCGGAAAATTTATACGTAAAACATCATTAGATGAACTGCCGCAATTTATTAATGTATTGCAAGGGCGAATGAGTATCGTGGGGCCTCGACCCCATGCTGTGAGTCATAATGAGATGTATCGTAAAGTGATTAAAGGCTATATGGTGAGACACAAAGTAAAGCCAGGTATTACCGGATGGGCGCAGGTAAATGGGTTTAGAGGTGAAACAGAGACTGTTGATAGTATGAAGTCACGTATTGAATATGATCTGGATTATTTGAAGAAATGGTCTCTATCGTTAGATCTTAAAATTATTCTTAAAACAATCTTGCTGGTTTTTAAAGATTCAAAAGCGTACTAAGTAATAAAACCAATTCTAAAATTAATGCTATTTAATAGCGCATTAGGGTTAATCTAGTCTACATGGGCTATATTTTTATAGGCTATAAATTTATTTACACAAGGAAAAGTTTTATTTGCAAGCAAAATTTAAAACGGCTGTTTTAAGCCGATTTTTAGTTGATTTGATTTACAAGGGTGATTTAGTCCAGCCGTCACGAATACTTAATAATCTACCTCTATAGTCTCATTGCTACCCAAGTGATATTCCATCAAAAATACGAAATACAAGATATTAACTCTGTGAGTTGTAGAAAGCTTAACCAATGAAAGCCATGATTTTAGCCGCAGGTAAGGGTACACGTGTTCGCCCATTAACTTATGAACTTCCTAAACCGATGATTCCTATTTTGGGGAAGCCAGTAATGGCGTATTTGATTGAACATCTAGCTAAGCATCAAATAAACGAAGTGATGGTCAATGTAAGCTACTTACATGAAAAAATTCAACAGTATTTTGGAGATGGGCATAGGTTTGGTATTGAGATAGGGTACTCGTTTGAGGGTGATGTTAGTAATGGGAAAATCATTCCAAGTCCAGTAGGGTCGGCAGGCGGTATGCGTAAGATTCAGGATTTTGGTCAGTTTTTTAATGAAACAACTATTGTAATTTGTGGTGATGCAATTATTGATCTAGATATTACAGCAGCTGTTGTAGAGCATCGCAAGAAAGGGGCTATTGTCAGTCTTGTTGCAAAAGAAGTGCCGATGGATAAAGTTTCTGGTTATGGCATTGTAGTGACTAATGACGATGGGAAAATAGTGTCGTTTCAAGAAAAACCTACGCAATTAGAGGCGCGTTCAAATTTAGCAAGTACAGGTATTTATATATTTGAACCAGAGGCGTTAAATCTGATTCCATCAGGCAGTACATTTGATATTGGTTCTGACTTGTTTCCCTTGTTAGTAGAAAAAAACCTGCCTTTTTATGCAATTAATCATCCCTTTAACTGGATTGATATTGGATTGGTTTCTGATTACTGGGAGGTGATGCAGCAGGTTATGCGCGGAGAGGTGCCTTCCATGAGCATGCCCGGTAAGCAGGTTAAGCCTGGCGTTTGGGTGGGCCTGAATGCACGAGTTGACTGGGAGAATACAAAAATACAGGGGCCTGTTTATATTGGATCTGGTGCACGTGTTGACAAAGGTGCTGAAATTATTGGGCCTACTTGGATTAGTGATGGTTGCCATGTTCAACGAGGTGGGCGTGTGGTGCGAAGTGTATTATTTGAATATACGCGCGTAGGGCAGGACTATACTTTTGATGAAATGATTGTGTGCGGGGAGTATTGCGTTGATAGGCAAGGCAGGATGATGCATGTGGATGATGATGCTTGTGACTTGATTTGGTCCGATGCGCGCGAGAAAGTAATTTACCCGATGAATTATGCGCTGGCAAGAGTTTAGTATTGCAGCTTCAATTAGTTTCAACTGTAACAAATATGTCACAAATTTGAAATTATACTGAAAACAAGATTACCTAGAATTGACACATAAACTTAAATTTGTGTAAAAAATATGTCAATTTTAATTAAATCGGATCAGCCCAGTTTTAAAGTGAAAGGTTTTACTCTGCTTGAGTTACTGGTTGTCATGGTCATTATCGGATTGCTCGCAGGTTATGTAGGGCCAAAGTATTTTGAGCAGATAGGTAAGTCAGAAACTAAAACGGCGCGAGCTCAAATAGACTCACTTGGTAAAGCGCTAGATCAATATAGAATTGACGTAGGTCAGTATCCCAGCACAGAGCAGGGTCTGGGTGCGCTGAATAAAAATCCTGCAAATGATGCAAAATGGGCAGGACCTTACCTTAAAAAGAGCGTCCCTAATGATCCCTGGAATAAGCCTTATCTTTACAAATATCCCGGTGAGCATGGTGATTTTGATCTTTACTCATTAGGTAAGGATGGTCAACAGGGCGGTGCTAAAGAATCTGAAGACGTAGTGAATTGGTAGCTTTAACAATCATGGAATATCAAGTTAAAGCTGTTAGAGGAAGAGAAATTGTGCTTTTAAGTATATCGGCAATGCATGCTGAAGATGCGCTTGCACAAGTAAAAGCCAGAGGCTATTCGCCCATCGTTGCAAAGATAAAAAAACATACTTTATCTAATGGATCAGATAAAAAATTTCCCCTAGCGTTATTCAGTCAAGAATTATTGGCTTTGCTGGAAGCTGGACTTAATCTAGTTGAAGCGATTGAAACTCTTGCTGAAAAAGATCAGCGTAGAGAGGTAAAGCAGACTTTAGATGCTTTGTTGCAAGCGCTTTATCAAGGTCAGACCTTTTCATCCGCATTGGAATTACAACCTAATGTTTTCCCGGTACTTTATATTGCGACTGTTAGAGCAAGCGAGAAAACCGGAGACTTGCCAGAAGCATTAAGCCGCTATGTGAGTTATGAACAACAGATTGGATTGGTGAGAAAAAAGATTGTTTCTGCCTCCATATATCCAATCTTACTCATGGGTGTAGGTGGGTTAGTGATTTTGTTTTTACTTGGTTTTGTCGTACCAAAATTTAGCCGAATATATGAAGGCACAGGTGGCAATTTGCCATTTTTGTCACAGGTTTTACTGGCATGGGGTTTGTTTTTAGAAAGTCACGGCAAAGAGTTATTGATAGCATCATGTATCACAATCGGCGTAATGGTTTACGGTTTATCTCAAGCTTCAGTCAGAAAATGGATAACGCGAATCATTTGGCGCATTCCAGCATTAGGCGCACGGCTACGTATTTTTCAATTAGCTAGGTTTTATCGCACTTTGGGTATGCTGTTAAAAGGAGGTACCTCAATCATTGTTGCCTTGGAATCTGTAGCAGGGTTATTAGATATGGCATTGCAAAAGAAAATGAAGCAGGCATCTGCTGCCATTCAAGAAGGGCAAACTATTTCATCGGCAATGGAGCAGGCTGGATTAACGACACCGATAGCTCTACGCATGCTGAGAGTAGGGGAGCGCGGTGGAAAAATCGGTGACATGATGGAGCGTATTGCCGCCTTTTATGACGATGAGCTGGCGCGCTGGATAGATTGGTTTACCAAACTCTTTGAGCCAATACTTATGTTGTTGATAGGTTTGGTGATAGGTGTTGTGGTGTTGTTACTCTACATGCCTATTTTTGAGTTGGCAGGGAATATCCAGTGACCATGTTATTACAAAACGCATCTGCATCAGAGTCGCATTATCTAGCGCCTCATCTGCTTGCACCTATTATTGGTAGTCAAGTTTTAATTAGCGTTGAACAAATCAGGCAAGCCAAATCGGTTGCAATAGCGCAGCAGCGTCGTGTTGTAGAAGTGCTAGAAGAACTTACTGGTCACGATCACGATATATTCTTGGAGGCGTTGAGTCAATCGCTACATTTTCCTCCAATTAGTATGAAGGAATTGCACGCGTTAACTGTAGCATTTGATGCTATTTCATTTCAAAGTGCACAACAAAAAGAATGCCTGGCTTTTTACGCTAATAATAATAGTGCAACACAAGATTTAATATTGGTGTTTGCTGACCCGTTTAACGAAAGTCTGCAAGAGTGGGCGATAGAAAACATTCGGCAACCATTTACTTGGTATCTAGCACATCGCAATGATATTGCAGCGTTTTTAGCTAAGCATGAAGAAACAATGCGAGCCATGGATGGTTTGCATGAAGACGCCAATATATCAATTTCTGACTCAGATGAAGCCGTCGCAAACTTATCATTAAAGTCAATTAATGAAGATACTAATCCAATCATCAAGCTGATTAACTCTACGCTTTACGATGCGCTGAAAGTAGGCGCCAGTGATATTCATCTAGAGTGCTCAAATGCTGGCTTGTCAATTAAATATCGTATTGATGGAGTGATGGCTGGTATAGGTGGAATGCAGGGTATGGAAAATGCTGACCAAGCGATATCACGGATAAAAGTGATGGCGCAGCTCGATATTGCTGAGCGGCGTACACCGCAAGACGGACGCTTTAAGGTGATTGTACAAGGCCGTGATGTAGATTTCCGCGTTTCTATTATGCCAAGTGTGTTTGGTGAAGATGCGGTATTGCGTGTATTGGATAGAAAGTCATTGTCTGAAGAAGCGCAAGGCTTAAGCTTGCAGGCGTTAGGGTTCGACGCAAAGATAATCGCTCAGTTTCGTCGTTTAGCGAGTGAGCCATATGGCATGGTTCTGGTTACTGGCCCAACTGGCAGCGGTAAAACTACTTCACTTTATGCTGCTATATCAGAGGTGAACACAGGTCATGACAAAATCATTACGATTGAAGACCCTGTGGAATATCAGCTTTCTGGCGTGTTGCAAATTCCAGTCAATGAGAAAAAAGGCCTCACTTTTGCACGTGGCCTACGTTCTATTCTGCGGCACGATCCAGACAAAATAATGGTCGGGGAGATTCGAGATTCTGAAACAGCGCAAATTGCCGTGCAGGCCGCTTTGACAGGCCATTTAGTATTTACGACGGTTCACGCCAATAACGTGTTGGATGTTATCGGGCGGTTTATGCATATGGGGGTTGATCCTTATAACTTTGTATCTGCAATGAACGGCATCATGGCTCAGCGATTAATACGTGCCATCTGTGTTCACTGTGTCGAAGATTATCAACCAGACGCACAGTTGCTAGAAGACTCAGGCATCACTCCACTAATGGCATCCAGTATGAGTTTTAAGCATGCCAAGGGTTGTGGGCACTGTCGCGGCACTGGCTACCGAGGTCGTAAGGCGATAGCCGAGTTGTTGATATTGAATGATGAGTTGCGCGAGATGATTGTTGCGCGTGAACCAATTAGAAAATTAAAAGAAGCAGCCAAACGCAGTGGTATGCGTACCATGCGTGAGGCTGCACTTGAAGCCGTTAGTAACGGACTTACTACATTGCAGGAGATCAACCGTGTCACTTTTATCAGTTAATCAATTATTGGCGGTGTTAGGAGCAGATAACGTCTCGGTGGTTAGTCGGCTACGTGGCCTGAATAATCGGGTGCTTGATCAGCAACACGTAACATTTACACAAGATGCAGATAACCTTGCGTGGAGTCGTGCCGCCAATCAATTAGATGGTATGTTGGCTTCAATGCAGGTTAAGTCAAAGGCGAAACTTCATATTACCTTGGCAAGCGATTTTGTAAGGTATCTAGCTTTACCTCCTCAACAAGTTTCTATGAGCTCAGCAGAAAAACTAGCCTATGCAGCAGCTTCTTATCGGGAAGTTTATGGCGCCGTAGTTGATGATTGGGAAATTAAATTGCATGACACCCCCAATCATATGGTGACGATTGCAGCAGCTGCTGATAAAAAATTATTGGATGTGCTAAAGCAAATCGCAAGTAAGTATCAAATAAAGCTCGTCACGGTTCAACCCTATTTAATGACTGTATTTAATAGTCTATCAAGTCAGATAGCTAAAACTAATGGTTATCTGGTTATTGTGGAATTTAAGCGATTGTTACTCGTTAACTTACATGAAGGTGGCTGCCAAAATGTGCGCACTTATCCTCTAACTAATGGTTGGCAAATAGAGTTTAAAAATTTAATGATGCGTGAACTGGTGCTAGCTGATAACAATCACCGTCAGATATTAGTTTATGCACCCACACAGAAAAACATTGCAATTAACGCAATTGACGGCTGGCAAGTAAAACGTATTAGTACGCTTAAAAGTGTATTGAAAAATTATCATTTTGCAATGCTAGAGGCCTCGGTATGAGTCAAAAGTTTGATTTAGACTTTGTTCAGCATTCGCCATTTTTACCAACTAGTTATAGCTGGCTTGGTTTGATTATTTTGTCGGCAGGAATAGCGTTAGCATTTTTTACTTGGCAACACTACCAAGCCAGGCTAATCGTGCACAATGAAATAGCATTAGAACTGACTCAATTAAATGACCAGATTCATATAGTGCCACCAGTTGATAGTAAAAGTGCTGATATTGCACCTGAAACAAAAACTCAGATCGAAGCAACGGTAGCTACTCTAACTACACCTTGGAGTGCTTTGTTGGTAGCTATTGAGAAATCAGACATTAAAGATGTGGCAATACTTAGTTTAGAGCCAAGCAGTAAAAAACAACTAGTTTTGCTGAGCGGCGAAGCTAAAAATTTACAGTCTGTAATGAACTACATCAGTCGGCTAGAAGAACAGCCAATGTTGGCGCAAGTGTATCTTCAAAAACATAGTGTAGATGAAGCCAATTCATCGAAGCCCGTGAGGTTCACTTTGGCGGCGCAATGGCATACGGCAGCAGTTAATTAAAACCATGAAAAACTTTAATCCTGCTTATGGATATTGGTTGTTAAGTAAGTTTGCAAAAAACCTGGGTTTATGGGGATTGCTTGGCGTCACGGCCATTGTTGGTAGTCTATTGTTCTATATGACTGAAGTCGCGACAATGGAAAGGGAATTGAATCTTACTTTAACTGAACTTGAGTTTAAAAAAGACACTAAAGCCGTACTGGCAGAACCTAAAATTACGCCTGCACAGACTACTGAACAAGAGCTCATTGATTTTTATCAGATGTTCCCTGTCGGCGCCAGCTTGCCAACGTGGTTAAGTCTTATTAATGAAGTTGCGCAAAAGCAGCATTTGACTTTAAATCGCGGCGACTACAAGCTATCTCAAACTAAACAAGGGCAGCTATTACGATATGAAATAGTGTTGCCAGTGGTTGGGAAGTACGCAGAAATACGGCAGTTAATCGTAGAGTTACTACATAAATTACCAGCATTGGCAGTCAGTGAATTGCAGATTAAACGTGAAAATTCTTTATCGCCGACAGTTGAAGCGCGACTTGTGTTCGTGCTCTTTTTGCAAGGTGATACCTGGTAATGGTGAATAACGTTTCTAATACTGGTTCAAAGTCATCTAACAAACTGCTGATGTTGGTTTTGTTAATGACGGTAATTGCAACAGCATGGACAGCGCTAGAAGAAGACGATGTCACTGATGAATTGCTGGTAATTAAGACTTCACAAGCACCGACAGCAATGATGGTACGAAGCAATCAGCAGCAAGCTTCAGCGTTGACGGTGAACACTTTATCGAATGGCGGGAAGCTTATTCCTTGGCAAAGCCTGAAGCGTGAACCATTGTCAGATAAACCCTATGATTTATTTAAAGTGCGTTCATGGGTTGTAATTCCGCCTGTAAAAAAAATGAAACCGCAACCATTACCCCCCCCAGTAGCGCCACCTGCGCCGTTTACCTATATCGGAAAGCTGGAAGATTCTCCAAAAGGAACACAGGTATTTTTGATGGCAAATGGCAAACTTTACTCGGTGGTTAAGGGTGAAAAAATAAACCACCAATGGAGATTAGATACTGAAGATGCTAACACTCTGCGGTTAACTTATCTACCTCTTAATTTGGTTCAAACCTTATCAAAATCGGCAAAGTTAGCGGTTATTGCAGCGACATCATCGGCTACGGCTGAATTGATTCAGTAAAAGGACTTAAGCATGATTTTTAGCAACAAAGCACCTCATTTTAAACCTTCTTATAGATATTGTTTGCTCATTGTGAGTTTGCTGACGCAGCTTACTAGCTGTGCCTTTGCCCCATGGGAAAAGACAATCGATAAGAGTCAAACTCCCGAAGCACAAGTAGCTGAGGTTAAAAAAGAGGCAAAATCGCATCCAGAAGCGACGGTTAAGCGTAAAAATTTATTAGTGACGCAGGAGCTAGCCTCAACCCAGCTACTTTTGCAAGCAGAGCAAGCAAAAGTTAAAGGTTTATATGCAGAAGCGAGTAATTTTTATGACCGTGTATTAGGGTTTTTGCCAGAAGACATAAATGCGATTAATGGGAAGCTGGAAGTTGAACGTGAAATGGCACAACTTAACAAAGTTGATCAAGCTGCAACATTAGTTGATAGTCAGCCTGAAGCAGCGAAAGAAATTGTACGTGACGTGCTTATTGAAAACCCTCAGCATGCCGAGGCGCTTATTTTACAGCAACAAATTAACGCAAAATTAATCACTACTAAAGTCAAACTGCCAGAACTTAAGCCTCAGTTTAATAAGCCTGTGACTTTAGAGCTACGTGATGTAAACATTAAAGTGGTGTTTGAAGCCTTGTCACGTGCAACGGGCATTAATTTTATTTTAGATAAAGATATCAAACCGGAGACAAAAGCGACTATCTTTATAAAAAAAGCCCGTATTGAAGATGCCATTGAAATGGTGCTTTCAAGTAATGGCTTGCAGAAAAAAGTGTTGTCAGAAAACACGGCGCTGGTATTTCCAAGCACACAAGCTAAATTAAAAGACTATCAGGACCTAATGATCCGTAGTTTTTATTTTTCTAACACCAGTGCAAAGCAGGTTTCAATACTGTTGAAAACAATGCTTAAAACAAAAGATATTTTTGTGGATGAACGTCTGAATATGCTGGTGATGCGAGATACCCCTGAAGTGATAAGAATTGCAGAAAAATTGGTTGCAGCAAATGACTTGGAAGACCCCGAAGTCATGTTGGATATTGAAGTATTGGAAGTCAGCCGAAGTCGTTTACAAGAGTTAGGTATTGTTTACCCAAATCAATTAGCCGTATTATCAGCTGCCAATCTGACTCTTGAAGCTTTAAAAAGTGTGAAATCGCCTAATATCGGGGTGTCACCCAGCCCTGGTGTGAATTTTAAAAAGACCATTGGTGATGTTAATCTTTTATCAAATCCAAGGATTCGTGTTAGAAACAATGAAAAAGCAAAAATCATGGTGGGTGACAAAGTGCCTATTATCACAACAACTTCTTTAGGTGCTAACGTGGGCGTTGCTGAAAATATTACATATGTCGATGTTGGTTTAAAGCTTGATGTTGAACCACGTATTACTTTAAACGACTTTGTTAATATTAAAATTGGCTTAGAAGTGAGTTCTCTAGGTGAAAAAATGAGAACTAATAATGGGGCTACTGCATATACCATCGGTACCCGCAATGCCAATACGGTATTGCGCTTAAAAAATGGGGAAACGCAAATACTTGCAGGTTTGATATTAGATGATGAGCGTAAAAATGCGAGCAGATTACCTGGGCTGGGAGATATACCTTTGGTGGGTAGATTGTTTTCAAACCAAGAAGATAAAAAGAGTAAAACTGAAATCGTTCTGGCAATCACACCTAGGATAATCGGAAATATCAGCCTGCCTCAGGCAGAGATTTCAGAGTATTGGTCGGGGACAGAAAATTTAATTAGTGATAAACCGCAAACTGGCTTGCCTGTAAGCTCTGGCCCTTTAAGCCCACGTGAACAATTCAGGGAGAAAATTAAACAGCAACAATTAAAAGCTAATCCTGAAGTTACGCCAGAAACTTCATCGGCCACTGAGCAAGAACCCATTTTGCAAACGCAGGATGCGACAGCCGTCGATGGCGTGGCGTTGCCTGCGTCAGCGGATAATGCGCAGCCTAACGTTGAGTCTGCAACCTTACCAGTGTCACCATGAGCGCTTGTTTTAAAACTTCAAGAAAAGGCTTCACGCTGATAGAGCTGGTGGTGACTGTTGCTATTGTTGCAATTTTAGCCAGTGTTGCCATGCCAATGTTACAGCTAAGTGTTCAGCGGGTAAAAGAAAGTGAATTACGTACAAATTTGCGCCAAATACGTGAAGCCCTTGATGCTTACAAAAAAGCGGTAGATGAGGGTCGCATTAAAAAAACAATTGAGCAATCGGGTTATCCGCCTAATTTGACGGTATTAGTAGATGGTGTCCTTGATGAAAAAGATCCCAATAAACATAAGTTGAAGTTTTTACGCAAAGTTCCTACCGATCCGATGAGTTCGCCAAGTCAAAATGCTAATAACTATGGTGACTCAGGCCATCATTGGGGTTTACGAAGCTATGCCAGTGAGGCAAGCAATCCAACAGAAGGTGAAGATGTTTTTGATGTGTACTCACTGAGTCAGCAAGTAGGGATTAACGGCATACCTTACTCGCAATGGTAAACATCCTTTGAAAAAGCATCTGCACATTAACAACATGAAGAAATACTCTCATCAACGATTAGCACATTGTTGTGGCAAAATTAAAGGATTTACTTTAGTGGAGTTGCTGGTTGTTTTAGCGATTCTGGCATTATTGCTCACCTTGGCTGTTCCCAGATATTTCACTAGTATAGAACGTGCTAAAGAGGCCGCGTTACAGCAAGATCTTAATACGCTTCGCGAGAGTATTGATAAGTTCTATGCTGATACGGGGCAGTACCCTGAAACTTTAGAAGATTTAGTAGAGCGGAAATATATCCGTAAACTACCTGTAGATCCTATCACTGGAAAAAATTCAACTTGGGTTTTATTGCCTCCAGAGCCACCATTGGCGGGTAATGTTTACGATATACATAGCGGATCTACAGCTATTGCAAAAGATGGCAGTCGCTATGCTGATTGGTAATGTTCCAATGCAGTTTAAAAACAAATGTTCAGGGTTTACCTATATTGGCGTATTGATGTTGGTAGCAATCTCCGGTATCGGTTTGGCTGGTGTTGGTATTGTTTGGCATCAAGACGCACAACGGGAGCGGGAAAAAGAGCTCTTGTTTATCGGGGAAGAGTTTCGCCTTGCGATTGGCAGTTATTACGAAAACACCCCAAGCGGTACCAAGCAATACCCGAAAAAATTGGACGATTTAATCTTGGATAACCGCTTTCCAATAACTAAGCGGCATTTGCGTAAACTTTATACAGACCCTTTTGCAAATGAGGATGCATGGGGGTTAGTGCTGCAACAAGGCCAAATCATAGGTGTTTACAGCACGTCTGAGTTAGCGCCAATTAAAACAACAGGTTTTTTGCCTCAATATGAAACTTTCGGAGCAATGGCAAAGTATAGTGAGTGGAAATTTACCTATACTCCAGGCTCAATGCCTTTAATGGGGGGGGGGTGAAATATTGCTTCATCAAATTATATGTGAGTACCGTCACTTAAGGAATTGCTACTTAACCCAATAAAAAGCAGTTGGTCCACGAAAAACAAAAAAATCACGAAAAAATTCAATTGATTACACGGATTTACGATGACACCCAATAGGTTAAATTCAAAATTAAATGATGCATTTGATTTATTTGGTGTTTTTGGTGTTTTTCGTGAATGAAAAGCCGTTTTTAGGTTAAAGAATACTGCCGATAAAGTTTTAGTACTTTAGGCACATAGTCCATGGTTTCTCTATAGGGTGGAATTTGACCGCGGTATTTCTGCACAGCGCCAGGTCCCGCGTTATATGCGGCTAAAGCTAGCATCAAATCCCCATTAAACAGGTTGAGTAGTTCACGTAGGTATTTTGCACCAGCTAAAATGTTTTGTTTGGGGTCGTGTTTATCTAACACTTTGAAACGATTTGCCGTTGCAGGCATTAGCTGCATGAGGCCATAGGCACCTTTTTTTGAGCGTGCGCGAGGATTATGCCTAGATTCAACTGTAATGACTGCATGAATTAATGCAGGCTCAATTGAGGTTTCATCTGCAGCACTGATGACTTCGGTGCTGTACGGGAGTTTAGAGGTTGGCGCTTTGTTATTAGGCACTATTAGCGTCGTTTCTTGGGCTAGCGATGATTCTTCAATCTTAAGCGTATAACGCAGATTTAGCTGAGTGTTGCTGATCATGATCTCATCTGTTCGCTCCAGATCAATTAACACATCGGCGATTGCTGAACCAAAGCTAATTAAATAAAGGCTACCAAAAGTCGCTAATAAAATTTTTTTCATCTGGGTATTATTCACTAGTAATGTGACATTCTTTAGAAATATCATCAAGTTATCCATGTTGATTAATTTTCTAGGCACTTTAAAGAAGTGTGTAACAAAACCGTAAGAAAACTACCATCTAATCTTAATCAAAGTGTCACTTAACTGGTTGAGAATAGCGCATGTTAAAAAAACTAGAAGAACTGTCATTGAAACTAATCTAAATTTTGATGCGCCCGAAAACGGTGGGGATGGCTTGAGTGATGAGCAACGTTCTGTTTTTATGGATGTCATTACAGAATCCCTACGGGTTTCTCAACGTGTACATCTGTTTAATTGGCTGCAAGGGGATTTTCAGTTTTTACTCGGACACGAGGTGATGATTTTTGGCATTAAATCCTCAGAGAGTGATGCTTATCATTTTGAGTACTTCACAAGTACGCGGTATTTTAATCAGATTCAATTTTCCAGTGTAATCGAGCATGAGTCTGGGTTAATTCATCAAGTATTAAATTTGTGGAAAAAAATGTCTTTACCTATGTTCGTTTCTAATCAGTTTGAGCAGATGGCGGGCAGTAATTGTTCGGTGGTTAATTTTGACGAACAGGACTTAAAAGACTCTGAATTAAAAAGTTTAGTGGTGCATGGCTTCGGTGATCACAACAGCAAAATATCCAGTGTAGTTATCCTTGCTAGATTGCATAAAGCACCTAGTGCGAATACTGCGCGTATCTTTGAGCTGATGATGCCTAATCTACATTGCGCTTTGATTAGGATAACTAGCCAGAGAAGTAATACTGTATTTAACAATAGCAACGTTTCCAGTATCGTGACGAACAGAGAGTCAGAAATCTTGCAATGGTTGCATATGGGTAAAACCAATTGGGAGATATCTTCTATCCTTGATATCAGCCCACTTACTGTAAAAAATCATGTACAGAACATCTTACGAAAACTAGATGTGCAAAACCGCAGTCAAGCTGCGGTCAAGGCTGCAAAAATAGGCTTGATTAAAGTCTTGAAATAGCCCGCACCGCAGGCTATTCTTTAGATTTTATAAGTCTTTAGATTTTATAAGTCTTTATGCGTTTCTTTCTCTTTACTACTTTTTCTCTTTAATGGCTGCAACAAGTTCCTGCGGAGCCTGAGTCTGTTTACCGTTATTCAGGTAAATCGTTGGCGTTCCGGTAACCCCCAACTCATCTGCTAATTTTTCATTGGCAGAGATTGGGTTGTCACAACTGGCTTTGGCTGGTTCAATTCCTTTTACCATCCAGTTGTACCAAGCTTCATTTTTGTCTTTAGCGCACCAGATAGACTCAGACTTCAATACGGCATCAGGATGAAGTTCTTTTAACGGAAACAGAAAAACATAAGCGGTGTAGTCGCTAACGCCGACTTTTTCCATGCCTTGTTCCAGCGTTTTGCAGAAAGGGCAGTCAGGATCTGAAAACACTGCAAATTTGTATGCGCCATTTCCTTTTTTGATTTCTATCGCATTTTTAAATGGCAAAGCGTCAAATTTGATCTTGGTCAGTTCCTGTAATCTTTCGCTGGTCAGGTTACGCTTTGTTGCGTCTTCCAGCATAGAGCCACCAACAATCACATGAGAGACGGTCTTGTCCACATAAAAAATATTGCCATTTGCAAATACTTCATAAATACCAGCAATTGGCGATAGTGTGATGCTCCTGACATTAAGTGGGGGTGTCCTTTTTTCCAGATTGCTTTTTATGGCGTTAATTTCTTCCGCCTCACCTGCAAATGCTGTTAATGATGTCCCGCCTAGCAATAAACCAGCCGAGAAGAGTGAAGCTAATATCTTAGTTGAAAAAGTCATGTTTAATCCTTGAGATTCATATAGATCGATTAAGTGTAATTTAATCAATGACTAATATCATAGTTTTTAAAAGTTACGGCAATATGACCAGTGCTCTCAGGTTTGTATTTAGCTGAATTATCTACCGACATCATCGATATTCCTTATACCGGCCTCAATAGCTGGGTATCCGACAAAGCGCATGTTGTAGTCCTTTAGAACTATATGCGGTGTCAATGGATGTCATTTAAGTGCATCACTATGTGCAAGTCTCTTAATAAACCGTTTTTATTGCGTAATTTTTGAAATAGCAGGTAGTAATAAACCGTAGTAATAAACCAAGGTGTTTTTGTAAGCCGATAGGACTACTTAAAAAAACACACTGAACATATTCAACCAATAACATGGCAACAGTCGCGAAAAGGTGTTGCGCTGATTTACAGCAGATGGATGTTTTATAGACACAGAAGTTTGAATCATCGCGGCTTTAAAGTAGCAAAGATTTTAAGTGGTTTTTTTAGTAATAGATGTAATTATTTTTTAATGACTTTTGAAGGGGTAAGAAAATGAATTTTAAATTAAAAGCTTTGGTTGCTGCAGTTGTTTTGTCAGCAGCTGCTACATCAGCTAACGCTGCAATTTCAGCTGGCACAAGCAATGGTAATTCAGAATTAGTGTTCAGTGCTTGGGATTCAGTAGCAGGTGTTGGTTATACCTATGACCTGAACTGGAGCAAGTTTTTGAATGACTTTGTAGGTATCGATCAGTCTACTACTACAGGTAACGCAGCTTTGGCAGCGAATGCAGTGGTGCAATCTTCAATGATTGGTGCTGGTGGCGTGATTTTTGATGATGTGTTAACAGGCTTCAATCTGGCTGGTTCTTCAAATGTGCAATGGAACTTAGGTGCATTTGATAACTTTGGTCGTACACGTTTGTTAATGACACAAGGTGATGCTGGTTTGCCATTTGCTTCAACCAACAATCAGGTTAAAGCTGCTGTTACTGGCTTTATTGGATACGTGTCTCAAGCTAATTCAATTGTTATCGACAAATCAGTAGAAGATACTTTTAATACTTCAGTTGTAGCAGATGGCCAAGCCTATGCAGGAAATATGGGTAATGGTTTCGTTAACAATCTTGCTGATACAACCAATGTGCTAGGCGGTACTTCATTCATGTATTTCCTTGCGCCAACTACACAGGCTTCAAGTGCTGCACAAGCCTTGCAACAACAATTGTTCTCATTTGATGGTAAAGCAATCGTGGCAAAAACATATTTGCAAAATGATCAATGGCGTTTGCAAGTAGCCGCAGTACAAGCAGTGCCAGAGCCAGAAACTAACGCAATGATGTTGGCGGGTTTAGGTTTAATGGGTTTTATCGCTCGCCGTCGTCGTAACAACCTAGCGAAGTAATTTCTAGCCAATAAACACCTAGTTAAGTTCAGCTAGGTAATGCTAGTAGCTTTTCCGCCCTTAGTCCTTTTTTTATAGGGGATTAAGGGTTGTGTTACCAGAAGTTTTTTATTTTGATATTTTTATTCAATCGATTAAAGGAAATTAAATCATGAAATATACAAAAATCGCACTGGCTTGTGGTTTAGCCTTAGCTGCAATGTCTGCACAAGCGGCTGGTCCAGCAATTCCAGCAGGTACTAAAGTAGTGTTCTTGTCAGGCGCAACTGCACCAGATAACTTTTTAGGTGATCTTGCAAACAGCATGATGACTGGCGTAACTGCAATCCGCAGTAATGATGCTGGTATCTTGCACCGTGCCTACCTAGGTAAAGCAGCTGCTGGTATTCCAGGTGTTGCTGCTGGTACTGACATTTTGTTTGTTAAGCGTTCTAAAGGTGGTTCAGTATGGGGTGTAGACCCAGTAGCACGCGCACAACGTATTGAGACTATAGATTTGAACAACTGTGTAGTTTCTGCTGCACCATGGGCATGGTCATGCGGTACTAAAGGGATTGACCCGGGTATTGCTGGTCACGAAACTGCAGCAAACACAGGTTTAGTTGCTGACTTTGGCGTTGCGGACGTTGAGCCAGGTTTATTTAAAGAGCCATACAATACAGAAAATAATCAAGCTCAATTATCACCAAGTGAACTTTCATCATTGATCAACTCACCAGTGAACCAAATCATGATGGGTATTGTGGCAACAAACGCTGTTGCTGCAACAACACATATCAGCCGTTCACAATACGGTGCAATGTTGGCAGGTAAAATTGACACATGGGAGCAAGTGGATGGTTCAACAGACCCAGTGGTGGTTTGCCGCCGTGTAAATGGTTCAGGCACACAAACTTCATACAACTGGTTCTTTAGCGGTTTCCCATGTAATACAACATCAGCTGGCTACTTAGACACACCACCAGCTACTGCGGATAATAGCTTCGGTTTTGACGGTTCTACTGCGGGTACAGCAGCTGACCCATTTATCATTGACCCAACAGCAGGTTTGACTATCATTGAGAACTCAGGTTCTGGCGATGTGCGTAACTGCTTAAAAGCAGCGCAAGACGGTACAGATTTCACTGTTAAGGGCTCAAACAACCAGTTCTACAAAGTGTTGTTCTCTAATGTAGGTGGCCCATCTAAAGCAATCGGTGTTCTTTCACTTGATAGCTATAACAATGCAAATGCTGCAAACTCAGGCTGGTCATTCCGTCACTTAGATGGCGCTGGTACATTTAACGGTGCTACGCAAACTTCATCAGCTGGTGCAACAGGTATTGCACCATCAAAAACTAACATGGTTAACGGTAAGTATGACTTTGTGGTTGAGTTGTCAATGCCAGCACGTAGTGCAACAGTGACTAACGTAAATGGTGATGTAGTAGCGCCAATCGCTGCGGATGCAGTAAAAAATGCGTTCTACAAAGAGTTTGTGAAACGTGCTGGTTCTACACGTTACACAGGTAATGACGGTGGTACTTTCACTTCAGT
The DNA here is from genome assembly GCA_030652995.1 of Methylotenera sp. Lineage (GTDB taxonomy): Bacteria > Pseudomonadota > Gammaproteobacteria > Burkholderiales > Methylophilaceae > Methylotenera. The sequence continues at coordinate 19,754 of JAUSAG010000011.1, forward strand.
ACCTAACGCTTTTGCTACATTGCCACAATCCGCTAGCTACGCAACTAAACCAACTTTCGTGTCTAAGTACTCACGTAATGGTAACACTTGCGCACCGTTAGTAAGCTTCCCAGCTTTGTAATTTGAAAAAATTGCGTGTGAATTACATGTAATGTGTTTGGCCCTCCCCTGAAATTAGGGGAGGGCTTTTGTGTTTTCGATAAGCATGGTTGTTTGACGAGAAATTTTTGGGGTACTTACATAAAAGGGTCATTTAACTTTAATACACTTAATTGAATTAAGGGTTGTATTTGGGTTGGCACTTAAAAGTTTGTCGTGAAGCATTCTAAAGTTGTTGTTTGATTTGTTTGATTAAAGGAATATGTATATGAATAACGGTATTTATCGTCTTGTTTTTAACAAGTCACGCGGCCTTTGGATGGCGGTGAGTGAGCATGTACGTAGTCACCAGTCTGGCAAAAGTAGCTCTGGTAAAAGTAAATTAAATGCCAATATTAACAATAGTGGGCCTGATAAAGGCAGTGTAAGTGTTTTTATACTTCTGCTTGGTGGCTTAGGTGTATTTGGTATTGCTTCAGCAGACCCTATCCTGCCAGTTAATACGATCCCTACTGGGTTAGTTTACAATCCAGCCCAGGTGACCATTCATCCCCCAGAGGTTATCGCCAATATTAATGTATTAAAAATTGATCAATCAAGCCTTAAAAGCATTTTGACTGGCACCAACTTTGATATTGGTAACGCCAGCGCAGTCAATTTTAATCATACTGGCGGAGCTGGTTCAGCCACGCTGATTCGTATTACCGGAGCTAAAAGTATCATCGAAGGTGCATTAAATTCACCGAACGGTGCGATCTATCTAATTAACCAGAATGGTATTTTATTTGGTAACGGTGCACGTGTTGATGTGAATGGCTTAGTGGCTTCGGCATTAGATATTAAGGATAGTGACTTTTTGAGTAACCTAGGGCACTTGAATGCTTACGTTGATGGTGGTAGAGCCGCTTATGTATGGGGTGGCAATGCGGCAGGTTTTCAGGAAGTGTTGGTGCAGGTAGCGCCTGATGCGCAAATTAAAGCGGCACTTGGTAGTTCAGTGATGTTGTTTGCGCCAAAAGTAATCAATCAGGGCAGCATCCATACCACTGAAGGCCAAGTTGCCATGGCTGCTGGTGATAAAGTGTACCTATCCTTTGCGCCAGATTTAAACGGAGGCACAGCTCCTGGTATTTATAACTATACTGAAGACTCTCCCTACAGAGGGCTTGCCGGTGTACTGGTTGAAGTTGACTCACCTGGCTATACCAAAAAAGACGCAAACGGTAATGATGTGCTGGATACGAACAATAACCCAGTAGAGCTCACTGGTGAGGTTGTGAACGATACCATGGGCAGAATCCTTGCTCAACGCGGTAATGTCACGATGGCATCATTTTTGGTGAATCAAAACGGTCGTGTGACTGCAACATCTTCTACAGCACAAAAAGGCTCTGTTAGATTGTTAGCGCGCGATACCAATGCGGTAGGTTTTGCATCAATTGAGCCAAGTGGTAATGAGGGTCAATTAGATTTTGTGACAAGAATGTCTCAAAATAATACAACCAATACCATCATCAGCGGTCGCCGCACAGGTAAATTAGAACTTGGTGAGAACAGTATTACTGCAGTGCTTGCAGAAGATAGCGCTGCATTGGCTAAAACAAGAGAAGTTTTTTCTGCCCCTCAAGCAGGGGAGCCGGTAGCCAAAGCGGGTGAAAAATCTTACGTTGAGTCTGTAATCAATGCAGTAAATGTAACAGGATCGACCATTGCCGATGAGCAAGTGTTTAATGCACCGACGATAGAAGCCGTAGGGCGTCAGGTCATTATTGGAGATAACGCGAAGGTAGTTGCGCCAGGTGGGTATATTGATATTGCGGCGCAAAAATCTGGTATTGGCTTCAATTTTGGGGCGCTCAATGCCAAAGATTCTGAATCAGGCCTGTTTTTAGGCAAAAACACCTTGATTGATGCAGCTGGTTTAAAAAATGTTGCTGTTGATATGGAGCGTAATTTCGTTGAGGTGTTGTTAACGCTGACGGACCTAAAAGATAACCCATTAAACAGAGATGGCTTTTTGTATCGAGAAAAAGTCTGGTTTGACATTCGTAACACCCCCGATTCACGCGTAGCTGATTTATCTGGTTTTGTAAAGCAGGTGCCGCGCTCACTGGGTGAAAAGCTAGCCACCGCAGGTGATGTGAAATTAAGGTCTGAAGGCGACCTGATTCAAAACAGTAGTTCAAAGGTTGATGTTTCCGGAGGCTCACTCAGGTTTGATGCCGGACTAAACAAAGAGAGTTGGGTAGTCGCTCAAAATGGCAAGGCCTACGCGTTAGGCGATGCACCAGTCGACAGTTTATTTACTGGTTTTTTGGGTGCTACAAATTCACGCGGACGTCAGGAGGCTGGATACACAGAGGGTAAGGCGGCTGGTACGTTAAGTATAGAAGCTTATGACATCGCGCTTGATGGTCAATTGTCTGGTGGTGCCACCTATGGCATACATCAGCGAGAGTCAAAGAATCTTGGTGGCCACCTGGCAGTCAAGGTTATGACAGAAATCGGTGTTAGTGAGCATGATGTCAATATTGGCAACACAACCCCGCTAAGTGTTGGCTTTAGTGCATCAGATGCATTGCCAGTATCACGTATCGATACGGTAGAAATTGATGCGGGCATGATCAGTCGCAGTGGGTTTGAAGATGTAGCCATTGATACCACTGCCAATATAAAAGTGAATGCGGCGCTTAAAATGGCAGATGGCGCCAAATTAGCACTTTCTGGAAGAGATGTTGAAGTGAACAAGGATATTGTCTCCAGAGGCGGCAATATCTCACTGACAAGCGCATTTACAGAAGGCTCTGTGATAGCAGATGATAAAAATATCAAAGTGGCTGATGGTGTTACCCTAGATGTTTCAGGTAATTGGGTGAATGATAGGCTTTCAGGTATTGCTACTGGCCGTGTGTTGACTGATGGTGGTCAGGTTTCAATCAGCTCCGGTGATGAAGTTAAACTGGGTAGCGGTAGCTTGGTCGATGTGTCTGGTGGTGGCTGGCTACAAGGCAATGGTAATTTAGTGAAAGGTGATGCGGGTAGTATTAATATTGCTAGCCAAGTTGGGCAAGGTAGCCAGGATAATCCATACACTTATATTGCACCTGAGTTAAAGGGGGAGCTACGCGGCTTTGCATTGGGCACAGGCGGCACGTTATCTATCACAGCACCCTTTATTACGATTGGAAACACGGGTAATGTCTTTGCTAGGAATTTCTTACAAGATCAAAATGCTGTACAAGATCTTTTTTTCAACCCGCAGACTCAGTCTAGTGTAATTCAAAATATTCTTACTAAGGTGTTGACAAGAAATGATCTAAAGAAAGATCTCTTTAGTCATATTTCAGGCAATGATTTATCAGAGTCGCCCGAATTTTTATCTGCAAATCAAGAAATTCAATCTCAGTTAATTCTTAATTTCTTGGCAATATCATCACCGCAACGTGATCAAGTTTATTTAAATATATTGACTCAACACGACTTATTTCAAAATATTTTTGATGGTGTACAAATTCAACCTAATTTGGTGCAAAATCTCTTTGCAGATTTACAAGTGCTCCCGAGTTATGCTCAAGATTCAGGCTTTACTAGTTTCAATCTGACCGGCCGAGACGGCGTTCTGGTAAGGGGTGATACGCAGGTTGATGTGATTGCCAAAAACTATTTTCTTGATAGAGATTATGTGTTGAAGGCGACAGGCAGTCATGTCAATGATTTTGCGACAACGGTTACGCTACCTGCCCATATGCGCAGTAGTACCAGTATCGCATTATCCAGTTTAGCTACTGATGTAACGCAACCCGCAACTGCATTTGTGCCGAGTGGTGTTGCCAGAGGTAGCGTTGTGGTCGAGACTGGTGCAAAGATTAAAGTTGATGCAAATGGCGTGAGGACAGATGCAGAAGGAAAAGCTTCACTACCAAGCATCGCATTATCAGCTTGGAGCAATCAATTATATGTAGATGGCACATTGGAAGCGCCAGGCGGCAATATTTCATTGACGATGCTTGGTGATCCGTCGTCGACAGAAGACCCTGGTTACAACGATTCTCAGGCAATATGGTTAGGCGCGAATGCTAAATTACTAGCTGCTGGGTATACACGTTTAACACCGACTGCTAATGGATTGAGAGCAGGCAATGTTTACGATGGCGGCAGTATTGCACTCGATGCTAAAAAAGGTTATGTGATTGCTGAATCAGGTTCAGTGTTAGATGTTTCCGGAACTTCTGCCATATTGGATGTGAAAAACATCAATCGCATCACCCCAACTAGAATAACGAGCAATGGGGGCGATATTTCAATTAGTGCACGCGAAGGTATGCTACTTGATTCCACGCTTAAAGCCTCATCGCCAGGTGGTTTAGGCGGTAGTTTTGAATTGCGATTTACACGTGGTGTTACACGCAATCTTGGTCTTTTATCAGCGGATTATCCAGGCACCATACCTAACGTTGATGTTGGAAACCTTGGCAGGTTACCTGATCAGTTATGGTACGTAGATTTAAGTCAGTCAGGTACATTTGTGCCGAACACCTTAAATGCAGGGGATGCAATCGAAACATCTGCAGCGGGCTTGGCAAAGGTATCTGTTGATAAGATTGCAAGCGCCGGCTTTAGTGATGTTGCGCTTAAATCAGAACATGGCGTCAGATTCACAGGCGATGTAGATTTAGACGCATCTCGTAGCTTGACTATCAATGCTAAAGTAGTTGAAGGTACAGGCACATCAACGGTCACATTAAGTGCACCTAACGTGGTGATTGCCAATGATCTCGATATCAAACCGCTTAGGCCGAACAATGAGTATCAGGCTGCCACGCCAGTAGCCGGTTCTGCAAACCTGATTGTTAATTCAGAATTACTGGATTTAAAAGGGCAATTTGCACTTTCTCGTTTTGCAGCGACTACGCTTAATAGTAACGGTGAAATCAGAATGACAGGGGTTAGTGATCCCAATGTGTCAGTTGGTGGCCTTAACCAGCCGCCAGTAGGAAAAATGATCACTACTGGAGAACTGAATTTTAATGCACGCCAGATTTATCCGACATCGCTGTCAGATTTTACAGTGACGGTTAATGGGGCTGGAAGTAAAGTAAGCTTCAATAAGATTGACCCAAATGGCAGTTATGACAAAGTCTTGTCTGCAGGTGGAAAGCTTACAGTCAATGCGGAAACGATAGATCAAAACGGCGTGTTGTTAGCGCCTTTTGGCACCATTGCTTTAAATGCAAGTGATACGCTTATTCTGAATGAAGACAGTGTCACTTCAGTTTCTGCGCAGGGTGCCATCATCCCGTTTGGCTATACCGACCGTGACGGCTTGGACTTTTTATACGATTTTGGTCCAAACAGTCAACTGTTCACCGCACCGCCAGAGCGTGTTGTAAAACTCAACGCACCAAATATTAATCAGGAAACTGGAAGCACAGTGGATGTGAGTGGTGGTGGCGATTTATTTGCCTATGAGTGGGTGCCAGGCATAGGCGGTAGTAGTGATGTGCTGGCTGCAAATGCAAATCAAAATGCATTTGGTAAAGGTACTACAGATACATGGGCAATCATGCCTGCCAATAACCAAACGTTTGCTAGTTTCGATACGCAATATTGGCAAGGTAGCGATGTTAAAGCCGGTGATGCGGTCTATATTTCAGGTGTGCCTGGTTTAGCCGCAGGTTATTACACATTATTACCTGCCCGCTACGCTTTATTGCCGGGCGCAATGCTGGTGTCATCAGTTTCTGGGCAACAGGATAGAACCGCTGGTTTATCACAGGTTTTAGAAAACGGCAGCACGCTGGTTTCAGGCCATTTGGCTTCATATACTGCTAATGGCTATACGCAATCCTCACGTACGGGCGGTTTTGTAGTGCGTTCGGGTACGGATGCCTACAAACTTGCACAGTACAACACGACGCAAGCAAGCAACTATTTTAAAAACAATAAGCAAGCGCAGCAGGTTGCCGATGCAGGACGCTTTTCTATAGCAGCAACAAACAGTTTGATACTTAAAGGTGATGTTGCAGCGTTGACTGGCGCAGGCGGCTTAGGTGCAGAGGTCGATATCGCTGCCCCTAAATTACTTGTTGTAGCTTCAGGTGAGCAGGTTGGGCAAGTAATTAAAGATGGTATTAGCTATCTTGCGATTGATGAAGATACGTTGGCCAATTTTGATGCAGCAAGCCTACTCTTGGGCGGCACCCGTAGTAATGGCATATTAGATGTTGTTTCGAGCGAAGTGCGCGTGAGTGAAAATGCTGAGATTGTGGCCCCGGAAGTCATGCTGGCAGCGACTGATACGTTGCTTTTAGATTCAGGTGCATTTGTGAAGGGCGCAGGGGCAGGTGCTACAGCTAAAGATCTAGTCATCGGCGCAGTTGGTGGTGCGGATGGTGACGGTGCATTGATCAGGGTGTCTGGTGGTAAAGCGACTCAAATTACGCGTTTGAATACGGATGCGAACCGTGGCGAATTAACCGTGGAATCAGGTGCAACTGTTGAAGGTGATGGTTCATTGCTGTTGGACGCATCTAAGAAAATCAACCTTGCAGGGAATATCGCGTTTGCTGACGGTGCCGCTTTAGGTTTCTCTTCCAGCCATGTGAGTTTAGGTTCGCCAGATAATAATGAGGCTGTCATTGATGGTTTATGGCTTAAAACAGCACAGCTCGATCAATTTGTTGATGCAGGCAGCCTATTTTTACAAAGTAAATCAACCATTGATTTATACGGTGATGCAAGTTTTGGAAATAATAGTTTTGATTTAACGTTGCAAAGCGCGGGTATTGCGGGTTATCAAAATGATGGTAAGACCGCCACGATTACTACGCGTAATATCACCTTAGCTAATAATGATAATGCTACTTTTGCACCTGCTGCTCAACTTGGCTCAGGCACTTTACCAATGTTAGGCACAGGAACCTTAGCTATTAACGCTGAAACGGTAGTGAATGGTAATAACACAGTGCGTTTAGCAGGTTATGATCAAGTGAATATTGCTGCCAGCAAGGAGCTGGTTGTGCAAGGTAATGCGGATAGAATCAGCGACCTGGGTACGCCAGCTCGGTTTGTTACGCCAAACAAACTAGTGGCAGATAAAAACCTAACCATTAATACTTCGCGCATTACAGCAAGTAACAAAGCTGATTATGCCATTGAATCTTCTGCGGGACTGCTTAAAGTGCACAGTGATGCTGTTACACAACCAGCACTGGTTGCTGCAACCTCAAAAGGTTCGGAACTGAAGTTAACTGGTGAGCAAGTATTGCTAGCCAGTGGCGCTACGATTGATATGCGAGGCGCTAAAACAAGTATAGAAACTACTGGATTGAACGCAACAGATAATGTCACTTTAGAAAATGGCGCTCGTATCCTTGCTCAAGGCAGTGCATATACCTTGAATGATCAAACAGTTGCGTTGCCAGCAGGGCAGGTGTTACTCACTTCTAAAAATGGTGATGTGGACGTTCAGCAAGGTGCATTAATAGATCTAACGGCAGCAGGTAATGGCGATGCAGGTAAGCTAGTGGTTTCAGCAACTGAAGGTGAAGCTAAGCTGGCTGGCAATATTCAAGCAGCAGTTGCGGGCGCTCAAGGCAAAAATGCAACAGCGAGCGTAGATGCCAAAATCATTACTGATGTCAGCCAAACTATCAATACCTTAAGTACGTTCTCAGGTGCACAATCTTATCGTGCGCGTCAAGGAGATATGACGATTGCTGGTACAGACACAATCACCGCTCAAGATGTAAAAATAGTGGCTGATAATGGTGCAATTACCATTAATGGCAAAATCGATGCTTCAGGCGATAAAGGCGGCAGCATTGAAATCTTTGCCAAGGATAATCTTACCGTTAACGCAGGTGCAGAGCTGCTGGCAAAAGGTACAGCCGATACCACCAGCACGGCAGGTAGTCTAGGTAACGGAGGCGATGTTTTACTGTCTTCTGAGCTTGGCATTGTTGCTACCGCTATGCCAGATATCAATGGTTTTGGCGGTGCACTCATTGATGTTTCAGGCGATCAGGTAGGGGCAATTAAAGGCGAAGGTGGCGAGGTGATTTTTAGAGCCGCTAGAACTGGCGCTGACGCTGGAGATGGCGTCAATGTGGATAGTGCCGCTGCAGCGGCGGTGACAGGCGCCAAACGCGTATTGGTAGAGGCTGTTAAAAAATATGAATACACCACAATAGGTACTACGCAGCAGACCACAATCAGAAATGAGACCAATTCGTTTGCAACTAACGTTGCTGGTTTGATGGCTTCTTACAGTAATACACGCGATGGCCTTGCCGCAACAATTGCACCAGGCGTAGAAGTCAATAGTGCAACTGATTTGACGCTTTCAGCGGATTGGAATTTGGGTAACTCTGCAACAACACCTACTATTCCCAGCGGAGGCATTCTGACATTGCGCGCCGGAAATAACTTAAATCTCAATGGCAACATTGATTATGAGCAATTCAATGCAGCTAATATATTGACGCAAAGGCCCGGCAGTTGGAGTTATAGATTGGTGGCAGGTGCTGATGCAAGCTCGGTCAATCCAGAAATGGTGGTTCAAGGTACTGGTGATATTGTTCTAGCGAATGGGAAATTTGTGAGAACAGGTACAGGTTTTATTCATGCCGCGGCAGGTAATGATATTCAGCTTGGTACAAATGGCGGTTTAGGTGCAGCCATGTATACAGAAGGGCTTGCCCGTCCTGTTTATGTGAGCGGAGGCAAAGGGTTGATGGATATCAACACACCAGGAGACTTCGAGATATTAATCCTAAACAATTTTGGCGTACCTACTGCAACCACTACTAACCGCGAAGTGTATGCTGATGGCGGTGGTGATGTTATTTTAAATGCAGGTGGCGAAATTTCTGGCTCAGCCACGCGCGCAGAAACACAAAACGTAAGAAGCTGGCTATACCATGCCGCCCTTGGAACAAACACCAAAAACCCACAAGCAAGGTGGTGGAGTCGCTTCAATAGTTTCACCAATGGCGTTGCAGCACTTGGCGGCGGTGATGTTAAGGTCGTTGCTGGTAGTGATGTAAGCAATCTACAGTTGGCAGCGGCAACGAATGGTCGAATGGGTGGGGATGTTAATGCAGCACCTGATCTCGTCAATTTTTCTGAACTTGGCGGTGGCGATGTCAGTGTGAAAGCTGGTGGTTCTGTGAATCAAGTCTTGTTACATGCCGGCAAAGGGGATATTGCCGTTAAGTCTGGAGGTGATATTAATACTGCTGTTTCATTAATGAAATCAAGCGTTAATCTGGTGGCAACGGACAACGTTTTAATTAGTAGCGTTTCAAATCCAACGATTGGAGATAGTGCTGTTACTGGAACGAGAAAGGTGACATTTTATACGTATGATGATCAGTCTTCTGTCACAGCCCTCTCGTTGGCTGGAGATGTTGCAGTCAAAGGCGATGAAAGGGTTTTCCCATCAAAACTATCTGCGGTGGCACCCAATGGTGATGTCGATGTAGAAAATGTAGTGCTTTATCCCGCAGCAAAAGGGAATGTAACGTTGCTGGCTGGCAATAATGTGTTGATTGATAGCCTGATTATGTCAGAGGTCAATCCCTTGTTATTACCCGTGATTAATACGCCTGATGTAAAAACTGCCATCAATCCTGTGCTGAGTAACTATCAAGACGCATCAGGACATACAGCTGGATTGTTGCATCTGGATGATGTCAATCCCGTACGAGTATATGCGGAAAACGATATTATATTTAAAGTGCAAAGTCCTTTAGTAACGCCTAAGCGTGTTGAAATCAGAGCAGGGCATGACGTAGTTGACCCGAACATCATTGCTCAGAACGTCAAGTCAACGGACATTTCAGTGATTGAGGCTGGAAACTCCATTCGTTATAACGAACCAGTGCGTAACGGTGATTCAATTGAGCCGACAGAAGCTGGCATTGAAATCGCCGGACCTGGAAGGCTACATATGATTGCAAATGGAGACATTGATTTAGGCACGTCAGATGGTGTTCGCTCAGTCGGTAATTTGTACAACCCATATTTGGGTGAGCAGGGGGCTGATATTATGGTGCAGCCAGGTGCGGCTGCCATAGCAGATTACAGCGGTATATTGAATGCCTATGTAGAGCCGACATCACAATTCTCAAGTATTTACTTGGAAGACTTAGCTGTATATATGAGGGCTCGTACAGGCGTTGTAGATAAAGAAAAAGCGCGCATAGCTTTTCTAGAGCAGGACGCGCAAGCTCAAGCACAGGAAAAAAATCAGGCTCTTACAGATTTTAAATTGTTCGATAAGCAAGCTCAAACAGCGTTTATTAACCAAGTCTTCTTTAACGAAATCAGAGAGGGTGGACGAGATGCAATTGATGTAAAAAGCAGTTCTTTTGGAGATTACACACGTTCGGAACGTGCCATATTGACAATGTTCCCTGCATTTACAACTAATCCCAATCTGATTTCACAACCGGGTTCAATCATGCAGGCCTTTGGAGATATTGCCAATGAGACAGTGACGCATCCCGGTGATCTGAATTTGTTTTATAGTCAAATCAGAAGTGAGCGTGCTGGCCGTATTGAGTTGCTAGTTCCAGGCGGCTTAGTGAATGCAGGCTTAGCTGTGGCCGGTAATCTTGAAAAGCCTGATACAGATCTTGGTATTGTGTCACTGCGTGGCGGTGAACTAGTGGCAATGGTAAGAGGCGACTTTCAGGTAAATCAATCGCGAGTGTTTACACTAGGCGGTAGCGATCTGATGCTCTACTCAGCCTTGGCAGATATTGATGCGGGTAAGGGTGCTAAGACCTCTTCATCAACGCCTCCACCTGTTATACGTATCGTAGATGGTAAGGTCATCTATGATTATTCAGGTTCTGTTTCTGGTAGCGGTATTGCTGCACTTACTGCAACAGGTGGTAAGCCTGGCACTGTTGATTTATTTGCACCTTATGGTGAAATCAATGCCGGTGAGGCAGGTATTCGATCTGAAGGTAATATTAATTTAGGTGCCAGTTCGATTATAGGATTGGATAATGTTAGAGCTGGTGGTGATATTGCAGGCGCGCCTGCAGGAGGCTCTGCTGGTTTAAGTATCGCTACACCTGTCTCAGCTGATGCTTTAGCCAGCAACAAACAAACTGATCAGCTTGGTGATAGTGCTAAACAAGCATCCAATACCAAACTAGCCTCTATGCCTTCGTTAATCAGTGTAGAGGTGATTTCGTTGGGCGAAGGGTCATCAACAAACAATGCAATAACTGAGGAAAGTAGAAAGGCTAGATAATAAGCATGAAATTGTAGTCTTTTTGTAACCCCTGTGTAATAAACAGTCGTTATTATGGGTGCCAATAACGAATCAAGGCTAGAGCAGATCTTGTTCTAGCCTTGACTATAATTAGGGATTACATTCGATATGCGTAAGCAAAATAACTATAAAAATTGCACAGTTATTTTTAGCCTTCTGTTGCTAGGCCAAGCTTTGTCTTCCCTCGCAGGAGAGACGTCTGGTTCTTTATTAGGAACTGATACGCCTTATGTATCAACAGGTGTATCAACAGAAAAAATTGAAAATCAGGGCTCTAGTGAGGCATCTTCACAGCAGGATTCCAACCGCACTAATGAACCAAAAAGCAATGTGGATGCGTCCGAACTTAATCAAGATGCGACGAATTATTTTGATATCCTTGAGTTTCAGGTAGAAGGTAATACCAAGTTAAGCGCAGAAAAGATTGAGGCTGCGGTCTACCCACAAATGGGTGAAAAGAAAAGCATTTCAGACGTGGAAAAAGCGCGTGAAGCTTTAGAGAAGGCTTATCATGAAGCAGGATTTTTAACAGTTCTGGTTGATATTCCTGAGCAAGATGTTGACAAGAAAGTTGTAAAGCTCAACGTTACTGAAGGTAAAGTGGGTCGTTTACGTGTTAAAGACTCTGATTACTACTCACTTGGTCGAATTAAACATTTGGCACAATCCGTGAAAGAAGGGGAAGTCCCTCATTTCCCAACGCTTCAAAAAGATATTTCGAGATTAAATCGCACTTCTGACAAACGTGTGACGCCAGTTATGAAAGCGGGTAAAGCGTTTGGTACGGTAGATGTTGACCTCAAGGTTGAAGATAACCTTCCTTTACACGCAAGCCTCGAGCTTAATGATCGCTTCAATAATGGCACTTCAAGAATGCGATTAGCAGGTATGTTGAGATACGACAATTTATGGCAACGGGAACATAGTTTATCTTTAAATTTTATTACCTCTCCAGAAGATACGAATGAAGTAAAAGTGCTTTCAGCGAATTACTTGATGCGCTTTGACGAGAGCGACATGTTGTTAGCATTGTATGGAGTTAAGTCAAAAAGTAATGTCGGTTTGACTATAGCTACTGGTGGTTTGAATGTTCTTGGGAACGCTAATATTTTTGGTGCCCGTTTAATTAAACCTCTACCAGCGCTTGATAATTATTATCATTCAGTTTCATTTGGCCTTGATTATAAAGATTTTGGACAAAAGGTTGGATTAGATGGTGGTCCAGATGGTGAAGAAAAGCCCATTACCTATGTGCCTCTTTCAGCTTCATATAATGGCTCTTGGCAGCAGGCTTTGGGTAGAACGCAATTAACTACTGGTGTTACTTTAGGTATACGTGGACTTGTAGCAGATGCAGACGAGTTTTCTAAAAATCAAGATGGTGCAAAGCCAAACTTCTTTGTTGCAAAAGCTGACTTGCAACATACGCAAAATTTACCTATGGACTTTCAAGGTTTCGCAAAAATTAGTGGTCAGTTTTCTGGCACCACCCTAATTGCAAATGAAAGGTTCTTTGCTGGTGGCGTGGATACAGTAAGAGGGTATAGGGAAGCAGAAGCTTTGGGAGATCAGGCGGTGCATTCGACATTGGAAATTAGAACACCTTCCATGTTTAAGAGCTCGAATTGGCTGCAGCAATTAAGGTTGTCAGCTTTTTATGATATTGCTCAAATTAGAATTATTAATCCTGTAGATCAGGATAGAAAATCAATTTTATCTGGTGCCGGCTTTGGATTAAGGTTGAACACCTACAAGAAAATCAATTTGAGTCTTGATTTAGCGTGGGCACTTAATGACAGTCCGTCTTTAGATGAATTCGAAGTACCAATTACGAAAAAAGGTGATTTTCAAAGTCATATGCGCCTCTGGTATGAATTTTAATAGATGGTTTGATTGATGAAGTATGCAGTAGAAAGTAATTTATTCAAGGGATATTAGGTATGAAGAAATTTTTGATGTTATTGAGTTTGATTGCTGCACTTAATCCCTTAACCGGGTTAGCAGAGTGGAACGCCGATTGGGGATCACAAAAAAAGATCAAGGTAGAAACAACAGGGGTGTCAGCTATCAATGACTATGCCGTTATTGTGAGGCTGCATTCAGCCAACTTTGATTTTTTGGGCGCCAACATGGATGGCTCAGATTTGCGCTTCATCGCTGCAGATGACAAAACAGAACTTAAATATCATATTGAAAAATATGACGCAACGAATGAGCTTGCAGTCATTTGGGTAAAGCTACCAAAAATTGATCAAGCCGATAAAGATGCGCATTTCTGGCTGTATTCAGGTAACGAAAACGCAACGGCGACATCTGATGCAAAGCTAACATGGGATGCTAATACCGTTGCGGTTTTTAACTTTGCTGAAAAGACTTTATTTCAGGACAGTTCTGCGACTGGATTGATGGCAAGCGGAGAAATCACGCTACAGAAAGCTGCATTGCTTGGTGAGGCGGCTGTTTTCACTGCTAAACCCTTTGTAATTCCTGCAAACCCTGCAGTGAAGCGTCTAGCAGGTGCAGCTTATACCTGGTCTGCTTGGGTTAAACCACAAAGCTTGCCACAGCAGGCTGGTCTTTATAATCAAGCTGATGCAGTTGTTTTGAAAATTGATGACTTAAAGTTGACCTTAAGTGTTGGAGGAACGAATGTATCTGGTGGTGAAATCAAACCAGCAACATGGCAACACGTCGCATTTACTCTGGATGGTGACAAGGCAAGTATATATATCAATGGCATTTCTGTAGCCGCTGGCGATGTGCCTCCTGTTGATGCCGAGTCAGACATTAAAATCGGCGACGGCTATGTCGGCGAAATGGATGAAGTTGAGATTGCAAATGTTGCGCGTAGTGCTGATTGGTTAAAGTTATCTGCAAGTTCACAAGGGATGGATAGCCAGTTGCTAAAAATTGAAGCATCTGTAGCTGAAGGTGATGAGGAAGGTGAGCATCCCAACTATATCGGTATTTTAATTAGCAGTTTAACGTTAGATGCGGAAATTGTTATTGGTATCTTGGCCGTGATGTTCATCATCAGTATATGGGTAATGTGGGCTAAAGCAATGGTTGTAATAAAAACTGATAAAGACAATAAGAAATTTCTCACCAAATTTCAAAAAGCCAGTGGTGATGATCTGTTGGCGCTGGATAAAGGTGCCAGGTACCCTAATTCCAGTCTATACAAACTCTATCAAGCTGGCTTGCGTGAGATTAAAAAACGTCAGGTAGAAGGCGAGACATTAGCCCTTAGTGGCGCATCAATGGATGCCATTAAAGCAGCGATTGACGCTGATCTTGTGCGCGAAACGCAACGATTGAACTCAGGCATGGTATTGCTGACAATCGCAATTTCTGGTGGACCTTTCCTTGGGCTTTTAGGTACGGTTGTTGGTGTGATGATTACCTTTGCTGCCATTGCGGCAGCCGGTGACGTAAACGTGAACGCAATTGCACCTGGTATTGCCGCAGCTTTGTTAGCGACGGTAGCAGGCTTGGCAGTGGCTATTCCTGCACTATTTGGCTACAACTATCTGGCAAGCCGAATTAAAAATATCACGATTGCAATGCAGATATTCGTAGATGAATTTGTTACACGTTCAGCCGAGCTGTACGGTAAATAACTTTTAGAAAAATGAGCTGCTATGTCTGAAGGCGTTAAAGAAGAGAATCAACTGTACGACGAGATCAACATCACGCCGATGCTCGATTTGGCATACGTATTATTGGTGATATTTATCATCATGACGACTGCCTCTGTACAAGGTGTAAAAGTTGAATCGCCTACTACACTTGCAACGGCGCCGTTAGCTAAACCAAAAATGCGGGCTATAACAATCACGAGTGATGGGGCAGTTTATTTGGACGCTTATCCTGTTGATATGGCCTCGCTTGAGCAAAGACTAGCTGAAATGAAGAGTGGTAACCCGGAACTGCCTGTGGTGCTAAAAGCTGATGCGGCAACACACTTTGAAAAGGTCTCTGAAGTGCTGGGTATTTGCAAAAAACTGGACATTACTGAAGTCGGCCTAGTGACCAAGAAGCAGGCAGGATAACAACATGCAGGTTCAAAACGACGCGCAACCATACGACACAATCAACATCACGCCGATGTTGGATTTGGCTTATGTATTGCTGGTAATTTTTATTTTAATGACAACCGCTGGCGTGCAGGGGTTGACGATGAATCTACCCAAGCCATCGAACAAACCAAGCACTGAAAAGCATGACGTAAAAATTGTTCAGGTACAACAGGGTGGTGGCATTTTGATTAATGGTGTGGGTGTAAGTCTTGCTGAATTAGAGACGCAACTTAACGCTGCTCGCTCAAAAGATCCTGAGTTTTCTGTGATGATTCGCGGTGATGCAAATGCAGCTTATGCAGGTGTCATTAGCGTGATAGACCTGGTGACAAGAATGGAAATTACAAATGTAGGGCTTGTCACGGGCAAGATTGGTACATGATGGAAAACTTTAATATCAACGAGGATGATGAGCAGGAACCTAGCGCAAAATCGATTTGGATTAGGCGCGTTGCTATTTCACTCGTGGTAGCCATTGTGTTAGGCGGACTAGGTTACATGCTAAAAGGCTTATTTTCGGGCGGGTCCACAGGTAAAAAAGCAGTAACGACAATCAAACTGCTTCCTGACACGCCACCGCCACCGCCGCCGCCTCCTAAGGAGCCTCCAAAAGAGCAACCTAAAGAAGTAAAAGAAGTAAAAGAAGTCCCGCAGCCGAAGCCAGAGGAGACACCACCAGCGGAGGTTCTGAAAATGGAAGGTGCTGCTGGTGATGGCCCAAGCCCATTTGCCGCAGGCACTGTGAGCAATGAATATAAAGGTGGTGATGTCGGTACGATGATCGGTGGTGGCCCGAGTAAGTACCAGTTTGCATGGTATACCGATTTAATCAAAAACAAGATTGAAGATGCAATGGCTAAAGACAAGGTCCTTGCAAATGGCGCATATAAAGTCGTTGTTAAAATTTGGGTAGCCCCAAATGGCCGTATAGAGCGCTATGAGTTGGTTGGTTCAAGCGGTGATGCTGAGAGAGATGTTTTACTTAAAAAGGCATTAGATGATATGCCGCCATTATCTGATGCGCCGCCAGGAGATATGCCTCAACCAGTGAAATTGAGAGTGACCGCACGGTCTGTTGGTTAACGATTACAGAATAAATATTGCGAATGAAATGATGAATTTAATTAAAGATGAAATGGAAATTAACATGATACGAGTCAATCAGTTCACGGATGCCTCTCATCAACAAAAGCGTAATTCAAGTGATGTCTTGCATCATGCGCGGATGACCTATAAACCGATTGCTTTGGCCATTGCAACACTTTGTCTTGGCACAACGCTGACATCAGCCAATGCAGGTGAGCGTGAGTCTTTGGAGCAATTACGTTCTACTACGGTGAATCTGGTTAATCTTCTGGTAGAAGAGGGTGTGCTCAGTAAAGGAAAAGCGGATGAGCTTTTAAAACAAGCGGCACAAGAGGCAGAAAAAGCCAAACTAAAAGACACGATTGCCGCGGAAGCCACTCCAAATGAAGATGCTGTAGATAAAGCCGTTTCTGAAAAAATAGTCAGAGTTCAATACGTGCCTGAAATCGTCAAAAAAGAGATGAAGGAAGAAATCAAAAAAGAAGTGATGGCTAATCTTAATTACAAGGCAGGTGAGCGTCTTGGTTTGCCCGGGTGGATTGATCGATTTAACTTTGAAGGCGATATCCGTCTGCGTTATCAAAACGACAGGTTTGGTGATGAAAATCCTAATATCCTGAATTATAACTCTGCAAATGGGTCAGACAATATACTCAATACCACTGATGATCGCAATCGTGCACGTGTTCGTGCTCGTTTAGCAACAAAAGTAAAAGTGAATGATTGGCTTAATGGTGAAATTCGTATTGTTACTGGTAACTTAAATGATCCGTTATCACCCAACCAAACACAGGAAACGCGTAGCGCTAAATATACCATTGGTTTGGATCGAGCCTATCTAAGTGCAAATATCACCCCTTCGTTAAATATTGTTGGTGGTCGCTTTCCTAATCCGTTCTTCTTTACTGATTTAGTATGGGATCCCTCAATGCATTTTGATGGGGTAGCTACAACATTTAAACCTCAATTTAACAAAAGCTGGTCAGGTTTTGCAACTATTGGTGCTTTTCCGTTAGAAGATGTTGAAAGCTCAGATAGAAATAGAGCTAAAAGTAAGTGGCTGTATGGGTCGCAGGCGGGTATTAAATGGACATCAGTCAATAAGTCTTCAGTCAAACTCGGTGTGGCTTTGTATGAGTTTGATAATGTTGAAGGCATTTCAAATGGCGCGAATACTCTACAACCATTCAACGGAACAATTCCAGCGTTCAGGCAGAAAGGCAACTCGGTTTTTGATATTAATCAGGGTATAAAAGCTGATCCAAGTTATACAGAACGTTTTGGCTTGCTGTCAAAGTTTAGAAATATAAACATTACAGGTGAAGTGGATATTGCTGCTTTTGATCCTGTACATATTACGTTAACAGGTGATTACACCAGAAATATTGGCTACAACAGGCGAGAGATTTTAAGCAGAATTGGTTCTGCAACGATAAGTGGTGTTGACGCCTTCGGTTTTGATGATAAACAAGTGAGCGCTTATCATGTAAAACTTGCCGTTGGCAATACAGGAACTTCTTCACCTTCCAATAGTTTGCCTACAACAACTAAATTGCATGATTGGCAATCTTTTATAGCCTACAAACGACTAGAAGCGGATTCAGTCGTTGACTCCTACACTGACTCGGATTTTCTATTAGGTGGCACGAATGCTAAAGGCTGGGTTGTGGGTGGCAGTTATGGCATAGGAAAAAATACCTATTTATCAGCAAGATGGTTTAGTGCAGATGAGATCAAGCCAAGAGCTGCTTTAAAACCACTTTCAGTTGATGTGCTGATGTTGGAAATGACCTCTAATTTTTAATGAACTGGAAGATGATGATGAAATTGATGATAGGTCATAAAGTTTTATGCTTGCTCATTGCATCGCTACTAATCGGTTTTGTATATCCAGATATTGCGAATGCAGCAGAACAAAAAGACAAGGCCGCCAGACGTGCTCAGCAGATGCTGCAAAAAGCCCGGCAGGATATGGAGCAAGAAAAAGCCAATATGCAGACACAGTTTGATCTGCAGAAGAAAGAACTGGAAGATGAGGTTAAAAGTCATGATGAGCAATTACAAAAGCGCAGTGCCTCTTTAGGTGCAGTCCAGCGTAAACTTGGTCAAATAGAGACTGAAAAGACCGCTTTAGAGAGTAAGTTGTTAGAAACACAAACTCTGTTGGAAACGACGCAAAAAAATCTGGAAGATTTGACAACGCAGCATAAGCAGGCGCAGTTAGACTTGAAAATAAATGATATTCAGCGCAAAACGTTGACCACAAATCTTGCAAGTACAAACCTTTCACTTCGCACCTGTGAGCAAAAAAATAGCAAATTACATCAATTTAGTACCGATTTGATCAAGATTTATGACAAGCCAAGTATTTACAACGCAGTAATGCGAGATGAGCCTTTTTTCCAACTTAAGCGTGTTGAGCTTGAAAATATACTTCAAGATCAACAAGATAAAGTTAATGATGAGCATGTTATGTATAAAAGGTCTGGCTCTTAAAGTCGAATGAATCATTATATTAGTACTATCTCATTGATAAAATGAGCATAGAAATAATCCCGTAATATTCAATCTGTATCATGTGTTCACCGTAAGAGTGAACACATGACAAATAAATACGCCATCCTTTCAAGAGTTTTACCCTTCGCTGTTTACATATTGTTCATGGCTTCAGGCCATCATTTAAATTCGCTATTTAATGCTATCGGCTTGGATGAAAAATGGGTCTATGCCATCAAAGTCATTTCAGTGCTGGGTTTGTTGCTTTATTTTTGGGGTGCTTATACAGAACTGACCATTAGGCCAAAGCTTATTCACCTTTTGATTGCGTTTGCTGCAGGTGTAGCTGTATTGCTTGTTTGGATATTACCTTATCCTGAGTGGGCTACTTTAGGAGGGGATATCAAAGGCGTTGATCCATTTCTTACTGGTGATTCATTTTCGGCTTATATTTGGCTATCAATGCGCATATTTGGTGCAGCCATGGTTGTGCCCTTAATGGAGGAATTATTCTGGCGTTCTTTTCTGATGCGGTGGTTAGATAATCAGGACTTTCTAAGTGTGAACCCAGCCAATATTTCAGCATTTGCCATCATGATGAGTGCATCTGTATTTGCACTCGAACATCACCTGTGGCTTGCTGGTCTCTTTGCTGGTCTTGTCTATGCGCTGTTATATAGAATTTATAAAAACTTATGGGTGCCTATTTTTGCCCACGCGGTAACAAATGGATTGCTGGGGTTATGGATAGTGATGACAGGTAATTGGTGGTACTGGTAATGGTTAATCAGGCATATAAAATTATTATGATTGCAGTTCTGTTGATTTCATCCACGGCGCGAGCTGAAGGCATGATAGACATTACTCCTTATGTTGCCGCAAACGTTGCTTATGATGACAACGTATTTAGATTCAGCAGTCCTGAGCAAGCAAAGGCTGCATTTGGTTCAGATGTGACATCAGATGTCATCAAAAGAGTTGATCTAGGAGTGAATGTTAACGTTAATTTAAGTAGGCAAGTGTTTACGTTAGCCTCCAGTATCAATGAGAGTCGTTATGACAGATTCACTATTTTGGACAATATAGGAAAATCAAACCGCTTGGGTTGGAATTGGCGTTTAGGGAATCATCTATATGGAAAGTTGAATACAAGTGAAAGTGAGGCAATCGCAGGCTTTACAGAAATTAGACAGCCCGTTAAAAACTTAAGAACAACGAGCAGTAAGAATGGCAGTATTCACTGGAATTTGCACCCTGATTGGACGATTGATGCATCTGGTGGGCAAATTAAAATTGAAAGTAAATTAAAAAACCTGAATGGTGCAGATAGAGAAGATGGATTTTTAGAAACGGGTGTACGTTATAAAAACCCACGGGGGACGCAGTTAGGTTTGGCTTACCGTATACAAGACTCAGATTTTCCGAATAGGACTTTATCTTTTTTAGGCGATAAAAGTGTTAGAAAAGATATGATTCTTCAGGCGGCTTGGCAGCCTACTGCAAAAACAAAGCTTGTTGCACGAATGTCTCGTGTAGATATTGAGTTTAAAGATACACCTGAACGAGACTTTCAAGGAGTGACTCAGCGTTGGGATCTTGATCACGCATTAACTGGTAAAACCGCAATCAATTTTACTGCCTATCAAGATATTTTTCCCGTAGAGGAGGTGCTTGCCACTTATGTAAAATCAAAAGGTTTTGGTATAAACCCTATTTGGAATCCTACCAGTAAAATATCTGTGCGCGCTGGCTGGGGGTATGAGGAGCGTGATTTTTTAGGAAACCCAGGTATTCTGGTGACAGATAGTAATCGGTATGATGAATTGCGGCTTGCCAATTTGTCGTTAACGTATCTGCCTACCACTAAATCATTGTTGCAAGTTCAATATCAAGGTCAAAATAGAAAATCAAACGTTTCAAATTTTGCATTTAAATCCAATAGTATTAACTTAGTGATGCGCTACGATTTTTAGGGCTGGATATATCTAGCATTAGGGCTACTAGTCCAGATGGAGTAGGTGAAAAAAACTTCCTGTCATTATATCCGTAAATAATAGCATCATACAATTTTGTATTTACGACAGGAAATACCATGAAAAAAATTGCATTATTACTATTACTCGCATCTTTGCCTTCATTTGCAAATGCTAACTTGGTAACGAACGGTTCTTTTGAGGCTGATGTACAAGCAAACGGTACTTGGTCTATTTATGACAATTTGACTGGTTGGACAGGAGTCAATAACGTCGAATTAAGAAACAATGTTGCTGGTATCGCTTCTGATGGTGTGAATTATGTTGAGTTGGATACTACATCCAATAATTCGATATTCCAAGTAATCACTACAGCCATCGGTGACGTTTATGATTTATCCTTTGATTACTCTCCTCGCATGGGTGTATCAAGTCAGTCTAATCCTATTCAGGCTTTTTGGAATGGTTCATTGTTATCACAAATTACTGGCAGTGGTATTGGTAAAGCAGGCAACAACTGGTACACACTCAGCTTTTCAGTCATTGGTACAGGTAGCGACAAGCTTAGTTTCTCGGCAGCTGGGATAAGTGATAGTTTTGGTGGGGGTTTGGATAATATAAGCTTGGTAAGTTTGGTTCCAGAGCCAGGTATTTGGAGTTCATTGTCAGCTGGTTTAATGTTGATAGGTTTTATGGCATTCGGCCGTAAAAAATCGTTTTAATAACGTGCCTGTAAAGTTACCGATGATGCACTAATAAACTGGATAGTTAACATTGATAATTTACATGAGTGTTATCTAGTCCGAATGGAGCAGATGGGAAAAACTTTCTGTCATTATATTTGTTGATAATAGCGTCATACAAGTATGTATTAACGACAGGAAATATCATGAAAAAAACTGCATTACTATTACTACTCGCATCTTTGCCTTCATTTGCAAATGCTAACTTGGTAACGAATGGTTCTTTTGAGGCTGATGTACAAGCAAATGGCACTTGGGCTATTTATAATAATCTGACTGGCTGGACCGGCGCTAGCAATGTGGAGTTACGCAATAATGTTGCTGGCGTTGCTTCTGATGGTGTTAATTATGTTGAGTTGGATACTACATCTAATAATTCAATATTCCAAATGATTAGTACAACTGCTGGTGACCTTTATGATTTATCCTTTGATTATTCTCCTCGCATGGGTGTATCAAGCCAGTCTAATATTATCCAAGCTTTTTGGAATGGTTCATTGTTATCACAAATTACTGGTAGTGGTGTTGGTAAAACAGGTAATAACTGGTACACACTCAGCTTTTCAGTCATTGGTTCAGGCAGCGATAAACTTACTTTTTCGGCAGCTGGTATAAGTGATAGTTTTGGTGGAAGTCTGGACAATGTAAGCTTGGTAAGTTTGGTTCCAGAACCAGGCATTTGGAGTTCATTGTCAGCAGGTTTAATGCTGATAGGTTTTATGGGATTCCGCCGTAAAAATAACGCTTAATTAAAGGTTTTATAAATAAAATGGCTGCTAAATATTGATTTAGCAGCCATTTTATTTTATCTGTATTTTTTATCATAAATATTACGCATATCTGACATATTAAAGTCATATTTTATTCTTATAGTGATACCACTTCAGATATAAATGAGAGATAAATATGCGTTTCACAAATAAATACTTGCTACTGACATTAGTGGTTGCATCAGTTTTTACTTCAGCATGCGGAAAAAAAGATCAAGCGGAAAAAAGTGAATTAAAAACGCAAGTGGTCGCCAAAGTAAATGGTGATGAAATATCTATTCACCAAGTTAACTTCCAGCTTTCTCGAATGGGACAGGTGAATGAAACCCAAGGCAAACAAGTATCCGAGCAAATATTGACCCGTTTGGTTGATCAACAGTTGCTAAAGCAGCAAGCGTTAGAGTCAAAGCTTGATCGTGATCCAAAAATTCTGCAGGCGCTTGAGTCTTCTAAAGATCAGATCTTAGCGCAAGCTTATTTGGATCAACTCATATCTAAAGCCGCTAAGCCAACCAAAACTGAAATCGACACCTTTTATCAAGAGCATTCGGAGTTGTTTGCTAACCGTCGTATTTTCCGTTTGCAAGAGTTAGTAGTTGACATTAGTAAAGATAAATTTGCTGAAGTTGAGGCTGGGCTTAAAGATATTAAAAATATCAATGAAATTGCAGTTTGGCTCAAAGCAAAAAACCATCCATTTACAGCAAACAGTAACGTAAGTGCTGCTGAACAGTTGCCATTGGATATGCTAAAAAAATTACAACCACTTAAAGATGGCGATTTGATGCTAGTGCCTACCGAGCGTTCGCTTAATGTATTGCATTTGGTAGCATCACAATCAAAGCCAATCTCCCGTGAAAATGCAACGCCATTTATTGAGCAATATTTCTTAAATCAGAATAAATCAAAACTTGCTAAACAAGAAATGGACTCACTTAAATCAAAAGCAAAAATTGAGTTTGTTGGGGCATTCTCAGATATGAAGATATCTGATGATTCTGTGCCAGTTTCAAACAGTACTGGCAGTGAGAAAATGCCTCCTAAAGACAATCTGACTGCAAAACCAGCGACTGAAGTTGAAAAGGCAGCTGAGGCAGCGGTTAAGCCAAATGCTAATCAGGCAAATATAGATAAAGGTTTATCAGGCCTGTAGTTTTTTTGAAATCTTACTGCTACTGAATCTAAGAAGGTTTTAATCTATATGTATAGTAAACAATTATTGGTGCTAAGAAATTTAGTTAAATATCTTATAACGCTCATTATGGCTATATCTGCTGGGTTGTGGTTACAAATGGCTTCTGCAGAAGAAGCTAATTATCTGCTTGGCCCAGGGGATGTGCTTAAGATTGCCGTTTACAACAATCCGGACTTAACGCTTGAAACACGAATATCAGAAGCTGGCAAGATTAGTTTTCCACTTGTAGGTGAAGTTGAGCTTGGCGGCATCACTTCTTCAGCCGCTGAAAAAAAGATTGCAGATTTACTCGAGAGTGGCGGCTTTGTTAAGCAGCCGCAAATCAATATTTTAGTCATTCAGTTTCAAAGCAAAATGGTTTCTGTACTTGGTAGCGTTTATAAGCCCGGTAGATATCCGTTAGATCGTGCTACCAATCTTGTTGATTTGCTGGCCTTGGTTGGTGGTGCCACTCAAGATGGATCAGACATTGTCACAATTGTCGGCAAGTCCGGTAAGGCTCAATATGATCTGCACAACATCGTCTTCAAAGGAGATGGTGTACAGAATGTGCAGTTAAAAGGCGGCGAAATAGTTTATGTGCATTCTCGAGATGTTTCAGTCATGGGGCAAGTGAACCGGCCCGGTAAATATGCTGTAGTTGGGGGTGTTCGTACTGTGGCTGATTTTTTGAGTGTCGCTGGTGGGGTCAACCCTGCTGGCTCTGATACCGTGACTGTAACAACAATGAAAGATGGGAAAATCAACCGTTTTGAAGTGGATATCGATAGTCTTTTCCGTACTGGAGACAATACTTCAAATATTCCACTGATGAGCGGTGACAGCATCTATGTGCCACGCGCGCCGATGGTTTACATCTATGGTGAGGTACAGCGTCCGGGCTCATTTCGTATTGAGCGCAATATGTCAGTAATTCAAGTACTTGCGCAAGGTGGCGGACCAACAGCACGTGGTTCTCAACGCAACATCCAATTGCACAGGCGTAATGCTAGTGGTGTAGTTGAAAAATTAACGCCAGCAATGACAGATACTGTTAAGCAGGATGATGTGCTTTACGTTCAAGAAAGCCTGTTCTAGGAACCCATATGAATTTCACTCAGTTTTTGCTTATCTTGAAAGCGCGATTCAAGATTATTCTGATTACGTTTGGTCTGACCGTATTAACAGCGATAGTGGTCAGCCTAATGTTGCCAAAATCTTATACAGCAACGACATCGCTAGTGCTTAATTACAAAGGCATGGATCCAGTCACGGGTTTGGCGTTGCCTGCACAGTTAATGCCAGGTTATATGGCTACCCAAATTGACATCATTACAAGTCGTAATGTTGCTATGAAAGTGGTAGATCAACTTAGATTCACTGAAAGTGAAGCTGCAAAAGAGCAGTTTAATAAAGCCACTAAAGGTGTTGGTGATATTCGTGCATGGTTTGCTGATTTGTTGTTGCAAAATCTGGATGTAAAACCATCACGCGAAAGTAGTGTGATAGAAATTTCATTTAGTGGTTCAGACCCCGATTTTGCAGCTGCTGTCGCTAACACCTTTGCGAGCGCATATCAGCAAACTAATATTCAACTTAAGGTCGAGCCCGCACAAAAAGCAGCTGAGTTTTTAGGTGAGCAGACAAAAACTTTACGTGAAAATCTTGAGGCGGCTCAAGCAAGGCTATCAAAATATCAACAGGAAAAAGGATTGACCAGTGTTATGGGCAATCTGGACGTGGAAAGTGCACGCCTGAATGACCTGTCTTCTCAGTTGGTGATGGCTCAATCGCAAACATATGAAGCAACTTCTCGGCAGCAGCGTACTCGCGGTAATGGCGATGAGTCTCCAGACGTTGCAGCAAACCCAGTGGTGCAAAATTTAAAAATTGATATTGTGCGTTCAGAGTCCAAGCTTTCTGAGTTGTCACAGCGCGTAGGTTTAAGCCATCCGCAATATCAGTCTGCTCAGGCTGAGTTAAGTAAACTTAAGAGTCAATTGTTAGAAGAAACAGCTAAGGCTACCCGTACTATTGGTGGCACGGCGCATATTCATCAGCAACGTGAATCTGAAATCAGAGCTGCACTAGCTGCACAAAAAGCCAAAGTCTTAGAGTTAAACCTCTCACGAGACCAGCAATCCGTGCAACAACGTGATGTTGAAAATGCACAGCGAGCATTGGATGCAGCAAGTCAGCGTCTCACTCAAACCACGCTTGAAGGCAACGTGAATCAAACGGATATTGCTGTGCTCAACCCGGCGATTGCGCCACAAAATCATTCAAGCCCAAAAATCATGCTGAACATTTTGTTGTCAATTTTCTTGGGTACGATGCTTGGCGTTGGCTTCGGCTTGATTGCCGAGATGATGGATAGACGAATTCGCAGTCGAGAAGATATCAGTGAACTGCTAGAAATACCTGTTTTTGCCGTGATTCAAGATAACACCAATCGTGGAGGTAATCGATTTATGGGTTTCTCTCGCAATCTGTTTAAAGCGGCTTAAGGAAATATCCATGCAAAATACCATGCACACTCAATTAGATACCCCTGTAGCAACCAACCCCGCGCGTGAAAGCTCTATTGGCAGGTTGCTGCTGCATCTCGGAAAAATCACCCCCGCAGATGCTGAAAATATTTTATTCGCGCAGCAGAAGCAGGGTTTGCGTTTTGGTGATGCAGCTTTAAAGCTAGGGCTTATCACTGAGGCTGATATTCGTCAGGTGTTGGCGTTGCAATTTGATTACCCGTACTTACAAGCTGGCCAGGGTAACTACAACGCTAAACTTGTTGCGGCTTACCAGCCTTTTACCCAACAGGTAGAAGCTTTGCGTGCGCTTCGTAGCCAGCTCATGATGCGATGGTTCAGTGAAGGGTACAAATCACTCGCGATTGTGAGTGCTAATGGTGATGAAGGTAGCAGTTATCTTGCCGCAAATCTTGCCATCGTATTCTCGCAATTGGGCGAGCGAACATTATTAGTTGATGCCAACTTACGTAATCCTAGCCAACACAGCATTTTCAATCTGAAAGAAAATCGTGGTTTGTCAGATATTCTAGCTGGACGCGCCAGTTTAGATATTGCCACCAGGGTTGAGTCTTTTGTTGATCTTTCAGTATTAGGTGCAGGTACGCTGCCACCAAATCCGCAAGAATTATTAAGTAGAGCGACCTTCACTGATTTTATGAATCAGGCCATTGGTCAATACGATGTTGTACTAGTGGATACCACTCCCGCAGCTATTACTGCCGATGCACAGGCTACTGTAGCGCGCTGTGGTGGTGCGCTACTGGTTTCAAGACTCAATCACACGCGCCTTTCTGACTTAACTGCAGTGCGAGACCAAATATCTTTGACGGGCGCTCAAATTGTCGGTGCTGTTATTAACGACTTCTAGGTGTTTAATATGTCTAGTACAACTTTTAATCAGCGTAACGAATTGTCAGCCAAGCTTGCTGAATGGTGGCCAATTCTACTCGGCCTCATCGCGCTTTATATACCCACTTATTACGCGTTAAGCACAACGCTTTGGGGTAACGATGATCAAGCGCATGGCCCAATCGTACTTATGGTGGTGCTGTTTTTATTTTGGCAAAATCGTGAAACTTTAAAACCTAATCCAAGTATTAAAACATGGCCAATACTAGGTAGTTTTAGTCTAGGTTTTGGCTTACTTTGTTATATGTTAGGCCGATCACAAGATATCTTCCTGCTAGATATCGGCTCTCAGATTCCAGTGTTGGCTGGCATATTGTTGCTAACGCGTGGCATGCCGGCACTCAAAGCGATGTGGTTTCCATTGTTCTTTATTCTTTTCATGATTCCGTTGCCGGGTATCTTGGTAGATGCCATTACGCTACCAATGAAAATGGCTGTTTCTTATGTGGCAGAAAGTGTACTTTTTTGGTTTGGTTACCCAATTGCACGTGCTGGTGTAATTCTGCAAATTGGGCAGTATCAGTTGTTGGTTGCTGATGCCTGTGCCGGCATGCACACATTAGTATCCCTCGAGGCTTTAGGTTTGCTTTATCTGAATCTGGTTAAACATAACTCGCTTTTTCGTAATATCACGCTTGCGGTATTGATTATCCCAATTTCTTTCACAGCCAACGTCATACGCGTTATGGTGCTTACCTTAGTCACCTATTATTTTGGCGATGAAGCAGGGCAGGGTTTCGTACATGGCTTTGCTGGCATGGTGTTGTTTGTAGTAGCCTTAGTGTTAATTATGGGTGTTGACTCGTTTCTTCAATATTTCGTAAATAAACGGCGTAATCACAATGTCTTAACTGATGCGAAAGTAGCTCAATGATGCGCTTTGAAAATGTAAAAGTTAAAAATGTATTGGCTGGACTTGTAATGATTCTTGCTGCTGGTTTGGCTGTTGCAATGACGCCTACGTATAGAATTGCGGATCAAGGCCCAGCAGTGAATCTAGAAAAAATTATTCCAGCACGCTTCGGTGATTGGGCCGTAGACGAAAAAATATTCTACCAGCAGGTAAGTCCAGAAGTAAAAGCTTCACTTGATAAAATCTATACGCAAGTACTGACTAGAACCTATTTGAATAGTCAGGGCTATCGAATCATGGTTTCAATTCCTTACGGGGCGAATCAGTCTGATGGGTTATCTGCCCATGACCCTGAAGGTTGTTACCCTGCTCAGGGGTTTCAAATAATGTCTAAAAGTAAAGACGTGTTACATACGGAAGTTGGTGATATCCCTGTGCGTAGAATGGAGGCTGTGAGTGGCATGCGTAACGAACTGGTCACTTATTGGTTTACGGTTGGAAGTTATGCGGTCAACAACGATTGGGAGCGCAAAAAAGCGCAGATGCGTTATTCGATTAAAGGTCAGATTCCTGATGGCCTATTGTTCAGGGCATCCTCAATTGATGACAATACGCAAGAGGCTTACCGGATTCAAGGTTTGTTTATTCAGGAGATGGTGAAAGCGTTATCACCTGAATATCGTGCAAGAGTTACTGGGCTGTCATATTAGCGTAACTCGTTGTTTCTAATATAGCCGTTGAACTCAGCATAATTTACACAAAAATAATATAAGAATTGCATGCACACCAACCCTTACACTAAAGATAATGCAAGACAAGGCGCTTTGCACTATCTGATGGGTAGAGGTGCAGCGGGGATTGCTGGCTTTTTAACAGTTATCCTTTTGGTGCGGTTTATGGATGTACAAAACTACGCTGCTTACACTGCGCTAAGCGGCTTGGTGGCATTGTGCGGCGTTTTGTCAGCCTTAGGAATGGAGCGGGTCATTTCACGCTACGTACCAGAAGGCAGGCTTTATCGCACAACAAATGAGCTTGGTCGATTTGTCTGGATCACTAGCGCAATAAGATTTATTGCCGGATTGCTAGTGACATTAGTACTTTATCTTTTATGGCCTGCAATAGACCGATTTTTAGTTGTTTCAGATTTTAAATTTTTCTCCATCGCGCTAGCGTGTTTTATCGTTGCTGAAGTGATGTTTCAGCATTTCTCTTCTGTCTTGCAAGCACTCGTCATGCAAAAAAAGCTCACTCAGCTACTGATTATTCAATGGGCTGGCAGGTTAGTTTTGATCGCAGTTTTTGTTTTTATGAACGCGTTAATCAGCTGGGAAAATGCTTTGTGGGTATTCGCAATACCAGAAGTTATTGGCGTAGTCTGCTTTATTGTAGTCATCAAGCGTCATTTGCATAGCTTATCTAATCCAGTCCAATCAGAAGCTACTAAAGCACATTGGCCTAATTGGGGTAATGTGACCGATGTAGGGATGCATAATTACGGCTTCACTCTACTGGCTGCGCCGCCACAAGGGTATTTCATGAAATTACTGACTTCGGCTTATCTTTCTGCTGAAGTTGTGGCAGCGTATGGGTTTTTTATAAGCATTGCAGAAAAAGCTCGGCAATATATTCCACTACACTTCTTTTATGGCTTGTTGGAGCCAATCATGGTTGCCAGCTATCTTAAAGATCGTGATTTTTCCGCCTTAAGTCAGCGTTGCCAATTGCTTTACAAATCCAATTTATTATTAATGGTTCCAGCAATTGCTTGGGTAGCTGTGGCGGGAGACCCAATTGTTGGCTTGATGACAGGTGGAAAATTTCAGGGATTGTCTTGGATATTGTTGCTCGTTATGGTGCAACTCACTATAGGTAGTCATGTGGTGCTTTTGCAGCTCATTCTTAATTCTCTTGAAAAAAGTAAGCTTCTCATTAGCGCCAGCTTGGTTGCACTGCCTATCATGTTAATTGCCATGGCGATGGCTGTTACTTTATCTCCAGTTTGGCTGCTTGGAGCACCTGTCATTTTTTCACTTGCTATGAATTTATATATAGTCCTGCAGCTTGCTGTTACACAGTATTCATATCAGCCATCCTTGAAGATGCTAGGTGGCGTGACCATTTCTGGATTAATAGCATTTTCGATGATAGAAATATTAAGTTTTGCCATTCCATTTGAAGGTACGCAGCTTGTTATCGCGATAGTCGGACTAATAGGCGTCATTACTATTTACGGAGTATTAATCTGGCTAACGAAAAGCATTAATCAGTCCGAGATTGAACTCGTTAAAAACATTCTTTTCAATATTCGACGATCTAAAGCGAGTGCATAGTGCAAACAACCATTCAAACCAACGTAGCCTCGACTGATACTGCTGATGATTTATGGGGTGGGCGGCAACTGATTGATGCATTGCAGGCCAAGGCGAGGGAGATTTTGGATTCTTTTATCCCAGCAAATGTTTCTATTGCATTGTTGGATTATCCAAATAATCCAAATGTTGGCGACAGTTTGATTTGGTTGGGGGAAATTGCCTATCTTAATTCACGAAATATTAAACCTAGTTACGTGTGCGATGTTCGAAATTACAATGCAAACATACTTTCTAAAGCGATATGTAAAGATTCGATCATATTACTGCAAGGAGGTGGTAATTTTGGAACTCTTTGGCCAGAAGTGCATGAGTTTCGCTTACGAGTACTGAGCGATTTCCCTAATAACAGAGTGATTCAGTTGCCGCAGTCTATTCATTTTGACAACCTTTCTGCCATTCAGGAAACTGCAAAGGCTGTATCTGATCATAAAAACTTTACATTGCTAGTTCGAGATCAACCTAGCTTTGATTTTGCATCAAAATACTTTGAATGCAAAGTAGTTTTGTGCCCTGATATGGCATTTTTTATTGGCGCCATCAACTCAAAACCATCACCTTCTTTAGATCGTTTTATCCTCTCAAGAACTGATCACGAGAAAAATAATAACTGGGTGAATGACCTTCCTACAGTAAAGAAAAATTATAAAGTTGCATATAGTGACTGGTTACAGGCTAGCTGGCATGAGCGAATTGTAGGTCGCATAGAGCGGCATACCGCATGGATTAGAAAAGTCGTTGATCCACATAATCAGACTTTACTTTTGCTCTGGACACATTTGGCAAAGTTACGACTCAATAGAGGAAAAGGTTTGCTGGAAGAAGGGCGGGTAATTATTTCCGATAGACTTCATGTTCATATTCTTTCTATCTTATTAAATAAACCTCACGTATTAATTGATAACGCAAATAAAAAAATAAGTAGTTTGCATGAAGCTTGGACGAAACAATACCTTGGAGTTAATTTTGTAAAAAATATAAAAGAAGCATTTTCTGCTGCTGATCGCTTTGACTCAATATCTGATAAAAGGCGCTAAGGTATACAGTGATATGACTTTAAATATTTCAAGAAACTGTATTGTTGTAACTTGCTTTTCCGAAAATCAGCCCGGTTATCTGGATTTTTCTTATCGAATCCACGCGCTTGCTAAGCACTATAAACTTACGATTATCAGTCAAGATTCTCTGACTCAGCCTGAGTTAGTTATTGCAGACGCAAAGTATCAGGCTATGGGGCGAAAAAATGGAAAATACGGTTGGCTGAATTATTTGTATAAATGTGCAGTTTACGCGCGTCAGCATCAACCTGATTTGCTGGTTTTACTTCATTCAAGTGCGTCACCAATAGCGTTGTTGGTTGGAAAGATTCCAACCTGTCTTTATTGGAATGAACATCCAACTAATCTTGTCCACCTTCCAGCAGGGTTTTCTCCAATTCGATATTTGTTAGCGTTGCTTTCTCATTGGCTGGTTTTTTTGGGTGCAAGGCATACAGATGTCGTTATGCCTATTGGTGAAGAGCATTATGCCGATTTACTTGCTAATGGCTGTGAAAAGACTGCAGTCAGGTTAACTTACATGGGTGTTTCAGATGGGTTTTCAGGATGTGCTGTGAAAAAGCGAACACATTCTGATTGTATGCAATTGATTTATATAGGTACAGTAAGTGCGCCACGAGGGCGAGATGTAATGCTTGAGGGAGTAGCCGAGGCTATTCGTCGAGGATTCCTAGTGCATTTAACAATTGTAGGAGCTGGGCATGACCAAGTGTCTTACTGTAATGAAAGATTAGCTGATTTAAATATTCGCGATCATGTCACCTTGATAGGACGTGTTTCTGGCAGTGAAATTCCAAATTTATTATCAAAAGCTGATATGGGAATTTGTCTGTGGGAAGATAAGCCGTGGTGGCGCTTTAATCCACCAACCAAGCTGTTTGAGTATCTCGTCGCTGGCCTTCCCGTTATTGCGAGTGATATCAGAACACATACACGATATGTTAAAAACTGCGAAAACGGTCTTATTTTTGAGTATGGGGCTGCTGGGTTTGCCTATGCAATAGGCGAGGTTTTTTTAAACCCCGGCAGGCTCAGTACAATGAAAATTAATGCCTTTCAATCTGGTCAACAGTACCTGTGGAGCAGAATTGAACCTACTTTTATGAGCCACATAGCCGCTACGGTGAAAATATGAGTTTAAATACCTTTGCATTAGCAAAATCAAAGGGATTAGTGCTTAAAGTTCTTATTGCCATTTTTGTTGCATTTTCGGCATTTGTTTTTGGCTTAATGGCAGTTAGTGCAAATCCCATCATGATTGGCTTAGCCGTTGGTTTGGTTGGAGGCTCATTTTTAATAGCGGCCCCTAAATTTTCGGTTTACTTGTTATTAGGCGTTGGTCTAGTAATGGGTGCGTTGATTTCATTCGCAGGGCCAGTTTTTGGTAAGCTACCATGGGGATTGTCTTTGTTAGGGATGTTGCTTTTTGTACCGGTTTTTCTAGCGATTGTTATGAAAAATCATGGAAAAATTCCCCTGTTTATATGGCTTGCAATCATTTTTATGGGCTATGCACTGGTTGTTACATTTGTAGGTTGGGATTCATTTACTGAAGCGCTTGCTGGGTTTAAACGATATTTTCAGGCTTATGGTTTGCTATTGGCACTGGCCTTTCTACCTTTTGCTAAAGATGATTTTAACAAATGGCAAAAACTGCTATTGGCAATCGCGTTGCTTCAATTTCCTTTTGCGCTCTACGAATTGCTGGTTTTGGTACCTCAGCGAGGGGGGCTATCTACCGCTAGTTATACGACAGATGTTGTTGCAGGCACTTTTGGTGCAAATCTTGAAGGCGGAAGTCCTGGAATTATTATGGCAGTATTCTTGCTGATAACTTTTGCTTTTGTCTTTTCCCGTTTGAGAAGCGGTTTAATAAACACTAAAGCTGCATACATACTCTCAGCTTTTCTGCTGCTACCACTTGGTATGGGTGAGAGCAAAATCGTTGTTTTTCTGCTACCTATGGTTTGGCTATCGCTTATGCGACACGATATCGTTCGTGCGCCTATTAAGTATTTTCCGGCATTACTTGCTGGCGGGCTGATTACCACAATATTTGGTTATGTTTACGTGTCATTAATCATGGACAGTACGCTTTCAGAGGTGGTTGAAGCCACAATTAGTTATAACTTTGCAGATGCTGGCTATGGCATGTTTTATTTGAATAGAACTACTGTGCTTAGCTTTTGGTGGGCTAATCAAGGCATGCATGATCCCATGAATTTTTTCTTTGGTAATGGGTTAGGAAGCGCCTTTTTAGGGCAAATATCTGGCCATATTGGTATGAAATATCCGCGCTATGGTATTGATCTAACCGCTGCATCAACATTGTTATGGGATTTAGGTTTAATAGGACTTATATTATTTACAGCCGTTTTTATTAGTGCGTGGAAAGTTGCAGGTAAGTTGTTTAAGGAAAGCAATGATGTTTCAGTTAAGGCTGATGCACTGGCAATACAAGCGGCAATCTCACTTTTTCTAGTGCTAATTATCTACTCGCAAGATATTGTAAATCTTATTGCACTAGAAATTATCTATTCGTTTGTATTGGGCTATCTAGCCTATCTATACAGAGTACATTTTAGAAGTAGTAAGGCTGCAATCTCATGACGCAAGAGAAAAGAAACAGACTGCACATTTTGTTTTTTACGGCAGAGCAGTGGCCGACCTTCAGACCTGACCTTATAGCTTTGTTTGGGAAATACCTACCTAGATATGGAGTTACATCAGATTTAGTGACAGAAAAGGAGCAATCGGCAAATCCTGAAACAAACATATCATGGCCTGGTGGAGAAGCAATAGTATGCAATGTGCCATCCGGCAGGGCAGGACAGTATCTAGTTAAGCTAATGCATAGTCTGCGGAATTTAATCACTATAGATGCTAACAAATATGATGCCATTCAAGTGAGGGACATGTCTTTTATTGCGCTTGTGGCATTGTGTGTTGCAAAGCTGAAAGGGATACCTTTTTTTTACTGGCTTTCTTACCCTCAGTCAGAAGGCCAGATTGATCGTGCGAGGTCAAGAGGGATAAGAGGTGGTATGCGTTTTTGGTTTCCTCTGATTCAAGGGATGTTTGGTAAGTGGGTGCTTTATCGTATTGTTTTTCCAAGAGCGGATCATATATTCGTTCAAAGCCGACAAATGCAAAAAGACATAGCGAGTTATGGGATACCTATGTACAAGATGACGCCGGTACCGATGGGTGTGGATACTGAAATTGCTAGACCAGAGAGTATTCAACCTAGCATTGACGCACAACTGGTCGGTCGAAAAGTTGTGGTGTATCTCGGTACGTTGGATCCTATTCGCCAAATTGATGTGCTGTTACATATGCTGGTACATGTTAGAAAAACTGTGCCTGACATCCTGCTGGTGCTAGTTGGCGATACGACAGACAGACAGCACCGTGAATGGCTTAAAAATGAAGCAGATCGCTTAGGTGTCTCAGATTTAGTTTACTGGACTGGTTGGTTGGATGCGACTGTGGCTTGGCAATATGTAAGGTCAGCTGAAGTTGGCCTGTCTCCCATACCTAGAGGTTATCTGCTTGATATGGGCTCACCCACAAAGGCAGTTGAATACATGGCACTGGGATTACCTGTGCTCGTGAATGACAATCCAGATCAGTTTCAGGTGGTGAGCGAGAGTGGTGCTGGTGTATGTGTAAAACTGGAGCCACTAGCTTTTTCTGAATCTCTTGTGAATTTGCTCGCTGATGAGAATCTACGTAGATCAATGGGTGAAAATGGCCAGCGTTATGTTATTAAAAATAGAACTTATGACAGACTTGCTGCTGCTGTTGCCACTAAGTACGCTTCATTAGTTTCAAGCAGGGGGTTGAAATATCGTGCTTAATCAGTCTCCAATATTTACAGTATTTACACCTACTTATAATCGTGCACATACGATTGATCGTGTTTTTAAAAGCCTAAAGTCACAGACTTTTCGAGACTTTGAGTGGGTCGTGATTGATGATGGGTCCAGTGATAACACCGCTGAAATAATAAAATGCTGGCAACACGAGGTTGATTTTAAGATTATTTATCAATATCAACCCAATAGCGGCAAGCACGTTGCGTTTAACCGTGCTGTGGCAATGGCTAGAGGCGAGCTATTTCTGGTCATTGATTCAGATGATGGATTTTTATCTAACTCACTTGAGTCTATGTTGAAGTGGTGGATGGATATCCCTGAGCATGAAAGAGGCCAGTTCACAGGCGTAGTAACATTATGCCAGTATGAAGATGGCAATATTTGTGGTCAACCATTTAGCATATGCCCGTTAGACACCAACTCACTAGACTTGAGGTTTAAATACAAGGCGCGAGGTGAAACATGGGGGTTTCATCGCACTAAAATACTAAAAGCGTATCCGTTTCCAGAAGATGAAGCTGTTCGATTTATCCCAGAAAATCTAATTTGGGATGACATCGCTAGAAAGTACAAAATTCGTTGCATCAACGAGCCGTTGAGGATTTTTTATCAAGACTCGGGTAATCAGGTTACGAAAGCTGAACCTCGTAAAAAGGCGTTGGTAAAAAACTATTTTTTGCAAATTCTCAATCGTGATTTTGATTATTTTCTTAACGACCCTAAAACATTCGCGAAATGGTCGGTTTTGTATGTTCGTTATAGTCTCCATTTGCGTGATTGGTCTTGTTTAAACCCTAACCGTTTTAGTCGAGTAGGGGCTTTTTTTCTGTGCAGTTTGGCTCTTATTCCTGCATCGCTGGTTTATTTACGAGATATTGCGGTTGCAGGAAATCGTTAGATGAAACACTTGTTTAAAAGTATCTGTATTTTTTTACTTCTGCCAGCAATGGTGCAGGCAGGAGATGTTTGGTTGCCTATCAAGGATATATCACTTTTGATAGAGCCTGGCAGTGTGCTGGATTTTTCCACCTTAAGCTCCTCGCCGCAGCCCATCAAATCAAGGTTAATTGTCAATCAACTGGGACATTTTTCAACGCAAGATAACCCGCAGAAAAACATACGGTTTCTGATGGGTTCATTAGGGTTTTCAATATCTACTGGAGGCTTTCCCGATCATGCTATGGCTGATCTTTATGCGCGTCAGTTTCGTATGCATGGCTACAATATGGCACGACTGGATTTTATCGAAGACACCCTTATGCACGGGCGAGCAGCCGATTTTGACTTTAATCCAGAACAGCTAGATCGGCTACATTATCTGTTATTCGCCCTCAAGCGTGAAGGTATCTACTATATGCTGAATGGTTTAAGTTCTGGCAATGCCGCATATGGCAATATTAAGGAGCGCTGGATTAACCAGCGTAAAGCCAAGCAAGGTGTTTATTACGATATTGATCAACAGGGTCACTGGAAAAAGTTGATGGATAAGCTGTTCGTAACCATCAATCCGTATACTGGAACTTCCACACTTAATGACCCTGCTCTAGCAGGCATAATTTTAGTAAATGAAGGTGGCTTAGCTTTTACAAATCGTAATGGGGTAATTGATGCTTTGCGCCCTCAGTTTGCTGATTGGCTAAAGAAGAATTACGGCACTACTGCGGCTTTGTCAAAAGCGTGGAAAGGCGAGTTATCTTCAAGTGAGTCTTTAGAAAACTCATCAGTTTTATTTCCTAAGCCTGACGCATCGGTTGGTATACGCATGGCTGATACCCAACAGTTTTTTGTTGATCTTGAAAATAAAACGGCAGACTGGATGACTCAGTACTTAAGGCGGTTGGGTTACCAAGGCATGATTACAGCTTATAACAATTGGTTGTCGCCGGCTGCGCATGTTTCACGCGGTAAATTTGACTGGGTGGATATGCATAATTATTTTTCTGAGCCAACCAATGATACACAGACCGGTTCAGTGATGCGTCAGGATAGTTTGTTGACTGGTGGCGCAGCGTATATTAGAGAGCTGGCTGTAGGTAAACATATAGGCAAGGCGTTTAGCGTTTCTGAGTTTGGTCAAATTTTTTGGAATAAATACAGGCGTGAAAATGGGCTGGCTTTTCCTGCTTATGCGGCATTTCAGGGTTGGGATGTTATCAGCCAGCATGCTCATGCGATTAAATTAAGTTATGAAAGTGGAAAGCCTCATAAGGATATTGTTGGTCCTTTTAATGTGGGGCTGGACCCTGTGGTACGCGCTGGAGAAACACTAGCAGCGCTGTTGTATGTGCGTGGTGATGTTGCGCCTGCACGAAATTTGGTTGGCATTAAAGTAATGCCTAAATTTGTATTTAAAGATAATGCGCATTTGGGAAATATTCCAGGTGACATTTCACGGTTATCACTTCTGACTGGGGTTGGTTTAGATTGGCAAGGTCGTTCAGAGAATAAATACCACGCTCAGGTTACGCCAGATGACACTAACATTACTTTATTGGGGAAACTATCGGTTAAAAATGATGCTGGGCAGACTGCTGTAGCCAAGGTGGATGGTATGGCTCGTGCATACGCAGGTAATTTTGGCTCTAAGGTTAGCAAGATTAACTTTGTTGTGAATGATAAATGGGCTGGCCGCGTAGATTCATTGAGAAAAAACGGATTTCTTGGCAAAGAGAATATTACTGATCCAAAAGAAGGTGTTTACCAGACTGATACTGGGCAGGTGGTTATGGATAGCCAACGTAGACGACTTACTGTAATTACTCCCAATACCGAGGCTGTTGTATTCGACTCGCCAGAATCTATCGTGCTAGACAATTTCACCGTGGAGCAAGCGGATGGCCCTGCACTGGTTTCGGTATCTTCTATGGATGGCCAACCATTGCAAGCCAGTAAGCACATGTTAGTGATATTGGCAACTGATGCTCGTAATAGCGGTATGCGCTTTGCTGACGCTGCCGAAACTACATTGCTGGATTTAGGTAAAAAACCGGTATTGATTAAGACGGTAAAAATAAAGCTCAAGCTCAAAAATCAGAACGCAGCAAAGCTGAAGGTGTTTTCCAATACATTGCGTGGAAAGCGTGGTGATGTAATCTCGTTGACACATGATGCTGATAGCATCAGTTTTGTGCTCGATACGGCCAAGCTTTCACATGGGCCGACGACTTACTTTGAAATTACCAGCTTGGAGTAGTAGTGGATTCTATTGCAATCGTAGTGCCTGAGTTACTACCAGTGCCACCCGTTCAGGGTGGTGCCGTAGAGCACTGGGTGGATGAAGCTAGTCGACGAATGGTAGTTTCTGGCCGTAGGTTGGCAGTAGTTTCACGCCCAGCAGGTGTTGCAGGTTGCAATGGTATTGAATATATCGGTATTCCATGGACTCCAATAGAACGTTTTTTTTATCGAATTAAAGAGCGCATCACTTGGAAAAATCCACTGCGTTATCTAGCTAAAATCCAGAATGTGTATTCATACGGTATGCGTTTAGCAAATGCTGTGCAGGATTTTGATGTGGTTTATCTGCATAACGAGCCTAACATCCTTTTGTTTCTTTGCAAGCGTCCGGGGCAGAAGATAGTGCTGCACATGCACAACGACCATCTCTCCATGCTCCTGTTTCGTCCATTTTACCGTCGGGCATTAGCAAAAGTAGACCGTGTCATTTGCGTGAGCGATTACATTCGCCGTCAGGCAGTTTCACATTTTCCTGAATATGTTGATAAATTTTGCGTAGTATTTAATGCAACTGACCCCGATGTATTCAAGCCATATGGAGATGAGGCTGAACATCAACTTAGAGACGTAATTCAGTTGGAGTCTGGTAAGCAATATTTGCTTTATGTCGGGAGATTAACTTCTGTTAAAGGTGTACATGTACTGATTAAAGCGTTTAGTGAAATTCATCGCAGAATGCCGGATGTCCGCTTGATTATCACTGGGTCGTCATTTTTTGGGGGCGCAGCTAAAACAGCTTATGAACAGCAACTAGTTGATCTGGCAGAGCCTGTAAGTAATGCGATTGTTTTTACTGGATATTTACCGCACGACAAATTGAAATATTTGTACTCTATAGTAGATATGATTGTACTTCCGTCTGTATGGCAA
Source organism: Methylotenera sp. (assembly GCA_030652995.1). Lineage (GTDB taxonomy): Bacteria > Pseudomonadota > Gammaproteobacteria > Burkholderiales > Methylophilaceae > Methylotenera. The sequence continues at coordinate 59,172 of JAUSAG010000011.1, forward strand.
GACCCATGCCCTTTGGTTGTACTAGAGGCAATGGCATCTGGAACTTGTTTGCTGAGTACGGCGGTTGGCGGGGTGCCTGAAGTGATGGTCAACGGTCAAACTGGTGTTCTTGTTGAACCTGATAATGCTGAGATTCTTGCTGAGGCCGTTTGTAATATATTAGGTGATGCAGAGAGTATGGATGAAATGCAAATAAACGCTAGGGATAAAATTATTAGAGGATATACATGGAATCGCCTAATAGGTGAGCTTAATAGCTTATTCGGGTCACTTAAATGATTGCAATTGTTTACCCTCAGTTTTACGGTGTTGGTGGCATAGCTCGTTACCTTGATTCGTTTTTATCAAATCTGCCATCTGACCACCCACCAATTTATTTAATTACTGGTGATGAACATCGTGAATCGCGTAGCTATGCTGGTGTAAAAATCATTCATATATCATTTAGTTCTAGCAGGTTTAATCTTGTTACTTGGGGGCTTAAGGCACGCAAGCTGTTAATTAAAATGCATGCTGAAGGCACTATTCAGTGGGTTAATTTACATTTTCCACCCTTGATTCCAGGATTGTTTCTGCCTCGCCAAATTCCAGTAGTGCTTACCGCGCACACCACGTATTTAGGTATGTCTGGTCGTTTTTATGAAACACGACATTTTAAGAGTCAGTGGAGTAATGCTTCTCTGGCGATCAAGTCATGGATGGAGAGGCGAATTTTTGCCTTGACCCGTAAGGTGATTACCTTGACTGAACAAGGTAAGCAAGAAGTGTTGGCTTATGGATTCAAAGGGTCGGTATCGGTTATCCCCAATGGGGCAGATGTGGAATTATTCACGCCAGATGCCACAATTGAAAAAGACATTGATGTGTTGTTCTGTGGGCGTATCGAATTTCGCAAGGGTAGTCGGCCAATGGTAGAAGTGTGCCGTCAGTTGATTGCAAAAAAACCTGATATTAGGATTGCTATTGTTGGTTATGGCGATGACGATGTTTGGGTAAATAATGTTTTGGCCTCGTATAGCAAGAACGTGTTGTTAACAGGGAAAGTGCCATTTTCTGAAATGATGGGTTACTACAATCATAGTCGCGTTTATGTCTCGACTTCTTACTATGAAGGCTTGCCTGGAACCTGCCTAGAGGCAATGGCGATGGAATTGCCCGCCGTGGTTTGGGAGTTTTTATTTTATAGAGGATTGGTCATCGAGGGTGTAACTGGTGTTTTGGCTGCCCCTAATAACTTTTCTGAGATGACGGATAAAATTTTACATTTGCTGGCTAATCCTGACTTGGCGTCGGCGATGGGTAAAAAAGGTCGTGCACTGCTTGAGTCCGAATACAGCTGGGAAAAATTGGCGCGTAATGTTCTGGGTGTTTTTTCCAAGGAAGAGCAAAAATGAAACGCCCAATCCACGTCATGATGCTGGGCTTGCGTGGCTTTCCAGATGTGCAAGGTGGCGTTGAAAAGCATGCTGAAAATTTATGCCCATTGTTGGTCGACTTAGGCTGTGAAGTGACGGTGTTGACTCGATCCCCTTATCAGCCTGCTGATGTTGGCACAATGTGGAAAGGGGTTAGATTTGTTTCATTATGGGCGCCAAAATCTAAAGGGTTAGAAGCTATTGTTCATAGTTTTATTGGTGTGCTATACGCCGCGATTAATCGCCCTGATGTTTTGCATATTCAGGCTATTGGCCCTGCTATTGTTACAGTTTTTGCACGTTTGCTTGGTTTACGCGTGGTAGTGACGCACCATGGCCCAGATTACGATCGGCAAAAATGGGGGCGATTTGCAAGGTTTGTTCTTCAACTTGGCGAGCGCTGGGGGATGCGATATTCAAACGAACGCATAGTAATTTCAAAGGTAATTGCTAATTTAGTGGTTACCAAACATGGGGTGGAATCTGCGTTGATTCCTAATGGTGTAATTCTTCCAAATATTCCTGAGTCTATGGGGGTGTTAAGGCAGTTTGGTTTAGAACGATGTCGATACGTGTTATTGGTGAGTCGTTTGGTCATAGAGAAGCGTCATCTTGATCTGATCGGCGCTTTTAAGTTAGCTAACTTACGGGGCTGGAAGCTGGTGCTTGTAGGCGGTGCGGATCACGAAGATGCCTATCAGCTTGAGGTAAAGAGGCGAGCGTCTGACACAGGTACCGTAATGACTGGTTTTCAAAAAGGTTTAGCTTTGCAAGAGCTTTATGCGCATGCAGGGCTGTTTGTGCTTCCATCTTCACATGAGGGCCTGCCGATTGCTATGTTAGAAGCTTTGAGTTTTGGTTTACCTGTTATTGCCAGTGATATTCCCGCTAATTTGGAGGTCGGGTTACCTGAAGATTGTTATTTCAGGCTAGGCAGCGTTAAGGATTTAGCAATGCATTTGAGTAAGTTCGCGCTAACGCCTCCTGAAACTAGATTAAGGGAAGCAAGTCGTCATTGGGTATCTAGCAAGTATGACTGGAAAAAAATAGCTGGCGAAACTATTTGCGTTTATAGAAAGGCAATGGGAACAGGCCCAATATGAGTATATCTAATCGATTGATAAAAAGACGATTGCCTACTTTTGTAACGATTTTTCTAATAGGGTTGTTATTTATTGGAGGATCTCAAAGTGGTGCGGGTTCGTTGTTTGTTACGCCTTGGGACAAGTTAGCACACATCGTCTTTTTTTTCTGTCTTACTATTTTTTTATTTGCTGGATTTAATTTTAGTATCGTTACCACTTCTATTTTGGCTTTGCTGATTGGAATGCTGGATGAGTTTCACCAGATTTTTTTGCCAGGCCGTTTTGCTGGCGTTGATGATTGGTTTGCTGATGTTGTTGGCGTGATGCTTGCAACTGGATTTATTTTTCTAAGACGGCGACGAAAATAGTCTATTCGGACTATGCACTCTGCGGCCATTATATTTATGGTGTAATGGAGCTAGATTACGATGTACTCAATTAGATAGGGGTTAGATGCCTCTAAATTAATTTCTAAACTTTGAGGATATCTTAATGAAAATCACCTTGATAGCAGTATTAATTTCAGGACTATTTTTACCAGCAGTCGCATCAGCAGATACAACATTTTCCAGCCTAACAAAGCAATGGACTTACAGCCATGCTTTAACAGGTGTAACCGGATATGCGGCTGAGATTGCAGCGTTTGACAGCGCTACAAACTCATTATGGGTAGCTGGTGTTTCGGGCGTTGATGTATTAAATGCATCTACAGGTAGTTTGGTTCAACACATTGATACAACCGCTTTCGGCAGTATTAATAGTGTTGCAATTTATAACGGTATTGCAGCTTTTGCGATGGAATCAACTACGCGTACAGATGCTGGCACTATCAAATTTTTTGATACAACTACCAGAACGCTTAGTTCAGGTGTTAATTCTGTGACTGTAGGTTCATTGCCTGACATGATCACATTTACTAAAGATGGTAGCAAACTGTTGGTTGCGAACGAGGGAACACCTACGGTATATGATAATCCTATACTTGATCCGGTAGGTAGCGTCAGCATTATTAACATGAGCACACGTACAGTAGATGCTACGGTAGGTTTTGCAGGTGTTGCTCAAACAGGCAGTTATCTTCGTACTAACACGGGTATGGATTTTGAGCCGGAATATATTGCAGTGAATGCAGCTGGTACTAAGGCTTACGTTTCTTTGCAAGAAGCAAATGCAATGGCCGTGCTCGACCTGACTACTAACACTTTTTCAAGTGTGATTGGTTTGGGCGCTAAAGACTTTAGTGCATCAGGCAATTATATCGACCCTAACGACCGTGACTACATATCTGGTTCATCAGGACCTACTAAGACAATACTTCGCCCAAGTTCTGTTGTCGGTTTGTATCAGCCGGATGCGATAGGTGCATACGAGTCAAATGGTCAAACATTTATTGTGATGGCAAACGAGGGTGACACACGCGAAGATGATGGCGACAAGGTTCGAGCATCGTCTTTGAGTGGCACTCCTACTGACCTTAGGCGCTTAAATATTTCTTCAACAGATTCCGTGCCCGGTAACTTAGTTACTTTTGGTGCTCGTTCGTTCTCTATTCGCGACGAAGCTGGAAACATTGTATATGATAGTGGCAGCTTGTTAGATGCTAAAGCCATTGAGTTGGGTATTTATGATGACGCTCGAAGTGATGATAAGGGTGTCGAGCCTGAAGGTGTTGAGCTCATGGTGATTGGTGATCGGACTTATGCATTCATAGGTCTTGAACGTACAACTAAGTCGGCCGTCGGAATATTCGATGTGACTAATCCTACTAATGTAAGCTTTATCGATATGATTGTTTCTGATGGTGATCTTGCACCAGAGGGGTTAAAAGGCTTCACAATGGGCGGCATGCACTACCTTGCAGTAGCAAACGAAGTGTCTAATACCACCAGTCTGTATAGTTTGGCTCCAGTACCTGAGCCAGAAACTTATGCCATGTTGTTGGTTGGACTTGGTTTGCTAGGTTTTACAGTACGTCGTCGTAAGTCATTGTAAATTGTGAAACAAAGCTGGTTGAACCGTTAAAGACAAATTAAGCACTCTTTACTGTTCAGCCAGTCTTTACCTTAAGTTTAGGTTGATTCAAGGTGACAGCTTTTATTATTGTTATTCCCACTATGGCATTTGACTTTGACCTTTAGTCTTATTTAACCGCCATATTAAACTTCATTAAAAAAATCTAGTATCTCTTGAAATTCCTTCACGAAATATTGTATTTAAAATTTCAAAGTCAACCTTAGTCTTATGTTGATTATGACGCATATGCTGGCATGGTGGTTTTTATCTACCCATGAATTTGGATTAGCTAAGCCGTAAGCATAAGTTATATGATTTGTAATCAGACTGTCATAAACTTAGCATATTGTCGATTGTATATTCTTGTTTTCAAGTACATTTAATTTAAGATTGTTTACAAGACGCATATTTGGATAAATGACATGAAATTACTTGGACAGACTGAGATTTTTACAAATGACAGAAGTTCTTTAAATAATCTAAATGAGATTATCAGTCAAAGAATGCTTAGCAGTGTTTTTCAACCAATTATCAATCTCAGTAATGGAGCAGTTCATGGTCATGAAGGGCTTATAAGAGGTCCGGAGAATACTAGTTTACATACGCCGTTTGATCTATTTAATGAGGCCAATGAGAAGAACAGGGTCTGTGATTTAGAGCTATTAAGTTTGCAAATTGGATTAGAGTCATTTGTTAAATACTCGCGTGCTAATAAAATATTTGTGAATGTTAGCCCTGAATGTTTACTTCAGTTTGATCACAATCGAGTGATATCTTTAGGTTATATTGAGTCTCTTGGCTTGAGCCCGAAAGATATAGTGCTGGAGTTGACGGAGAGCTCTCCAACTTTTGATTATTCAAAGCTTTATAACATCATTGATAGCTATCGAAATGTTGGCTTTCAAATTGCGATAGACGATTTAGGTGAGGGTTTTTCTAGCTTAAGACTTTGGTCTGAATTGCATCCAGAGTACGTTAAAATTGATAAGTATTTTATTAGAAGCATTAATTCAAATCCCATAAAATTACAGTTTGTAAAGTCCATTCAAAAAATAGCTGAAAATTCCGGTACCAAGGTGATAGCCGAAGGTGTAGAAACGGAAGCGGAGCTAGCAATTGTAAAAGACTTAAACATTGCATTTTGTCAGGGTTATTTGTTGGGTCGTCCACAACCAGAACCTATTCATGAAATTCAAGAAAACAAGAAACATCTTTTTAAAAGCAAGATGATTAGTGTGTTCCCCAATGCATTAGGAGCTCAGAGGCAAGGAAACATCAGAAGACTATTGGTCAATGCGCCATTTGTAGATGCTATGACGAGTAATGATGAGGTTTTTGTATTATTTGAAAGTAATCCCAAGCTGTTCTCTATCCCTGTGGTTAAAGATAAAACACCTATCGGCCTTATTAGCCGATCTAATATGATAGATAGCTTTGCCCGACCATTCAGAAAAGAGTTGTATGGAAAAGATTCATGCACTGATTTTATGGATGAAAGACCTTTGATTGTTGAGGGGACTATTACCTTTCATGAGTTGAGTGATTTGATAACGCAAATGGAGCCTCATCATTTAACCAATGGATTTATTATCACTGAAAGTGGTAAGTATCTAGGTTTAGGTAGTGGTCACGCATTATTGCGGGAAATTACGGAAATGCAGATTAGCGCTGCACGGTACGCTAACCCATTGACATTATTACCTGGTAACGTACCAATCAATGAGCACATAGATCGTTTACTTGAAAGTGGTATTACTTTTTGGGCATGTTATTGTGACTTGGATAACTTTAAGCCATTTAATGATTATTATGGCTTTAGGCGTGGTGATCAGTTGATTCAATTGGTGGGTGAAACTTTAACAAAGTCCGTGAGAATTGACCTTGATTTTGTTGGACATGTTGGTGGTGATGATTTTATTTTAATATTTCAGAGTGAAGACTGGGAGGAGCGCTGCAACCATGTGCTTCAGCATCTGGAGCAAGTTATGCCAGACTTTTATGATAAAGATAATCATGAAATAGCTGGTATTGAATGTGAAGACAGACGAGGTAATAAAATATTTTATCCATATAGTAGTTTATCTATTGGTGCGGTGAGAATAGATCCAGAACTATTTGCGAGTCATCATGAGGTTGCCGCGGCGATGACCGTCGCAAAAAAAGAGGCTAAAAATATTGCGGGCAATAGCTTATTTTATGAGCGCAGATCTCGGGACTCGGCATAGTGAAGCCAGTTTAAAAATGGTTCAGACAAGTAAATGGTTTGTAAGTAATTGATATTTTAGATACATTGTAAGTAAAGTTATGCAGAAAATTAGGTGATTTATGCACATTAGCTAAAGCATTGCTTGATGTATGATAAAAAACCCATATAAATCAATAGTTATTTTTAACTTATTGATTTTATTATATTTTATATATAAGATTAAAGTTTATACTGTTTTAATAAACCTATATAAATCCATAGGTTACGTTTTTATTTCACTGATAAACACAGAGTTATCCACAGATATTGTGGAGAGTGTTCTTGGATTCAGTAATTACTAAAATAGTCAATTTTTAAATAATGCATTTGAGCCCAAGAAAATATTGGATTCGGGTTGTATGAGCTTATTTTGCTGAAGGTGAAAAATTCCCGCTCCAGCCGTTTGTCGCTATACGTAACTGTTTTGCACCAAGTTTCATCAGCAGGAATTTTCCGCCTTTTCCTAATGCATAGCGCAAAACCCAATTGGCTGCTGGACCTAAGCGAATCTGCTCTCTAGTAAAACGAGCTTCAAGATTAGTGCCTGCTTTACAAATGATACCAGCACTCTCTGCCCAAAGACCTTCTCTGGTTTTGGTGAATTCAAGAACAAGATTGCCATTGTTTTCTAGTATTGATACCACTAAGGGGTTCTCATCATCCATCGTGGTTTCTTCCCATATTAGAGGAAAGGTCTGATCGCTAAGCATAACTCTCAACTCGCTGATTGTTGTGGCGCAAGTTTGCGACTCATGAGCTACACCATTCCCAGACATCAGCAGGAGTATGGCGAGCAATGTACATTTTAGGTGCATAGCGGACACTTTTTTCAGTTTAGCAAGGGAGGATTACCATTAATATCACATAATTAAGTCATTTTGTTGACAGCTAACAGAGTCTAATTTAAATAAAATCACTGCCAAGCGCAAGGAAATTGCCTTGGTATTAAATTGAGATTTAAAAAGATTAGCGAGGAGTTTGCAGAGTATCTACAAGGTTGGTGAACGAAAACCAAGTTATCGTCGTGAAAGATTTGCACGTAAAAGGTATGATGAAAACCCACGAGTTAGCACGCGCTATTGGCGACGTTGGCCGTGGAATGTTCACCAATATGCTTAAGCATAAAACAGCTAAAACACACAAAGGGTAGGATAACTTCTAGCTTATATGAAATTTGCTTATTCACAGTTGAATATCAAATTGATTGGCACAAGCACCAAGGGTCAAATTTTAGTAAAGAAACTTTAAGTTAAAGATCTTGGGCACAGGGTGGGCAAAAAATAGGCACAAAAAAGGCAAGTTAGTGATTACCATCTTGGCTTTAATTGATAAATATGGTGCGCCCGGCGGGAGTCGAACCCACGACCTTCGGCTTCGGAAACCGACACTCTATCCAGCTGAGCTACGGGCGCATGTGAGTGCAGCATTATAGCAAACTGCGGAGATTTTAACCTTTTTACTTGAATGGCTGATTTGTCTTTATTGTCTTCGCTTAAAGAGCAGGTATAATGCAGGATTACCAATAAATTTCCGGGAACGATCTGTAATGAGCAATGTAGATAATGACACGAAAGGCTACTCACTTGGGCAAGTGTTACTTGCAGCGGTTGCAGGTATCGTTGGTATTGCTTTGTTCGTTTTTCTGGTGGGTAAAATTTTTGGCGTGAGCGATCAGCTTGACGTGGTGGCGCCTATGGCGGCTGAGACTAAAGTGATTGAGAACATTAAGCCAGTGGCAGTGGTTGAGCTTGCCTCAGCAGAGAGTGCTGGTGCTAAAGTAGAAAAAAGCGGCGAGGAAGTAGTGAAGGGTGTTTGTGCCATGTGCCACGAGGCTGGCTTGATGAACTCACCTAAACTCGGCGATAAGGCGCAATGGGCACCGAGAATTGCACAAGGTTATGAAACCTTGGTGAAACATGCGATAGAAGGTATTCGCACGATGCCTGCGCGCGGTGGTAACCCGGCGTTAACTGATGGGGAAATAGCCAATGCGGTAGTGCACATGGCGAACGGGGCAGGCGCTAAGTTTGCAGCACCTAAGTCAGCTGAGCCGGCACCAGTTGCTGAGGAAACAAAACCTGCTGAGGTAGTTGCTACCGTTGTGGCAGAACAGGCTATGCCAGCTGCTGGTAAAGGCGGTGAAGAGGTATATAAATCAAGTTGTGCCATGTGCCATACTACCGGCTTGATGAATGCGCCTAAGCTAGGCGATAAAGCTCAATGGGAGCCACGTATTAAACAAGGCTATGCTACCTTGGTGACTAATGCGACTAAGGGTATTCGTATGATGCCAGCTAAAGGCGGCAACCCGGCGTTGACTGATGCTGAAGTTGCAGATACGGTGAAATATATGGCAAATGCTGCGGGCGCTGGTTTCTAATTAAAAAATACTAGTTCTGCATGTTGTTACGCATTAAGCTACTTTAATTAAAAAGCCACTTGAAATTTTAAGTGGCTTTTTAATTGGCGATGACGATTACCCCCCCTCTCTGTTTAAAAATGGCGAAAACTTGTGACTACTTATGCAATCGGTGATATTCAAGGTTGTTATCATGCTTTTCAAGCTTTGCTTGAGCGCATTCAATTTAACCCAAAAACAGATCAGCTATGGTTAGTAGGTGATTTAATCAATCGGGGCAGTGGCTCGCTGGAAGTCTTGCGCTGGTGCTATAAACATCAGGATAGTTTGAAAGTAGTGCTAGGTAACCATGATTTACATGCTTTAGTGGTGGCGAATGGTATTGTTGCAGCACATAAAGGCGACACTTTGGATGCGCTGTTGGCAGCAGCGGACAGTGATATTTTACTTGATTGGCTGCGCCACCAGCATCTTGCGTATCAAGAACATGGTTGTTTAATGGTACACGCCGGTTTATTGCCTCAGTGGACCGCTGAACAGGCGATACGCTACGCCGCAGAGGTGGAAGCTGCATTGCAACATGATAACTACTTGAGTTTTTTAACGCACATGTATGGTAACTGGCCTAACGCCTGGCGTGAGTCTTTGGTGGGATTTGAGCGGTTGCGCTTAATTACCAACGCCATGACGCGGCTTAGAGTATGTACCGAGCAAGGTGAAATGGAGTTTAAGTTCAAAGGCGAGTTGCAAGATGTGCCGGATGGCTATCTGCCATGGTTTGACGTGCCCAACCGCGCCACGCAACACACACAAGTGATTTTTGGGCATTGGTCAGCATTGGGTTTGCAACAGCGCGAAAATCTCTATGCGCTCGATACTGGTTGTTTGTGGGGTGGCAAGCTCACGGCGATGGATATTCAGAGTAAAAAAATTACCCAAGTAGATTCACATGCACTTGATAAACCCATGAAACTGCAAAAATAAATCACAAGTCTAATTTATTGCGGATTAAACCTTCAATATGTAGCGTAAGTTCTCTTCTATCCATATTCGCATATTCTGCTGGAGAGATTGGCATTAAAAAGTGTAGCTCTACGGTGGGTTGTTTCTGCAATAAAATTTGTTGCATGGATTCAACCAGTGTCGTCTCCCCAGCATAAGCAACCTGAGTGTTGATGCTGCCGTCTGCATTAGGATAGCGAATAGCCACTGGCCAAACAGTGGCGCCAGCTAGAATAGCGGCTTGAATCAAGCTACTTTTAAACGGTCTGATTTCTGTGCCGTCCGTGGTCGTACCCTCAGGAAAGAAACACAGGTTGTCGCCGGCTTGCAGGCTTTTTTGGGCAATATCAATCGTTCGCTTGGCGTCTTGGCGTTTGTTTCGATCAATAAAAAGGGTATTGGCTTTGCTGACTAAATAGCCAAAGACGGGCCAGTTTTTAATTTCTGATTTTGCAATAAACCTTAAGGGAATCAAACCGTTGAGTGCGTGAATATCTGACCAAGAGATGTGGTTAGCGACAAACATGGTGTTTGATAGCGATGTTACGTTACTAGGGGTGTGACCAAAACTAACCGTACGCAGGTTAAATGCGACAAGTAATTTTCGACACCACCATTTAATTAACCGAGCTTTAAACGCTTGGCTAGTGAATGGAAATAACACTGACGCAATCAGTAAGCCCGATAGGGTATGCGTGATGATGCGGCTTATCCTAAAGTAGCGCGTGATGTGGTTGGTTTTAAGTGGGATGAACTTGGGTGCTAGCAAGGTATTTCGCTGAGTGATAGGTCGCTACTATTTTACCTTAGAAACTAATATCTAAGGTCAGTAAAGCTTCATGCGAGTAGGTCGCATGAAGTTCAGCATACGCAAAGCAGAGGTGCTTATTTTAAAAAGTGTGCCGCGTATCTAGGGTTGATTCTGGATATCGGCAACATTACTAGCATATCTGCGGTGTTGAAGTAGGGATCCCATGCTGGCTCGCCACAAATATATGCGCCAAGGCGTAAATAACCTTTAATTAAAGGCGGGCAAGCGACTTGCAGATCATTATGTAATGATTGAATAGGCAGTGGGTTTCTTGCAAAAACGCGGTATTCAACAGGAGATAAATACTCATCTTGTAGTTTTTTGTATAAGCTCGCCGCAGCGTGCCCACCGTCAGACATGCTGACACTGCCGCAACCTATCATGTATTCGTAATGATGAATTTGCATGTATTTGGCAAGCCCGGCCCACAGCATAGTGATGGTACCGCCATTGCGGTAGTTTTGGTGTACACAAGCACGACCCACCTCAACCGTGCGGTCGAATATGTGTGCCAATCTACTTAAATCAAACTCCCCCGCAGAGTAATAGCCACCAGCTTCATTGGCTTTTTCTGGTGTTAAAATTCGATAAGTGCCAATCACTTGATTGGTGCCGCTATCACGCACAATCAAATGATCACAAAATTGATCAAAACCGTCAATATCCAGTCCGCCGATACCTGAAAGTTGTGCGCCCATTTCTTCGGCAAATACTTTGTAGCGCAGGCGTTGTGCTTCTTCAATTTCTGCTTGTGTGCGGGCTAGGCTAACATACAGTCGTCTTTGGGGTGCGTGTTCGCGGTTTGCTATTTTGGTATTGTTAGATAAAGTTAAATCTTTACGCATCATAAAATCGCTCCTTTTTGTTGGAGAGACTTTAATCAGTCAATATTAACAATTGATGACAAAATAGTGACGGTTTATTGACAGTAGCTTTCAAATGTTAAAACCTCAATGATGTACTCACTCACGTCATTGAGGTTTTATTTAAACTTGAACATTTGCCCGCGCATTCCCCCTCATAGCCGAATTCCGAACCAGCTTTGAGGCAAGAGGTGGGTCAAGCGGGCGGTTTTGATTTTAGTTTTTTAGTTTCTGATTTTCTTCCATGCTCCATCGTACCTTGTGCATCCACGTAAGCCCGCACCGTTTCCAGTGTCG